>JADGRA010000049.1 GCA_017881265.1 Myxococcaceae bacterium | reverse complement strand
TTAAGCCGAGGGTCGGGGGTTCGATCCCCCCGCGACTCATCGTCGGAGATGTGGGTCCCCGTCGTCTAGAGGCCCAGGACGCTGGCCTTTCAAGCCGGTAACACGGGTTCGAATCCCGTCGGGGACACACCCTCTGACAAGGACATCCAGGGGTTAGCTGACCGGGCCTGAGAGTCGCGGCGACGGGATTGCGGGCACCCTCCCTGCCGGACCCTCGCGGTCACGCTAGGCCCTCGGGAGGCCCACGTGCGCTGGCTTCCGGGTGAACAACCACTCGAGCCAGCGCAGCACGGCTAGCGCGAACAGCCCGGAGAACAGCATGGCCGCACCGTCCTTGAACTTCCGGTTGTCGAGGAGGTCGGGCTCGGAGGCATAGCTCGAGCGGTTTAGGAAACGCGTGGCAGGTCACGACATAGACTTCATCCACCGCCACACCCGCGCCGACGCCCGTAGGGGTCCAGAGGAGAATGAGACCGCTTCGCGTGGCCCACGGCTCCCATAGGACGCGGTCTGCGCCGACAATCGCGTCTGGACCAAAAAGTCTCTCGAGCGTCTCGGCGGGAATCTTCTCCTGGACGCAGTGGAAGGCCTTCACGTCCTCGCGGTGAGCATTCAAGCGCAAAGGCAGGTGGACAACGCCGGCCACGACGACAATCCACGACACGACCCGTGCCGTCTCGTGCAGGTTCCACCCGGCGCTGCCGGCGTAGGCCCCGGGACTCATCGGACACGGGAGACTACCGCGCATACTCTTCCGGGACACTGGTCGGAAGCGGCGCGCTGTCGAGCTCCGAGAGGCCTACCCGCTCGAGGTCGGGGCGGGCGGGCTCATCGCTTCCAGATGTCCAGGGTGCCGCCCTGGGCGCTGCTCGCAAACCACAGCTCTCCGCCCACCAGCCCAGTAAACGTCGGTTCTCGGGAGCCGGCGAGCGGCTGGGCGGTCGCCGTCCGCAGGCTCCAGAGCACCAGGTAAGGCGGCCGTTTGCCGTCGGCGTCGAAGTACGTCGCCACCACCGAGTCCCCGTCGTTCAGCGGAAACAGTTGACCCACCACGTCGTCCCGCCGCGGCAGCGTCCGCACCAGGGCGCCGGTCGCGGCGTCGAGCACGGTGATTTGCTTGTCGGCTCCGCCGACCAAAAGCTGCGCTTGGTCGTGGGTGAAGGCGACGTCGAAGCTCTCCAAGACAAGCCCGCGGTAGCTGCGCACCTGCTTCCAGCTCTGCGTGTCGTAGAAGCGAAGCTCGGTGTCACCCGTGGCCGCCACCAGCAGCTTGCCGTCGGCAGACAGCGCCACCGCTGTCGCCTCGGCGAAGCCGGAAGGTAGCGAGGCCAGCAGCCGGGGTGCTGACGCCAGCCGCCAGACCTGGGTGTCGCGGCCAAGCGGGACCACCAGGAGCTCCCCTCCCGGGAGGAAGCGGAGCCCCTGGATGCGATGGTCGCTGGCGTGCCACTCCCGGGCCGCCCCCTCGCCTGAGGTGGCCACGACACGGACCTTCCCGCTCCAGTACCCGATGGCGAGCTGGCGTCCATCGGGCGAGAAGGCGATGCCCGTGCGCTTCGGCTCTGCCGGGAAGTGCTGCAGCTGTCTTCCGGATGGAACCGCCAGCAGCTGCAGCGTCCCGTCGGCGCAGCGCACCGCCACCGCGGCACCGTTCGGCGCAATCTCCTGCTCCTTGGAGTCGCACGGCAAGGGCAGTTGCGCGACGGGCGTTTCGGCCCGGACCGCAGCGGCGCTGCAGAGCAGCACCAGCGCAAGCGCCCGCATCAGGCCTTCTCCAGCACCAAATCGAACTGCACCCGGGCGTGCACCGTTTTGGGGTCGCTTTCAATCATGACCGGCCGCACCAGCTCCGCCGACGCGATGAGCGGGTCGCGGTGGAAGTTCCGCGCCGGGTCGCCGTCGAAAACCGGGTCGGTGGCGAAGTACAGCTGGGTGGTGAGCGGCTTGTAGCCGGGTGCGGTCACCAGGTAGTGGACGTGCTGGGCGACCCGACCGGGATAGTGGCCAGGCACAACGCTGTCGACCGCATACTTGCCATTGGCATCGGCGGCGAGGACCGCGCGATAGCGGAACCCGTCAATGTCGTAGTGACCAGCGTGGTCGGTCTGCCACACCTCCACCTTGGCCTCGACAAGCACTTCGCCGCCAGTGCCGAAGACGACGCCAGAGAGGGCGAGCGGCATCCCCGGGTCTCCTTCGGCGCGCAGGACGTTCGAGGCCGGCGCGCCCCGCTTGTAGAAGGGGCCCAGCTCGCCGAAGGGCGTTGTGCGCCGCTGCTCGCTCGCGGCCCAGGCTTCGGACAGTCCGCCCATGCTGAGCGGCGAAACCAAAGTCAGCGTGCCGAGGGCCAGGCAGTTTTCGAGTAGCTCCCGTCGGTGCAGCGGCCGGCGCATGTGTTCCCCCGAAAACAAAAAACGCTAGCGCGCGGGCTACACGCGCGGCAAGCGGCGTTCCGCGGACGCGCCCTGGGGAGAAACACCACTTCGGTCAATGCGCCCGGTTGGAGCGCCGTCAGTCGTGTCCGCCGGGGTGAACGCCGCCGTCGTCGACGCCGGGCAGACACCGGTGGTCTTCGCAATGGGAAGCCGTCGGGCAAACGTTCGGGACGCCAGCGTCAGCGTCGCAGGAATTCTCCTCGTCGTTTCCGCCTGGTGCGACGCACACACCATCGTCGCACTCAAAGCCCGCGGGGCAAGCGAGGAAGATTTCCGTCCCCGCATCCCCACCGGTGAAGTCGTCGTCGAAGCCGCCGTCCTCGCGTCCACCATCGGCGTCGTGATGCTCGCCTTCGCCGTGGCCGACCATGCCCCCGTCCCAGCCATCGCCGTGCCAGTGCCAGCCGCCGTCCGCGTCGCGGTCGACCTCGCCCCCTTGGCGGGAGCAACCGGTGGGGCTACCGCCGTCGGAGGCACCGTCGTCCACATCCACCTCCAGCTGGCTGAAGTGGTCGAGCCGCACCTGCACCTGGGCCCCGGTGGGCTTCTCGACGCGGCTGAGGACGCCCAGGGGCCACTGGCTGCCCGAGCCGATTTCATCCACGCGGACGATGTGGGCCGCGCCCTGGAATTGAACACTGAGCGTGGCCGCCCGGGCGAGCACCAGCTGGTCGGGCTGGATGGTCACCCGCATACCGGTGCGAGAGGCCGTGGCCCCCAGGAAGACTTGGGCCTCGGCCGTCAGCGCCCCCGCCGGGACGGTGAGTTGCACCCCCTGGCCTTCAAGCGCCAGCGTCCCCCCGGCCGGGCCCAAGGTGGCTTGGGTGGAGACGCCACCAGTCCCGGACGTGCAGCCGCCGGTGCCGAGTGCCAGGCCGAAAAGCAACACCAGCGACAGCAGTGCCGTCATGTGAATCGTGCGCATGTGGGGTCCCTCCAGCAGGGGCAGACGGCCCCTACTGTTCAATTGTCCGCTTCAGGCCTGTTCCGTCACGAAGGGCCAGCCCGCGAGGCTACGGGGCCTCGCTCTGTCGAACGAGAGGTCGTACCTTGTGGGGGGCCAGTTAATTCGATGGGTTAGGATGTACGCAGAGCGTGTGCCCAGAGCGCTGGCCGCGGGAAATCCCGGCGGTTGAGTCAACCGGAGGTCGCCTTCATCTACGCGCGCCTCCTCGGCAACCGCTATCTCGCCCCGGGTCTTGGGCGCTAACAGGCCCGGCTCCGCCGTCGACGACGGCGTCCCCCGTCGGCCGTCCAAGGCCGGCCTCGGGCGGCAACGGGCCGAGGAAAGCAGCTGCGGATGACGTCTCCCGCGTCGAGCTGCGTCGGGGCCTCATCCAGGAGCCTGCCCCCAACACGTCCCCGAGGCGACGGCGTGAAACTGCAGGATGTGCTCGACGCCAGGACGGATGAATGGACCGATGGTGTCAGAGGCGGGTCCCTCCAGTGCCCAGGGAGCGGTTGCCTCGACTGAGAAGAAGACCGCGCCGGTGAGGCGGACGGCGCGGAGCACGTCGGAGAGCAGGACGTTCTCGACACTACCGGTCGGACGCTCGGCCATTGATTCCGGACGCATGGGGAAGGCGACCTCCTGCCCTGGCTCCTATACCGTCACTGGTGGCGGGCGCAGCAAAGCGTGGTGCTTTCTGAGGCCTGCCCTCAACCCACTGGAGCGAGGAGCTGTCGATGTCGAGTGACAAGGAAACCCGAGGCGGTTGTTTCTGCGGTACCGTCGAGATTCGAGTCACGGGAAAGCCGACGGCAATGGGGTACTGCCACTGCCAGTCCTGCCGTGAATGGTCAGCGGGCCCCGTGAATGCCTTCACCCTTTGGCCCCCAGCCGCAGTGACCATCACCCGGGGTGCGGACCAGGTGGCTTCCTACAGCAAGACCGAACGCAGTGTCCGCAAGTGGTGCAAGAAATGTGGCGGACACCTTCTGACCGAGCACCCAACATTGGGCGTGGTGGACGTCTTCGCGGCAGTCATCCCCAGCTTTCCCTTTGAGCCTCAGGTGCATGTGAATTACGCGAGCGCGGTGCTCCGGATTCGCGACGGCCTTCCAAAGCAGAAGGACTTCCCCACCGAGATGGGCGGTTCAGGCCTGTCGGTCCCGGAGTAGCAAGGCAAGCCCGGACGCCCGGGGTGCGCGCCGGGTGCTGGGGGAGGCGTCGAAGCAGCGAACACCGCGGGGTTGCCAAAGGTGCGCAACCCCGTGGGAGGAGGCGCCCTGGGGCGAGCCCGGTTCGCTACAGAGGGTAGTCGCGCCGCCGCCCGCGTCTCGCCGTCCGGCGGCCCCAAGAAGGCCCCAGGCCCTCGCGGGCCGGGCGCGGCCTCCCCTGGGCTTGCGACGGGCCGCGCGCATCGCCATCCTTCCGGGACCATGGCCGGCCGCTCACCTCCCCCTGCGTCCCCTGCACAAGACCCCATCGACGAGACCTCCCAGGAATCCTTTCCGGCGAGCGATCCGCCGGGCTGGACCGGGGTGACGGGAGCGGACGGGCAGGGAGAGATTGACTCCAGTGCGCAGGCGGGTCGCCCTCTTCCGGCGCCCAAAGTGCGCCCGCGCAGGCCCTCTCCCCCGAGGACGCGCCGCGGTGGAGGCGCCAAAGGACGGCCGCGCCGTTGACGGGGATGTCAGTCGTTCTCGCAACGGAGGGCGGGTGGCGACTTCCCGGGGCAGGCCGCCAGCCTGGCGGGAGGCCGCTAACTTGGGACGGAGCCATCTGGCGGTAAACTGCGGGGGCCATGAAATTCACCCCCCTCGACATTCGTCAGAAGCGCTTCGCGACCGCCTTCCGGGGGCTAGCCCGCCGGGATGTCCAGGCTTTCCTCGAATTACTGGCTGCGGAATTCGAGGAAGTCGTGAAGGAGAACATCGCCCTCAAGGAGGAGTTGAAGCGCGTGCAGGGGCAGCTGGAACACCACCTCGAGCGGGAGCGCACGCTGCAGCAGACCATGGTGACGGCGCAGCGCGTGTCTGACGACCTCAAGGGCGTCGCCAAGAAGGAGGCGGACGTCATCGTCTCCGGGGCCGAGCTTCAAGCGGAGAAGATTGTTCACGCGGCCCACCAGCGCCTGGTGCAAGTCATCGAGGACATCAATGAGTTGCGCCGTCAGCGGACGCAATTTGAGTCCCACCTGCGAGCGGTCATCGACGCGCACCTGAAGCTGATGGAAGCCTTCGCGACCCCGGCCTTCTCCGCGGACGAGGCTCGCATCGAGGACAACGTCAGCTTCCTCGCCCCGAAGAAGGCGGGCGGAAGCGACAGCTGAGCCGGGCGCCCCCGTCCGGTTGCGTCCGTGCCGTCGAGGGAGGCTCGGAACTCCTGGTGCGGGCCAAGCCGCGCGCCTCCCGCTCCCAAGTCATCGGCGTGCGTTCGTCTCCGGCGGGCGACGTCCTCGACGTCCGGCTTGCCGCGCCGCCGGTCGACGGGGCGGCCAACGCCGAGCTCCTCGCCACCCTCTCCCGGGCGTTGGGCGTTCCCGGGCGGGACCTGGCGCTGGCCAGCGGGGCCACCGGCCGGATGAAGCGGGTGCGGATTGCGGGACTCACTCCGGCCGAGGTGCTGGCCAAGCTGGGCGCCCCGGCTGCGGGGTGAAGCGTAGCCCCGTCAGGCGGCCAGGCCGACCGGCACGCGGAACTCGAAGCGCGTCCCCTGCCCCGGCGTGCTCTCGCAGCGCACCGTGCCGCCATGTTCATCGGCAATGCGCTTGACGATGGAGAGGCCGAGTCCCGTCCCTTCCGCGCGCCCCGCGGTGCTGAAGGACTCGAAGAGACGGTGCGCAATCTCCGGGGGGATACCCGGCCCGTCGTCCTCGAAGCGCAGGACGAGGTCATCGTCCTCGCGATCGATGCTGAAGAGGAAGTTGCCGCCGTCGGGCATGGCTTCCACCGCGTTGCGGGCGATGTTGAAGACCACCCGTCGCAGCTTGCTCTCGTCGAAGCGAGCCGGCCCGGTGTAGCGCGGGACGACTTGCAGGCGCACCGGCGACTTGCGGAATTCCTGACGCAGGTACTCCTCAATCTCCGAGGCGAACTTCTGCAGGTACACCTTGCGCAGAAACAGCTCGCGCTCCCCGCGGGCGAAGGCCAGCGTCTCGCGCATCATCCCGTTGAGGTGTTCAAACTGCTTGTCCACCACCGCCAGGTAGGCCTGGCGCTGTTTCTCGTCCGGCTCGGCGGACATCAGCTCCGTATAGCCGCTGATGACGGTGAGTGGAGTCCGGAAGTCGTGCACCACGCCGGACAGCATCTGCCCGATGGCCGCTAGCCGGGCCCGGCGCTCGCCCTCCTCGCGGTTCCGGCGCAGCTGGATGGCCCGGCCCGCCTGACCGGCCAGCAACGTCGCCAGGCGCTCGTCCGTCTCGGTGAAGCCACCGGGCTTGTTGAGGAGTTCGAGGGCACCCACCACCTGGTCCTCGGTGCGGATGGGCACGCACAGCACGGCATCCGTCTTGACGCCCAGTCGCCGGGACAGGCTCTCGTCGTAGTGGGGAGAGGCCTGGGCCAGCGTCACCCGCACCGCCTGCCCGGTTTGGGCCACGTGCCCGGCAATTCCCTGCCCGGGCCGCAGCTTCATCGCTTTGAGCGACTCGGCCTTCTCTCCGGTGACGCTCTTGAAGTACAGCGCGCCAGCATCCTGCTCGGCCAGCAGGATGCTGGCGGCCGTCGCCCCCAGGGTCGCGGTGGCCTTGGCCAGGATGCCGTCCAAGAGGTCGCTCTGCTTCTCCGCCGAGCTGACCGACTTCTCCACCTCGAAGAGGAGGTCCAGGTCCTTCAAGGCCTCGGACAGCTCGGACTTGGCTTTGCGCAACTCCTCGTTCTGGGCGCGCAGTTCCTCGTACAGGAGGACGTTGTCCAGGACCGCGGCAATCTGCGTGGCGACCGCCTCGACCAGCGCCAAGTCGTCGGCGGTGAAGGCGTTGACGCGCGTGTGCAGCACCTCCACCACCCCGAGGATGCGTCCGCTGACGTGCTTGAGCGGGACAGCCACCATGCTGCGGGTGCTGAAGCCGGACTGCCGGTCGATGTTGGGATGAAAGCGGCTGTCGGAGTACGCATCACCCAGCAACAGGCTCTCCCCGGTGGCCACCACGTGCCCGGCGATGCCGGTGCCGAGGGGCAGGCGAATCTCGTCCAGGGCCGAGCCACGCAGCACGCGGCTCCACAGCTCCTGCTTCTGCGCATCCAGCATGAACAGCGTCGCTGCTTCGGCGCCGAGCAGGGAGCTCAGTCGCTCCACCACCGTGCGGAGAATGGCGTCGACGTCGCGCGCCGAGGCCAGCGTCGTGCCAATCTCCAGCACCGCGCTGAAACGCTCCGCCTGCCGCAGGACAGCGGATTCGAGTTCTTGCAGCTTGTCGGTGAGCCCGCTCAGCAATCCGGCAGGAGAGCCCGGTTCGGCGGACTTGAGGCGCTCGGCCATCGTCGGGAGGCAGAGTCTAACCTGGGGAGCCCCACAGCGTCGCATTCTTACCTGTGGCTCGCCGGACCCACCGGGGGGGTCTAATGGGCATCCGCCCAGCTCTTTCCGACCCCCAAATCCACCCGGAGAGGAACCCGCAAGGTGGCCACCCCCACCATCGCCGTCCGGACCAGGGCCGACGTCTCCTCCAACTCCTCCGCTGGAGCCTCCAGCAGCAACTCGTCGTGCACCTGCAGCAACATCCGGCTGCGGAGGCCGCGCTCCCCCAGGCCGGTGTCAATGCGCAGCATCGCCATCTTGATGAGGTCGGCCGCGGTCCCCTGGATGGGCATGTTGATGGCGGCCCGCTCAGCGGCCTGGGCCGTCGCACGGTTGCTGGAGTGCAGGTCCTCCATCAGCCGGCGGCGGCCGAACAGCGTTTCCACCACGCCGGTGCGCCGGGCCCGGGCCACCGTCTCCTCGAGGTAGCGGCGAATGCCGGTGTAGCGCGCGAAGTACCGTTCGATGATGGCGGCCGCCTCCTCCTGGGGAATGTCCAGCCGGGTGGCCAGCCCGTAGGGCGACAGCCCATAGGCGATGCCGAAGTTGACCATCTTCGCCACCCGCCGCTGCTCGGCGGACACCTGCGCGGGCGGGATGCCGAAGACCTCCGCGGCGGTGCGCTGGTGCACGTCCTCATCGGCGCGGAAGGCCGCGACCAGGGCGGGGTCCTCGGCGATGTGAGCGAGGATGCGCAGCTCAATCTGACTGTAGTCGGCCGAGAGCAGGCTCCAACCCGGGTCCGCCACGAAGGCGCGCCGGATGGAGCGGCCGATGTCGGTGCGGATGGGGATGTTTTGCAGGTTGGGGTCCGACGAGGAGAGTCGACCGGTGGCGGTGGCTGCCTGGTGAAACGTGGTGTGCAGCCGGCCGTCGGTCGCCACCAGCGGGCCGAGCGCATCGAGGTAGGTGCTCTTCAGCTTGGAGAGCATCCGGTAGTCCAGCAGCACCTTCGGCAGTGGATGCTGTTCCGCCAGCTTCTCCAGGACCTCGGCGTCGGTGGAAGGGCCGGTCTTCCCGCGCTTCAGCACCGGGAGCTTGAGCTCGCCGTACAGCACCTGGGCCAGCTGGGCGTTGCTGTTGACGTTGAATTCATGGCCCGCCAGCCGCTGGAGCTCCGCCTCCTGCGCGGCACATTGCCCGTCGACGTCCCGGGAAATCTCGTGCAGGACCGCCAGGTCGATGCGGACGCCGAAGCGCTCCATCCGGCTCAGCACCGGCACCAGGGGAAGCTCGAGCGTCCGCGCCAGCTGCCCCAGCTGGGCCGCATCCACTTCCTGCCACAGCTGTTGGGCGAGGCGTCGAACGGCCTGCGCACGCGCCCCGAAGCCCTCCGCCACCTCCTCGCTGAAGCGCTCGCCCAGACTGGCGGCCTCCTTGCGGCCGGCGGCCGTATTCTGCAGGGCTGGGGGCAGCTCGAGGCGAAGCCGCTCGCGCGCCAGGTCCTCCAGCGCATGCTCGCGCCGCGAGGGGTTGAGCAGGTAGCTGAGCAGCTCGACATCGCCCCGCACCCCGTCCAGCTCCACCTGGAGGGTCCCCAGCAGGTTTCCCAGCGTCTTCAGGTCGTGCCCGTCCTTCCCGATGGCCGGGTCGGCCAAGACGGGACCCAACAGCTGCTGGAAGGCCGAGAGCGACAGGTTCTCCCCGGCATGGCCGAGCGGCAGGTACACCACGTCCTCGTCCAGGGCGATGGCCAGTCCCACCAGCTTCCCCGTGGCCGGGTGGCCGGAGAAGGCCGGAACGAAGGCGGCGCCCAAACGCCGCACCGCCTCGAGGACCGGCGTCAGCTCCTCCGGCCTGCGCACCACCCGGGTGTTGCGCAAGGCGAGTGCCGGCTGGGGCGAGGCCGGCATCTCCTGGAGTAGCTTGTAGAATTCGAGCTCCGTGAAGAGGGCCCGGGCCTGCTCGCCGAGGAGGGGCCGGCGTTCCAGCCGGGACAGGTCGGTGTCGATGGGTAGGTCGTCTCGGATGGAGACCAGCTGCTTGGAGCGCCGGAGCGACTCGGCATTCGCACGCAGCGCTTCCCGGATTTTCGGCTTCTTCACCCGGTCCAGCTGGGCGAGCAGCGTCTCCACGTCGCCGAACTCCGTGATGAGCTCGACCGCCGTCTTGGGGCCGATGCCGGGCACCTTGGCCACGTTGTCGACGGGGTCGCCCACCAGAGCCAGGTAGTCCCGCATCTGCTCCGGGGCCACGCCGTAGCGCTCCCGCGCCTCCTTGGGCCCGGTGTGCCGGTCATACATGGGGTCGTACAGCGCGACCCGTTCGTCCACGAGTTGGACCAGGTCCTTGTCCCCAGTGACGACTTGGACGCGGAACCCCTGCTCCCGTGCCGCGCGCACCAGCGTGGCGATGACGTCGTCCGCTTCCCAGCCGGCATACTCCAGCACCGGCACCTGCAGCACCTCCACCACCCGACGCACCAATTCGAACTGGGGTACCAAGTCCGGCGGAGGCCCGGGGCGGTTCGCCTTGTAGGTGGGGTCGATTTGCTGCCGGCCGGTGCGGCTCTCCTTGTCGAAGCACAGCGCCACGTGCGTCGGCTGCAGCTCCCGCAGCGTCTTGAGCAGCATCCGGGTGAACCCGTACACGGCGTTGGTGGGCACCCCGCGGCTGGTGCTGAGGCTCTGGATGGCGTGGTAGGCGCGAAAGATGAAGCCCGACGCGTCGATGAGCGTCAGCAGGGGAGCTGGGTCTGCCATGGGGTTTGGCACCGTCGGGGGGCCGCCGGCCACCTTCAGCGCAGGACGAACTTAATCTTCTCGTTGCAGATGTAGTACTCGTCCCCGTCCTCGACCCGGCGGCGCTTCACGCGCTGCTTGTTGAACCAGGTGCCGTTGGACGAGCCGAGGTCCTCGATGAACCACTCCGAGGCCTCCCGCACCACCACCGCGTGCTCCCGGCTCACCTTTCCGGAGTGGATGACGAAGTCACAGTGCTTCCCCCGCCCGATGACGAAGCGGTCCTTGACGACACGGTCCAGGCTGCCGCTCTCGGTGAGGACATAGAGTTGCCCGCGCTCCGCCTCGAGTCCTTCCTCGGCGGCGAGCCGTTCCACGCGGTCCAGCGTGCGGCCGCTCAGGGCGGCCGTCTCCTCCGGCGCGGAGGCCTGCAGGGCGGCGCTGGTCGCCATCGGCCCGGTGGGGTCCGCTGAACCGGGCCGGTCACGCCCGTCGAAGGCCGCCATCGGCCCGGTGACCGCTGGCGTGGCGGCCCCGACAGACAGGGTCGCCCCCGACAGTGTCGGCCGGGTTCCAGGCGCATCGATGAAGCCGTTGAGTCGGGCGAAGATGAACATGGCCTGACAGACGAGGCCGTCGCGTTCGGCCCCCATCTTCTGAGCCATGCCCTCGAAGAGGTCCCAGAGGTGGTCGGGAATGGCGACCCTTCTGGGGGGATGGGCGTTCCGGTCGGTCATGGTTGCTCTGGCACCCCTGCCACGTCGACCCGGGAGGCTACCAAGAAGTCCAGCCGGTGGGGTCAGAAGTGCACGGTGATGGCACCGGCGTTCGGGTAGTTGAGGACAATATTCGACGGCGCGAAGTCGATGACGGTATTCGAGGAGGGGTAGGCCACGATGGCCAGAATGAATTCCCCGTTCACGTCAATGATGCGGGCCATCGACGCCCCACCCGGCAGGTAGAGGCCGGCGGACCCCAGTCCCACCGGGTCGATGGGCAGCGCGGCGGCCAGGAAGCCGTTGCTGATGACGAAGGCGTAGTACGCCTGAATATTGGAGAGGAAGTTCGGGTCGGGAAGAGGAATTTGTAGCGTCAAGGGCAAGGACGCCACGCCAGCGATGAGTCCCCCATCGGGCGGGATGACGACGCCCGCGTCGACATTGGGGTCGAAGAAGCGGGGGTACGTCACCCCGAGGCCTTCGCTGATGGAGTTCGGCACTTGGAACACCGGGGACGGCCCGCCGTCGCTGGGAGCGGACTGCATTCGCCCCAGAAGGCCCGAAACCGACCCCACCACGAGATAGGGCTGTGCGCTGTAGGGGCCGGCGAGGACGAGGTAGCCGGAGGCCCCCGGGCACAGCGAAAGGTCGAGGGGCGTGGTGAAGATGCTCGTCCCCCCGTCGTCCACGCCGACGACGACGACGTTGGGGTTGATGAGCGCGCTTCCTCCGGGGAGGGTCACCGTGATGGAGCACAGGCTGCCGGAGAGGTTGATGGGGTAGAGCAAGTCGTTCACCTGCACCGCGTTCGCTGCGACGGCGCTGCCGGCGTCGGGCACCGGCCAGGCGAACACGTCCTGCAGCCCGCCGTCCGGGCTGATGCCGGCGTCGTAGGGGATGCCGCGAATCCCAATCAGACCGGGAATCTCACCCTCGTTGATGATGCTGATGGACTCCGAGCGCGGGTACAGGCCCACCCCGACGTTGGCGGTGATGAACGGGATGGTGCCGTAGGCGCCTCCGTCCGGGATGAGCTGGGTTCCGCCCGGCAGCACCAGCGTGACGCCATTGGTGACGCCGGGGCCAAAGTTCTCGTTGAGGAGCCGAAGCCCCACCGCGTCGAAGAAGTAAATCTGCGCCTGCGTGTGGTCGAGGGACTCGGCCGAGACGGTGGCCATCCCGAGCAGGGGAATCAGCCCGAAGTTGAAGGAAGTCGGCGACGGAAGGAACGCCGAGGACTCCATCGCCAGTCCCTGGATGATGCCCGAGCCGAATCGCAGGGGCAGCATCCGGTTGGTGGAGCCGACGATGTTGGCGCAGTACACCTGGCCCTGGGGCGAGACCTCCTGACAGTCGGAGTTGTCGAAGGCGAGCAGCCCGTAATTCGAGTTGACGCCACCATCGACGAGAAAGGGCAGCGCATCGACCGCCAGGACTCCCGAGCAATTCACCGAGCCGTAGCACGAGGATTCGTCCAGCACGCCGAAGAGGCGTGCCCCCTCGTAGGCCAGAACGGGGGGGCCCAGAGGCGTGCCCCCATCGGGCACGACGCTGTAGGCGCGCGGATGCGTCATGAGATGGCGGATGGGCGGCTGCGGGGGCGCATCGGCGATGAGCGGCGGCTCGGGATGGTCGAAGGGGGCAAAGAAGCGGGCGATGCGGAAGAAGGGGTCCGACGAGGTGCCGTCTGCGTCCTGGTCCGCGCGCAGCGCCGGGTTGATGATGCGCACCTCGCCGGAGGCAGACAGCGACGTGGGATCGCTCGCCGGCGGGAAGGGGACACGCAGGGCCACCCCCAGCCGCCCCCCCTCCACCCCTCCCAGCACGGGAAGCGGTGGGTCGGTGGCCAGCGTCGGGAGCACCTGGAGGGCGCTGACGGAGGCATTCTGGTAGGTCCGCACCGCGCGTGCAGGACAGAGGTAGAGCGTCGTCGACGGCAGCGTCGGGGGCGTGCCGCTACAGTCCAGAAGGCTGGTCAGCGACGTCGGAAACGGCGGGGTGAAGCTGGGGTCGATGGTCGGCGGGTGTTGCAGCACGCGCTCCCACACCGTGCCGTCCTGTCCATCGAAGGTGGCGTAGTACAGCACGACGTTTCGCTCGTCGCTGGTGAGTCGCGCGGAGATGGCCGTCACGACCCCGGCGCTCTGCACCAGAAGGCCGTTGGTCAACTGCCGCAGGCTCTCCGGCACGTCGGCGGCACCGACCACCGAGATGTTGGGGCTGGCCGCGCCCCGCACGAAGAGCAGCATCCCGGTCAGCACCTGCCCGTCCATGTAGCCCAGCGGGAAATAGGACTGCTGGGTGGTGATGCGCCCGTAGCGCAGGCTGGTCGCAATCTCGACCGGATGGTCCACCGTCGGGATGCTGAGCGGCTGGAGCGGGTTGGGAGCGGGCACGTAGGCCCGGCCCTGACTGGTGTCGGTGACGATGAGGTCCAGCCCCTTCAAGTCGTTGGTGTTGGTCGATGAGATGAAGGCAGTCTGTCCGTACAGGGCGTCGACGAGGCGGCCGCCGTCCGTGGGGCCACCGTCCCAGCCGGCCACGCGCACCACCGCGACGGTGTTGACGCCGTTGAGACCCCCGGCGCCCGGCAGGGCGGCCTGGGTACAGCCCACTGCCACCGCCAGCAGGGCCAGCAGCAGGACGTTGCGGGAAAGCTTCACTGACTCCCCACGCAGGTGGAGTCGTTGGTCGCCAGGATGCACCCCTGCTGCTGCCCCAGGTAGGCGACGATGCGCGCCAGCAGGGGCTGGCCCGGACCGCCAAGCAGGGCGTCGATGACCGTCACCCGTCCGTCGTCGAAGTTGGAGACGAAGAAGCGTGCCGCATCCCCCCGCTGGTCGACCACGACGTCGTAGGGAGCGATGCCGACCCCGGTGATGATGGTGGCCAGCTGCCCAATGTCGTCGTCGTAGATGGCGAGCGAGCCGTCGTTCTGGCAGGTGATGGCCAGCACGTCGCCGGCGCCCGGGCGTTCCACGAGGCGAACGGCGTTGGGGCCGCCCGGCAAAGGGACGGCCCGCACAACGGTCACCGTCGGGTACTGGCTGTAGGGGTCCTTCACGTCCACCACCAGCAGCGTGTCGGGGAAGAGGCCCACCAGGTAGATGCGGGATTCGTCGGCCCGGACGGCCAGGCCCCGTGCCTGGGAGGTGGCGTACTGCAGCGCCAGCTGCGGGAAGTACGTCTGCAGGTTGTCGCGGTCGACGATGCGCAGAAGCACGTCCAGCGAGGTCTGGGTGAGCGAGGCACGACCGGAGACCCAGACGTTGGTGCGGCCGACGGAAATGGAATTGCCCGGGCCGAGTCCAATGGGGACGAAGGCATTGGGGACGTTCACGAAAGGGATGGGACTGCGGGCATTCAGGTGGACGACGTAGTTTTCGAGGTCAAGCCCGCTGGTCGGCGGTGAATCCGCAGGACGGATGTGCGTCACCCACAGCTCCCCCGGGACCATGCTGTCCTCCTTCGACAGCCCCAGGCCATAGGGCTGCGGAGCAGCCGGCTGCCCGGTGCCGCCCTGGGGTTCCTGCTCCACCGCCACCGAAAGGCCACTGAAGACGCAGTTGTTGCCGGCCGGGACGCAGACGAGGCCCTCCCCGCCCGGGTCGGTGGACACCGGTTCCAGCAAGTCCCCCTCGGCGCGGGTGGCGACCCACAGGCGCGGCCGACCGCCGTAGCCCACCGGGTCTCGGAGCATCTCCGCGGCGAAGCTCTGGATTTGCACCACGTCGCCCGTGGCGGTGGCCAGGTCGGTGAACTGGAACGCCGGCGCGGTGTCCGCCACCGTGAAACCAGGCGGGGGAAGCCCGGCCAGGGGGGGGACTCCGGGCAGGGCCGGAGCCTGCATGCGGTCCAGGTTGACGGCGATGAGGTTCCCCTGGTCGTAGCGCCGGTCATAGTTGGACGACGCCACGTAGAGGATGCCGCTGGTCGAGCCGGGTGGCAGGAAGAAGGCGAGGCCGGTCGGGAAATAGAAGCGGTCCGCTGGCGAGGGGTTTGGCGGTGGGTACTGCGCACACGACAGAGCAAGCAGACAGCAGAGCAGCGGGGCTCGGTGTTTCAAGGGGGCGCGCATCCTAGGAAAGGCGGTCGAGCCTCGGCAAGCAGCAGCATGCGAACGCCGACCAGGCCGCCGCTGTTCCCGTCACTGCGTCTTTCCCCCAGTTTTGAGCCAGTAGTCCACCAGAATGCGCTGCACTCGGTCGGTATTCGGTGTCGTCCGGCAGGACAAGAGGAACGTCTCGTAGGCCCGGGCCCCCTCCGGCCCCTTGCCCAGCTTCGCATAGGCGCTGCCGAGGGTGAGGTAGGCCCAGCCAGTCCGCGGTTCCACGGACAGCACCTGCTTCAGCTTGGCCACCGCCTGCTGCAGCTGCCGACCGTCCTTGCCCTGGGTGAGCTTCTGCGCCTGGTCGAGGCTGGCCCGCACCGAGGCAGCCGCCTCGGCCTGCAGGCAGGTGGCCCCCGCCAGCTTCGTCCCGCCGAAGTGCGGCGTGTACGGGATGTAGGAGGACGGCGGCAGCTCGTCGTCCTCCCGGCTCTGGCTCTCGATTTCGGGCTCGAGCTGGACGGGCGCTGGCGGCGCCGCGGCGAGCAGCGCCAGGGCAAGCAGTGCCCCGCTCATGGTTCCCCGCCTGCATCCACCTGGATGCGTCCGAAGTCGGCCAGGCACGCAAACACCCGGGCCACCCGGCGCAGCAGGCGCACGCGGTTCTCGCGCACCGCCTTGTCGTCGGCCATCACCCGCACCGTCTCGAAGAAAGCCGCCACCGGGCCCCGCAGCGAAGCGGCGGCGTCCAGCGCCCCCCGCACATCCTCCGCGGCGAGGGCGGCCGAGACGCGGCCTTCTGCCGCGAGGGCCTCCGCGTGCAAGGCGCGTTCGGCCGGCAGCTCGAGCAGCGCTTCCTTCACCCCATCACCCTGGATGTCGCTCCCCTGCTTCTCGACAATGTTGACCGCCCGCTTCACCGCCTCGGCCAGGGGGAGAAACCCGGGCGTCTTCACCAGCGCCCCCAGGGCCTGCACGCGCGCTTCGGCCCCGCGGAGGTCATCGAAGCCCGCCGACAACACCGCCTCGACGACGTCGGGCCGCGCGCTGTCGGTCCACAGTGCCCTCAGCCGGCCGCGGAAGAACTCGAGGAGCTCCGCCCGGGCGGCCGCCAAGTCCGCCTTGGGCAGCTTCGGCAGCAAGAGCCGGAGCGCCTCGTCCAGGGCGCGGCCGAGATGCAGGCGCAGCCCGCGGCCGAGCACCAGGCGGATGACGCCGAGGCACGCGCGGCGCAGGCCGAAGGGGTCGGTGGATGCGGTCGGCTGCTTTCGCAGGGCGAAGAGGCCGGCCAGCGTGTCCAGCCGGTCCGCCAGCCCGACCAGCGCCCCCGCGTCGCCGGTTGGCAGCGCGTCGGCGGGCCCGCGCGGCAAGTAGTGCTCCGCGATGGCCAGGGCCACCTCCGGCGCCTCTCCGCTGTCCAGCGCGTACTCTCGGCCCATGACGCCCTGCAACTCGGGGAACTCCCCCACCATGCCGGTGACGAGGTCGGCCTTGGCCAGCAGCGCCGCACGGTCGACGGTGGGCAAAAGCCGCTCGAGCCCGGCCTCCCGGCCGAGCCAGCCGGCCAGAGCGCGCAGCCGCTCCACCTTCTCGCCATAGCTGCCGAGCTGTCCCTGCCACACCACGCGCGCCAGCTCCGGCACGCGCGCCGCCAGGGGGGTCTTGCGGTCCTGGTCGAAGAAGAAGCGGCCGTCCGTGAGACGGGCGCCGAGGACCTTTTCATAGCCGCGGCGGGACAGCGCCTCGTCCCGCACCGGCGTGTTGGAGACGGCCACGAAGCGCGGGAGCAGCTTGCCGCTGCCATCCACCACCGAGAAGTAGCGCTGGTGGGAGCGCATCTCCTGGACCAGGACTTCCGCTGGCAACTCCAGGTGCCGCTCCTCGAAGCTGCCCACGACTGGGCAGGGCAGCTCCACCAGCTGTGTCACCTCGTCGAGCAAGGCCTCGTCCTCGCGCAGGACGCCTCCGGCCCGGGCGGCCGCCTCGCGGACGGCCCGGTGCAGCCGTTCACGTCGGACGGAGACGTCGGCCACCACGTGCGAGCGTTCCAGGGCGGCCGCGTGGTCCGAGGCGTGCGGAAGCGCAATGGGGGCCGGCGCCAGGAAGCGGTGGCCGCGCGTCTCGCGGCCGCTTCGCACGTCAGCGAAGACGAAGGGCAGCACGGAGGTGCCGTACATGGCCACCAGCCACTGCACCGGACGGGCGAAGGACTGCTCCACGTCGCCCCACCGCATGGACTTGCGGAACGTCAGTCCGTGCACCACCTGGCTGAGGAGCCCGGGAAGCAGCTCCTCGGCTGACTTCCCCTGTTCCTCCACGTCCACCGCCAGGTATTCGCCCTTGGGCGTCTGGACGCGCAGCACGTCTGCCACCTTGCGCCCGTGCCCTTGGGCGAACTTCTCCGCCGCCCGGGTGGCGGAGCCATCCGGGGCGAAGCTTGCCTTCACCGGCGGTCCCAGGACTTGCCGGCGCAGGTCCGGGCTTCTCCGGACGACGGCCTCCACCAGGATGGCCAGCCGCCGCGGCGTTCCGAGGGGCCGCACCGCCCCGTGGGTGAGGTGCGATGCCGCGAGCTTCTCCTCGAGCGCGCGCTGGAGTTCCTCCAGCGCCGGGACCACGAAGGACGCGGGGAGCTCCTCGGTGCCGATTTCGAGCAGAAGGCTGTCAGCCACGACGCGGGGGCTCCGCCTTCTTGTCGAAGGACACCGTCTTCCAGAAGTCGGACGCCGGCGCGCCCTCCAGCGCCGGCGGCTGTTCCCCGACGGTCCACTTGGTGGCGAGCAGCGGGTAGCCAAGCCGGGCGCGCGCACGGAGGAAGCCCTCGGCGCAGCTGCGGGCATTGTCGCGCACGCGCTTGATGAAGCCCTGGCGTTCGGTCACCGAGATGGCGCCCCGGGCATCCAGCAGGTTGAAAACATGGCTGCACTTGAGCGCCTGGTCATAGGCCGGCAACGGCAGGTCCTGGCGCAGCAGCTGCTGGCACTCCTTCTCGTGGGCGTCGAAGAGGGAGAAGAGGAGCGACGCGTCCGAGGCGCGAAAGGCGTGCGTGCTCATCTCGACTTCGTTGGCGTAGAACAGCTCGCGGTAGCGCACCCCCCGCACCCACTCCAGGTCGTAGACGCTGTCGACCCCTTGCAAATACTTGCAGATGCGCTCGAGCCCGTAGGTCAGCTCGGCGGACACCGGCCGGCACTCGAAGCCGCCACACTGCTGGAAGTAGGTGAACTGCGTAATCTCCTCGCCGTCACACCACACCTCCCAGCCGAGGCCCCAGGCGCCGAGGGTGGGAGACTCCCAGTCGTCCTCAACGAAGCGGATGTCGTGGGCCAGCGGGTCGATGGCGATGGCGCGCAGCGAGTCGAGGTAGAGCGCCTGGACGTTCTTGGGCGACGGCTTGAGCACCACCTGGAACTGGTGGTGCTGGAAGAGGCGGTTGGGGTTCTCGCCAAAGCGCCCATCGGCCGGCCGGCGCGACGGCTGCACGTAGGCCACGTTCCAGGGCTCGGGGCCAAGCGCCCGGAGAAAGGTGGCCGGGGCCATAGTTCCCGCCCCTACCTCGATGTCGTAGGGCTGCATCAGGACGCAGCCCTGCGCTGCCCAGTGCTTTTGCAGCGTGAGGATGAGGTCCTGGAAGTACACGTCTGTTGGTGGACCGCCAAGAAGAGCGGCCATCGGGGGCGCGGACCTTAGAGAGCGCCGGCGGCACCGGTCAAGGTACTAGCCCTTCCGGTGGAGGAGGAGGTGAGCGCGCTCGCTCCCGTGCGCGCCAGAGTCCTTCTGCTCTGGCTTCGGCCGTCGCGATGAGCGGGAACCTTCACCGGCGAGCAGTCCCTAAGTCCCGTGCGTCCCTCGCGCTCGAGGCTGGCGCCACTCGCCGTGCGCCGGGGCCTGGTCCTCTCGCTGGCTCAAGGCGTCGCGCCCCCCTCGCCCCTGAGGCGGGACCGCTGGCCGAAGAAAACTGGCGGCGCCGAGCAGCGGCCTCAGCCCCCCCCCGGCCGAGGGTGCGCGGGCACGCGGCCAGACACGGCAACCGCCGGACGCTTCAATCCACCCCGAGCTGCTTGAGAAACTCGACGCTCCGCAGCTCGCGCCCGAGGTGGTGGGAGATGAAGGCGTTGAGGAGCGCCCGGGCCCGGGCCCGGACCGGCGCGCCCAGGGGCGTGCGCTGCCCCGCCTGCAGGGCGGCCAGGGCCTCGAGGAGCTCCGGGGCCACCCGCACCGCGCCCGAGGCCCGGGCCTGACAGCCGGCGCACACCCCGCCGCCGTGGGCCGCATCAAAGCGCGGCTCGCCCCCGAGGGGCCCGCCACACAGAGAGCAGGCGTCGAAGCGCGGCCGCAGGCCCGCCAGGGAGAGGGCCTCCAGCTCAAAGGCGAGCAGCGAGGTGGGCCCGGCTAATCCCTCCTCCAGGCGCCCGAGCCAGCTGGTGGTGGCGTCGAAGAGCTCCGGGTGCGGCTCCCGGTCCCGGACCAGCTCCCGGCAGAGTTCGACGACGTAGAGGGCCCGGCCGATGCGGGAGAGGTCCCCTCGCAGCCCGGAGAAGCTGCGCACGACGTCCACGCCGTCCAGCCGCAGCGTGGTGCCCCGGCGCTCCACCAGCTGCGCCTTCAGCCAGGTGCATGGCTCGAGCGCACCGGCGAAGCGGCGGCGACTCTTCCGGGCTCCGGCCGCGAAGGCCGTCAGCTTCCCAGCCCCCTTGGTGAAAAGGGTCACCAGGCGGTCGGCCTCGCCGTAGTCCACCGTCCCGAGGACGAGTGCCTCCTCGACGAAGCGCTCCATCAGGCGGCCCCGGGAACGCCCAGCCGGAAAAACCACTGCGCGAGGCTGACCAGCTGCTCGCGCGGCAAGGTGCGCAACGTCCAGTGGCTCGCGACAGGGCGCCCGAGGCCGATGGTGCGCGCCGACCGCACGGGCAGCCTGTCCGAGGCGGCCGCCTCCCGCATCCGCTCGACGAGGCCGAGGATGCAGCCCAGCTCGGCCTGGGAGACGCGGGGGGAGGTCCCGAATTCCTCGGCAAGCATCGCCAGAAGGGCGTTCGCCTCGCGGATGAAGGCCTCCATTGGCCCTTGGGGGGTGGCGCCCTACGGCTTGGGCGGCGGTGGGGGCGCCGGGTGGGGCGGCGGGCCGCCCAGCCGGGTGAGGAAGGTCACGCAGTCGTCCTTGAGGAGCCCCGGCGTGGCGTGCTCGACACAGGCGGCGAAGCTGACCCGCGCGAGCTCGGTGCGTCCCAGCTTCGCCCGGCAGACGCCCAGGCGCTGGTGCGCCTCGGCCACCGCCGGGCAGGACTGCGCAAACTCGGCGAAGGCGTCGCAGGCTTTCTCCGCCCGACCGGTGCCGTCGTAGATGAGCCCCAGCGTTCGCCAGCCCTGGCAGAAGGTGGGGACGCTGGTGACGGCGGCCCGGACGGACTCGATGGCCCGGTCGGTCTCCCCCTTCTTGTAGAGGGCCCAGCCGAGGTTCGACTGGGCGAAGTAAGGCGTGCGGTACAGCATGTCGTTGAGCGCAATCTCGTACTGGGCAATGGCCTCGTCGTACCGGGCCTCGTCCAGGTAGAGGTTGCCGAGGTTGACGTGGCACTCGGGAAACGCCGGTCGAAGCTCCAGGGCGCGTTTGTACTGGACCTCGGCCTCGGCCAGCTTCTGGTAGTTGAGGTGGAGCACCAGCCCGAGGCCGTTGTGCGCGTCGGGCAGGGTGTCGTCGATTTGCACGGCCTGTTCAAATTCCCGGTAGGCGGACTGAAAGTCCCCCTGGTTGAGCGAACCCACCCCCAGGTCGTTGTGAATCTCCGCGGCGCGCTGGGTCTTCTCGTCCGGCCCGTGCTGGCACCCGATGCACAGGAGCGCGGCGCCCAACAGCGCCAGAGGTGACACCGAGCGAGGGGTCATCTTCAGAAGGACGAGAAGAGGCGGGCCAGTCGCGCCACCGGGGACAGCTGCGGCCGCTCCCCGGGCGAGATGGGTGGGCTGACGCTGCGGCCGCGGTACATGGGCACCGACGTGAGCACCTCCGTCTGACGCTCCGAGGGCAGGGCCCGGTAGTTGAGGTTGTCCATCATGAAACCCATCGACTCGACGAAGGCGAGGGCGTCGGTTTGCAGGGCGCGGTAGTCCTCGGGCGTCTGGGCGACGCGGCCGGTGAGGTACACCGCACAGTCGCGGGACTCGCTCAGCCACAGGTAGATGCCGACGGTGAAACCCTGGGTGCTGCGCAAGCAGGCAATGAAGGCCTGGGCCGGACCGGCCCGGCGGCCGGGGATGGCAACGTGCGGCGCGTTGATGCTCTGAAAGAGCGCCGCCACTTGCTCGCGCGTGGCGTCCAGTGCCCGAACGGTCTCGTCAAGGTTGAACAAGGCAGGCCCCTGCCCTGTCATTGCCACGCCGCGCGAGCGGCTGCAAGGCGGCAGCCCAAGCTTCTAGTGCTCGCGCTGGGCCAGCGCCCAGTCGCCGAGGAGGCCCTCGCCCGTCCGGAAGCGGACGAAGCGTCGCTTGACGCGTCGGGGGTAGAAGCGGAAGGCATCGAGGTCGCGCGAGCGCACGGCCTGGCGAATGCGGTCTGGCCCGCCGTTGTAGGCCATGAGCGCCAGCTCCAAGTCACCGCCGAAGCGGTCCTGCAGCGAGCGCAGGTAGCGGATGCCCAGGCGGACACAAAGCGCGGGGTCAGCGGCGACCTCTTCCGGGGACAGGCGCAGGCCCTCGCGCTCGGCGATGAATTGCAGGGTGCTCGGCCGAATCTGCATCAGCCCACGGGCACCGCGGGCGCTGACGGCGCCCTCGTCGAACTCGCTCTCCACGTCGATGAGGGCGAGCACCAGAAGCGGGTCATAGCCCGCCCTGCGCGCTTCCTCGGCGATGGCACGACCGACTTGGGTGCGCAGGGTGAGGCCCAACTCCGGGGCACGCTTGGCCAAGACGGCGTCGATGAGCGCCAGGTCCGGCGCAGCCTCCGAGGCCACCTCCACGTGCGGAAGGGCGGCCGGCCTGCGCGCCACCACCCCCTCGACCCGGGCCGCCCCAAGCACCAGCACCCCGGCAAGCAGGGGCAGCACGGCGCAGTGCGAGGACAGCGCGTGGAGTTGGAAGAGGAGCCGGCGCATTGCGGAAAGAGTCTCCGAGAAGCCTGTCAGCTTGGAGGGCGACGCTGGTCCAGTCGGTCCAACCTGGCCGCAACCCGCTCGAGGCGGGCCTGGAGGGCTTGAATCTGGTCGCGCCGGGGCACGCGGAGGCGGGACACGGCCCGCCGCACCCCTTCTTCAATGCCCTTTTCGAGCATCTGCCGCTGGCTGGCGAGGCGCTCGGACATCTCCGTAACCTGCCGCCGCACTTCCTCTTGGCTCCATCCGGCCACGGCCTGAAGCCGCTGCACCAGTTGTGCCGCCTCCTCCTCGACGGAGGACACCGCGACGAGGGCCTGCGCCCACATGCGCTCGACAGCGTCACTAAGCGGGCGTTTTTCCTTCGCTTCACTCATCGGACACTCCGGCATACGCGGGCGGCGGCCTGGGGGGCACCGCCCCCCCGGCCGTCGGCGTCAATGTAAGGTGCCCAGCGTGTCAAC
Organism: Myxococcaceae bacterium; assembly: GCA_017881265.1. Classification (GTDB taxonomy): domain Bacteria; phylum Myxococcota; class Myxococcia; order Myxococcales; family Myxococcaceae; genus JADGRA01. The sequence goes on along the minus strand of JADGRA010000049.1, from coordinate 28,702 downwards.
GCCCGAAAGTCGCCCCGGCAAGCGGGTCTGTGATGACCCACCTGGGGCGACCTAGGCGCGGGCGTCGGGCTTCTCGCCGGCGAGGCTGTCCAGCCTCCGGGACAGCTTGTTGAGCTGACCCTTCAGCGCGCGCACCTGGTGCTGGCTCGCGACACCGGCCACTTCCAGGACGCGCGCCTGGAACTCCTCCAGCTTCTTCTTGGCCTCGCTGGAGGCCTCCTGCGCCCGCTTGCCGAGCTCTCGTAGCGAGCCGTTGAGGACCTTCAGCTCTGCGGCGCTGAGCCGCTCGAGAAGGGCATCCAGCTCCTTGCGCGAGTCCTGGCCACGCGCGATGAGATTCTTGAGGACTTTCTCCGCCTCGGCCTCGAAGGCCACCAGGCGCTTCTGCGCCACGGTGAACTGCCCCTTCACAAAGCCCTGCACGTCCGTTGTCTTCGCCATGGTCGACTCCTGGTTTGGACGGGTTGGAACCGGCGCCGCCCTCGCAGCACGAGCATAACGCGCCGCGCCAAGATGGTCAAGGGAAGATAACGCGTCGCGTTATACTTTACTAGGCGGCCGGCGACTTCCCGGAGGAGGGCTTGCCTGCGGCGGCTTTGGCGGCGGCCTTCTTGGTGTTGCTGCGCTTCTTCCATGCCTGGCGGATTTTCATCCGCTTGCGCTGGTGCTTGCTGCGGCTGCGTGCCATTCGAGTAAGTCCTCGCTTCGCGTTCGGCCGTCCCGGAAAGGGGGGGGCGGGCGGGTGCTGTAGCAGAGGCCGGTGCAACAAGGCGAGCCCTTCCCAGCCCTTCCCGGCGACGAAAGGGGACTTCCCTTCAGTCCGGGGGCACGGGCTTGGTGGGAAAGGGGATGCCCTCGGCGCCGCGAACGGCGGTCGGCAGCGCCTCGGCGACCGTCACCGTGCCGGTGCGCTCGCCGTCGGCGGGGGAGCTGGGCACACCCGGACGGCGCCGGCGCGGGAGCACCGCCTGGAAAAGCGTTACGAAGCGGCGCACCTCATCCAGCGGCAACGCCGGACAGGTGTGGCCGTTGATGCCGGTCATCGGTCCGGCCATGCACATGGCATTCAGGATGGCCTCCTCGGTGGCCTCCATCACCGCCTCGTACAGGGGGTCCAGCCGCTGGTCGAGCAGCAGCTTCACCTTGGTGACCATCTTCTTGGTGCGGCGGGGGATGATGTTGGCGGTGGAGAAGCCCACCACAATCTCTCCCGAGCCGTGCGCGGCGTAGCTGCCCACCCGGCCAATCCCCAGGCCCACGCGCTTGCAGAGGCGAGAAATCTGGTTGGGAAGCAGCGGTGCGTCGGTGGCCACCACGGCGATGATGCTGCCGTAGCTGTCCTGCCGCCGCGGCAGGCTGTGGAAGCGCTCCTCGAGCACCTCGCCCAACGGCAGCCCTCCCACCCGGAGGTTGTGCATCTTCCCGAAGTTCGACATCACCAGCACACCCAAGGTGTAGCCGCCGTGGGACTCGGGCAGCTTGCGCGAGCTGGTCCCAATGCCCCCCTTGAAGTCGCAGGTAATCATCCCGGTGCCGCCGCCGACGCTGCCCTCGGCCACCGGTCCCGAGGTGGCACCGGCGATGGCCGCGCGCACGTGGTCCTCGTGCACGTGGACGCCAGCGATGTCGTTCAGCCAGCTGTCGTCGCACTCCCCCACCACCGGGATGATGACGTCGTGCTCGTCTCCAATGCCGGGGTAGCGCTCCACCATGGTGCGAGCCACGGCGTCGGACACAGCGCCCACCGACATGGTGTTGGTGAGCAGGATGGGGGTTTCCAGAAGTCCCCACTCCATCACCTGCGTCAGGCCGGACACCTCGCCGGCGCCGTTGAGGACGAAGCTCCCGCCGTGCAGCCGCTCCATGAAGATGTTGCCGTGGCTCGGCAGGATCGCCGTGACGCCAGTGCGCACCGGGCCCTGTCCGGGGCGCAGCCTCCCCTCCCCCCGGATGATGGTGGCGTGGCCCACCAGCACCCCTTCCACGTCGGTGATGGCATTGTGCCGCCCCGGGCGAAAGCGGCCCAGGGGAAGGTCCAGCGCCCGCGCCCGGACGCGCGGCTCGGAAGGAGCTTCGTGCATTGCCAAGGGGGAAGCTTAGCCGCTCGTGCGCATGCCGCGGGTGAGATCGCGCGTCATCTGCCGGGCCAGCGCCTCGGGGGACGCAGGCAGCTGGTCTTCGACGTGCTTGAAGTTCCCGTGCACGAGCAGTGTGGCCAGGCCATGGACGGTGGACCAGCACAAGAGCGCGAAGGGCAGCGGCTGATCCCCCCGCAGCTTCCCCGCCGCCTGGCTCGCCTGCACCGAGGCCAACAGCAGGCCGAAAGTGTTGTCAGCGGCGTCCTGCAGCGCGCACGGCTCCTCCCTCCAGGGCAGCTCCGGCCCGAACATCACCTCGAAGTGCGCCGGGTGGGCGAGGGCGAAGCGCACGTAGCCTACGCCGAGGGCTTCCAGACGCTCCACCTCGTCCGGGCCCGCCCGCCCCATCTCCTCGCGCATCACCTCGGTGAGGGTGCGAAACCCCTCCTCCGCCACCGCCGCCAGGAGGGCCTCCTTGTCGGTGAAGTGCCGGTAGGGCGCAGCGTGGGTGACCCCGGCGCGCCTGGCCACCTCGCGCAGGGTGAGGGCCCGGGCATCCGCTTCGGTGAGGACGGCCAGCGCCGCATCCAAGAGGGCGCGCCGCAAGTCGCCGTGGTGGTAGCGGCCGCGCTTTCCCCGTCCGGCGCCAGGACGCGCTGCGCGGCTGCGACGGGGCCGGGACACGACGGGCATGAGCGTCCGCTACCCTTTCCCTTCGCGCGACTCCGCGCTCGGCTCGAGGCCCAGCACCGCTTGGGCGCTCCCATGGCCGTTGCCGTTGCTCACCGTCGGCGCCTCGCGGTCCGCCGCCCTGCGCTGCTCGCGCTCCTTGTAGCGGCGAATGGCGCCGGAGAGAATCTCTCCAATCAGCGTCCGGTAGTCCATGCCCGCACCCTGGGCGATGAGGACCAGGTCGCTCCAGCCGGGCGTCAGGCCGGGGAGCGGGTTGCACTCGATGAAGTACACCTTGCCCCGCTCATCCATGCGGAAGTCGATTCGGGCGACGTCCCGGCAGCCCAGCGCCATGAAGGCCGCCCGCGCCGCGGTGCGCAGCTTCTCCAGGAGGTTGGGCTCGAGCCGGGCCGGGACGTCGTAGCGGATGCGGTCGTTCCACTCGAGCTTGTGCTGGAAGCTGTAGACGGGCGTCTTCTCCGTCTCGTCGAGAAACACAATCTCCATCGGCGGGAGCACCTTGGGCCGGCGTTCACCAAGAAGCCCGACGGTGAATTCCCGCCCCGAGATGTACTCCTCCACCAGCACCGGCTGCTGGTACTTGCCGGCGCATTCCCGCACCACCTCTCGCAGCTCGACCTCGCTGTGGCAGACGCTGCTCGACACCACCCCCTTGCTCGAGCCCTCCGCCACTGGCTTGGCGAGCAGAGGGAAGCGCGTGAATTCCCGGCTGAGCCGCTCCTTGCCCGTCACCATCAGCTGGAAGTTGGGCGTGTTGATGTTGTGCTGGCGGACGATGCGCTTGGCCAGCGCCTTGTCCAGGGCGATGGAGAGCGTGGCCGGGTCGGACCCGGTGTAGGGGATGTCGAGCAGCTCCAGCAGCGCCGGAACCTGGCTCTCGCGGTTTCGCCCCTTGAACCCCTCGGCGATGTTGAAGACGACGTCGATGGGCGTGACGGCCAGCACGGTGGGCAGCTCCTGGTTGGCCTCGAGGTCAATCACCTCGTGGCCATAGGAGGCGATGGCCTCGCGGATGGCCTGCAGCGTGGAGGGCGCGTCGTACTCCGCCTCGCTGTCCTGCTGGGCGTCGGCGGTGGGCTTGATGCGCTTCACGTTGTAGGCAAAGCCCATCCGCAGGGGCCCCGACTTCCGCGTCGGCTTTCCCTGCCGCCGCGGGCTGTCCTTGATGCCGTTGCGCTTGGCGGCGCTCTCGATGATGGAGTCGATGACGCGGTCCAGGTGCAGCCCCTCGAGCTCGGCCGCCACGTAGATGCCGGCCCCCGGCTCGAGGCTGGGCAGCGCGTTGATTTCCAAAAAGTGCGGCACACCCGCATCGCTCACCCGGAAATCCAGCCGGCCCAGGTCGTGACAATCGCAGACCCGAAAAATCTTCCGGGCCGTCTCCCGTAACTCATCGCTCATGGCCGGGCTCAGCTTGGCCGGTGCCCGCACCGTCACCGCCCGGGTGTGCGTCGTCTTCAGCGCGTAGTCGTAGATGTCGTACTTGCGGGCGCCGGACAGCTTCGGGTCGATGACGTACTCCACCGGCGACAGCACGCCTCCGAACTCGTTCTGCACGGCAGCCAGGTACGGCACGGTGATGTCGCGGCCGGAGATGTACTCCTCGACCAGGACACCGGCCGGGTAGCGCTCCAGGGCAAAAGCGCACTTCTGTTGGAGCTCCTCCACCGTCTCGGCCACCGAGTCCTGGGTGATGCCCTTGGAGGAACCTTCGAAGTTGGGCTTGACGATGACGGGGAAGCGGAGCGCACGCGGATTCAGCTCCTCGGGATGCTCGACGTACTGCCACCCCGGCGTGCGCACGCCGTGCTCGCGCAGCATGAGCTTGGTGAGCTGCTTGTCCAGCGTGACGGCCAGGGCATAGGCGTCGGACCCGGTGTAGGGGATGCCCAGCTCATCGAAGAGAGCCGGGTAGAAGGCCTCTCGAAAGCGGCCGCGCCGCCCCTCGGCGGTGTTGAAGATGAGGTCCGGGCTGTAGGCTTCCAGGCGCGCCACAATCCGCGAGGCGGGGCCCGATACCTCCACCCGTTCCAGGCGGTGGCCGAGCCGCTCGATGGCGCCGGCCAGGGTATTCACCGTCTCCACGCTGTCGAACTCGGCTTCCTCCTCCGAGTCCGAGAGCCGCAGGTTGTACGTCAGCGCGATGCGCACGCGGGATGCCTCCTCCGGAAGCGAGCGGCGCGCCCGTCACGCGTCCGGCTCATCCAACGCCCCGGCCCCACCGCCACGCTGGCCGGCGCCTCCTCGTCGGCCGTCCCCGAGGCCACCTTGCCATCCACCACCTGCGTCTGCGCCCACACGTCGCCGAAGCGCCGCCCGAGCGGGTCGCGCAGCGACTTCCACGCCTCCACCCCGCCAATCACCACCAGGCCGCCGAGGAACGCCCGGAGCCCGAGGGGCTCCGGCATCATCCGCAGGAGCACCACCAGGGCCAGCGGCGCATTGCGCAGCGTGCTGTCGCGGAAGCGTGCACCGGCGCGCCGCGGGAGAAACACCGCCCGAATGCCGAAGATGCGCTTGCCGGCGCTCTGCCCGCGAAACACGCCGTCGGCGAGCAGCAGGTACAATAGCCCCACCACCAGCCCCGCTCTGCCGGCCGCCAGCGTCAGCCCGTAGGCCACTCCGACGTCCGCCGCCCGGGCCAGGACGCGCAAGGTGCGCGAGCACCGTGGGTAGGGGGACTCGGGCGAGCCCTGGCTGGGCACCAGCTGCAGCCGCGGCCCTTCCGGCCCTGGGCCCCAGGTGCTCACGACTCGGACTCACCGGACCCGGCCAGTTGCGCCAGCCGCTCCCACGCCGCCTCCACCCCAGGGGCGGGCGAGGAGTGGCCATGCGCCAGGCGGTGCAGTCGGGCGTGGGCCGCCTCGCTGTCCACCGGCGCCGCACGGTGGGCGCCGGTAAAGAAGACGAAGGCCATCGCCGGCCGCTTGCTCGACTCGCGCATCGCGAAGTGCACCGACTCCACCGTCCACCCCTGCCGTACCCAGCCGTTGACGGTTTCCTCCAGCGTCGCCTCGTCCACCGTCGAGAGCTCCACCACCTTGTAGTGCAGCACCGACGGCTCTCGGGGAGCAGCGCGGCGCCTGGGGGATGGGGGTTTGGACGGCTTGCGGCGCGGCCGCTTCTTCATCGGGACCTGGGGAACGGCAGTGTCCGCCACAGCCGGGGGCAACTGCAAGGCGGACGAACGTGGCTGGCCCGGAGCCCTGGGGGCCACAGCGCCCGTCAGGTGTCCAACAGCCTCGCCGCCTCCAGCGCGTGGTAGCTGAGGATGAGGTCGGCCCCGGCCCGCTTGATGGACGTAAGGATTTCCAGAATCAGCCGGTCTCCATCCACCCAGCCATTCCGGGCCGCCGCCTTCACCATGGCGTACTCCCCGGACACGTTGTAGGCGGCCACCGGGACGTTCACCCGTTCCTTCACCTTGGCGATGACGTCCAGGTAGGCCAGGGCCGGCTTCACCATCACCATGTCGGCGCCCTCCTCGAGGTCGAGCGCCACTTCCTTCAGCGCCTCGCGGACGTTGCCCGGGTCCATCTGGTAGCCCCGCCGGTCGCCGAACTGGGGCGTGCTCTGCGCCGCCTCGCGAAACGGCCCGTAGAAGCCAGAGGCGTACTTGGCGGCGTAGGCCAGTATGGGGGTGTCCAGCTGGGCGTCCCGCAGGGCGCTGCGGATGGCGCCCACCCGGCCATCCATCATGTCCGAGGGGGCAATGATGTCGGCTCCCGCCTGTGCGCAACTCACCGCCATGCGCGCGAGCAGCGGCAGCGTGGCGTCGTTCTGGACCTCGCCATGGGCCACCACGCCGCAATGGCCGTGGTCCGTGTACTCGCACAGGCACACGTCCGCGATGAGTTGCATGTCCGGAACGACATCCTTCAGGGCCCGCAGCGCCCGCTGGACAATGCCGTCCTGGGCGTAGGCCTCGCTGCCTTGCGCGTCCTTCCGGGCGGGGATGCCAAAGAGGATGAGCGCCGGGATGCCCAGGTCGCGCGCCGTCTTCGCCTCCTCCACCGCGGTGTCCACGCTGAAGTTGAAGACGCCCGGCATGGAGGCGATGGGCACGCGCTCGCCCCGGCCCTCCTTCACGAAGAGCGGGTAGATGAAGTCGGAGGGCTGCAGGGTGGTTTCGCGCACCATGCGCCGCAGCGTCTCGGTGCGGCGCAGCCGGCGGGGCCGGTGGATGGGGAAGGCCATGGACCCTCCCTCTACCCCCCGCGATGGCCGGGGGGCAAACTTCCCCGGCCTGGCCGAGGGGCCCGCTTCCGGGCAACGCGCACCGCCCGCCCCCCGGCCCCCAAGCGCCGGCGCAGGGAAGCTGCGGCAGACGGCCGGCCGCCGGGGTTAGAAGGGTCGGCGTGGCGGCGGGGTTCTCCTGGAACGAGCTGGGCGTAGACGCGGCGCGCGTCCACCTCATCCGTCCCGGGGAGCCTTCGTCGTCCGGCCACTACGTCCTGTACTGGTGCCAAGTCAGCCACCGCGTTGCGTTCAACCACGCGCTGCAGGCCGCCATTGCCCTCGGCAACCACCTGGGCAAGCCGGTGGTGTGCTACCAGGCGCTGCGGCCGGACTACCCGCACGCCTCCGACCGGCTGCATGCCTTCGTCCTGGACGGGCTGGCAGAATTCGGGAACGCCCTGCGCGCAGCGGGCGTCCCCTACTGGCTGGAGCTGCCGCGAAGCCCGGCGGAACACCACCCGCGCCTCAAGCAACTGGCCACGCGCGCCGCGGCCGTCGTCTCGGACTGGCACCCCACCTTCGTCGTCCCGAGGCACCTGGCGGCGGCCGCGCGGGTGCTGGAAGTGCCACTGTTCGCCATCGACGCGGCGTGCGTCGTTCCGGCCCGCCTCATTCCGGCGGCGCAAGTGGCGGCCTACGCGCTGCGCCCCAAGCTGAAGAAGCTGTGGCCGCACTACCTCCCGCAGCTTCCCGAGGGGCCGGCGCCGGAGCGCGCCGCTGCGGCCGCGCGAATCGACCTAGGCTTTGCGCCGGCCGAGGCGCCGGAGAAGCTTCGGCTGGAACTCGAGCGGTTCTCCATCGACCATTCCGTCCCCCCGGTGACAGCCCGGCCGGGCGGCCGGGCGCAGGCGCTCGCGCAGCTGCGCCGCTTCATCGCGGACGGCTTGCCGCAGTTCGACAGAGCGCGGAATGAACCTTCGGGCGCCCACAACTCCGGGTTGTCGGCCGCCCTGCACTTCGGCCTCCTTTACGCGGGGGAAGTCGCCCACGCCGCGCTGGAGGCCCTCGGGCCCGAGCACCCCGGCGTAGCCACCTTCCTCGAAGAATTGCTGGTGCGGCGAGAGCTCGGCTTCAACTACTGCCTCTACACGCCGACGGCCCAGCAGCTGCGGGTGACGTCGCTTCCGCCGTGGGCACAAGGCACGCTGGCCACGCACGCCCAGGACAAACGGGCACACCTCTACAGCCGCGAGCAGCTCGAGCGGAGCGAGACGCACGATGCGCTGTGGAACGCGGCCCAGCGGCAGCTGCGCGCGGAGGGCCGCATCTACGGCTACCTGCGCATGCTGTGGGGGAAGAAAATCCTCGAGTGGAGCGCCACCCCCCAGGAAGCGCTGGACCGCATGGCCTTCCTCAACGACCGCTTCGCCTTGGATGGCCGGGACGCGGTGAGTGTCGGGAACTTCATGTGGGTGCTGGGGCTGCACGACCGGCCCTTCCAGGACCGTCCCGTTCTCGGCAAGGTCCGACCGATGAGCTCCGAACGCACGGCGGAGAAGGTGGACCTCGCCCCGTACATGAAGCGCTGGGGCGGCCTCGATGCGAGTGGTTTTCGGATGCCACGCAAGCGGCTCCGGGCGTAAACGGACGTCCAACGAAGAAGGGGGAGCCCTTGGCAAAGACGATGGAGTTCCACGTGTCGCACGCACTGCCCCGCGCCGAGGCGCGGGCGCGCATCGAGAAGCTGACGAGCTACTGGAGCCGCCACGGCATCCAGTCGACGTGGAATGGCGACGAAGCCCAGCTGAATGGGAAGGTGCTGGGAATGCACCTCGTCGCAACCCTGCGCGTCACCGACACCCAGGTGGGCGGGGAGGCGTCCGACCCGGGCATGCTCTTTCGCGGGCAGGCGAAGAGGTACCTGACGGAGAAGTTTGCCCATTTCCTCAACCCCGCGATTCCCCTGGCCGACCTCGACAAGCACCACTCCTGACGCCGGGAAGGCCTCGAGCGGCTTTCCGGCCTCCGACCACACAGCGCGTGCGGACGGCGTGAGACGCGGAGAGGCGGTGTGCCCGCACCCTGGCAGGAGTAGCGTGAACGGCATCACACACGGGCTTGTTGAGGAGTGGCGGCCTTCCCCCTGGCCCGTGGCGACCCGAACGACCGCCGTTTGCCGCACCCCCACTTGGGGGAGGAGATACGTCATGGCTACCTTCATCGCGCTCGTCAATTTCACGGACCAGGGCATCAAGAACGTGAAGGACTCACCCGACCGCCTCAACGCCTTCCGGGCCCTCACCGAAAAGGCCGGGGTCACCATCAAGAGCGTCCACTACACGCTGGGACACCACGACATGGTGCTCGTCGCCGAGGGCTCCGAGGAGGCGTACATGAGCGTTGGCCTCAAGCTCGGGTCGCTGGGCAACGTGCGCACCCAGACCCTGCGGGCGTTCTCGCCGGACGACTTCAAGAAATTCATCGGCAAGATGGCCTAGCGCCCCTGGGGCCTTTGGCGCGGGCCCCCGCCCAGGCATCCGAAGCGACGGAATGTGCTGGGGTGTACGCCGTGGTCGCGACCTCGGGAAGAGTCTTCATCGGGGACCGCGTCGTCCTGAATTGACGGCGACGGGTGCTCGCGCGCGGCCGCTGTCCGCGGTCAGGCCGTGCGCGCCTGCCGCGCCAGCCCCACGAAGAGCTGGCGGGCGTCTTCGTACGCCCCGCGCACCCGCTGGGTGTACTCGACCAGGATGGGCAGCTGCTCCAGTGTCAGGGCCTGCGGCCCGTCGCAGAGGGCGGCCTTGGGGTCGGGGTGAAAGTCGACCAGGACCATGGCCGCCCCGGTGACGACACCCTGACCAATGGCGTGAAAAATCTCCGGGATGCCTTCCGGGTCCAGGTCGAGCCGGCCGGTGGCATGGGAGGGGTCGACGCAGACGGGAAGACGCGTCAGCCGGCGGACGACCGGGACGTGGGCGAAGTCCACCAGGTTGCGGTGGGGGTCACCGAGGTGCGTCTTCACCCCGCGCAGGCAGAAGACGATGCGCGGGTTCCCTTCGCTGGCGATGTACTCGCAGGCATTCAGCGACTCCTCGAGGCTGATGCCCATGCCGCGCTTGTACAGCACCGGAAACTCCTGCTGCTGGCCGAGACGCTTCAGCAACTCGAAGTTCTGCGCGTTGCGCGTGCCCACCTGGAGCATGACGCCGGTGGGTCTGCCGGCCTGCTCAAGGGCCCGGCCAATCTCGTCGAGGTGGCGCGGGTCGGTCACTTCCATGGCGATGACGCGGATGCCGTACTTCCCGGCCAACTCGAACACCCACGGGAGGCAAGTCGCCCCCAGGCCCTGGAAGTCGTACGGGCTGGTGCGGGGCTTGTAGACGCCCATGCGGGTGGTGCGAATGCCCGCCACCTGCAGGGCCCGGCACATGGCCTCGACGTTCTGCAGCGTGTCGACGGCGCACAACCCGGCAAAAAGCAGCACCTGCCGCTCGTCGAAGCGGACGCCGTTGTACTCGAAGCCCACCGTCTCCGCCGGCACACCGTGGCGGCCAATGATGCGGTACTTCGCGGCAACGCGGACCACCCGGCGCACGCCGCGAATCTGCTCGAAGCCGTCGGTGGGGATGCTCTTGGTGTCACCGAGCAAGTAGACCTCGGAGACGGTGTGCTCGGTCCCGCGAATGACGTGCCGGCGCGTCTGAATCCCGGGGTACTTGGAGGCGTGCTTGACGACCGCGGCGAGTACGTCCTCGCCGCTGTCGGGTTCCAGAAGAATAATCATCGCGTGTCGGAGCTGCAGTTCCGTCCTTCCACCGCGCGCACCCTACCGGAATTCCGCCGCGCTGCGCAGCCGGCGCGCCGAGGGCGGCCCTGCGTGGCACCCGTCCCCACGGGCCTTGGCCCCGGCCCCGGGGGAGGCCTTCAGAATCTCAGCCGCCCTCCTCCAGGTGCTTGAGCGCCTCGCGCAGAGGCTCCTTGGAGATGGTGATGAACCCCTGGAATGGGCGGTCCAACTCGAGGACCAGCAGGACGGCCGCGGACACCGAAAGGCCGCACAGGATGATGGCCAGGTAGGCCGTCAGGTTGCGCGGGGCGAACATTCCGAGAGAGGTGAAGATGAAAAAGAGCCAGAAGACGACGATGACGAGAAACGGCACGGCGATGGCGCTTCCTGCTTGTTCCGCCAAAAGCCAGCGTGTCTGTGCGAGGTCCGCAGCGAGCGCCAGCGCGCGACCCTGAAGCCAGCGCTGGCCATCGTTGGCGGGGACGAAGTCTGCCAATTTCACCTCGACGTCCTGGATGGAGGGCACGGCGCCAGCTGCGTCTCCCAACGAGCGAAGGCGCCCCTCGTCCCACTGTTGCCCGAGCCGAGTGGCAATCCCTTGGCGGAGCAAGGCGCGGACCGAGTCCGCGGCCGGGCCCAGGCGCCGAAGCTCCCGGTCCAGCAGCACCGCCTTCGCCGCGCTGATGGTGATTTCCTGCGACTTGGTGTCGAACGAACCCTTCGCCGAGGCGATGAGCAACCCGAGGACGAGCGCCACCAACGTCGCGATGAGCCCCGTCGCGACCTTGATGACGTCCTTGGACTCCTCGCTGAGGTGGTGGGCTGGCAGCGTCGAGCGAAGGAAGGCACCGAACAGCGCACCGGCCAGGACGCACCCGAAGACCATCAGGGCGATGGAGGAGGCGCTCAACACAGCCTCCCCTCGCGCCGTCCGGGCGTCCGGCCGAGGCCTCCTTTGGTGCTCCACTCGCCCGCGCGGCGCATTCTCGGGGCCACGGTAGTCGAGCCCACAGAGCCGGCAAGGAATTCGCCGCGGGCGGGGCGAGGCGTGGACCCGCGCTACCAGGGGTTCGCGCCGCCCCGGGCTTGGCTGCGCCCCGTCCACACCAGCAGCAGCGCGACGGCCACATGGAAGACCACCGCCGGCCACAGCAGCGGACCTCCGACATGCCGGACGACGCCGAGGAAGGCGAAGTAGACCGCAAACAGCACGTTGTAGAGCAACAGGCCCCGGAAGGCGGACGCGCTGGGCGCCGGCGGGCGGGCGGGCCAACCCGCCACGCCGAGGGCCAGCATCAGGATGCCAGCGACCCGGACCACGGGGACGCCGGCCGGGGATGGCCGCGTTCCCAGCAGCAGTTCAACCGCCAGCACCGGAAACGCCAGCAGAGCGAGCGCGGCACCCGTCTCGGCGAGTGCCGAGAAGGCGACCACGTTCCGGCGCTGGATGGGATGGCTCGCGCTCAGGGGGACCTCCAACCGGGGCTGTCGGCGGGCCATCGACCCGCCGGGGCGGGTCGCCCCGCACCGCCCGGCGCTACGGAATCATCCCGCATTCGAACATCTTGTTGAGGACGGGCGCAGCAATCTTGTCGATGAAGAGTTTCCGGGCCTGGTCATCGTTCTTCAGGAAAGCAACCGCTGCCTTTTCCTTCTCGGAGGGCGGCTGGAGCTTCTGCGCCTTGAGTTGCTCGCAGGTGGCGCCTTGGAATTTCTTGATGACCTGGTCAGCGGCATAGTCCTGCAGCATGCCCTGGCCACTGCAGGCTGCCGCCACCACCAAGGCCGACACCGACACGACGGCACCGATGGTCTTCAGGGCTGAAACGGAGACTGTCACCGTGATGGATTTTCTCACCTTGCACTCCTTGTCGTGTCCAATGGCTCTCCGCCCCACCGGACCAAGCGAAGACGGACGCCCGTCCGGGATGCGGCCCCACCCTGCCCGCTAGTCCTTTGCCTTCGCCTTCGCTTCTTCCACCTTCTTTTCGTCCGGAGGCGTCAGCTGCGAAGGCCCCAGGTTGAAGGTGACTTTCTGGATTTTGCCGTTGAAGCGGAAGGGCACCTGGTAGTCGAGGTCGTTGACGCCCGAGCGCGTGTCCACCCCGACGTCGAACGTCTCGCAGGGCGGGAGGATGAAGGGCACCGTCTTGGGGATGGTCAGCGTTCGCACGTCTTTGCCGTCCACCCTCAGCACACCGGTTCCGCTCTTCGCAATACCGGGGCCGTCGTACTTGAAATCGAAGACAATGGTGTGCTTCCCAGCGGTGAGCGCCGGCTGGTCCTCCGGCGGTGCCCATCGGGCGGTGATGAGCATCACCAAGTTGTAGGTGAAGACCGGTCTGCCCTTGAGGATGTACAGCCCGTAGCCGCCGAAGCGTCCACCCTCGGTGACAATCATCCCATCACCACCTCCCTCGGGCACCTCGACCTCGGCCGTAATCTTGAACGACTTGTTCAAGATGCTGGGCGCGTTTCCATCCGGGATGCCGACGGTCTCTCCGGTGTAAGTGAACACCGTCTTGCCAGCGGTCGAGCTCGGACGGGGTGTGATGGCACGAGCAAACCCTTGGTTGTCGAGGGGAAGGACGTTGTATTTGGCTGCTTCCTTGATGAAGAGCGCTTGAAGTTCCTTGAGCTTCGCCGGCATTTTCTCCGCGAGGTCATTCGCCTGAGAGTAGTCCTCGGTCAGGTTGTAGAGCTCCCACTTGTAGGTACTGAGGTCGGGCATCGCGGCGCCTAGCATCCAAGGTGGAACCGGTGGCGTGGTGTTGGCGTACCAGCCATCGCTGTAGATGCCGCGATTGGCGGCCATCTCGAAATATTGGACCTTGTGCGGTGAGGGCGCATCGGCCTTCGCCGTGTCAAACGTGTAGGCCATACTCACGCCTTCGATGGGCTTCTGCTTGATGCCGTCCACCAGTTGCGGGGCCTTGATGCCAGTGACCTCGAGAATGGTCGGCACGATGTCAATCATGTGGTGAAACTGTCGGCGGATGCCGCCCGCGTCCTTGATGCGGGCCGGCCACGAGATGGCCAGCCCCTGGCGCGTCCCTCCGAAGTGCGAGGCCACCTGCTTTGTCCATTTGAACGGCGTGTCGAACGCCCACGACCAGGCGACCGCCATGTGTGGGTACGTCACCGGCGAGCCCCAACTGTCGTAGTACTTGAGCTGCGCTTCGACCGGAACATCCAGCACGCCGTTGTAGGCAGTGAAGACGTTGGGCGTGCCAAGCGTGGAGCCCTCGGGACTCGTGCCGTTGTCACCGACGATGTAGATGATGAGCGTGTCGTCGAGCTTGCCCATGTCCTGGACCGCCTGGATGACGCGGCCAATCTCGTGGTCGGTGTAGGCGGTATAGGCGGCGAACACCTCTGCCTGGCGAGCGAAGAGCTTCTTCTCGTTGGCCGACAGCGTGTCCCACTTCGCCAGTTGCTCCGGCCACTCGGTCAGCTGAGCGTTCGCAGGCACAACTCCGAGCCGCTTCTGGTTGGCGAAAATCTGCTCCCGCATGGCGTTCCAGCCCATGTCGAACTTGCCCTTGAACTTCTCAATCCATTCCTTCGTCGGCTGGTGCGGCGCGTGGCTTCCCCCCGGCACGTAGTAGACGAAGAAGGGCTTGTCGGGCGCCGAGGCGTTGAGGTCGTTCATGTACCGGATGGCCTCGTCCGCCATGTCGGTGATGAGGTTGTACCCGGGCTTTCCGACCCACGGATAAATCTGTGTGTGGTCGCGGAACAGGTAGGGCGTCCACTGGTCGCTCTCCCCGCCCATGAAGCCGTAGAAGTACTGAAAGCCCATCCCTGAGGGCCATTGGTCGAAGGGCCCCGACACGCCGTATTGGAAGCCAGGCGTGTTGTGGTTCTTCCCGAACCACGACGTGGCATAGCCGTTGTCGCTCAGGATGCGGCCGACGGTCGCGTTGTCGGGCCCGATGATGGAGTCGTAACCTGGGTACCCTGTCGACAATTCGGTGATGACGCCGAAGCCCACCGAATGGTGGTTGCGGCCGGTGATGAGTGCCGCCCGCGTGGGCGAGCACAGCGCGGTGGAGTTAAACTCGGTGTAGCGCAGCCCAGCCTTCGCCACCCGGTCCAATGCGGGCGTCGGGATGACGCCACCAAACGTTCCACTGACGCCGTAGCCCTGGTCGTCGGTCATGATGAGCAGCACGTTGGGAGCACCCTTGGGCGGAACCACGCGCGGCGGCCACCAAGGCTTGGAGTCCTTGTAGCTCTCCTTGATGACCCCCCCGAACTTCGACGGCGGCGGAGGCAGCTGCTTGCCGTCCAAAGTGATGGTGGCGCTGGGCGACCCCGGCACTGCCGTCACCTGCTGGGCCGAGGCGGGCCCCAGAGCCAGCACGGCGGCGAAGAGAATTACTGCTCCCGCGGCCTGTCCCACGCGCCGTTGCATGCGCTGTGCCCCTTCCTGAGCGACCGCCGACGAGGAGGTCTCGCCGTGTCGTCAGTGCACAAGGGCAGCGCGGCCCCGGGGTGTCAAGCAAGGAAATGGAGAAATGTTCATCCTCGAATGCTGGCATGCCGCGTCCTGGGCAGCGGCCGCAGGCGCCGGTGGTTTGCCGCCGACGAATCCGGTATTTGCCCGTCTGCGGAGGGCACACGCATGTTGAAGCCAAGGATGACGTTGCTGTGCCTGGCGCACTCGGGGCGGCCGCTTGCGCCAGCCAGAGCAGCTTCCTCAAGAGCAAGGAGCCCGTCGCCGTGCAGACGGCTGGCGCGCGGGCAGTTCGACCTCAACTGCCCGACAGCCGTCCCTTCCGTGCTGTCGGAGGACGACATCCAGCCCGCGGTGGAAGGGCGGTGGGCGACGTCCGGGGTGACGCGCGCCGAGTACACCATCGGCATCGAGGGGCGTAACAAGCGCGAGACGTACGTCGTCATGTGCCAGGACGGCAGCAGCACCTGCTTTGCGGCGTCCCGCGGCGGAGTGCAATACAACTACACCCCGTAGCCTCCCCCGGGCGTCCGTTCCGGCCACTCACGCCGGCCCCGCGCGGCCCTTCCGGGCGCGTCGAAGGGGCCCAGGACGGCACGGGCCTTGCCCTCGGAAAATCGCGGCGTGACTGTTAAAGGTCCTCGGGCGTGCCCTCGCTGAGCGACCACCGGATGAGTCTGGCCACCTTCGAGCGCCTGGCGGGCCAGGGAGACTTGGTTCCCGTCTGGCGTGAGTTGCCAGGCGACACCGAGACGCCCGTCTCGGCCTTCCTCAAGCTGCCGAAGCCCAGCCACGCCTTCCTTTTGGAGTCGGTGCAGGGGGGCGAGCGCTGGGGCCGTTTTTCCTTCCTCGGCGACTCCCCGGTGGCGCTCGTCCGCCAGAGGGGCCCACAGGTGACGGTGGAGGAAGGGGGCCAGCACACCACCACCGAGGAGCGCGACCCATTGGGGGCCCTGCGCCGGCTGCTCGGCCGGACGCGCTTCGCGCGGCCGGAGGGCGCGCCGCCCTTCGTCGGGGGGCTGGTGGGTTACCTGGGCGCGGGCGCGGTGCGCTGGTTTGAACCGCGCGTCCCCCAGCAGCATGGCCCGGACCCCCTCTTCCCCGACGGCGAGTGGATGCTGGCGCAGCGGGTGGCAGTCTTCGACAATTTCGCCCACCGGCTCCGCGTGTGGGCCTCCGTCCGGGTGCCGGCCTTCGCCAGCGTCGAGGCCGCCTACCGCGCCGCGCTGGAAGAGGCCGACGTGCTGGCCGAGGCCCTACAGCGGCCGCTTCCGCCGCAGACCACCTTCGCCCCGCTGGGGAAGCTGGAGGACGGCTGGGAGCGCGCCGACTTCGAGGCGGCGGTGGCCCGGGCGCGCGAGTACATCGCCGCGGGCGACTGCATGCAGGTGGTGCTGTCGCGCCGCCTCACCGCCGAGTACCAGGGCCCGCCCTTCCACCTGTACCGGGCGCTGCGCACCGTGTCCCCCACCCCCTACCTGTTTTTCCTCCGCTTCGGCGAGCGGGCCCTGGCGGGGGCCTCACCGGAACTCCTCGTCCGGCTGCAGGGCGAGACGGTGACGGTGCGCCCCATTGCCGGGACACGGCCGCGGGGAGCGACGCCCGAAGCCGACGCGCAGCTGGAAGCGGAGCTGCGCGCTGACCCGAAGGAACGGGCCGAGCACGTCATGCTGGTCGACCTCGGCCGCAATGACGTCGGGCGCGTCAGCCGCCCCGGCAGCGTCCGCGTCGAGGAACGGGAAGTCATCGAGCGGTACAGCCACGTCATGCACCTGGTGTCCCAGGTGTCCGGCCAGCTCCTCCCCCACCGGGACGCCTTCGACGTGCTTGCCGCCAGCTTTCCCGCCGGCACGGTGAGCGGGGCGCCCAAAGTCCGAGCGCTTCAAATCATTGATGAGCTGGAGCCCTGCTCCCGCGGGCCTTACGCCGGTGCCGCCGGCTACGTCGGCTTCGACGGGGACATGGACCTGGCCATCTCCATCCGCAGCGTGGCGCTGAGTGGCTCGACGCTGCGACTGCAGGCGGGGGCCGGCATCGTCCACGACAGCCAGCCCGCGGCCGAGTACCAGGAGACGGCTCACAAGCTTCGCGCCGCCCTGGTGGCACTCGCCGCCGATGGAGGCGAGGGGTGATTCTGGTCATCGACAACTACGACTCCTTCACCTTCAACCTGGTGCAGGCCCTCGCCGCCTTGGGGGCGGAGGTGGAAGTGCACCGCAACGACGCCATCGACGTCGACGGCGTCCGGGCCCGTAGCCCACAGGCGCTGGTGCTCAGCCCGGGACCCCGCACGCCAGCCGAGGCGGGCATCTCGGTGCTCCTGGTGGAAAGCCTCTCCGGGACGTTGCCCATCCTCGGCGTCTGCCTCGGGCACCAGTCCATCGCCCACGCCTTCGGGGGCACGGTGCGCCGGGCCCGCAGCGTCATGCACGGCAAGACGTCCGTGCTGCGCCATCCAGGAACGGGGCTGTTTGACGGCCTCGCGGAGGGTCTGGTGGTGGGCAGGTACCACTCCCTGGTGGTGGACGCGCCTAGCCTCCCGGAGGAACTGGAAGCCACGGCCTTCGCCCTCGACGACGGCGAGGTGATGGCACTCCGGCACCGGCGCCACCCGACGGTGGGCGTTCAATTCCACCCCGAATCCATCCTGACGCCCGACGGGCCGCGCCTGTTGAAGAACTTCCTGGAGGGACGGCTGTGCTGAAGGGCGCCGTCCAGCGGCTGGTCGAAGGGCGACACCTGTCAGCGGCGGAGGTGGAGGCCGCCTTCGAGTCCATTCTGGCCGGCGAGGCCACCCCGGCGCTGCTGGGCGCCTTCCTGGTGGCCTTCCGTATGAAGGGGGAGACGCCCGAGGAGATTGCTGCCGCGGCGGCCGTGCTGCGCCGCCGCGCGACACCGGTGCGGGTGCCGCCCGGCCGCACCGTCCTGGACACCTGTGGCACCGGGGGCGACGGGGCCTCCACCTTTAACCTGTCCACCGCCGCGGCCCTGGTGGTGGCCGGCACTGGCCAGCTCACCGTGGCCAAGCACGGCAACCGCAGCGTCTCCTCCCGCAGCGGCAGCGCCGACGTGCTGGCCGCCTCGGGCGTGGACGTGGAGGCGCCGGTGGAGGTGGTGGAGCGCTGCCTGGCGGAACTGCACATCGGCTTTCTCTTCGCCCCCCTCCTCCACCAGGCCATGCGGCACGTGGCGGCGGTGCGCCGGGAAGTGGGCATCCGCAGCGTCTTCAACCTGCTGGGGCCGCTGGCCAACCCGGCCCAGGCGCCCCGGCAGCTGCTGGGCGTCTACGCCCCGGCGCTGGTCCCGGTGGTGGCGCGGACGCTGGCGCACCTCGGCGCCGAGCGGGCGCTGGTGGTGCATGGCGAGGACGGCCTGGACGAGGTGTCCCCCTGCGGCCCGACGCGCGCCGCCTGGGTGGAAGGCGGGACGGTGCGGGAATTCACGCTCACCCCGGAGCAGGCCGGCCTGGCGCGCATCCCGCCCGAGTCCCTGCGCGGCGGGGAGCCGGAGGACAATGCGCGGCTGTTGGCGCAGGTGCTGGCCGGAAGCCCGGGCCCGCTGCGCCAGGCCGTCCTCCTCAACGCCGGAGCGGCCCTGTGGGTGGGGGGCGCCGCGGACTCGCTGGCCGAGGGCGTCCAGCAGGCGGCGCGCTCCATCGACTCCGGAGAGGCCCGCGCGCGACTGGCCGGCCTGGTGGCGCTAACCCGCGCCAGGGGGACGACATGACGTGGCATGCGCCCCGCGGCGTGCTGGCCGAGTTGGTCGCCTCCGCCCAACAGGAATGCGCCCGTCGCCGGAGGGCCCGCCCGGGCGTGCCGGCGGAGGCGGCCCGGCTGCCGCCGCGGTTCCCCCGCTTTCGCCAGGCGCTGCTCGGGGGCACCAGCTTCCCCCTCATCTGCGAGGTGAAGCGCGCCTCGCCCTCGGCGGGGCGGATTGCAGACGGGGTGGACGCTGCGGCCCTGGCCCGCGCCTACGTCCGGGGCGGCGCGCGGTGCGTGAGTGTCCTCACCGAGGGACCCCGCTTCGGGGGTAGCCTGGAGGACTTGGCGCGGGTCCGCGCCGCGGTAGACGTGCCCTTGCTTCGAAAGGACTTCGTGGTCGACCCCTACATGGTGGAGGAAGCGGCGCTCGCCGGCGCGGACGCTGTGCTTTTGATTGCCGGCGCGGTGGAGCCGCCGCGCCTTTTGGAACTCGCCGCCAGCGCACGTGCCCTCGGGCTGGACGTGCTCCTCGAAGTGGTTTCCGAGGACGAGGCAGCGCAAGTGGCGGCACTGGACGTCCCCCTGGTGGGCGTCAACGCCCGCGACCTGCAGACACTGCAGGTGGACCCGGGGCGCTTCGCCCGGCTGGCGCCGGCGCTGCGCGCCCCCGGCCGGACATTGGTGGCCGAGAGTGGCATCCGCACCGCCGCGGACCTCACCGCCCTGGCCCGGGCGGGGGCCACCGCGGCACTGGTGGGCGAGTCCCTCATGCGCGCAGAGGACCCGGAAGCTGCCGTCCGCGCTTTGTCGGAGGCACCATGCCCACCCAAGTGAAGGTGTGTGGACTCACGCGCGCCGAGGACGTCCGCACGTGCGTGGAGGCGGGCGTGGATGCGGTCGGCTTCAACTTCTGGCCGCAAAGCAAGCGCTACCTGACGCTGGACGCCGCCGAGCGGCTGGCCAGCAGTGTCCCGGCGCATGTCCTGCGGGTGGGCGTCTTTGTCCGGGCCCCACCGGCGGAGGTCCGCATCGCGGTGGAGCGCGCACGTCTCGGCGCCGTGCAGTTGCACGGTGACGAGGACCCGCAGGACTATGTCGGCGTGGGCGCCCCGCTGTGGCAGGTGGTGCGCATCTCCGGACCCGAGTCCCTGCCTGGCATGCCGTCGCGGGCGGCCGCCGCGGTGTTGCTGGACGCGCACGTGGAGGGCCTGGGTGGGGGCGGACGTCGCTTCGACTGGGCCCTGGTGCCGTGGGTGCGCGCCTGGCGCCTACCCGTCTGGCTGGCCGGTGGCCTGACGCCGGACAACGTCGGCGAGGCCATTGTGCGGGCCGCACCGGACGGCGTCGACGTCGCTTCCGGCGTGGAGAGTGCGCCCGGCATCAAGGATGCTTCCCGGGTGCTGGCTTTCGTCGCGGCCGTGCGGGCCGCGGAGGCAAAGCGGTGACGCCTGCCGAGACAGTGCACGGCCGCTTCGGCCCGTACGGCGGCCGCTACGTGCCGGAAACCCTCATCCCGGCGCTGGAGGAGTTGGAGAAAGCCTGGGCGGAGGCGCGCGTGGACCGGGGCTTCTTGGACGCGGTGGTCACGGACCTCCGGGACTTCGGCGGCCGGCCGACGCCCCTCATGCTGGCCGAGCGCCTCACGGCGAAATTCGGCGGCGCCGAGGTGTGGCTGAAGCGCGAGGACTTGCTGCACACCGGGGCGCACAAGCTGAACAACACGGTGGGGCAGGTGCGCCTGGCGCTCCGCATGGGGAAGTCCCGAATTATTGCGGAGACAGGCGCCGGCCAGCACGGGGTGGCCACCGCGGCCACCTGCGCGCGCTTCGGGCTGCCGTGCGAAGTCTTCATGGGGGCCGAGGACGTGCGCCGCCAGTCCCCCAACGTCCAGCGCATGCGTCTGTTTGGCGCCACCATCCGGGCGGTGGAAACCGGCAGCCGCACGCTGAAGGACGCGATGAACGAGGCCATCCGGGCCTGGGTGACGCACGTCCGGGACACCTTCTACGTCATCGGCAGCGTGGCCGGCCCGCACCCCTACCCCACCCTGGTGCGCGAGCTGCAGAGAGTCATCGGCGAGGAGGCGCGCGCCCAGTGCCTGCAGCGCTTCGACGCCCTGCCCGACGCGGTGGTGGCGTGCGTGGGCGGCGGAAGCAACGCGCTGGGCGTCTTCACCGCCTTCCTCCCGGACACGGCCGTGCGCCTGGTGGCGGTGGAGGCTGGCGGCGAGGGGCTGGCCACCGGCAAGCACGGCGCCTCGCTGTCCGCCGGACGCTTCGGCGTGCTGCACGGCTCGGCCAGCAGCGTGCTGCAGACGGACGACGGCCAGGTGGCCGAGGCCCACTCCGTCAGCGCCGGGCTGGACTACCCGGGCGTCGGGCCGGAACTCGCCTACCTGCGGGACGTCGGCCGGCTGGATGTGCGCACGGCGACGGACGACGAAGCGCTGGAGGCCTTCCAGGAATGCTGCGCCCTGGAAGGCATCCTCCCGGCGCTCGAGACGTCCCACGCCCTGGCGCGCGCCCGGGACGTCGCCCGGGAACTGGGCACCGGCAAGCGGGTGCTGGTGAATTTGTCCGGCCGCGGCGACAAGGACCTGGGGCATGCGCTGGCGGAAATTGCGCGCCGGAGGCCCGGGGCGACGACGTGAACCGGCTGGAGCGCCTCTTCGCGGACAGCCGCGGCACGGGGCGCAAGGCACTGGTGGTGTACGTGTGCGCCGGGGACCCTGACCTCGCTGCCACGGAACGCCTTGTGCCGCAGCTGGCGGAGGCCGGGGCGGACGTGGTGGAACTGGGCGTCCCCTTCTCAGACCCGCTGGCCGACGGCCCCACCATCCAGGCCGCTGCGCAGCGCGCGCTGCAGTCCGGCACCACCCTGTCGGCGGTGCTGGCCATGGTGCGCCAGCTGCGCCAGGGCGGCTGCAGCGTCCCCCTCGTCCTCTTCGGCTACATGAATCCCATTGTCCGGATGGGACTTGCACCTTTCGTCACCCAGGCCGCCGAGGCGGGCGCGGACGGCGTCCTGGTGGCGGACTTGCCGCTGGAGGAATCCCACACCCTGGGCGAGCTGGCCCAAGCCTCGGGCCTCTCCCTCGTCCTCTTGGCGGCGCCCACCACGCCGCCGGGGCGGCTTCGGGCCATCGGCCAGGCCACCCGCGGCTTCCTCTACTTCGTCAGCGTGACGGGCGTCACCGGCACCCGGGCCGAGCTCCCGGCGGACCTCCCGGCCAAGCTGAGAGAGGCGCGTGCCGCGTCCTCGGCCCCGGTGGCGGTGGGCTTCGGGGTCTCGACGCCGGAGCAGGCGCGCGCGCTGGCAGCGCACGCCGACGCGGTGGTGGTGGGAAGCGCACTGGTGGAGGCCCTGCACCGGGGCGGAAGGGACGCAAGTGAGGGCCTTTCCCTTGTGCGCAGCCTCGCCGCGGCGGTCCACGCCGCGCGCTGACCGGCCCTCTCCGGGGGCTCGCTACCCAGTGCCCCGGCTGGGCGGCTGAAGCGGCAGCTTGCGCAGACGCTTGCCGGTGGCGGCGAAGACGGCGTTGGCGACAGCCGGGGCGAGCGGCGGGACGCCCGGCTCACCGATGCCGCCCGGCGGCTCATTCGTCTTCACCACGTGCACCTCGACGACGGGTGCCTCTCGCATGCGCAAGGGCGCATACTCGGACAGGGACGTCTGCACTGTCCGGCCCTGGTCGATGGTGATGGCCTCCCGCAGTGCCGCACTCAGCCCGAAGGTGACGCCCCCCTCGACCTGGGCCTCCACCGTGTTGGGGTTGACGACGGTGCCGCAGTCCACGGCGCACACCACCCTCTCCACGCGGAAGCCCGTGCCCTCCGCCACAACGTCCACCACCTCGGCCACCACGCTGGCGAAGGACTCGTGGACGGCCAAGCCCCGGCCGCGCCCCTTGGGGACGGGCCTGCCCCACCCGGCCTTGTCCGCCACCAAGTCCAGGACGCGCAGGTGCCGCGGCGACGCTGCCAGCAGCGAACGGCGAAAGGCCAGTGGGTCCTTACCGGCGAAGTGCGCCAGCTCGTCGATGAAGCTCTCCACCGCGAAGGCGTTGTAGGAGTGGGCGACGCTACGCCAGGCGCCCAGCTGGACGGGCGTGGCGCTGGCGGCGAATTCCACGGCCAGGTTGGGGAAGCCGTACGGCACCTGCAGGGCCCCGGTGAGGGCACCCTCGTCGATGCCATTCTTCAGCCGCTCCGGGGAGCGCGAGGGCACCGAGAGGCGGTGCAGCCACGCCAGGGGCTGCCCAGCCGCGTCGAGGGCGCCAAACAGGCGGTGCACGCTGGGGGGACGGTAGAAGTCGTGGGCGAAGTCGTCGTCCAATGTCCAGAGGACCTTCACCGGTGCGGCGACGGCCCGGGACAGCTGGACCGCTTCCACCACCGCGTCCGTCTCCAGCCGGCGGCCAAAGCCGCCGCCGAGGAAGGTGGTGTGAACGACGACGCGCTCGGGGTTGATGCCCAAAAGCTTCGCCACCACGGCTCGCGCGCGGTCCGGCACCTGCGTCGGCGCCCACACCTCGCAGCCGTCCGGTTGCACGTCCGCCACGCAGTTCTGCGGCTCCATGGTGAGGTGGGCCAACAGCGGGGCCTGGTAGGTGGCTTCCAGCGTGCGGCCTGCGGCAAGCGCCCGGGTGACGTTTCCCGTGGCCCGGGCGACGGCGGCGGGCTTCTGGACGGCCGTCTCCAGCTGCTGCCAGATGCTGTCCTGCCCCAGCCCGGCATGCGGACCCTCATCCCAGGACACCACCAGCGCCTGGCGCCCGCGCAGCGCGGGCCAGGTGGACTCGGCGACGACAGCCACGCCCGACTCCATCGGCACCACCCGGCGCACCCCCGGCACGGCCCGGGCGGCACTGTCGTCCAGCTTGGACAACTTGCCGCCCACCACCGGACAGCGCACGACGGTGGCCACCAGCATGTTGGGGACGCGGACGTCGATGCCGTACACCGCGCTGCCATTCACCTTGGCGGGAATGTCCACCCGCGGCATGGGCGTGCCGATGTAGCGAAACTGGCCCGGGTCCTTCAGCTTTGGGTCGGCCGGCACCGGAAGCTTGGCCGCCTCGGCCACCAGCTCTCCGTAGGCCAGGCGCCGGCCAGTCGGGGCATGAAGCACCACGCCGGACTCGGCGCGGCAGCCACTGGCCTCCACGCCCCAGCGTGCCGCGGCCGCGGACACCATCATCTCCCGGGCAGCGGCACCGGCTTTGCGCAGCGGCAGGTAGGAGTTGCGGACACTGGAGCTGCCGCCCGTCCCCATCCGCCCGTACTTCGGCTCGGCGAGCGCCTGCTCGACGTGCACCATGGCCCAGTCCGCTTCCAATTCGTCGGCGACCACCATGGGCAAGGCGGTGCGGACGCCCTGCCCCATCTCGGACTTGGCCACCCAGATGGTGACGCGGCCGGAGCCGTCGATGGCGAGGAAGGCGTTCGGCTCGAAGCGCTGAGGGGCGGCGGCCTCGGCGCTCCGGAAGGAGACGCCCAGCACCAGCCCGGTGCCGCCCACCACGGTGGCCTGGAGAAACTTCCGTCGGCTGACGTTGAGGAGGCCGTTCATGGCGCCGTCTCCTTGGCCGCGCGGTGGATGGCCTTGCGGATGCGGGAGTACGTCCCGCACCGGCAGAAGTTGCCGGACATGGCCGCGTCGATGTCGGCCTCGGTGGGCGCCTTCTTCTCGGCCAGCAGCGCCACCGCGCTGAGAATTTGCCCGGACTGGCAGTAGCCACACTGCGGCACCTGCTCCGCCACCCAGGCCCGCTGCACCGGGTGACTCCCATCCGTCGACAGCCCTTCAATGGTGGTGACGTGCTTGCCGGCGGCGGAGGAGACGGCCACCACGCAGCTGCGCATGGGCTTGCCGTCGAGGAGGACGGTGCAGGCCCCGCACTGGGCGATGCCGCAGCTGAACTTGGTGCCCGTCAACCCCAGCACGTCGCGCAGCACCCACAACAGGGGCATGGCTGCGTCGACGTCGAGAGTCTGTGGCCGTCCGTTGAGGGTGAAGCTGAGGTTTGCCATAGCCGTCTCTCTCCTCCGCTGCGACGGGGCGCGCCCTGGCGCGGGCCACCCGCGGCGGACGCTAACAGCCGGCGCCTGCTGGCGCCCACCCTCGAGGCGCGCGGCTTGCCCGCCTCTCAGCCGTGCGAGGCGAGGAAGGCCAAGCCCTCCAGGTACGACTCGACGCCCTTGCCTGAGAAGACGGCCTGGCGGATGCCTTCCAAGACACTGAAGTGCCGCCAGGCTTCCCGCGTCTGTACGTCCGTCAAGTGGACCTCGACGCACGGCAGCCCCACCGCCCTCACCGCGTCGTGCAGCGCCCAGGAAGTGTGGGTGAGGGCCCCGGCATTCAAAAGCAGGCCTCGCGCCCACCTCCGTTCCGCCTGGAGGAAGTCGATGAGGGAACCCTCGTGGTTGCTCTGGTAGCAGCGGATGGCCATGCCCAGCTCGGCCGCCCGGGCGGCCAGCTGGGCGTCCAGCTCGGCCAGGGTGGTGCGGCCGTACAGGTGGGGCTCTCGCTCGCCGAGGAGGTTGAGGTTGGGCCCATGCAGGACGAGGACATTCACAGCCCCTCCAGGGCCAGTTCCACGGCCTCGTCCAGCCGCTCGCTGGGCAAGGCCTCGACGGCCCCCTGGCCGATGGACAGCAGCACCACGTAGCGCAGCGTCCCGGCCACCGCCTTCTTGTCCCGAAGGGCCGCGGCGCGGAGCGCCTCACGCTCGGGCGGCACCACCCCCAAGGGACGCGGGAAGCGGTCGAGCAGGGCCAGGGCGCGCTGTTCCTCCGCCGCGTCCAGCCGGCCCAGGCGGTGCGACAGACGGCAGGCCACTTTCATGCCGGTCACCACCGCCTCCCCGTGGGACAGGGGCGCGTAGCCGGTGGCCACCTCCAGCGCGTGGCCCAGGGTGTGGCCGAAGTTGAGCAGCATGCGGAGGCCCGCCTCGCGCTCGTCCGCCGAGACGACGTCCGCCTTGAGGGCGGCGGCGCGCGCCACCACCGCTTCCAGCCTTTCCGTGACGGGCCCCTCGGCCAGGCCTTCCAGGTCCCGCTCCAACTCCGCGACGAAGTCCGCGTCCCGCACCAGCGCCACCTTCACCACCTCGGCAAGCCCATTCCAGCGCTCGCGCGGCGGCAGCGTCGCCAGCGTCTCCACGTCGGCCACCACCTGCTCCGGCGGGTAGAAGGCGCCCACCAAGTTTTTGCCCAGCCGGTGGTCGACGGCCACCTTGCCGCCGATGCTGGCGTCCACCTGGGCAAGCAGCGTGGTGGGGACTTGGAGAAACCGCATGCCCCGGTGAAAGGTGGCGGCGACGAAGCCGCCAAGGTCCCCCACCACGCCCCCGCCGCAGGCCAGCAACACGTCGCTGCGCCCGAAGCCGGCTTCAATCAGCCGGCCCCAGAAAATCTCGGCCGTGGCCACCGTCTTGCTCGCCTCGCCCGGCACGACGCTGAGCACGGTGGGCGAATAGCCGGCCGACTCGAGATTCAGCAGCAGCACCGGCCCCCAGGCCTCCAGCACCGTCGCGTCCGAGACGACAGCCACCTGGCCCTGGAAGCCGGACCTCCGCAGCCCCGGGCCCAGCCCCGACAACAAGCCACGGCCCACCCGCACCGGGTAGCGCCCCGACGCCGAAGTCACCCAGGCCGTCACCGTCACGGCGACACCAGCGGTCCGGCAAGCGCGCGCAACAGGCCCAGCACCGCCCCGGCGGCGGCGTCCGGGGAGAGGCCGTCCGTCCGCAGGTGCGCATCCGCACGCGCGTACCAGGGCTGGCGCTGCTGCAGAAGGGCCGTCAGCTGCGCGGCGGGCTCGCCAGCGTGCAGCAAGGGCCGGGCGGCAATGCCGCCGGGGGCGGCCTCCAGCCGGCGGAGGAGTTCCTCCGGCGCCGCCTGCAGCCCCACCACCACGCCCGCGCGCCGCATCCGCCGCCACGCCTCCTCGCTGCACGGCGTGCCGCCACCGAGGGACACCACCGCGGGCGCGCCGCGCTCCAGCTCGGCCAGGGCCTCGGCTTCCCGCCGGCGAAAAGCCTCCTCGCCCTCGGCCGCAAACAGCTCGACCACCGTCTTGCCCGCACGCGCCTCCAGCTGCGCGTCCAAGTCCACGAAGGCCAGCCCCAGCAGCCGGGCCAGGTGCTCGCCCACCGTCGTCTTTCCTGCCCCCATGGGGCCGATGAGAAACACCTGCCCGGGCGCCGTGCGTGCCGACAGGCGCAGCCGCGCAAAGCCGTGGCGCAAGCCGTCCATGGTGTCGCCACCCAGGGCCTCCAGCACCGCGTCGGCCAGGGCCAGGCACACCATGGCCTCGCACACCACGCCGGCGGCAGGGACGGCACAGGTGTCGCTTCTCTCCACGTGCGCCGGGACAGCCTGCAGCGTGCCTAGGTGCACGGAGGGCAACGCTGCCGGCACGGTGGCGATGGGCTTCATGACGGCGCGCAGCACCAGCGGCTCGCCATTGGTGATGCCGCCTTCCAGGCCGCCGGCGTGGTTACGCGTCCGCACCAGCCGTCCACCCTGCAGCAGAAGCGGGTCATGCGTCTGGCTGCCGTAGGCCCGCCCGCCCTGGATGCCGTCCCCCACCTCCACCGCCTTGATGGCCTGGATGGAGAGGAGGGCCGCGCCGAGGCGCCCGTCCAGCTTGCGGTCGGCCTGGACGTGACTCCCCAGGCCCGGCGGCACCCCGGTGGCCACCACCTCGACGACGCCGCCCACGGTGTCGCGCCGGCGCTGCGCCTCCTGGATGGCCTGCACCAGCCGGGCGGAACCTTCCTCGGTGAGGGCCCGCGTCTCGGTGGCGTCGGCCAGCAGCGCCAGGCCCTCCGCGTCCTCGCGAAACAGCTGCGGCAGGACGCTGGCCGCGTCGTCGGCGTCGACCGGGCCGATGCTGCGCACATAGCTGCCCACCTGGATGCCCAAGTCCCGCAGCAGCGCGCGCGCCGCGGCGCCCAGCGCCACCCGCATGGCGGTCTCGCGCGCCGAGGCGCGTTCCAGCACGTCCCGCAAGTCCCCCGTCTGCCCGTATTTGAGGGCGCCGGCGAGGTCCGTGTGTCCGGGGCGCGGCACGCGGACGGGCCGCGCGTCCTTCGGCCCCGGTTCCACCCGCATCCGTTCCGTCCAGTTCTCCCAGTCGCGGTTGCGCACCAGAAGGCCCAAGGGCGAGCCCAGCGTCGTGCCGAAGCGGACGCCGGAGAGGATTTCTGCCGTGTCGGTTTCAATCTGCATCCGCCCGCCGCGGCCATAGCCCTTCTGCCGGCGGGCGAGGTCCCGGTCCAGGTCCGAGGCCTGCAGCGGCAGTCCCGCCGGAAGCCCCTCGAGGATGCCGAGGAGGGCCGGGCCATGACTCTCCCCGGCGGTCAGGAAGCGCAGCCGGCGATTCACAGGAAGGGGACCTCCCCCAGCAAGTCCTGGTGCAGCGTCGCGGCCAGCCCGGCCGGCGCCTCCACGTGGGTCCACAGCCGCAGCTGCTCCAGGGCCTGGTGGATGAGCATCCACAGCCCGTCCACGCCCTGCGCCCCGGCGGCCCGGGCCTGCCGCAACAGCGCCGTCTCGAGGGGTTGGTACACCATGTCCAGCACCGTGAGGCTCCCGTGTAGCACGCAGCCTGCCGGGAGCGCCGTCTCCGCTGGGCGACCGAGCCCGGCGGCACTCGCCTGCACCAGGACGTCCACGTCTTCGAGGACTGGCTGCAGCGCCCCGGCCTGAAGCGGCACGGCGCGGCCGCCGAAGGCCGCCGCCAGCCGCACCGCGCGGTCCGCCGTGCGGTTGGCCACCCACAGCGCCGAGGCGCCCGC
>JADGRA010000001.1 GCA_017881265.1 Myxococcaceae bacterium | reverse complement strand
GGCTTACGACGCAGGCGTGCGCAGCTGCGGAAGCCTCTGGCGTGTCTGCAGCACGGGCAGGAAGAGGTCCCCGACGCGCTCCAGGCGCTTGGGGAGGGTGCGGAGGTTGAAGGCCGAGGGCACGAAGGACGTCGTCACCTCGTCCCAGTGCAGGGGCGTGCTGGCCGGCGCCCCCTCCACCGCCCGCAGCGAATACGGGGCCACCATGGTTTTCAGCCGGCCGTTCTGCTCGCAGTCGAGGTACAGGCGGCCCCCGCGCTTCTTGAGGGCACGTTCTCTGGTGGCCAGCGTGGGGAACTTCTGGGCCAGTACCTCCCCCACTGCCACCGCAAAGCCGTAGGACGCCTCGAAGGTGTGGCCGGGGGCCAGGGGGACGAAGACGTGCAGGCCACGCTTGCCGGAGGTTTTCGGCATCGAGAGCAGCTTCACTTCCTCCAGGAGGGCGCGGAGGGCCTGGGCCAGCTGGACCAGTGGCGTCCAGTCCTCGCCCGCCGGGTCAAAGTCGAAGACGACCCAGTCGGGCGAATCCAGGCTGGCGAGGCGGCTGGACGTCATGTGCAGGGTGAGGGCGGACTGGTTGGCCAGCCAGGCCACCGTCTCCGGCCGGTCCACGACAATCTGTTCCAGCCGGCGCTCCTCGTGCTGCACCGTCGCCCGCGTCACCCACGGCGGCGCCCCTTTGGCGTCGTGGCGGAAGAAGCCCGAGGCTGAAATGCCCTGCGGCCACTGCTGAAGCGACAGGGGCCGGCCGTCCAGCGCGCGCACCACCAGGGGGGCGACGGCGTCGTAGTAGCTGCGCACGTCCGCCTTGGTGAGGCCGGACTTGGGGAAGAGGATGCGGTCCGGGTGGGTGCAGGGCACCAGGGTGGCACTTGCGCCCGCAGGCGCTGGGTCCGGCGCCGGCGGACGCGAGACGGCTTTCTTCTCTCTTCCCTTCGGGGGGCTGTCTTCCGCCACGTCTGTCCCCGTCTCGGCCGGCGTCTTGTCCTCCCGGAGGCCCTGGAAGGAGGGGTGGCGCAGCCGCCCGTCCCGCGTCCACTCGCTGAAGCGTACCTGCGCCACCAGGCGCGGGCGTACCCAGTGGACGCCCCGCATTTTCGGCGGGTCGCGGACAGACGGCGCCTCTATCTCATCGTCCCGCAGCTGGCGGAGAAGCTGCGTCCGCACCTTGTCCGTGAAGCCCGTCCCCACCTTGCCGGCGTAGGCAAAGGCCTGCCCGTCGCGCTTGGCAACAAGGAGGGCGCCAATCTCCGGGGCGCCCTTGGACTGGGGCGTCCAGCCGACAATGGGCAATTCCTCGCTGCCCAACAGCTTCAGCTTCAGCCAGTCCGCGCTGCGCTTGCCCACGTAGAGAGAACCACGGCGCTTGGCCAGTAGGCCCTCCCAGTGGTGCTTCTGGGCCACGGCCAGCGCCTCCTCCTGGGAACCTTCCACGCGCGCGGCCAATTCCAGGGGAAGCGCGGCGTTGGCCAGCACGGATTCCAGCAATTCCCGGCGCTCCTCCAGGGGACGCGCCCGCACGTCCTCGCCGTCCAGCCACAGCAAGTCGAACACCACGTAGCGGTGGGCGGCCGAGGCGTCCCCCAGCGCCTGGAAGTGGGACGTGCCATGGGCGTCCAGGGCCACAATTTCCCCGTCCAGCACCACCTCGCCCACCGTCAGGGTCCGCAGGGCCTCCGGGAGGAAGGCGAACCGGGCGCCAAAGTCCAAGTCATTGCGCGAGCGCACTGCCACCCGGCCGCCGGACAGCGCCGCCAGGGCCCGGTAGCCGTCGTACTTCACTTCGTACAGGTAGCTGGACGCCGGCGCCGCCCGGCCGTCGGCCAGGACGGCCAGCATGGGCGGCCACACCTTCTGCAGCAGGGTTTCCGGCGCCGAGTGGGGGCCGCGCAGTGTGGCCTTCCTCTCCGGCCCCCGCGTCAGCCGCCTGCCGGAGGCCACGGACTCCGGGCGCTCGGCCTCCACGTCGTAGCCCGGCCGCTGTGTCCCGTCCTTGGCCTTCATGCACAACCACTGGGCCTTGCCGCCCTGGGGACGCGTCCGCACCAGGTGCCAGCCGCCCAGCAGCTTCTCGCCGTGCAGCACCACATGCAGGTGGCCCTTCTTCCGCATGGCGCTGGCCTGGCCGGGCGGCACGGTGGTGTAGGTGCCCCTGTCCCACAGAAGGCTGTCCCCGGCGCCATATTCCCCCTCGGGAATGCGCCCTTCGAAGTCCCCGTAGGCCAGCGGGTGGTCCTCGGTTTCCACGGCCAGCCGCTTGACGGACGTGTCGTAGCTGGGCCCCTTGGGAATGGCCCAGCTGGCCAGCGCTCCGTCCATTTCCAGCCGCAAGTCGTAGTGCAGCCGGGTGGCGTCGTGCTTGTGGACGACAAACCGGGCAGCCGCTTCCGCTTCCGCTTTCCGCGCCGGCGCCCGCGCTTTGGGCGCGGGCTCGGGCGTGCGCGCAAAGTCGCGCTTCTTCCGGTAGGTGGCGAGGCTGTCTCGCCGCTTCGCTTTTGGGCGCTTGGGCACGGGGGGGACAGGCCGCCCGAAACGCTACCGCGGGGCGGCAGCGTTTCGGTAGGCGTCCCGTCTTGGGGGGCCCGTGCCCCTTACGTCACTTGGTGACTTCGCCGGCGGTGATGACGATGTCGTCCTTGTCCGCCTGGATGGTGACCCAGCCGCACTCGGTGCGCGCGCCGGTGGCGTCAAAGCGGCAGCCCCACAGGGCCTTCGCCTCCGCGGCGCACTGCCCGGCGTTGAGTTCCGTCACGTACCAGCCCGACCCCGGCGCCTTGCCCCAGGTGTTGTTGAGGCCGTAGACGGCCGTCAGCATGCCGCCCTTGAAGGTGCCGTTGCCGCTGATGCAGGGGAAGGAGACGTTGGCAAAAATGTACGTCACCTTGTCGTCGTCGTCGTAGGTGTACTCGGCCGCCTCGGCGCTGCCGTCCAGGTCCACGTCCACGGACTCAATCCACGTCGGGTCGCTGTCGTTGGGCGAGTTGGCCGTGTTGACGGACAGGTTGCCATGGCCCGCGGTGGTGGTTTGGCTGGCCGTTGCGGGGGGCGGCTGGCTGGCCCGGGCCACGGCAGCGGGGTTCACCTTCACGTCCGGCCCTGCAGACTTCGCACTCGCGCTGCTGGCCGTGCCAGTGGCGCTCTTCGTTTCAGCGCAGGCGGCCAACAACCCCGCCAACGCAAAGGCCACTGCAAGCGTCGTCTTCTTCATGGACTCGTCTCCGTGTGCTGGAAGTATTGGTTGCGGCGCGCTTCCTACCCCTTCGTAGGGCCGGAGGCACTGCAACGTTTTGGCGCTGCGAGACGGAGAGCTAGGGGCAAGGGGCGCCGCCGTCAAGCGCTTTCGACGCGCGCCACCCAGCTGCCCGCAAACCATGCGCCCAGTGTCCGAAAGGCTTCGCCAGCGGCGTCTTCCGCCTCGCTGAAGGCCTCGCATACCTCGGCCAAGCTGGCGCCGCCCTGGGCCCGGGCCACTGCCTCCGCCTCCGCAGCAGGAAGCCCCCGGTGCAGCACCTGGTAGCCCGTCCGCCAGACGGCCACGGACACCGCCTGCGCGTCGACGGCCGGCAATTCCTCGGCGCCCGCCTCCAGGGCGTCCCACAGGGGCAGGACGTCATGCTGCAGCGCCACCACCTGGAAGGCCGGGACGAAGTGCAGGCGTGCCTCCGCCGCCGCTTCCCCGAGGGCCCCCAGCGCTTCCTGCCCGACGGGCGCTGCGTCCTTAGCGGTGAAGGCCTGGGCCAGCGCCCACTCCAGCCGGGCGAGGTCCGCCTCGTCCCCCCGGGGCCCCGGGTGCTGCGCAAGGAAGTCCGCCAGGTGCCGGCCAAACTGGCCAATGTCCGAGGAGGCACTGGGGTGGCTGGCCGCGTAGGCGCGGCTGAGTTCCAGGAAGCCGTCGTCGCCGAGAAGGCGGTGGAGGTTGGGGAAGTCCGCCCGCAGCGCATCCGCCAGCCGGTTGCGGTACATGCCCGCGTAAATGCCCGCCCGGGCGACGGCGTCCAATGGCGCATGGGGGGCAATGCTGGACAGCAGCTGCTCTGCGGGCACCGTGTCCGGCTCGGCAATGGCCCGCGCCAGCAAGTCCTGCAGCTGTGCCAGCTTCACGCCGCCTCCCGGACGGCCGCCTCGGCCACGGCGCGCGCCCGCGCGGACTCTTCCAGAAGGCGCGGAAGCGGCGGAATGTGTTCATCCCACTCGATGAGGGTGGTGACGGGGCCGAAGCGGCGCACGGCCTCCCGGTACAGGGCCCACACCGGGTCCGTCACCGGGCTGTCATGCGTGTCCAACAGGTGCGTGCCGTGGTCTGAATACCCGGCCAGGTGAAACTGCCCCACCCTGTCCACCGGAATGGCCTTCAGGTAGGCCTCCGCGTCGAAGCCGTGGTTGCGCGCGCTGACGTAGACGTTGTTGACGTCCAAGAGAATGCCGCAGTCGGCGCGGGCGGCCACCTCCGCGAGGAAGTCCCACTCCGTCAGTGTGGAGGCGGAGAAGGTGAGGTAGCTGGAGACGTTTTCCAGAAGAATCTGCCGCCCTAGCGTGTCCTGCACCTGGCCCACCCTTGCCACCACGTGGGCAAGGGACTCCTCGGTGAAGGGCAGCGGAAGCAAGTCGTGCAGGTAGCGGCCGCGGTGCGTGCCCCAGCACAGGTGGTCCGACACCCACGCTGGCTCCACCCACCGGGCCAATTCCCTCAGCTGCTGCAGGTGCTGCTTGTCCAGGGGGTCCGGCCCGCCGATGGAGAGGGAGACGCCGTGCAGGACTACCGGTAATTTTTGGCGCACGGCTTCCAGGACGGCGCGTGGGCGCCCGCCCTGCAGGAAGAAGTTCTCGCTGATGGCCTCCACCCAGTCCACGGGCACGTCTCCGGAGAGAAACTCGGAGAAGTGCTCGCTGCGAAGGCCAATGCCGTGGCCCAACCGGGGCAGTCTTGCGAGGGACATGGGGGAGCTGGCGACTGTCCTACCAAAAAAGGGACGCCGGACCCTGGACTCCCGAAAAGCCTTGCGGCTTTGGAGAGAAGAAGGCCCGGCGTGCCCAGGGTTTCCTTTGCAAACACCCGCGAAGCAACGCGGGCTGGGAGGCTTAGCTCTTCTTCGCCTCAGCGGGGACGACCTTGCCGCCCTTGGCGGTGCAGTCCTTCTCCGTCGGGGTGTAGCTCCAGCCGGTGCCCTTGCAGCTGTTCTTCCCGGCGCAGCTGTTGCTGGCACCGGCGCAGGCGCCCGCGCCCTTGCAGCTGTTGACGCCAGCGCACTTCACACCCTTGCTGGCGGCAGGTGCCGGGGCGTCACCGGCGAAGGCGCCGGCGGCAAACAGGGAGGCAACGGCAGAGGCGATGACGGCGCCCTTGAGGGTCTTCTTCATGGTGTGTCTCTTCTCCTGGAAAAAGGTGAGGGAGGCAGCGTGACGCCTGGACTTCGCACGGGCCCCAGGCGGGGGAGGGCTTTTACTACCTCGGGACGCCAGTGCGCACCCCGAAACCCTTGGCCTGTGTACGGACGGTGCCCGGGAATGGTTTCTGCCCCCGTCACCAAGGCCGCCCGTGGGGAGGGTAGGCTGCCCCACGCCTCCATGTCCCCCTCCCGCTGGCTCCTGCCCGACGCCGTCCTGTGGAATGGCCAACTGTTGCGGGGGGCCGCGGTGGAAGTGTCCTCGGACGGCTTCCTGCTGTCCGCCGGGCCCCTGCCCCCGGCCGCAGGGGTGGAACGCCTGCCCGGGCGGCTGCTTCTACCGGGCCTGGTGGACGTCCACAGCCATGCCTTCCAGCGCACCCTGCGCGGCCGCACCCAGGCGCGCAGCCCGGACGTCGAAGTGGACGACTTCTGGACGTGGCGCGAGGCCATGTACCGGGCGGCCATGACGTTGGACCCCGAAGGCGTCTACGTCGCCTCGCGTCAGTGCTTCCTGGAAATGGCCCTGGCTGGAATTACGTCCGTCGGGGAATTCCACTACCTCCACCACCAGCCGGACGGAAGGCCCTACGCGGAACCGCTGGAACTGGCGCTGCAAGTCATCCGCGCCGCCCGCGACGTGGGCCTGCGCATTGTCCTGCTGCGCGCGGGCTACACCCGGGCCGGCTACATGGCCGCCCCCAACCCCCGACAAGTCCGCTTCTACGACGCCACTCCCGAAGCCTGGTTGCGCGCTGCGGCAGACCTCCGGGCCCGCACGGCCCAGGACACGCTGGTGACGGTGGGCATTGCCCCCCACAGCGTCCGCGCCGTGCCCCGGGCTTGGCTGGAAGCAGCGGCTACCTCCGGAGAGTCGCTCGTCCACATGCACGTGGCGGAACAGCCGGAGGAGGTGGTGGTGTGCCAGGCGGAGTACGGCCGGCGCCCGGTGGAGTTGCTGGCCGACGTGGGGCTTTTGGGCGAGGGCTTCACCGCCGTGCACGCCGTCCACACGATGCCGCACGAAAGGGAACTCCTCCGCGACGCGTCCGTCTGCGCCTGCCCCAGCACGGAGAGGGACTTGGGGGACGGCGTCCTGGCGGCGGATGGCATGGCACGTGCCGGCGCTCGCCTCTGCATTGGCACAGACAGCCAGGCCACCCTGGACTGCTTTGACGAGCTGCGCATGCTGGAGGGCAGCCTCCGGCTGACGCGTGGGCGCCGCGCGGTGCTGGACGCGCCGGAAGGGCCAGACGGCCTTGGGCAGCTATTGCTTGGTGTCGCCTCGGAGAATGGGGCCCGGGCCCTCGGACTGCCCACCGGCGTGCTGCGTCCCGGCGCGCCGGCGGACTTGTGCACGGTGGACCTGAATCATCCAAGCCTCATCGGGGCCCCGGCCAATGCGCTTCTGGCCACCGTCGTCTTCTCCGCGGAGGTCGCGGCGGTACGGGACGTGGCGGTGCAGGGCCAGTGGGTGGTACGCGACGGGCGCCACCGGCTTGGGGACACCAGCGCCCGGGCCTATGGCGAATTGTGCCGGAGGGTGTTTCAGGCGTGAGTGACGTCCAAGCCCAATTGGAAAGCACGCTGCGGGCGTTGGTGGCCTTCGACACCACCAGCCGTCTCCCCAACAAGCCTCTCATCGACTGGGTCGAGCCGCGCCTGGCTGCCCTCGGCTTCTCCTGCGAGAGGCACAGCTACAAGGACGACGCTGGGGTCGAGAAGTACAACCTGTTGGCTCTGCCCCCAGGGGGCGGGACGCCGGAACTGGCCCTGGTGGGCCACACGGACTGCGTCCCCTACGACACGGCCTGGGCCGAGGCCCTCACCCTCACCGCGAAGGACGGCAACCTCTACGGGCGCGGGGCCTGCGACACCAAGGCCTTCATCGCCTGCGCCCTGGTGGCTGCGGAACGGACAGGGGCGGCCAGGCTGCCCAAGCCCGCGGGCTTAGTGTTTACCGCCGACGAGGAGGTGGGGTGCCTCGGGGCCAAAATGCTTCTGGAAGCCAAGAAAGGCAAAGCGCGCCGGGCCATTGTCGGTGAGCCGACGTCGCTGACGCCCGTCCGCGCCAACAAGGGCTACTGCCTGGCCGAG
>JADGRA010000010.1 GCA_017881265.1 Myxococcaceae bacterium | reverse complement strand
TGCTATCTTTCCCCGCCTCGGTGCCCGGCCCTTCTGCCGAGGGCGTGATTTTCGGCGGCGGCGTCTGGCTCCAGACGACGGTGGAGAGAAGCAGCGCGGAGACGGCGAGTTGAGCCTTCATGTGAGCGTAGGGTAGTCACGGATCCCGCTCGCCGCGACCTGGTCGACCTGCTGGTACTCGATATCAAGACGCAAAACTCCGTAGCTGACGGAACAGAATGGGCTGCATCATGACTAGCGCCGCGCCGCGTGAGCCGTGAATGACGCTCGGATGAACAACGGAGCCAGCACGACGGCCGCACCAAGCTCTCGGGCACCAACAGCCCATTCCACGTCACGCGGAGTTCGTGGGCCGCATTGCCGCAATCCCCGTGCTCGGCGGACTTCACTATGATGACCGCCGAGCCGCTTGAGGCACTCCGCGTCACGTTGCCAAGCTACATTCTCATGCGAGATGGGATTTGTAGCCAGCACGGCCCACCGTCGGCCGTCGCTGAAGTCAGTTTTGGAACTCTGTGCTCAGTTGGATGCGCACGAGTAGCCGCCGCCCACGATGACTGCGCAATGGTCATAGGTGGGGCAGCAAACGGTGCTGCCCGGGCACGTGACGAATTGCGTGAAGGTCTGACCTTGGTAGGTACAGGTTCCGTTTGGCTCGGATTGTCCGCCACCGCACCCGAGACATACTAAGCAACATAACAATGCCAGGAAGGTCCGAGTCATGACCTAAAGGTGGGTCGTGACCTCGAGATGCGCAAGTGCGGTCGTGGCGAAGAACCGACCTGCCATACGCCCATTCACCTCCTCAGCTACGGCGCCCTCCCCTGGCTAAGGGGCGTGGCCACTCGGTCATCGGGACTGAATATGCCCGCCGCGCGAAGCCGCAATGAAGCGCTCGACTGCTGGGAGAGGAATCCGGATGACGTTTCCCCCGAGCCGCAAGTGGGCGAGCTTCCCGGCCTTCACCCAGCCGTACACTGTCGCCGTCGAGAGGTGGAGCTACTCGGCAAGCTCGCGGACGGTAAATCCCATCCGCTTCCCATCCGCTCTTTTTGTGTCAAACGGTGCCAAGTCGTGCTGCGGACCGCCGGGTGGGCCACCGCCAGAAAGAAGGACATGCGCGCGTTTAGCAACCTGTGGCGACCCCTGCTCGAGTACCCATCCGCTCTCCGGATCCGAAGGCCACTGGTTCGAGCCCGGAATCGCGTCAACCTTTCTCAATGCCAAAGCGCAGGCACGGCTATTTCTGTCCGTGCCTGCACCATCTCAGGAGAGACGTTCGCACTCTGCTTGACGTCACTCCAGACTCCACTATGTCAGGGGCCGACACCTACCAGAACGTCGCTCGCTTCTGCGTCCTGCACTGCAGCTGCTGCGTCAGCGGGAAGAAGGTAGTGCTCCCTCACGCTTTTCCGGACGAACCTCTTCACGGCCTTCACATAGCCCTCGTGGGTGCCGTAGAGCTCTTGCAGCGAAGGCCGTGGGTCGCCAGCCGCCTCGGCCTCGGCCTTAGTCACCGGCAACGGCAGATAACTACCGTTGAGCTCACAGAGCTCGCCGTCCGCGTAGGGTGCACGCCGGTAGTTCCAGCCAGTGAGCGTCACAGTCGGAACACCGACGACAGGAAGCTCGAGACCGCCGCGGTCGATGCCCACGGCATTCTCCCTGGGGACGAGCACCTGGTAGGTGGCGAGCGCGGGCGGATGGCCCCAGTTCGTGATGATTCCCCGGTTGTGGGAGACCTTTGGCCCGAAGTCGAGTTCGGCGAGCGCATTGAAGAGGCCGTTGTAGGTGTAGCCGGGAATCTCCGGGACACCGACGACCGCGCGGTCTTGAGGAGGGACGAGCAGCCCAGCGCTTACCGTGGGACGCCGGCTCGGCGGAGGCTCCCTGCCATTCGCTACCCACTCCTCGAGTGCGACAAACACGGCTCGCAACGCTGGCCCCTGCGGGACGGGGTTGTTGAGCTGCTGGCAGAGACCCAAGGTTGGGACGGAGCCGGTTGCACTGAAATGCTGGGTCCCCACAATGACGTAGTGCCGCGCGTTCCACGGCAGCTGTACTTCATGGCCGAAACCGTCGGTGTCGACCAGCGACGTCTCTCCCCACCAATACTCGTTCGAGCTGTCGGTCTGGACGAAGAGAGGGTCGGTGTCTGGCCGCTTGAGAATGCCGTCCCGCAGCGGGCCGTCCTGGTAGCCGAGGGCGACCAGCGGATTCACGCGGACGCCGAAGTTGAAGGGAAACGTCACCTGCGGAATGAAACGGTCGCGGTGCTCCGTCGACCAGGGGTGGACCTGCCCGAAGCGGTAGTTGAGCCCAAGCTTCACGGCTCCGGAGATGTGGGCATGGACGCCGTCGAATACGCGGCGGCCCTTCGTGTCCTCATTGAAGCCCTGGTAGACGAAGTCTCTCAGGTACACGCCGGACTGGGATGCTCCCGTAGACGAGGGAAGTGTCGACACCGCCACCTCCCGCCAGCGGGTTCGCCACGCCGCCGCTATCTGTCTTGCGGTTTCGTAGGAACGAAGCGAAATCGCGCTGCGCCGTGTACCCAAGACCCATGATGCGCGTGTCCTGCGCGACGTAGTTCAGCTGGTACACCGTCCCGGTTTGAAAGCCTCCGGCGACGCACAGCGTATTGGCATCGCTGAAGTGCCACTGCGAATGGGGGACGAGCGTGCCCACGGGAATCGGCGGTGCGGAGGGTCTCGGCGAATCGCTGGGGCGGGCAAACAGCTCACCGCTCGCTTCCTCGGCCAAGACTGCCGGGTAGCCCGCGATGGTCGCGGAGCCGCTCAGCGGCACGCAGGTGTCCCCGCCACCTTCGTTGAAGCTGAACTCGTCGCTCAACTCGATGGTAATCTGCTGGGTAATCGGACTCCCGTCAGCGTTGGTGGGAGCTGGCGCTCGCAGGATGAAACGCCCGTTTCCGGGCAGGACGTCGGCACCCCAGCCCAAGCTCGCGGTCACATAGGCCGTAGACAGTCGCGGCGCTGACGCTCAGCCTGGAAGCGACCTCCCGGACCGACAGGAGCGTCTCGGCCGCGGGGGCGAGCAGCCTCAGCTCCCCCGCTGCGGGTCCCGCGGGGTCCCGCTACTTCGTGTCCTGTCGAGCCCGGCGAGACCGAAATCCAGAACCTTGACCCGGCCGTCCCGGAGCACGAACACGTTCCGGGCCGCCATCCTCGGCTATCTCGCGGCGCTGGCTCGCGACGACGACCGGGCCGATGACGTGTTCTCACAATTCTGCGAAGACCTATGGCGGGGATTGCCCGGGTTCCGCCGCGACGCGTCGGTACGCACCTGGGTCTACAAGCTGGCGTGGCACGCCTGGCTCCGGAACGAGCGGGACACGTACCGCCTCCACGGGCGTCCACTCGTGACCGAGGAGATGGCCCGCCTCGCCGCGGCCGTTCGGTCGACCACCGCGCTGCACCTGAGGTCCGAGGCGAAAGACGCGGTCGCGCGGCTGCGCGAGCAGCTGGCACCCGCCGAGCAGTCCCTCCTGGTCCTGAGGATTGACCGGGCCTGTCATGGTCCGAGGTGGCATCGGTCATGTCCACCCCGGAGGCGCACCTCGATTCCCAGACGGTCGCCAAGCGGTTCCCGCGCGTGCAGGAGCGGCTCCGGAAGCTGGCCGAGGACGCAGGACTCCTCGAAAGGCCATAGCGACTCCCTGTCCTGCTTCACGCTCCGTGCGAGACTGCACCCATTCCTCGGAGAACGGATCCTGAGGGCGCGTCCGAGGGTCCCGGAGGTCGGACTCGGCAGCGCAGGCTCGACCGTCCTGCGAAAAGGTCAAATTCGCCCTGAACGGTCTCTGCCACCCATCAGCGGAGGGACCTATATATGAAGCTTCTTGGCGTAGTCAGTGTTCTGGTCACCATTCTCGGTGGATGTGGAGTCAATCAGGGGCCGAGCGAAGCAGCCCAGGCGGTGCCGCCCGACGCCGTCAGCGCGGCAGCGCTGACGGGGGCACCCGACCCCGTTCTTGCCTGGAACGCGACGGCAGCGCAGATGATCGTCGGCCCCGGCGGTGCGGCCAAACCACCCCCCCTCGCGTTTCTGGACGGCGCGATCGTCCATACGGCGATCTACGACGCCGTCAACGCGATCCACCGTAACCCGTACACCAACTACGGCTCTCACCCGAACGTAATCACGCCGGCGTCGGACTACGCGGCCACGGCCGCCGCGGCGCACGACGTACTCCTCGCGCTCTACCCCGCGAACGCCGCCGGACTGGACGCAGCGTACGCGACGTCGCTTTCGTACGTGCCAGATGGAGAGGCGAAGACCAACGGCGTCTCGGTCGGTCAACAAACGGCCGCGGCGATCGTGGCGTTACGCGCGAACGATGGCCGCAACGCGGGCGGCACGTTCACCACCTCGGGAGGCGACGGTGTGTGGGTCCCGACTCCTCCAGCCTTCTTGCCGGCTCTAACTCCGTGGGTACGGTTCATCACTCCGTGGACGATGACCTCCCCATCGCAGTTCCGCGCGCACCCTCCGCCGAGCTTGGACAGCAAGACCTGGATCCGGGACTACAATGAGACCAAGACGCTCGGCGCCAAGGTCGGTAGCACGCGCACGCAGGAGCAGACCGACATCGGCGTGTTCTGGTCCGACCAGCCGATGCTCCAGTGGAACCGCGCGTGGCGCGGCATTGCGACGACGCAGCAGCTCTCGATCGAGCACGAGGCTCGCTTCTTCGCGATGCTCTACATGGCCGTCTCGGACGCGCTGATCGGCTGCTGGGACTCGAAGTTCCACTATGTATTCTGGCGTCCGGTCACCGCGATCCGCGCTGGCGGCGCCAACCCCAAACTGACTGCCGATCCGACATGGGAGAGCAACGTGGTGACTCCGAACCACCCCGAGTACCCGGCAGCCCACGGATGCGTCAGCAGCGCCACCGTCCACACGCTGGAGGCATTCTTCAACACCGACGACATCGCATTCACGATCAACAGCACGGTGGCAGGCCTGCTGCAGCCGGTCCGCAGCTACGAGCGCTTCAGCGACGCGCTGGCCGAGGTGGAACGCGCTCGCGTCTACGGCGGCATGCACTACAGGAACTCGACCGAGCAAGGGGCCAAGCTCGGCAAGAAGGTGGTGCACCACATGCTGCGCCACCACTTCCGTCCGACCCATGACCGAGGCGATGACCCCGACCACGACCGCGACGGTGACGATCGGGACGACGACTAGGTCTCCGTCCCGATCTGATCACTCGCTCCGGGTGAGCAGTGGCACCCACGCCCGGAGCGGAAGCCGTCGACCGTGGGCCAGCGACCGGCGCCGCGCGCTCTCGATGACGCGGCCCGTTTACTCTTTGCCGAGGGCGAGTCGGGGAGCCAGGCATCGGGTGGAACGCGACGTCAAGACCGTCGGTCCAACACGCGTGGGGCACTGCATCACTTCACTGACGCCAGGCCGCGAGTGGGCAACGTCATTTTCAGGACTGTAGGGAAACCATCTTCACCCCATCGACGTGAATGCTGGGCCTGAAGGACCCGAAACCGACGCGTCACAGTTGGCACCGAAGATGGACGACACCCTCGCGCGAGCATTGCGTCTCATTCAGGCGCCGCTTGGCTCCGCCTCTGTCAGCTGCGGCCTTCCACTCACGTCCTTGCCGGCGACCAAAAGGAGGCCGCCAAGCACAAGGCGAATAGCGAAGCCGCGGACCGCGCGTTCACGCGTGGGGCGGCCGAGCGCTTGTGCCCATAGCGCTCAGCAGCTTCGGCGATGATGCCGTCCCGCAACAGTGCACGAAGCATCATTTCTGTGAGCTACCAATCTGAGTTCGGAGGCTGGGCGCCGAAAACTGGCGACGCCGAGAAGCACGCGGTAGCCGGAACTGGGCCTGTGTCGAGCTACATCGCGCGCATCGGAACCATCCAAGTTGGAAAGAG
Organism: Myxococcaceae bacterium; assembly: GCA_017881265.1. GTDB lineage: Bacteria > Myxococcota > Myxococcia > Myxococcales > Myxococcaceae > JADGRA01. The sequence continues at coordinate 26,293 of JADGRA010000010.1, read as the reverse complement.
CTTTGTCCCGCGCACGACGTACGGATTCAAAGCGGGTGATTACGCCTTCCGTTTGGCCTATCTCAGACCCACCCCTACCCCCGACATACGCCGGTGCCTATCGTGCCGGCCCTCTCCGCTCCGGGAGATCACTCCGGGGGGAGGGGGTCGCAAGGATGGAAACCGAACGACGTCGTATCCCCGGCTTGGTTGCAGCACTTGCCCTCGGCGGAGGGATGGCGTGTGGCTCGTCCACCGGGCCGGGGATGCTCGCGGTGAAGCTGACTGCTCCGGTGAACACGGCAGCTGCGCCAGTGAACTCGCTGCAGGGGATCATCGTCACAATCGACGAGGTGACTGCGAATCCGGAGGGAGGCGGCTGGATCCAAATCTTCACGGGACCACTCACGGTGGACCTGCTCCAGCTCCCGACCGACACGCGCCAGCTCGGCCCGGTACAGATTCCTTCCGGGGCCATCACCCAGGTTCGCTTCGTGCTCGACCCGAATGGACCTCAGTACGTCGTCCTCCCCGACGGTTCACATGCCGACCTTAAGACTCCGAGCGGAGACACCTCTGGCCTCAAACTGAACGGGCCATTCCAGGTTCAACCCTGCAAGACGCACGTGCTAGTTCTCGACTTCGACGGTCCCAACGCCATCGAGTACCACCCGACGGGCGGACCGTCGGCTGAGTGGATCCTCTCTCCAGTGATCCACGTCCGTTCCGAGTCCGACCAGGACGGATCTTGCGTGCCGCCCGACGGCGGAACCGATAGCGGCATCGGCTGACCCGAGCAGCGGTCGCACCCTCTAGAACGTCTTGCGCAGGAACACCTGTGGCTCGAGAACTCGGTTCGTCCCGGAACCATTGGCGAATCCGACGAGGCCTGCGTTCTCGTCGCCCAAATGCTCCGCTTCCTCGCAGCCTTCGTCCCGGCGTTCCGCTCCGTTGTGGTGGACACGACTGACCGTGGATTGGCGAGGCACAGGCTACGACGTCGTTGCTAGCGCGAGAGTGCTTCCACGTCCTCTCGCCGCACCCGGATAGCGTTCGACACACGCAGCGAGGGCAGCTCTTTCCGATCGATCAATCCGTAGAGTGTGGCCTTGGAGCACCGGAGCAACTCGGCGACGCTGACGGTCAGGAGCGCCAATAAGCCGGGCTCATCGACCGGCCGCCCCTGCTGTCCACATGGTTTGTCCACATTTGAGGGTGGAATGGCTGGGAAAGCTGGGACCGTTGGGAAGTCAGGATCGCCCGGGGCTTCGCCAACCACGCGAAATTCCGACCGGCTGGGACCATTGGGAACCTCTGAGACGGGGTGGGTTCCCTCGCCTTCCTTGAACCGCTTCTGGGTCACTTCCAAAGCGCAGGTTCAGTTGGCAGCGAACAGCTTCCTGCGGCGCGGTGCGAGCAGCGGTAAGAGTGTGAACGCCAGCAGAGGGAATGCGCTCCCACCCGTCGCGCCGCAGCCGCCACTGGGCGTCACCGTCACCGTCACCGTCACCGTTGCCGTTGCGTGAGCGCCCAGGGAGTCCGTCACACCGACGACATCGGTGACGCCACCCGTGGAGCCTGCGACGTAGGCACCGGCTGCGTTCAGCGCACCCCCGGAGGCGTTGCCGACGAATGCCCACGTGTACCCAGACCCACTGCCCCCGGACGCGGTGAAGTTCTGACGCGCCTCCGGGGCCAGAGTAATGCCGGAGGGAGAGATGCCGAGCGCGTTGGTGACGTTCACCGTGGCTGTTGCGTGGGCGCCCAGGGAATCCGTCACACCGACGACATCGGTAACACCACCCGTAGAGCCTGCGACGTAGGCACCGGCTGTGCTCAGGGTGCCCCCGGAGGCGTTGCCGACGAATGCCCACATGTATCCAGTCAGACTGCCGGCCGAGGCAGTGAACGTCTGGGTCGCCTTCGGAGCCAGCGTCACGTCCTGCGGCGAGACGACTAGCGGGGGGGCGACGAACGTCACCCTCACCATCGCCCACGCCATATCGCCAAGAGAATCCGTGACTCGGATCACGTCCGTCACGCCCGCGATCGGCCCTGCGGTGTAGCAAGATGAATTCCTGTGAGCGAAGGTCCTCTCGCACTGGGAGCCGACAGTTGTGAAGTGACCCCCTGAGCGGTTGGTCTCCACCGCCCAGAGATTGGCAAGACCACTGCCACCCACCGCGCGGAGGACCTGCGTCGCCCCGACATTCAACGCCACATCGGACGGTGAAATCGCCAGTGGAGCGACGGGCGTTCCCACTGTCACGGTGGCGGTGGAGGAGTTCCCCAGCGAGTCCGTCACGCTGACCACGTCGGTCACGTGATTCGTGGCACCCGCGGTGTAGACCCCGTCTGCGCTCAGCGTGCCGCCCGAGGCGTTGGTGATGAAGCCCCAGACAAATCCAGTCCCGCTACCACCGGAAGCGGTGAATGTCTGGCTCGTCAGCGGGTCCAGCATGACGCTCGTCGGATCGATCGCCAAAGCGCTGGTCACCATCACCGTCGCCTTTGCATGAGCGCCCAGCGAGTCCGTCACACTGATCACGTCGGTCACATCACCCATGGCACCCGCGGTGTAGACACCCGCTGAGCTCATGGTGCCGCCCGATGCGTTGGTAGCGAGGGCCCAGACGTATCCAATCCCGCTACCACCCGACGCGGTGAAGGCCTGGCTCTGTTGTGGTGCCAGTGTCACCATAGACGGCGAAATCACTGGCGCTGACGTGGTCGAGCCATACAGCTCGGAGCTGGCGAGTACGCCAGTGCTGCCGATGCCGCCAGTGACCAGCACCTGCCCGGACACAAGGAGCGTCGCGGTGTGGTCGAAGCGCGCAGTAGCCAAGGAGCCGGTGGCACTCCAGGTCCCCGCAGTCGCGTCATACAGCTCCGCGCTGTCAAACTCCCCGCTAGCGACGAGGACGTGCCCGGACGGAAGCAACGTCGCGGTGGAGTGGTAGTGCTCCGCGAACATGGAGCCAGTGGTGCTCCAGCTCCCAGCTTGCGGGTCATACAACTGCGGACTGTCGGCGTCGCCCCCGGTGAAGAGGACCTTCCCCGATTGAAGCAGCGTCGCATTCAGGTAGGCGCGCGAACTCGCCGGTGAGCCGGCACGCACCGACATCATGGGGTCAGTGCCATTCCACATCTCAACAGCAGGGTCATACAGCTCCGCGCTGTCGAGATCGGGGGGACTCCCATACGGGAAACGGTTGTAGCCGGCGGCGACGAGGACTCTCCCGGAGGCCAGCAGCGTCGCCGTATGAGATCCGCGCGCCGTCGCCATGGAGCCGGTTGCACTCCACGTGCCGCCTTCAGGGTCATACAGCTCCGCGACGGCAGTGGTCCAATAGGTGAAGTCATAGCCTCTGACGTAGTTCCGGTTGTAGCCCCCGGCGACGAGCACCTTCCCGGACGGAAGCAGCGTCGCAGTGTGGTTGAGATGCACCGTAGTCATGGAGCCAGTGGCACTCCACGTGCCCACTTCCGGGTCATACAGCTCCGCGGTGGCGAGGAAGCCGAGAGGATTGTTCCAGGCGGGCCCGCCGCCAGCGCCACGGCCGCCGGCGACGAGCACCTTCCCAGACGACAACAGCGTCGCGGTGTGCCCGCTGCGCACCGTCGTCATGTTGCCAGTGGGACTCCAGGTTTGTGTCGCCGGGTCGTAGATCTCTGCGGTGCCATTTCCCGCAACGAGCACCTTGCCGGACAACAACAGCGTCGCGGTGTGCCCGACGCGCGCTGTCGCCATCCTCCCCACCGTCGTCCAGATCGGGTCCACGAGCGCGCGCCCGCGCGCCGAGGTGTACAGGGCGAGCACCTGGCCCCTGGCACGCAGCCACGCCCGGGCTTCCTGGCCGCCCAAACCGTAGGCTCTCGGTGCCGCGACTCGAAGTCGCGCCTGCCCCGCAGCGTCCGTCACAACGACGTCGTCCCCGTCCTGCTCCAACTGGCCGCCCTGCACCTCCCACTGTGCCACGGGGCCTTCCCGTGCATCGGCCAGGAGGAGCCACTCCTCGTAGCCCGTGTCTGTCGTGCGCCAGTAGGACGTGCCACCCGCACGGCCGTAGGCCACCGCCCCCTGGACCACGCGCCCCGGGCCTTCGGCCCCCCGCTCACGGACCTCCACCGCCAACCCCGTCGGAAGGGACAACGTTGCAACCCCTTCCCCCCGCGCGGGCAACTCGAGCTGCAGCCTCGCGCGGGTCGAGAGCGCTGCTTCCGCGGCATCGGTCGCGGCTTCTGCGTTCACCTCCGGACCCCGCGCGCGGAAGCCATACGTCGAGCGCACGAAGCCAGTCCCGGCTGTGACTTCCGCCGACTGCTGCGGGAAACCCCGCGTCAGCGCAGCGTCCGCCTCGGTGAGGGGAAAGGGAGTCGCTCGCTCGACACGCGAATTCGACGAGACTTCCTCGGGGAGAGCGGAGACGGCCGGCGGGCGGGAGACCTCAGAGGCCGGCACCCCAATTTCAGACCGTTGAAACCAATAAGTCCCAAACGACAAGGCAGCGACAAGCGCGAACAGACCAATACGCGGAATTGCACGTACCATCGGGAACCCCCACAACGCTGACGAGCGGGGGCAGCCCCCAACTCGGCTTCTGGCATCTCACCAAAAGCTCGCTTCACGACGCCTTCCCGTCGCGCTCGTGGTCGAGCCCTCGCGCCGGTCCGAGGTGTTCCCCTCCAGGTATAGCCAGGGCGCCCAGGGCGCCTGCTGTCCAACACGCTCATAAGTCTTCCTGAGCGAGGCACTGACCTGAATCGAAAAGCAACTCCGGGGCCAAGACGCAAAACAATCACAACTTCGAATCAATTGGCCATGAATCCAAGCGCTTGGGTAGCGGCACTCGGGAGTAGTGCCGCAAAGGGCCGGCTTGTTTGTTGCGCCCTAGCAAGTTCCTTGTGGTTCCGTTGCCCTCGAGGCAACGGCTTTGCAGCCGTTGCAGCACCGACGCCGATGGTGCGGCCACGCGCGCGTAGCGAGGGGCGCTTTCCCGAGGCCCCCGCAGCGCCGACGACGAGCCGGTCCGACTCACGCAAACGGCCCCGCCCCTCCATGAGGCTCAAACAGCGAGCTTCCTCATCTCCGAATCCGAGGTCACCCTAGCGCAGTGGATTGAGTTCCTCGACGCGGAAGGACCCGCCGCACGGGAGCACCTGCCCAACATTGAAAACTCGAAAGGCCTGATTCGCCTCCGCCCGGCCCGGCCCGGGGACACTGGAGCCTGCAGCTCCGACCGACGGGCAAGGACTATTTCGCTGATTGGGGCGTCCCCATTCGGTATGAAGGCCGCGACCGGTTGCAGGTGCAGGACTGGCGCCGGTTTCCAGTTACGGGCGTCGCTCTGGTCGACATCGAGGCCTACCTGCGCTGGCTGAATGCTTCCGGGCGCCTTCCTGGCGCGCGGCTGTGCACGGAATGGGAGTGGGAGCGGGCGGCGCGGGGGGCGGACGACCGAACCTTCACCACGGGTTACGCGCTCCCGCCGACGATGGCCAACATTGACGTCACGTACGGCCGACGTCCAGAGGCGTTTGGGCCGGATGAGGTGGGCTCACACCCCGAGTCCGACAGTCCGTTTGGTCTGCATGACGTCCAAGGCAACGCACTCGAAATTCTCGAGGCAAGCCGGCCCGATGTGCCAGCCGTGGGCAGAGGCGGGGCCTGGTACTACGACACCTTCAATGCACGCCTGACGTCCCGCGAGTTCTTTGAGCCCCAGACGCGCTCCGTCTTTGCGGGGTTCCGCGTGTGCGCGCCGAGCACCCTGTCCTGACGAGCGCGGGCTGCTCACGCAATAGGACCACTGCCAATCACTCGCGCAGCGCCTTCAGGACCCGGACGGGACCGGAGCACAGCATGCACACCGATCGAAAGAGGCTCGGTCCAGCCCCGAGCGGACGTTGATCAAAGCGGCGCGTGCTCCTTCTATCTGTATTTCCGCGGCCACAGCGGACGGGCGCCGTGACCCGCACGACACCCAGCGGGGCACGAAAGGTGTGACATTGGCCCGCATTGACCGCCCGGAAGAGCAGTGACACCTTGCCCTGCGGATGCTTCGTCGACTCTGGCCCGCCGTACTCGCGACGGCGGTTTTCGCTTGCGCTGTCGGCGAGGTGGGAACACTTTCCAATGTCTCCAGCTCTGGTACGAGCGACGCCGGCCAACCGGACGCTGGTTCCGGTTCAGCGGGGCCCGGTCCCTCCGACGGCGGCCCGGGCGCGGACGCGGGCACGGTCATCCCGGCCGACCGCGCCACTCGGTGGAATCCGGGGATCCTCGCCGATACGCCGACGGGCCAGCCACTCGGGTCGGATGGCCTTCCGCAGCGCACGACGATCTGCGCGACGCTCAACCCCGGCGACGACATCCAGTCGGCGATCAACGGCTGCCCCGACAACCAGGTGGTGAAGCTGAACCCCGGGACGTTCACCACCACCTCGACCATCCAGGTGAAGAGCAAAGTCGTGCTCCGCGGGTCCGGTTCGGGAACTGGTGGAACGGCGATCGTGAAGAGCAACGGTGGAACCGTGCTCGCCATCGGCACCGAGCGGGATCAGGTCTGCTATAGCGGAAACGGCAAGGGCGTGGCCCTGACGGCCGACGCGGCGAAGGACAGCACCTCGATCACCGTCGGCAGTGCGGCCTCGAGCTTCCAGGTCGGGGACCTGATCGTCGTCGACCAGGTCGATGCCTCACCGGTCGTGGTCGGGGATTGCCTTTACTACAAGCGCAGCCAGAGCGGCGCCTATCGCTCGATCGCCCAGGTCGTTCAGGTCACCCAGGTCGATACCGCGGCCGGGAAGCTCGGCCTGGGAGCGGCGCTCCACTGGAGCTACAAGGCAGGCAGTCCCACCTTCGCGCAGGCCTTCCGGGTGAACAGCAGCCCGACGGTGAGCTGGGCGGGGATCGAGAGTCTGTGGATCCAGGGTGGAACGGCAGGGTCCTACGACGGTCAGTCCGCCGGCGGGATCGACATCTCCAACTCGGCGTTCTGCTGGGTCAAGGACGTGCAGACCGACCAGACCATTGGAGGGATGCACATTCGCCTCGGCGCAGCGTACCGGTGCGTCGTTCGCGACAGCTACTTCCACCACTCCAAGAACTACGGCTTCGGGGCGGACTGCTACGGCATCGTTCTGGGCTGCTTCTCCGCCGACAACCTGATCGAGAACAACATCGCCCGGTACATGAACAAGCCCATCCTCCTGATGGTGAGCGGGGGCGGCAACGTCATCGGCTACAACTACGCAGACAACTCGTGGGCTGACAACACCTGGCAGGAAGTGAACATCGACGCTCACTGCGCCTTCCCGCACATGGAGCTGATCGAGGGCAACGACGCCCCTCACATGGGCGCGACCAGCACGCACGGGAACGCCGGATACTTCACCTTCTTCCGGAACTACTCGTCGTCCGAATTCGCTTCACCCCAGGTGGCCGACTCGCCGCTGGCGCGGACGGGCAACATCACTACCCTCGAGCTCCAGGGCGGCGCGGTGGGCATGAACGTGGTGGGCAACATCCTGGGGAAGGCCGGCGTGACGCAGATGTTCGACAACTACACGAGCAGCGAGCCCGCCTCCATCTACGAGCTGGGCCAGGGCAACAATGGACTCGGGCAGAACGACACCGCCGTCCAGACGCTCCTCCGCACCGGGAACTACGACTATTCTCACGACGCGACGGAGTGGACCAACGACACACCGGTCCAGCTCCCGGCGTCGCTCTACCTCGGGCAGAAGCCAACTTGGTGGCCGCCGGGCACGAGCTGGCCATGGGTCGGGCCGGATCTGAGCCCCATGGTCGGGACACTCCCGGCCAGGGCTCGGTCCGACGGGATGTGAATGGCTCCACCAGCTTCGCGACGGTCGACTGCGGGACGGGGAAGCGCGGCTTGAGCAACTCACCGTGAATCCTCGATGCGCCCCAACCGAGAGGACGACGCCCGAACCTTCATCACTCGCGTATGCGAGCAGCGTCCCGAAGCAACGTTCGCGATCACCATAGATGGGGCTGCCGTGGGCAGTATTGGCTTCAGTCTTGGCCACAACGTGAAGCGCGTCTCCGCCGAACTCGGATACTGGGTGGCCCAACCGCACTGGGAACGTGGGATCGCCACCGAGTCCGTTCGAGCGGTGACGGCCTTCGCCATCGCCGAGCACGGATTGACGCGAGTCTTTGCGCTGCCATTCGCCGGAAACACCGCGTCTTGCCGAGTGTTAGAAAAGGCTGGATTCACACTTGAGGCTCGCCTGCGGAGGAGCGCGAAGAAAGAAAGTCAGGTCACCGATCAGTTCCTCTACGCCTACGTCACCGCGGACTGAGCGCGCCCGGCACGGTCGCAGGGGATACGCATTCGAGACGCGCTCGGCCATCACCTCACGAGGCCGACGCAGGAGCCCCGACCGAGCCGTAAACCAGGGGGCGCGCCGCCCCTGGAGAACTCACCCACCCTCCTCATTATTCGCCGGGCGTGGCGACGAAACCGCGCCGCGGCCCCCCCGCAACGGTGCGACAGGTGCCTGCAAGCTGGCCCCGATTGTTGATGGCGTTGGTCTCGGTGTGAAGTCCGCCGGGGCAGAGGACGGAGGAGAAGAGATTCTTCCTCGTCTCGAGTACGAAGCCCACCACCGAATCGTCAGCGCTGATGTAAACGCCAACGGCCTGGCCGAGGTCGTTCAACTGACTCACGTAGGTGAACACCGCAGCCGGAACATCGACCGTTGTGTAGACACCGTCACGCAAAATGAAGCCGTGGCTGTTGAAGTTCGGGTCCAAGAATTGCCCGACAATCACCCCGAAGTCGTTGATGCCGGTGGGGTAGTTTTGCATCGGCTCCGCGTCGGGTGGGTCGTTGAGGACGGTGTATTTTCCGCCACGGAGCAGGAAACCAGTTCCCGTAAAATCGCCCAAGTCATAGTAGCCAGCGATTTCGCCACGGTTGTTGTTCTGACCCGGAAACGTATCCGTGGCCCCTGGAAAATCGAATTCCGCCATCTTGCCGTCAGGTGTGAGCTTGATGCCATGGACATCGTCCGTCGCGACATCTCCAAACCCGCCAATGATCACGCCGAAGTCGTTGACGGACCTCCAGTCGGTGCCTAGCGCACCGGGGACGTCGACTGTCTTGATGACGCCAGCATGCCGGACGAATCCGTGAAGGTTGCCTTGGGCGTCGAAGTAATTGCCCACGGTGTCTCCAAAGTCATTGATGGAGTTGACGGTCGTTGCAAGTGCGCCCAACACACCATCGAATACCTCAAAGCGGTAGCTGCGTGTCGGCAGCTTCACGCTTGCCACGAGAGCCGTCTTCGGCATCCCGACCCCGGCTCTCTGGGCGAGCTCGGAGTGCTTCGACCCTCCGGGCAGTTTCAGGGAGTGCCTGACAGTCCCGGCGATAGAGCTTCGGCTGATGCCTGGACTCGTACTGTCTGGGCTCGGAGCGCATGCGACGCCCGCAGAGACGAGCGAAGCAACGCTCAGGAGTACCGACAGCATGAAGCCAGCATGTCGCGCTGGTCCTACCTTTTCGGTGAGGTGCATTCCCTCCCCCTCAGTTTCATCCTTCCGGATGCTGCACGCTGCTTCGGGAAACTCTCTCGTCCCGACGCGAGTCGGGCTGTCGTTCGTCGCTCTGCGAATCATGGACTTCATGTTTGAACTCCCCCTCGGCGCCAATAAGGCTTTCCCAAAGCCGAGCGGCTGAGGAGTCTCGCCGGTGGGCGTCACCGCTCCGTTACCGGGAGCATGCAGGAGCCGCGAGCCGTCCTTGGGCTGGCGGATGCTGGGGCGCCGAAGTTGATCGCCCACCTAAGCTTTCGGCATCGCTGGCCACTTCAGGCCCGGGGCGCCCGTGTTGGCTGCTTTCTCGATCCCGCGCGTCACGCGGTGCGGCGTAGTCGTGATGCACTGTGGCTCGCCAACGCCCGGTTCGCCCCGGAACTATTGATGATTCAGCTCAGCGAGTCTCCGTTCTGGGAGCCCGGTTTGGCGCTCCGAGCGTGCTTCCCAATCGCGAGTCTCATGAAGCTACGCCCGGGGACCGCCAATTGGCGAGGCACCTGACCTATTCACTGGTGGCGTGGGCCCGGCGCGTGCAGGCTTACTCCCCCATGATCGAGCTGCGCACCCTAGGAACCTTGAACATCGAGGGCTCCGGGGGGAACTCCCTGGCGACCATCCAGGGACGTTCAAGGCGCCTCGCACTCTTGGTGTACCTGGCAGCCGCACGGCCAGCCGGTCCGCAGCGCCGGGGCGCGCTGCTCACCCTCTTCTGGCCGGAGGCGGAGGCCGCGCACGCGCACGCGGCACTTCGTCAGTCTGTAAGGGTGCTTCGCAACGCTCTTGGGGAGCGGGCCATCCGAGGTCTCGGCCGAGACGCCCTCGTCTGCGACTCGGAGCTCCTGTGGTGTGACGCGGCGGCGTTCGACGCAGCTTGCGACGCGGGCCGCCACATGGAGGCCTTGCGGCTGTTCGCCGGGGAATTCCTCGCCGGGTTCTCCATTCCCGGCGCTCCAGAGTTCGACACCTGGATGATGTCGATGCGCGCTCGACTGCAAGCCCGAGCGGCAGCAGCAGCGACCACCCTCGCGGAGGAAGCGGACGCGGCCGGCGAGCTGGCACCGGCTAGCGAGTGGGCCGCACGAACCCTCGAATTCGACCCGGACAACGAGGCGGCGATGGTCCGGCTGGCACTCATGCTTGACCGGCAGGGCGAACGAGCGCGCGCTCTTGACGTTCATGATGCGTTTACTGCACATCTGCGCCGGGACTTTGGTGTTGGGCCGTCGCCGGAGACTCAGCGTCTGGGCCGCGCCCTCCGCGCGAGCGGACGGCCCAAGGCCGGCGCGCTCTGGACGCACTCTTCAGCCGAGCATCCGCCCGGCTCCATCGCTGTCCTGCCGTTCCTCAACCTCGGTGACGATGCCGACTTCGAGTATTTCTGCGACGGGATGACGGAGGAGCTCATCGCCGACCTCTCGTCATTCAAGGGGCTCTCGGTAGCCGCACGTACGTCGTCCTTTGCGTTCAAGGGGCGAAACGACGACGTTCGGCGGATTGGCTCGCGTCTCGGAGTCTCTCACCTCGTGGAGGGAAGCATTCGGCGCACCGGCGAACGCGTTCGCGTCACGGCACAGCTGATTGACGTCGAGAGCGGCTTTCACCGATGGGCAGATACCTTCGAGATGCCGCTTGCCGACGCGGTCAACCTCCCGGGTGAAGTCTTCCGGCGTATTGCGCCAGCGCTGGAGCGCGAGGTCGCATCGAGGTCGCGCCGCCCCAGCCGGGGAACCAGTGACCGCGACGCCTATCTCCTCTTCTTGCGGGGCCAGTTTCACCTCTACAAGCGGTCCCCGGCGGATTTGGAGAAGGCGCGGGCCCTCTTCGAGGAGGCAGTCGAGCGCGATCCGCTCTACGCGGCCGCACACGGCGGGTTGGCGAACGCGCTCGTCGCGCTACCAGTGTATTGCGGGGTGTCTACCGGGGATTGTCTCCCTCGCGCGCTCGAGACTGCAGCCCTTGCGTTGGCCCTCGATCCCGACCTGGCCAGCGCGCACAGCGCCAGGTCTCTGGGCCTGGCGATGTATGCCTGGGATTGGAAGGGATCCGAGGAAAGTGCTCTTCGGGCACTCGAAAACGAGCCGCAGGACGTCGTCCTCCGCTCCCTCTATGCCTTTTACGTGCTCGCCCATGCCGGTCGCTTCGAGGCCGCTCTTGCGGAGGCTGCGAAGGCCCGGGATGCCGACCCTCTGTCGCTTCCTGCTAATGCCTACGTGGCGTACATCGCCTATCTCGCCCGGCGTCACGATCTGGCAGAAGCAACCTGCCGTGCCACCCTTGAACTTAATGGGACTTTCCCCCTCGCCCTTTGGGTGCTGGAGATGACGCTGGAGGAACTCGGGCGGACTTCTGAGGCCGTGCGCCTGGCGCGTTCGCTTGCGGAGGCGACGCAGGGAAGCCCGATGTTCACCGCCCACCTCGCGCGCGCCCTGGCACGAGCAGGGGCAACGTCGGAGGCCCAGACCCTGAGCGCGTCCGTTGAGGCGGAGCTGCCGCCCAAGAGCCCGGTCTGGTATTGGCTTGCGGGCGTGCACGGTGCTCTGGGCGAGGTCGACAAAGGACTCGCGGCGCTGGAGCGAGCGGTCAAGGCGAGGAGCAACTTCCTGGTCTTTGCAGCCGTACACCCGACGCTCGACCCGCTCCGCGGGAGCACTCGATTTCAAGCCATTCTCCGTACCCTGGGAATGCTCGCGAGTGACCCCGAAGCACCGGTCACGCTGCGGTAACGCAGCGTTCGCTAGCCTCCTCGGGCGAACGGAAGTCTCAATCGGGGGGCTCCGTGCCAGGGAGAAGCATCATGCGCGTCATTCGAGTGCTTGCCGGCTTGACCATGTTGGTGGGAGCCGTCGTCCTCTCCGGGGCAACGCCGGTCGACCGGGATGGTGAGTTCACGTCAGGGAAATCATGCAGCTTCGCCAATACAGCGGGGCTGTATGGTTTCGAATGCTGGGGTTCTTATCCAGACTTCCAGGGCGGCCTGCAGCCCATCGCGGCGGTCGGCATGGTACGGGGCGACGGCCGTGGGCATTTCGCCGTCGACGCCACGCTCAACTCGAACTTCGGATCGCTCCCGTGGAAGCTGGACGGCGAAGCCACACTGGACGCGAGCCGCGACTGCCTAGGCCAGGTCATCTACAGTTTCCAGGAGCTCGGCGGCCAGGTCCTTGGCCCAGCCGTGTTCGATTTTGCCGTGGTGGCGGGTGGTGAGGAGATTCTCGGCTCGGCCACTGCCCCGGGCGCGACAGGAAACTCTGTGCCACGCGTCGCGTGCCGACTGGTGCACATCCACCGTTGACATCGACGCTACTGCCGCCGGCCGCGCGTGGCCTCGAGCCACTGTGATCGTCAATGGTTCCGCAAGGGACAAGGTTTTTGCGAACGTCAGGATGCTCCTTCCTTTGGCGCTTGCCTCGCCGACTATGGCGGAGGAGAAACACGCCGAGATTCGCGCCGTCGCATCCGTCGTTCCAACCCCTCGTGATCGATGAACGGGGGCGGCTCACCGGTTCAAGCATCGACCTCTGGGACGCGCTGCCGACACCGGCGGCCGCTCGCCTCTCAGCGGCGGCGGCGTACGTCGCGGAGAATTTCACGCGCCGCATTCAGCCCGCACGCCCCCATAACGCCGCCCCCAGGGTGGGTGGCAGCTCCGCACATATAGAGTCCTTGGACGGGGGTGCGGTAGTCGGCCCAACCCGGGATGGGCCGCATAAAGTTGAGCTGCGAGAGACCCATCGCGCCTTGAAAAATGTTCCCGCCGGTTAGCCCGAACCGCCGCTCTAGGTCGAGCGGCGTGAGCACCTCGCGTCCGAGGATGCTGCGGCGGAAACCGGGGGCGGCTTCCTCGACCAGTTCGACGCAGCGGTCAGCGAAGGCTTCCCCCCGCTCGTCCCAGCTCCCATTGGCCAGCCGGTAGGGGGCATACTGGACGAACATTTGCATGACGTGCTGTCCCGGCGGTGCCACCGTCGGATCCACCGCCGAGGGGATTGTGCACTCGAGCACTGGGGACGCGGATGGGCGCCCGGCGCGTGCGTCGTCGTAGGCTCGCTCGATGTACTCGACGCTCGGGCAGATGTGGATGGTGCCGCGGTGCTGCGGGCCGGGGGTGTGGCCCGGAACCGCGGTGAAGCTCGGGAGCTCCGAGAGCGCGAGGTTAATCTTCAGGGAGGCGCTCGAGTAGTCGATGGCGCGGACCGCCTCGGCCACGTCTTCCGGGAGGTGCTCGGCCCCCACCAGCCCCAGCAGGGTGACGGTGGCGTCTGCGTTCGAGACCACCCTTCGAGCCGGAAGCTCGGCGCCATCCTCGAGGATGACTCCGACCGCCCGCCCTTCCCGGACGTGCACCTTCGCCACTCGCGTCCCGGTTCGAATTTCAGCACCCGCGGCGCGAGCTGCCGAGGCGAGCGCCTCGCTGAGCGAACCCATCCCGCCCTTCACGTAGCCCCAGACGCCTCTCGCCCCGTTGCACTCCCCCATCACGTGGTGGAAGAGCACGTAGGCGGTTCCCGGGGTCGAGGGCGACGCCATCGCCCCAATGATGGCATCGGTGGCGAGGGTGGCCTTCAGCTGGTCCGACTCAAACCAGCGGTCGAGAATGGCGCGCGCTGGGCCAGCCAATATCTCGAGCGCTCGCGGCCCGTCCTTGCCCAAGCGCAAGAATCGCCAGCCCGTTCGGGCCAGCCTGAAGAGGTCGCGCGGCCGCCCCGAGAACGGGTCGGCGGGGGTCTCGACCAGCGTTGGCTCGATGACCTGCGCGATCCGTTCCAGCATGGCCTCGTAGGCCGGTAACCGGTCGGCGTCACGCGACGAGAATTTCGACACCTCGCGGCGATTCAGGTCGGCATCGGAACCCATGGTTAGGGACCGGCCGTCCGGGAAGGGGGTGAACGAGGACGGGTTGCGAGGAAGGAGCTGGTAGCCGTGCCGGCCCAGTTCCAAGTCGCGAACAATCTCAGGGCGGAAGAGACTCACGACATACGCCGCGGTTGACACCCGAAAACCCGGCCACGGCTCGTCGGTGACAGCCGCGCCTCCGACGCTGTCCCGAGCCTCGAGCACCAGCACCTTCTGTCCCGCCCTCGCGAGGTACGCCGCCGTCACCAGGCCGTTATGGCCTCCCCCGACGAGGATGGCATCCCAGGTCTGCATGCGTTCCCTCCCGAACCGAAGCGCGAACCAGACCACGGATCCGGAGGCTGCGCGACCCCTTCCCTTCTCTGAACGAAAAGAGGTGGCACCGTCATTGGCTTTACTGCAAGACGAGCTCGACCACGCTCAAGATGTTCATCTGCACTGGGCAGACGATGTGCCGGGGGGGCGGCATCCCTGACGGCGCAGCAGCCCACACGACCTAAGCGTGACTGAGGGCGCGGTTCCTCGGTTTGCGTCGACACTGCGGCTCGGGGATCCCTGCGTTCACCTCGCTCGAGGCAGCCTGGAACGGCGGGATCCTTCCTGTGTGCGTGCGGCTGCGGTGTGACCGGCCTTCGGAAGGGCTCCCCGTGGAATGCGCTTCGCAGAAGCGCCTCGCACCGTCCGGCGCAAATGCGCCGAGAGCAGCTTGTGAAAATGGTGAACGGCCGCTTCACGCCGCACGCTGTAACGACCAGTGTCGTAGGACTTGCTCCCGAAGCCCCGCTGCACATCTTCACACACGCCAACGTCCTCAAGCTGGATCTTGTGGCCGACCTCCACACTTTCGGCTGCAAAGGCGCGGGCCTCGGGACCATCGGAGTGTGAAATGTAGAAGTCGATCTCCACCCGACAGCGCTCGGGGCCAAGGGGAAGGACCACGTTTGTATCCATCACTCCGGAGTAGAGATTGACCATGAAATTTGGAAATACCCAGGCGTAAAAGGCCATTTCGCCCATTCTGACCGCCGACGCGGAGGCATCGGCGTGTTCGGGATGCGGCGTGCGCAACGGGCTGGTCTGGAGGGTGGTCAGGTCAAAGCACTCTGTCCGATACTTCGAGTACTGGAGCACGCCAGCGAGCGACGGGTGCACGCTGTTCACGTGGTAGCCCCCGTCGAGGTAGTTGTCGACGAACACCTTCCAGTTGCAGGCAAGCTCGTAGCTGCGATGTTCGACGAACCGAAGACCAGCGAGCCCGTCCAGCTTCTCGGGCAACGGTGCAAGCACCTGGTGTAACGGACGAGGCTGGGGCCCGAGGTTTACGAAGACAAACGGTCCCCACGTTTCGACCGCTATCGGCAGGAGACCATTGTCCTCTCTGCGAAAGTTCAAGACGCCGTCGAACTCCGGCGCACCTTGAAGGTGACCAGCGAGGTCGTAAGTCCAGCCGTGGTACCTGCAGCGGAGTCGGCGAGTTGTCCCCGCTGGCTCGGTGACGACACAAGCGGCGCGGTGCCTACAGACATTGAAGAAGGCCCGCAGAACGCCCTTGTCGTCACGTACGATGACGACTGGCTCGCCCGCGATGTCGGCTGTCACAAAAGAGCCTGGCGCCTCGAGCTGGGTGGACCGTCCAACGAATTGCCACGCCGCGCCAAACACGCCGCGGCGTTCAGCCAACTCCATTCGAGGGTCGCGGTACCATTGCCCGGGGATCGTCTTCGCGCGCGCGAGCGGCAGGTTTGCATCGAATCGGTTGAGCTCCTGTAGAAACGTTCGAGGCATATTCTGCCCAGGTGTCTTAGCCGAGGCGCTGCCCCGTGCAAGCTGGTTGTGACAGGATGGACGATGTGAGACCCGGAAAGGACGGCGCGACGTCCGGACAAGCGGGTCTGGAGCGGCGCCTCGGAGCCTGGGATGGAGCTCTCATCACCGCCGGGGCGATGCTTGGGAGCGGTATCTTCCTCACCACGGGAGACATCGCTCGACGGCTCCCGCAAGGCGGACTCATTCTGCTCTTGTGGGGCTCGGGTGGGCTGCTGACGCTGGCAGGGGCGCTCAGCTACGCGGAACTCGGCGCCATGTTCCCGCGCGCCGGGGGCCAGTACCATTTTCTCAAGGAGGCCTATGGCCGCTTCTGGGGCTTCCTTTTTGGCTGGACCTCCTTCTTGGTCATCATGAGTGGTGGCATCGCAACCATTGCCGTCGGATTCGGCGAGTACGTCGGGGCGTTCGTTCCCTTCTTCTCCACGCACCACATCCTCTGGCACGTAGGGAGTACCGAGTGGACGTGGAGCGTGAGTGGCGGTCAATTGGCTGGGGCCTTGGCCATCGCATTTCACACCGCGGTCAATTACGTGGGGCTTCGGGAGGGCGCCTTTGTTCAGAACGCGATTACCGTGCTCAAGGTGGCTGCCCTCGTCGGTCTCGCCGTCGTTGGGCTCGCTGTTCCGCCGACAGCCTCACTCGACCTTCTCGCTCCGCTCCCCTCCACTGGCCTAGTCGCTGGTCTAGCGCTTGGAATGGTCGCGGTGCTGTGGACCTTTGACGGCTGGTATGTCCTCACTTTCTCTGCCGGAGAGGTGCGTGAGCCGGGGAGGAACCTGCCCCGCGGTTTGGTGAGGGGTTCCATGGCGGTGATGGGGCTCTACCTCGTCACCAACGTAGTCTACCTCCGCGCCCTTCCTGTCTCGGTGATTGGTCACTCCACACGGATCGCCGAGGCTGCAGCGAACGCGCTCTTTGGCGCGAGCGGCGCCCGCCTAATCGCCCTCTCCGTACTCGTGGCAACGTTCGGCTGTCTGGCGTCAAACGTCCTGTGCTGCTCACGCATCTATCTCCCCATGGCAGAGGACGGGCTTTTCTTCCGCTCGCTTGCCTATGTTCACCCACGAACGCATACGCCCTCGAGGAGCCTGGTCGCCCAGGGCGCGTGGTCCATCGTGCTCGCTCTGTCGGGAACCTATGAGCAGCTATACACGTGCGTGGTCTTCGCAGGCGTCCTCTTCCATGCTGGCTGTGGGATGGCGGTGTTCGTGCTTCGGAAGACACGCCCGCATACGCCCCGTCCGTACCGAACCTGGGGCTATCCCTGGATACCTGGGCTCTTCGTCGCAGTCTGCCTCGCGCTGGTCTGCACGACGCTGTCCCAATCGCCGCGGGAGTCTCTCGTCGGTCTGCTGCTCGTTGTCTCGGGCCTCCCGGTCTACGCCTGGTGGAGTCGGAAGTCCGCAGCCCCACTCCCCCGCACGCAGTCGCCCTAAACGCCGTGAGATGCGTGTGGGCAGCACCGGACACGCCTTAGGTGACGAGTTCTCGTCTCCGACCTCTTCGACAAGGAAATGAGAAGCATACGAAGACTCGGCTCGACCGCTGGCGCTTCCCCCACCCCACTATCGACAACCCACGGGGGTACACATGTGTGTCCTCTTCAGCTCCGGCGCTGAATGAGCTCAATCTTGTAGCCATCGGGGTCCATGACGAACGCAATCACCGTGGTGCCGTGTTTCATTGGGGCAGCTTCTCGAGTGACCACTCCGCCCTTCACCTTGATTCGCTCGCAGGCGGCGTAGGCATCGTCTACTTCGACCGCGACGTGGCCGAATCCCTGGCCAATCTCGTAACCCTTCGTGTCCCAGTTGTGGGTCAGCTCGATGGCAGCGCCTTCCGACTCGGGGCCATAGCCGACGAAGGCGAGGGTGAACCGGCCGTCTGGGTAGTCCTTCCGCCGCAGCAGGTCCATCCCGAGCACATCCGTGTAGAAGGCCAGCGACCGCTCCAAGTCACCGACACGAAGCATCGTGTGAAGGATCCGCATGCTGCAGAAGCTACCGCAAGCCTTACCGGACAAACAAAGGGCGCGCGGGCCCGCTCGCCAGCGTGGCGCGCCGGAGGCCTTCGAGAGGCACGAAGGGCTCATCTCCTCGATGAGCTCAGAACGTTGACACTAGTGCGGCGCCGTCTTCGGGACCGCGTCGACGGCCAAGACGCCCATGTCGTCGGAGCCAAAGCCCCGCGCGATGAGCGCATCCATGCGTTTGGCAATCGCCGGCAGGACGGCAAGCTCTAGACCCTGAGCCGCCTCAATCATCAATCGTGCGTCCTTGCGGGCCATCGTCAACTCGAAGTTGGGGGTGTAGTCGCCACTGGCCATCGCTGCGCCGCGATACGTGAGGGTACCCGTGGGGTTGAACTTGCTGAAGAGAACGTGGGCGTCCTCCGCGCTGATTCCCAGGGATTTGGCCATGGCGTAGACGTCGGCCAGGCCGCCGCAGATGGCGATAATCATCGCGTTGCCGAAGAGCTTGTTCGCCGCCGCGAGGTCACGACGCTCCCCGAGGTATTCGACGCGGCCAGTCATCGCGCGCAGCGCCGCCTCAGTGCGGGCGAACGTCGCCTGTGGACCGGCCACCAGCATGATGCCGCCCGCCTCGCGACACATTTTCGGACTCATGAAGACGGGGGCATGCAGGAATGCGATTCCACGTGCTTCGAGGCGCTTCGCGCGCGCGGCGGTCCCGACTGGCGACGTGGTCGAGTGGTCGATGACCAGTGCGGCGTGCAGGCCCTCTCCGGCCGCGTAAAGGACGTCATCGACGGCAGCGTCGTCGGCCAGCATGACGTGCACCCGCTCCGCACCGGCGATGGCCGCCGGCACCGTCTCTGCGACACGAATCCCGAACGCTTCGAGGGCCCTGGCCTTGGCAGTGGTGCGATTCCAGACGGCTACACGGTCGCCACGCTTCGCAGCAGCCTCCGCCAGGGCTGCGCCCATGAGGCCGGTCCCGAGAAAGGCGATGTTGGCCATGCGCGACAACATCCTCGAAACCGCAGGCGACGTCTAGCGCGCGAGCCCCGGTCCTCCTGTCCGGGGACATTCTGAAGGACGATGCGGTGGCTGGCTGGAACGCCTTGGGGCGCATCCGGCGACGGCGCCTCAGGCAGGGCATCACCGTCGAGGGTCACCCAGACACACCGTCGAGACGCGAGGAAAGCGGCCGCCCTGACTTTTTCATAGGCTAGCGCCCCATGAAGCGAACAGCTTTGGTGACAGGCGCCTCCCGCGGCATTGGTCGGGAAGTCGCACGCGAGCTATCGCGTGAAGGCTACCGCGTCCTGTCCGCCGTCCGTGTGGCAGGCGATGCACAACAGCTGCCTGGGGGCACGCCGGAGGTCTTGGACGTCGGCTCTCCGGAGTCGATTGAACGGTTGGCGGGCCGTCTCGCCGGGCGCGGCGGAAAGCTGGACGTGCTGGTCAACAATGCGGGCGTCTACCGGGGCGTCGAGGCTCGCAACATCTGGGACGTAAACGTCCGTGGACCGCTACTCCTCACCCAAGCGCTGGCCCCGTTGCTCCTCGATGGAGCCAGGGTCGCGATGGTGTCCAGCGGGTTGGGGCGGAGTGCGAACCAGGACCCACGGCTGCTCACCCGACTTCGGTCGGAGGTCCTCACCCTCCGCGACGTGGAGGCGCTCTGCGACGAAGCACCGGGAGGCTATGGCGCGAGCAAGGCCGCCCTGAATCGCCTCGCACAGCTTTTTGCGAAGCAGTTTGAGCCCCGACACATTCTCGTCAACGCCGTCAGTCCTGGCTGGGTTCGGACGGACATGGGCGGCGCGAATGCGCCACGCTCCCTCGAGCAAGGGGCAGCGTCCGTCCTCTGGGCATGTCGACTCGACGCCGACGGCCCCACGGGCGGCTTCTTCGAGGATGGGCAACCCGTTGAATAGTTGCCCGGGAACGGACTTTGGGCAACTCCGTCGGCTCCTCGGCCGCTTGCGGCCGGACGTGGCTAACGGGCATGGTTAAGGAAACCCCATGACCCGCCTCGTGCACCTCAGTGACATTCACCTCCAAATTGACTGGAGGCAGCGTTCGCTCTGGAGCTCGGGCTGGCGGGGCGCGCCCGGGCGCTTCGAATTGCAGGGGCTCGGACGGCTTAGGCGTTTCCACGGCGTCCATGACCGCATCCGCCGCCTCGTCGACAAGGCCCTCGGCCGCGAGCCACACCATGTGCTTCTGACGGGGGACCTCACGGCCCTTGGGGACGAGGTCGAGTTCGCCCACGTCCGCTCGCTGTTCGCCCCCCTCCTCGCCGAAGGCCGGCTGACAGTCATTCCGGGGAATCACGACCGCTACACGGACACGCCGCGTTCGCGCGTCTTCGAGCGCATGTTCGCCAGCGAGTTGAGGAGCGAGTTGCCCGAGCACGCGGACGCCAGGGGCTATCCCTTCGTCAAGCTGGTGGGCAAGCGGCTGGCGCTGGTCGGACTGGACAGCACACGGGTCAACAGCTGGGGGCACTACCTCGTTGGTCGGCTCGGGCGGAGCCAGCTGAAAAGGCTCCGCCGCGTGCTCGACGACGCGCGCCTGGCCGGACGTACCGTATTGGTGCTCACCCACCACGGACCGTTCGGTCCTTCAGGCAAGTTCAACTGGCGGGAGTCGGGGCTTCTGGACGCAGGGCCGCTTTCGCGCGTCCTGCGCGGGCGCGCAGTGGTCGTCGCGCACGGGCACTCCCACCATCGCTACTGGCACCGGGCACGGGGGGGCGCACCTCACACCTTCGGTGGCGGGAGCTCGACCGAGGGCACCGCTGCCGGTTTCTGGCAGCTGGACATCGACACTCACCGGCTGCTCGAGGCCACTGCCCACTCGCTTGCCTGACGGTTGCGGACTTCGGGCAAAAAGAAAAACAGCGCCCAGAAGGCCCCTGCCAGCGCTAAGCCCGCCAGCACGTCGATGAGGTAGTGCTGCTTGGCCGTTAGCGTCGAGACACCCACCGAGGTCGCCCAGGCGAGCCACACGGCGAAGAGCCGCGGAGGGTGCCGCCACAGTGAGAACGCCGCCAGGTAGGAACTCGCCACGTGCATGCTTGGCAGGCAGCTGGTGGGAAGGTCGACTTGGCGGAGAAACCTGAAGGCGTAAGCGGTCACGCCCGTCCCCTCGATGGGGAAGGCCTCGCGCGGGAAAGTGGTGGGCCACAGGACGTGGATGGCGGAGCCCGTGACCAGCAGCACGAAGTAGGCGCGGACGAAGCGCTTCACCTCTGTCCAGCTGGCACACCACAAGAACGCACTCGTCACCAGGAAGTAGTCGGAGAAATAAATCCACACGGTGGCCGGCAAGAATGGCACCGCCGCGTCAACGGGCGTCCAGGGAAGCAGGCGCGGGGAGTCGATGAATAGGTGGTTTGGCACCAGGTAAACGACCGCGTTCACCAGGCTGGCCGCGAGCGCAATGCCAAGCTTCGCGCTGAACGAGATGGGGTCGCGCTCGGGAATCTCTCAACCCCGCCGAGCGCCCAGTTGTGTGCCCGCCGCGCCGAGGCACATCGACGCACCCTTCCCTGCCGTCACCAGAGGGTGAAACACGTCATGAGCTCCGTCGTCCACGCGTCGCTCCACGAATACACGAACCCCGGGCCAGAAGAGTCATTCAGGGCCCGGGTCTTTGTTGAGGACGACCATACCCTCTTCTCGCGACGCTTCCTCGCGAAAGCCTCTGATGAACCTTCTATTTGTTCACGGTGGGTAGGAACTCGTTGGGAATTGGAGTGTCAGGGGTTTCCGCCTGCCAGAAGATGGTGACCACCCACCAGCGGGTCCCATCGAAGAAGAGCTGAAAGCTGTTGATGCCCCGGGCGAACGGCTGGTCCTCTGGACGGTGGCGCGATTCATAGGTGCTGAAGGCCTGGACAAGGTTGCAGTAGCGTTCCGTGCGACGGCTCGACTCCTTCTCGAAAAAACCCTCCTTCTGGAAGAAGGGGGTGGCACGCGCGATGTACTCCTCGGGGGTGTACGTGTGGGCCACGAAGCCGCTGCCTTTCTCGTTCCGTCCGGTCGGAATGAGGCGCGCTCCGGGCAAGAAGAGCGAACGGAAGCGCTCCCAGTCACGCGGCTGTCCGGCCGGTCCCGAGATGACGTCGTAAGTCGCAGCGAGGATGGCGTCTGGTGAGGCGACGTCGGCAGCCTTCGCCGTTGGCGTTACCTGCGGCGCCGTGGGTGTCTGAACGCCCGCTTGCTCAGGCGTGCCCGACGGGTGCGCGCACGCGAGCGCGAGGGTCAGAAAGGCGGCCATACTGCACATCCGTAAACCCATGTCCGTCCTCCACAGGTGCACGGCACCGTCGCGTAGCGACACCTGTCGCGGAAAGCTCAGCGGGCCGCCGCGGCAGGAACTCCGTTCAGGTACTGGTCCAGCCACGCCACCTCACGCCGGGTGTGGTCGAGCACGTTTGCCGGGTTCAGGAAGTGGTGCCCCTCGTCCGCGTAGACGACGAACTCCGTAGGCACCCCCAGCGTCTTGAGCGCATGCCAGAACTCGTAGCTTTGCGGCGCCGGGCACTCCGCGTCCCGTTCCCCGACCAGCACCAGCGTGGGCGTCTTCACGTGGGTGATGAACGTCATGGGAGAGCTCCGCGCGTACACGGCGGGGTCCGCGTATACCGTGGCGCCGAAGTATGGCACCATCCACTGGTCAATCTTGTTCTCGCCGTAGTAACTGAGCCAGTTGGCGATGCCGGCACTTGCCACCGCCGCCTTGAAACGATTGGTTTGGGTCACGGCGAACATCGTCATGTACCCGCCGTAGCTGTGCCCGGTGATGCCAACGCGGGTGCCATCGACTGCACCGGTCCGGACCACCCGGTCTACGCCGGCGAGGATGTCGCGCAGGTCCCCATGCCCGAAGTCCTTCACGTTGGCACGGGTGAAGGCCTCGCCCTGACCGTAGCTGCCGCGGGGGTTTGGCAGGAGCACCGCGTAGCCCTGGCTGACGAGCAGGAGGACTTTCGTGTCGAAGGCATTGGTGGCGACGCCAGCGGGACCTCCGTGCACGTTGACCACCATCGCTGGCTTGCGCGCCGTCATCTCGGCTGGTGGCAGAAGGAGCCAGCCCTGAACTTCCCAACGGTCGCTCGTCCAGGTCAGGCTCTGCACCTCGGCGGCTGGGCTGCTGGCGCCGGCGTTGGCCTTGGACAGCCGCGTCCAGGTCCCTATGGCACCAGCGAAGACGTCCGGAGGTTCCAGCGCCGACTCGCGGATGACCGCCGTCGTCTTCCCGTCGCTGGCGAACGCCGCCGAGATGTTCCGGCTCCGCCTCACCGTCTCGCCAGCGCGCCAGAGCGTCACCGGGGCCTTCGCCTGGTCAGCGTCCACACGCAGGAACGCCGAATCCCCGCCCATCGCCGCCGTGGCCACCAGGCCCGAGGTCGCCGACCAATGTAGCTGCGCCGCGGAGGCGTGCATCCCGGGGGTGACATTCCGAGCGCGGCCGCCGGCGACCGGGACGACGAAGACATCGCCCCCGTTGAAGCCGAAGTCGCTCATCAGCCCTTCGATGAAGGCCACCCGGGTCCCATCGGGGCTCCACGTCGGCTCGCACAGCTGCAGCGTCGGGTGGTACAGGCGCGTCGCTGCGGCCCCCGAAGCCGGCACGAGGAAGAGGTCGGCCGTCCACCAGTTGTTGTCTCCGTCTCCGTGTGCACCGGTGGCGACGAAACGCGTCCCATCCGGGCTCCAGGCGTACTCGTAGATGAATAGGTCGGCCGGGGAAACGCGCGTGAGTTCGCCACCCTCGACAGCCACCACGGCGAGGCGCTGTTCATGGACGACGGAGGCGATGACGCCGGTCTCGCGGGCACTCGGGCCGAGCGGGCCGCGCGCGTCCGCAGCTCCCTCGAGGAACAGGACGGCCAGCCGCTTTCCATCGGGGGCCCAACGCGGGTTCTCCAAGTAACCCGTGACGTGCGTCAGTTGGCGGACGGCCCCGCTCTTGAGGTCGGCCACGTACAGCTGCGGCTGACCGGAGGCCTCGGCATCCGACAGGAATGCCACCCTGCCCCCGTCGGGCGAGAAAACAGGCTCGTCCTCCTCGTGGGGGGAGGCGTCGCGGGCGGCGGTGAGGAGCACTGCCGGCGAGCCGGACCGGTCGCTCACGCGAATGGTTCGCAGGTTGCCCGACGGGCCGTCCGGCGTGGCGACTGTCTCGACCCAGGCCACCCGTTCCCCATCGGGCGAGATTGCAACCCGCTCGAAATGGACGATGCGGTGCAGCGCCGCGAGCGCGGACTCGACGGTGGGCCGCTGCGGGCTTGCGGCAAGGATGAGGGCAGCGACAAGTGTCGTGGGCAGCAGGGGTCCGGCTCCTCTCGGCTTGGGGGCGGCACCCTAGCCGGGGCCGCCCACGCCGCCAACGGGGCAGAGCGCCCGGGGCCAACTTCAGGCACGTCGAGAGAAGCGCCCACAGCGCGACACAACCAGCTACGGTGCCCCCTCATGCGCTGGAGACTGACGGGTGCACTCACCGCCGGCCCCGCCACGGGGGTGGCCGTGGGCGCCGGCGAGTTCCGCCCCTGCCCTGCCTGCCTTCCACCAGCCTTGCCGTGCGTCACGCCATGAAAACAATCATCGAGCCGTTCCGCATCAAAGTCGTTGAGCCGATTCGACTGACGACGCAGGAAGAGCGACGTGAACTGCTGCGCAAGGCCTCCTGGAACCTCTTCAGCATCCACTCGGACGACGTGATGGTGGACTTGCTAACGGACTCCGGCACCAGCGCGATGAGTGCCGACCAGTGGGGCGCCATCATGCGCGGCGACGAGTCCTACGCGGGCTCCCCGTCCTACTACCGATTTGAAGCGGCGGTCCGCGAGTTGATGCCCTTCAAGCACATCATCCCCACGCACCAGGGCCGCGCCGCCGAAGCCATCCTCTTCTCCATCCTCGGCGGTGCCGGGAGAGTTATCCCGTCGAATACCCATTTCGACACGACACGGGGCAACGTCGAGGCGACCGGCGCCACGGCGCTGGACTTGGTAGTGGCCGAGGCCAGGGACACGGACTCTCTGCATCCCTTCAAGGGCAACATGGACGTTGCGCGGCTGGAGGTGCTGCTGGCGGAGCAGGGCCCCTCAGTCCCCATCGTCATGCTGACGGTCACGAACAACGCCGGAGGTGGTCAACCGGTGAGTCTCGCCAACATCCGCGCCGTGGCCGAGGTTGCGCACCGGCACGGAAAGCCGCTCTTCCTCGACGCGTGCCGCTTCGCCGAGAACGCCTACTTCATCAAGTGTCGGGAACCCGGCCAGGCGCACCGTTCCGTGCCGGACATCGTGCGCGACATGTTCGCGTTGGCCGACGGGATGACGATGAGCGCCAAGAAGGACGCCTTTGCCAACATCGGCGGCTGGCTCGCCATGCATGACGACGAACTGGCTGGCGCCGCCCGCAACCGGCTGATTCTCACCGAGGGCTTTCCGACATACGGCGGACTGGCCGGCCGGGACCTGGAGGCCATCGCCGTCGGGCTGCGCGAAATAGTCGACGAGCAGTACCTCCGCTACCGGCTGCGCACGAACGAGTACATCGGCGAACGGCTGAGGGCCCTCGGTGTCCCCATCGTCCAGCCCGTCGGCGGCCATGCCGTCTTCGTCGATGCGCGGCGCTTCCTTCCGCACGTGCCACCCCTGCAATACCCGGGGCAGGCGCTGGCGGTCGCCCTGTACGAAACGGGGGGCGTCCGGTCATGTGAAATCGGCACGGTGATGTTCGGCCTGCGGCCGGATGGAACGGAGCAGCCCGCCGAGATGGACCTCGTGCGACTGGCGATGCCGCGCCGGGTCTACACGCAGTCCCATGCCGACTACCTCATCGAGGTCTTCGAGGAGGTCTGGGCGCGCCGGGGCCAGCTACGCGGGCTGCGCATCGCGTGGCAGCCAAAGCAGCTGCGCCACTTCACGGCCCGCTTTGAACTGCTGAACGCGTAGCGTCCGCAGGGGACACTCAGTACCTCGCCAGGACTCCTCCAACCTCTAACGGCCCTACCGCTCCAGGCCTGGGGACGCCCGTCCGGCTTGCGCCCGCCAAATTCGAAGCGCCAGGCTCCGA
>JADGRA010000048.1 GCA_017881265.1 Myxococcaceae bacterium | reverse complement strand
TAGCCGCGGTCGAACTGCATGCCCTCCACCACGTCGAGCGTGGTCTCCAGGCCCTTGGCCTCCTCGACGGTGATGACGCCTTCCTTGCCGACCTTCTCCATCGCGTCGGCGATAATCTGCCCGATGGTCGCATCGCCGTTGGCAGAGATGGTGCCGACCTGCGCGATGTCCTGCTTGCCCTTGGTGGGCTTGCTCTGCTTCTTGAGGTCGGCCGTCACCAGGATGACTGCCTTGTCGATGCCGCGCTTGATGTCCATCGGGTTGTGCCCGGCGGCCACCAGCTTCGCGCCCTCGCGGTAGATGGCCTGGGCGAGCACGGTAGCGGTGGTGGTGCCGTCGCCGGCCACGTCGGAGGTCTTGCTGGCCACCTCCTTCACCATCTGCGCGCCCATGTTCTCGAAGCGGTTCTCCAGTTCGATTTCCTTCGCCACCGTCACGCCGTCCTTGGTGATGGTGGGGGAACCGAACGACTTCTCGATGACTACGTTGCGGCCCTTGGGCCCGAGGGTGACCTTCACCGCGTCGGCAAGGGTGTTGACCCCGCGCAGGATGGCTTCACGCGCGCGGGTGTCGAAGATGATGTCTTTGGCCATCGGTTTCTCTCAGTTCTTTGGGTTGGAAAAAGGGGGGACTACTTCTCAATGACGCCGAGGACGTCCTCTTCGCGGAGGATGAGGTGGTCTTCGCCCTCAATCTTCACTTCGGTGCCGGCGTACTTGCTGAAGAGGATGGTGTCGCCGGCCTTGATGTCGAGCGCGCGCACCTTGCCGTCCTCGAGGATTTTCCCGTTGCCGACGGCGACGACCTTGCCCTCGAGGGGCTTCTCCTTGGCACTGTCCGGGATGATGATGCCGCCCTTGGTCTTGTTCTCCTCGGCGACCCGCTTGACGATGAGCCGGTCCTGCAGCGGAC
This sequence comes from Myxococcaceae bacterium, assembly GCA_017881265.1. GTDB lineage: Bacteria > Myxococcota > Myxococcia > Myxococcales > Myxococcaceae > JADGRA01. Next base: position 117,148 of record JADGRA010000048.1, on the reverse strand, counting down.
GAATCTTCATGGTTGGTCCCTTCCTCTGTTGAGCCCTGTGGGCCGCTCTATGTGGCCTTGGGCTCGCGCTTGGGGGTTGTGAACTGGCGCGCGGATTAGCACTCCCAACGTAAGACTGCCAGCTCCACGACTCTTTCAACATAACCACCACCCTTGGTACGTCAAGCCGTCGGGACACGGCAGTAACTACCTGGAAGGTGGGAGGTTTTCGACCTCAAGGGGCGGAACTTCAGCGGTCGCGCGCGGGGAGTGCCAGGGGGTTCCCTGGCGAACACCACCGTCGAGTGCCAGTCCAACTGCCCGAAATCCCTGGGGCCAGTGCTTTCTGACGTCGTCTGCCCTTGGTAGCCTTTTGTCCTGAAGCAGATGTCACAACTGGTTCCTGCCAAGTCCCTGACTGACTTTTTCCGCGGCCTCCTCGATGAGGCGCTGGCGAAGGCCCGGGTGGACGTGGCGGAGCTGACCGAACTGTACCTGGCGAATCTCCTCGTGGAATTCGCCGCGGCCGACCGCCTCTTCGCCAAGGACGAAGGGGGCGAGGAGCCGCTCGCCGTCCTGTACTGCCGCGCCATGCAGGAGGAGGGGGCCGCGCGCATCCGGACGCTGCGCCGCCTGGGGGACGTCTCCCTCTACAAGGCCGGCTTCTTCGCCGGCGCGCTGCACCGGACGGCGGTGGGGTCGGACTACTACATCCACATGGGTGGCGCGGCCTATGGCCAGGTGGCGGACCTCGCCCGCGGGGGCTTCGGCGAGGTGTACGGCGAGCTGGGCCGGAAGTTCCGCGCGCTGGCGGCGGTGCTGGAAGCCATCGCGGCCCGCGGGCTGGCCCGTGGCTCTCCCTCCGGAATGCTGAAGGTGTACGAAGCCTGGACGGAGCGCGGCGGGGACGCCCTGGAGGGCGTGCTGGCCGACGCGGGGCTGCTGCCGCGGCGGCGGGGGCTCCCGAACTGAGTGGTGGGGCTCCGGCCTGGGTCGACGCGGTCCAGGACCACCTGGAAGCCATCTACGCCGTGCGCTGCACGCACCGGGCGGCAGGCTTCCTGGTCGACGCCGAGCAGGCGCAGGCCCTGGGGGCGGACACCTCCTCGGCCGAGGCGCTCCTCGTCCACGAGGCGGACGGGGGCCTGGAACTGGGCCTTTACCTCGCCCCGGACGTCCTTGCCGAGTGCCCGAGTGGCGCCCTCGGGCCCTTCTGCCAGCTGGCCGAAGGCGTCAGCCACTTCCTCTACCTGGCGCGCTCCGCGGAACTTTCGCGGCCGGTGTCCCTGCTGGAACTGGAAGCCCAGGCGGAGGTGGACAAGTTTGCCCTGCTGCTGCTGCGGGCCTGGAGCGGCGGCCGGGGGGGCTGGGCGGCCGTGCTGCACCGGACGCTGTTTGACGAGACGCACCTGCGCGCCGGCCTGACGACACTGGAACGGCGCCGCTACGGGGAGGCCAACCGGCTGGCCCGTGCCTTCTGCGCGCGCCTTCTGCCCCTGTGCGCGGCGCGCCGTCTCGAGCAGCTGCTTCAGGTACTGCGCTACGCCTACCGCCTGGGGGCGGCTGCCAAGCTCGAGCACTTCGCCAGCAGCTGAAGGGCCCCTCCCGCCCGCCCGAGCGCGCGCCGTCCCCTCCCAAGGGGGGGTGGGTGGGGCAGGGGGGTGCGGTTCAGCGCGCAGGGTGACCCTTCACCCACCCTCGGCTTCGCCCTTCCCTGGGGTGTCGCCCCTGTGGCGCCCCTCTCAACTCGAATGAATGGCGCCGTCTCCACGGGTGGACCGGGTCGCCGGACACTCTGCCAACGGGCCTTCTTCCGTCGAGAAGGGTCCGGCACGGCGGTTGCTTTGCTTCCCACTGAAACGGGCCGCAGCGGCCCCGGAGGCAGCGCAGTGGGCGACGTCCTGGACATCATCGCAGTGGAGCCGGAGCCGAAGCTGGCCCGGGAGATGGCCGAGGCGTTTCGCCGTGCGGACTTCCGCTTCCGCGCCGTGCCGGACGCCCGCCGGCTGCTGGCCGCCCTCCGGCCGGCGCGGCCGCACGCGGTGCTGGTGCATGCGGAGCTGGGCAGCGGCCCGCTGGTGGACGTGCTGCAGTCGCTGTTGCGCGACCCGGCCCAGGCCCGCCTCCCCGTCTTCGCCCTCTGCCTCAACACGGTGGATGAACCGCTCGTCGCCCAGGCCCGCAGCGGCGTGGTGGGGTTGCTGCACGAGCCGTTCTCCGGGTTCGAGCACCCGGCGGCCGTGCGCGCGATGCTGGCGCAGCTGCCGGAGCGCTCCGGCACGGTGGTGGGCTTCGAGGCGGCGCGGATGGTGGACCACATCCAGCAGACGCTGCGTTCGGGCGCCCTCAAGGTGAACCCCGGCCACCCCCATGAGAGTCAGGCCTTCTTCGCCAACGGCGTGCTGCGCTGGGCCCGGCACCAGTCCGCCACCGGGATGATGGCCCTCGGGGCCATGCTCGCCCTGCCGCGCACGCCCTGGGCCTTCATCGAGCTGGGTGGCCAGCAGGGCGACGGCGCCGGCTTCGTCATCGAATTGCCAGACGCGCCGGCGGCGGAGGCCTCCTCCGAGGTCGACCTCGCCATCGACGTGGAGCTGGACGGCTTCTCCGCGGACGAGCCGCCGCTGACGGCCGGCGTCCTCGTCGAAAGTGAGACGCCCCGGACCACCACGACCGCCGCCGGCCCGAAGGTCGAGGAGGAGGCGGCCGGCGACGACGCCCTGGAGGGCGAGGAACTCTTCGTCGAGCCGGAGGCCCTCACCCCCCGCGCCCCGCCGCTCAAGAGCGTCCTGCACGCCCGCGCCGCCGTGCCGTTGGCCGCGGCCCCGGCCGTCGCCCGTCAGCGTCCAGCGCCGGCGGCGGAGGCGAAGCAGACGGTGGCCTGTGGCCCGGGGTCTGTGCTGCTGGTGGACGACGACGCGGAGCTGTGCCGGATGTTTGCCCAGTTCTTCCGGCGTCTCGGCTACACCGTGACCACCGCCGCCGACGGCGTGGCCGGCTTCGAGGCGGCGCTGGCCGGGGACTTCGCCCTCATCATCGCCGACCTCAACATGCCCAAGCTGGACGGCTGGGGGCTGCTCACCGCGCTGCGCGAGGACCACCGCACGCGCGAGGTGCCCTTCGCGCTGCTCAGCTGCCAGGACGACTACCGCGAGCAACTCAGGGCCCTGGACGCGGGCGCCCAGGCCTACTTCCCGAAGACGCTGCGGCTGGACGCACTGGCCGAGGCGGTGAAGCAGCTGCTCACCCCGCGCGCCCAGGCCGCCGCAGCGATGGCGTCGGGCAAGCTGTCCACCCTGCCGGTGGGGACCCTGGGGCTCGGCTGGGTGCTGCGCGCCCTGTCGGGGCATGGCATGACGGGCCGGCTGCGCGGCCGGGACAGCTTTGCCACCTATGAAGTCCACTTCCGCCGGGGCGTCGGGGTACACGCCCAGGCGCAGACCGGCGGCCACCAGGCGGTGGGGGAGCGCGCCCTGAATGCCTTCGTCGCCAGCCGCTGCGCCGAGGCCAGTTGGACGGCCGGGGATTCGGCCCCCCGCCAGACGCTGATGCTGCCGGTGGCGCAGCTTCTGGACCGGGCGGCCACCCTGCTGAACGAGAATGCGGAGAAGCTGCGGGACGGAGCCCTCGTCAACCCGGGTGCCATCCACGTCAACCTGGACCTCTACCGGGTGTATGCGCAGAACGGCCCGAAGAATTGGCTCGAGACGGCGCGCCTTCTGTGCGAGGAGAAACTCAGCCCGCGCGAGGTGCTGAGTCGGGTGGATGAGTCTCCCATCGAGGTGGAGGAGACGCTGCGGGACCTCGTCCGGCGCGGCGTCGTCTCCCTCGGTGCAGCCTCCGCCGCGGCCTGAGAAGCACTGTCCCCTTGGGGGGGGACCCCTGACTACAGGGTGGCCGGCTTGGGCGGGTCGTACTTACCGGACAGCGTCTCGCGGACGTCCCGGTCGAACTTCACCTTCCCGGTGGCCACCTCGCGCAGGGCGAGGACGGGCGGCTTGTTCTTCGAGATGTCGAGCACCGGACGGGCGCCCGCCATGAGCTGCCGGGCCCGGCGGGCGCCAAGCAGCACCAGGGCGAAGCGGTTGTCCACCAGAGGCAGACAGTCCTCGACGGTGACGCGTGCCATGAAACTTCCTCCAGACTTCCAAAGCCGCGGGAAAGCGGGCGAATAACGGCTGGGCACCGCGGATGTCAAGATTCGGCTGCCGGGCCGTTCCCCCCCACCCCGGGGACGGCTGCCCGGCCCCCCGGGGTTCGTCACCCGGGGGGGGGGAGGCGCCCGGCCCTCAGTGGGAGGCGTCCGGGGAGGGCGCGTCGGGGGAGTTGTCCAGCACGTCCTCGGCCCGGCTGGGCAGGGCCGGAAGTCGAGACAAATCCACCTGCACCACCTCGCCGGCGGCCGAGCGGGTCCACACCGTCGGCCCCTTTTGGGACGCCGTCTTTCCCAGCACCAGCGTCGCCAGCACCTTGCCCGCGCCGTCCTCGAGGACGACGGTATGCGCGTTGGCGCCGAGGCCCGGGTCCTTCGGTGCCGCCTCCTCCAGCGGCAGCCACTTGAGGCTGGCCAGGGCGTACAGCAGCGTCCCCACCTTGGCACCGGAGGCGGGCTGCGGCGTGCGCGAGGCCAACAGCCACCGCGGCGCCGCGCCTGACGCGCCGGCCTCCCGCTGCAGCACCAGGGCCATGCCGCCCCCCTCGGGCAGAAAGCGGATGCGCTCCACGTCCGCCGGCTGGAAGATGAGGACGCGCCGGTCGCGGAGCTCCGCCGAGGGGACGTCCAGGGCGGCCAGCGCCGTGCGGGGCAGCTCCGCCAGCGTGGTGCCGAAGCTGTCCTCGCGCAGCACGAAGGCCGGGTCGCTGTCGGACGGCCCGGCGGCCAGCCGCACCCGCACCGTCTCGTCCTGGCGGCGGAAGCTGGCGTCGACGGCCGGCTTCTCCACGCCGGTGCGCTTGCGCTCGGCCGGTGAGTCGACGAGGAATTTCACCGCCCGCTGCTTGGCCAGTCCGGCCACCCAGCCGGAGACGGCCCCGCCGTCGGCCAGCACGCCGGAAGGCTTCTGGAAGGCCCAGGGGTGCTCCGGCTCGCGCGCCAGCGCCCAGTCATGCCGGGCGCTCTTCAGCTGGATGCCGAGCAGCGCGAGGTCTCGCGGCCCGAGGACGTCCCGGGCCCGCAGCTCCTCGGTGGACTTGTCCAAGGCCGCGCGGGTGGCGCCGTCCACCGCGTACACGTGCGCGTCGCCCGCGCGCTGGACGTAGACGGAGCCGTCGAAGGAATTCTCCACCCCGCCGAAGAGGGTGACGGACGGCGCGCCCTCCGCGGTGGCGGTGACGGAGAAGCGCGGGAGCTTCAGCCCGTAGCCGGCCAGGTCCTCGTCCGTCGGCCGCTCGTCGATGGTGCGGTTGAGCCGCAGCGCCTGCAGGGTGGAGATGATGTCCTCGGACGCGTGCACGTCGGCCCGGGTCCGGAAGGGACGGCTGATGACCCACGCCCCATCGGGCAAGCGCCCGAGCTCGGTCGTCTCGCCCCGGGCCGTCACCACCAGCCGGTCGTAGCGGACGAAGTGAGTCTTCAACCACCCCCACGCTAGCGCCGTTCCCCCGTCGGCCGCCTCCACCGGGGCCACCATCTGCTCGCTCGCCTCCTTGGCGGCGGCTGCCTTCTGGTCGCTCTTGAGGACGCCGAAGTAGGCGTACAGCCCCGCACCCGCGGCGAGGAAGAGCGCCACCAGCCCGGCGACCAGGGTGCGGCTGCGGGCCTTCATTGGTTCCGCCGTGTCAGCCACACCGCCAGGCCGGCCCCGAGCAGGGCCAGCGGCAGGAGGTCCGTGGCCAGGAAGCGGATGCGGCCGAGGCGCTGGCTGTCGAGGTCGAGGCTGGAGACGTCGCGGTCCGGGGCGCGGATGGTGATTTGCTCCGGGCTGCCAGAAGCCCAGGCCACCGCGTTCATGACCAGGTTGCGGTTGGGCTCATCCCGCCAGTTGGGGTCGAGGAGAATCTCCGAGTCGCCGAAGACGACCAGCCGCATGTCCGGCGTGCGCCGGTCCTTGGACTCTGCAATGGGGCGACTCGCCGCCACCACCAAAGGGATGCTGCCCGTGCGCTCCCCGGGCGAGCGCCGGGGCGCGTTGGCGGGCTCCAGCTCCTCCCAGGCGCTGCTCGACGTCACCACCACCGGCTCGGTGTGGACGCCAGGAAGGAGGCCCTCCCGGAGAAGGGTGAAGCCACGGGAAGTCGGGAATTCCACGTTCACCTGAAGGCGGGAGAGGTCGCGTACCATCTCATGGTCCCCGTAGAAGTGGGTGGCGACGATGAAGGGGCTCCCCACGCCGTACTCCTCGTCGGCGACAATGCCGGGGTCCACCCGCACCCCGTAGGGGGCGAGCAGGGGCTCCAGCCCCGGTTCGAGGAGCGCGTCGACGAAGAGCAGCATCCGCCCGCCCTCGGCCAGGTAGGCGCCGAGCTGGTCGAGCTCCGGCTTGCTGAGCCTGCTGCGGGCTGCCGCCACCACCAGGAGCGCGGCGTCCCGGGGCACCCCCTTGCCGCCGAGGAGATTGAGCACCAGCGGCTGGTAGCCCTCCTGGAAGAGGGACTTGCGCATCTCGGACAGGCTCGCGCCTTCGGCGGAGGGGTCCAGGGGCCACTCGCCGTGCCCGCTGAGGAAGTACACGTGGCGCTGACCCACCTGGTCGAGCTTGAGGAGCGCGTTGGTGACGTCTTGCTCGCTCACCCCCTGGACCGGCGCGACCGAGACGGTGGTGTGCTGCTCCTGCTCGCCCGTGCCGCGGCTGAGGACGATGGTGGTTTGCCCCTCGCGCAGCTGGTACTTCGCCGCCAGGTCCGGCGACTTGCGCGGGTCCTTGAATACGACCAGGAACCTGTCCAGCGCCTCCGCGTGGTAGCGGGCCAAGAGCCGGTCGACATAGCCGTAGTCCGCGTCGGTGGGCGGCAGGAAGACGAAGGCCGTCACCGGCGCCTTCAGGGCGTGCAGGGCACTGCGCGTCTGCGGGGCGAGGGTGAAGATTTTCCTGGCCGTCAGGTCCCAACTCTTGTGCCTCTTCGCGGCGATGTAGTTGACCGCCCCCAGCCCGGCCAGGACGGCCAGGGCGAGCAGCGCCGAGGAGGCCACGTAGAAGGTCGACCGCCGGCTCGCGAACTGGTTGAGCTGGCCGAGGTTGGTGGCGAAGTAGGCCCCAATCAGGGCGAGACCGACCAGTCCCTTGATGCCGGTGAGGGGGCCCGAGCCGGTGATGAAGTAGGTGTACGGCGCGGACAGCAGCGAGACCAGCCCGAGCGCACCGAGAACCTTGCCGAGGGTTGCCTTGCTCATGCAGGCCTCACGTCCAGCGCTGCGCTTCCACTGCGCGGTCGGTGAGCACGAGCGCGAAGAAGATGACCGACAGGAAGAAGACCACCGACTTGAGGTCCAGAACCCCGCGGAGCAGCGGCGACAGCTCGGCGCTGAAAGCCAGGTGCGTGCCGATGGAGCGCCACGGCTCCTCCGCCTGAACCACCACCCCCTGGAGCAGCCACCACACCAGCGCCACGGCGAAGGTGAGGATGGCGGCCAGCATCTGCGACTCGGTGAGGGCGGAGACGAACATGCCGATGGCGATGCAGGTGGCGCCCCACAAGAGGAGCCCGGCATAGCCGAGCAGCACCGTGCTCCACTCCAGGGCCCGGCCCGACTCGCTCGCCCCGAAGAGGGCGAGGGTGATGGGGTAGATGATGGTGACGCCAAGGGCCGCCGAGCAGATGCCCACCCCGCCGAGGAACTTGCCCAGCACAATCTCGCGCGGCCGCACCGGCAGGGTGAGGAGCAGCTCCAGCGTCCGGTTCCGGCGCTCCTCGGCGAAGAGGCGCATGGTGAGGAAGGGCGCGACGAAGAGGGTGATGACCGCGATGGTGTTCCACAGATTCACCACCACGCCGTCGGTGAGATTCTTGAACGCCCCGTAGTCCGGGCCGAGTCGCTCCCAGCCGTAGGCCCGGGCCAGAAGGTGGGCCTGGCGGAAGTCCTGCAGCAGCGCCACGAAGAAGAAGGAGGAGATGCCGAGCATCGCCGTGAAGACGACGTAGGCCCACGGCGTGGTGAAGTAGAGGGTGAGTTCCTTCTTGGCGATGGCGAGCGCGTTGCGCATGGAAGTCCCCTTCAGGCGGCCCGGGTGAGCCGGAGAAAGGTTTCCTCGAGCGACTCGGCGGAGCCTTCCGCCTGGCCGAGGGCGGCCAGGGTGTCGAAGGCCACCAGGCGGCCCTGGTGCAGGATGAGGACCTTCTCGCACGTCATCACCACCTCCGGCAGGATGTGGGTGGAGAGGATGACGGTGTGCTGGCCGGCCAGGCCCTTAATCAACTCGCGGACCTCGGCCCGCTGGATGGGGTCGAGGCCCTCGGTGGGCTCATCGAGGATGAGCACCGCGGGGGAGCCGAGCAGCGCCTGGGCGATGCCGACGCGCTGGCGGAAGCCCTTGGAGAGGTTCTGGATGACACGCCCCATCACATGGGTGGTGCCGGTGGCCTGGCATACCCGGTCCAGCTCCGCGGCCAGCTGGCCGCGGCCAACGCCCCGCAGCGTGGCCACGAAGCGCAAATAGCCGCGCACCGTCATCTCCGGGTACAGCGGCGGCGTCTCGGGCAAGTACCCAATCTGGCGCTTCACCGCCAGTGGCTCCTCGAAGACGTCGTGGCCGGCCACCTTCACCAGGCCCGAGGAGGCGGGCAGGAAGCCCGTCAGCACGCGCATGGTGGTGGTCTTCCCGGCGCCGTTGGGGCCGAGGAAGCCGAGAATCTCTCCTTGGGCGACGCTGAAAGTCAGGTCATCGACCGCGATGCGCTCGCGGTAGCGCTTGGTGAGGTGACTCACCTCAATCATCGACATGGGTCGACTCCGGCCTCCGCTGGGGCGCTCGCGCTCAAGCGGCGGGCTTCATAGCCGTGCCGCCGGGCCTGTCAACCCCGGTCGTCATGCTAAAGGCCCGAAACCTGCACGGGCCCCCCTGGGGAAGGCATGTCCATCATCGTCCAGAAATACGGTGGCTCCTCCGTCGCGGACGTCGCCCGCATCCGCCGCGTCGCGGCCCGGGTGCGGGCCCGGCGGGCTGAGGGACACCAGCTGGTGGTGGTGGTGTCGGCCATGGGCGACACTACCGATGAGTTGCTCGAGCTCGCCAAGCAGATGTCGGCGGACCCGCCACGGCGTGAGCTCGACATGCTCCTCACCTGTGGCGAGCGCATCAGCGTGGCGCTTCTGTCCATGGCGCTGCAGGAACTGGGCGTCCCGGCCATCAGCTTCACCGGCAGCCAGAGCGGCATCATCACCGATGAGTCCCATGCCTCCGCCCGCATCCTAGAGGTGCGCCCGGTGCGCATCCTCGAGGAGCTCGCCCGCGACAAGGTGGTGATTGTGGCCGGCTACCAGGGGGTGTCCCGCGAGCGCGAGGTGACGACGCTGGGCCGCGGAGGCACCGACACCACCGCGGTGGCGCTGGCGGCCGCCCTCTCGGCCGAGGCCTGCGAGATTTTCTCCGACGTGGACGGCATCTTCTCGGCCGACCCGCGCCTGGTGCCCGAGGCGCGCAAGCTGCAAAGCCTTGGCTACGACGAGATGCAGGAGCTCGCCTCGGCCGGGGCCCGGGTGCTGAACGCGCAGGCGGTGGAGTGGGCGAAGGCCAATGCCATCGTCATCCACGCGCTGCACGCGCACGCGGCCGGGACGGGTACGCGCATTCCGGGCATCGCCGCGGGGCAGCCCCCGGTGACGGCGGTGGCCTCCGACGCGGACCTCTGGGTGCTGGCCACGCGCACCGGGGCCTTGGCCTCCCTCCTCGACTTCTTGGCGGAACGCCAGGTGCGCACCCGCTTCGTCCTGGGGCAGGGGGGGGAAGGCCCGCCGGCGGAGGTGCTGGTGGCGTTGCCCCTGGCCGACGTCCACGGCCAGCAGGCGCTGCGCGCGGCCGTAGCCCAGGCCTTCGCGCAGACGGTGCGGGAAGTGCCGGGCCTCGGGACGGTAACAGTGGTGGGGGCGGGGGTGGGCACGGAGCCGCGGCTTCTGGAACAGGCGCTGACGACGGCGGCCAGCCTGGGCGTGCCGGTGCACGCCGTGCACACCGGGCCGTTGCAGGTCAGTCTGCTGGTGCCGGCGGGCGCGCTGGAGGCCCTGACGCGCGCGCTGCACCAGCTGACGGCCGGCTGAAAAGCGGAAACGGGGCGCTGCGCTTCAGTGGCCGACGGCGCGCGGCTTGCTCGCCCGCGGGTGCAGCTCCTGGCGCGTCCGGCGGTGGTCGGGCGTCTCGGGCGGCAGGCTGACGAATTCGCACATCTCGCACAGCCGGCTGTAGATGCGCTCGCCGACGCGGTCCCGCAGCAGTTCCGTGTCGCGTGGCAGGGCCGCCTCCTCGGCGGTGGACCGGTAGCCGCTCCGGGGGTGGGCGCGCGACTTGCGCTCGGGCTCGAGCGAGTAGTTGGTGGCGAACAGGGTGGTGCGCCCGGCGTTGTAGCGGCGGGCAATCAGCTCATCCAGGGTCTCCATCTCGAACGGGCTCCCCCGGCCGCGGCCCAGCTCATCGATGGCCAGCACGTCCACCTCCGAGAGCGGCCCAATAATCTCCCCGCCGCTCTTGCCTTCCTGGAAGCCGCGCCGGATGTCGGCGAAGAGGAGCGAGATTTCCAGGTAGCGGGCGTGGATGCCCACCTCTAGCACCAGGTGGGCCAGGGCCGCGGTTAACAGGTGGGTCTTCCCGCTGCCCACCGGGCCGCTGATGATGAAGCCCCGGCTGGGCGCCCCCCGGCGGTAGCCGAAGGCGAAGCGGGTGGCGGCCTGCTTCGCGGCGTCGTGCGCCTCGTGGAAGGGCAGGTAGTTGTCGAAGCCGGCGCGGGCCAGCACGCCCGGGATGCCCACATGGTTGAAGGCCTCCACCCGGCTGCGCAGCACCCGGCAGATGCAGGGGGTGACCGCCTCGTAGCGCCGCGGGCCCACCTTCTGGCTGAAGGTCTCCTCGCGCACGGTGAGGACGTAGCCTTGGCCGCCGCAGTGGGCGCACGTCGCCATGCAGCTGCAGACTCGGGCCAGAGCCCGGTCCGCCGTCGTCGAAAGCCGGTAGTAGCGGCCCCGGCACTCCTCACACACGCTCGGACTCTTGGAGACGACGGCTTCCATCGGTGTCTGTTTCAGCTCCCTAGCGACAGCGCCTGCAGCCCGAACTCGCTTGCTGCGAAGGCGGCGCGGAGGCGTCGACGCAGGATGCTACGAGCGCGGGGTGACGCTTCCTCTACCATTTGACGGCGCTGCTCGCGCAATAGCGTAAGTCGCTCTGCAAACGGCATTTCACGAACCAGCGCGGCGACGACCGCATCTCGCGGGCTTGCGCGCTCGAGCACGCCGGCTGCCCACAGGCGTTCCACAACTTTCGCGAAGCGAGGTCGCGCCAGCGCCAGCGCACGCAGCTCTGCGAGGAGTTGTCCAGTGACTTCGCGTAACGGCGCGCCGGCCCCCAAGTGGCGCGCGCGGTAGCGCTCAATCTCGCTCTCCACCTCCGGACGGCAGGCCCGCAGGGTGCGCGGGCCGGTCTCCCCCGGCCGGGCGTCCCAGGCCGTCCGCGCGGCAGCGGCCTCCAGCCCCCGCACCACCACCTCCGCCGGGGCGCCCGTCTCGGCCCAGGCCCGCAGGAGCTCGGTGTCCAGCGCCCCCAGCATCAGCCCCTTGCCCCGCAAGCGGAGGAAGGCCTCCTGCACCACCTCTGCAAAGCTTGCCTGTGGCGGCAACAGACTCATCCCGGGTGCTCCCTGCCCGCTGGCGGGAACGTTGACGGGCCGGTGTGCTTGTGTGGATGATTCGTGGTCCAACTCGGTAAAATTTCCAGGCCAGTCAACGGTTTGCCCGGCCGCCCGACAGCGGGCCGCCTTGCGCTCAAGGTCCGCATGCGCCGTCCGCTCGCTCTCCTCCTCCTTCTTCTCTCCAACTCGGCCTTGGCGCAGGCCAAGGAGGCGCCTGCGCTCAGCAAGAAGACGAGCACCGACGTCGACAGCTCGCTCGCCGGGGACATCACCCGCCAGAAGCAGGAGACCGCGGGCGCACCCATGCAGTACGACGAGTTCCGGCTGGGCATCGAGCTCCAGGTGGCCGACAAGCGGCGCGAGCAGATTGAGTCACTGAAGCGGATTATCGAGCTGTCCCCTGACCAGAAGGAGCAGCCGAGCCTCCTCTTCCGGCTGGCCGACCTCTACTGGGAGGAATCCCGGTACTACTTCTTCGAGGCCAGCCGCAAGGACGATGACCTCATCCGTGCCCTGGCGGCCAAGGACAAGGCGGCCGAGGCCCAGGCGCGCGCGCAGAAGGAACAACTCAACGGCCAGCGCGACGTCTACGCCAAGAAAGCCATCGACACCTACACGGAGATTGTCCAGCGCTACAAGGACTTCGAACGCACCGACGAGGTGCTGTACTTCCTCGGCTACAACCTGATGGAGCTCGGCGAGGAGCGCAAGGCACTGGTTGCCTACAACCGGCTGGTCGAGAAGTACCCCAAGAGCAAGTACCTGCCGGACGCCTACCTCGCCTTCGGCGAGTACTACTTCAACAACAGCCGGGCCAAGCGCGAGTTCCTCACCAAGGCCCTCGAGAACTACAAGAAGGCCGCGTCTTACGTCGACAGCAACGTCTACGCCTTCGCCCTCTACAAGGAGGGCTGGTGCTACTTCAACCTCACCCAGTACACGAAGGCGATGGACCTGTGGAAGGCGGTCGTCCTCTACGGGGAATTCTCCGGGGCGAGCGCGCTGGAGAAGGTGGGCGGCGCCAAGGGCAAGTCGGCGCTCATCCGCGAGGCCCGGCGGGACTTCGTGCGCGCCTATGAACGCTCGGGCGGGACGCCGGACCAGTCGCACGCCGTCTTCTCCGAGGTGGCCCACAATCCCGACGACCTGTGGGAGATGTCCAAGACGCTGGCCAACCTCTATTACGACAACGGCAACGACCGGTACGCGGCGCTGGCCTACCTCAACCTCATCAACGAGCGCCCGCTCAGCCCGGAGGCCCCCGGCTTCCAGGCGAAGATTGTCGACTGCGTGCTGCGCGAGGGAAACAAGAAGGCCACCGTCATGCAGGTGCGGCGGCTGGTCAAAATCATCGGGGACGTCGAGAAGAGCGGCAACGTCAAGACCGACGCCGACAAGAAGGTGCTGGCCGACGCGAAGAAGCAGTCGGAGGCCATCCTCTCGCTGCTGGCCGTCAACTGGCACAACGAGGGGAAGAAGACGCGCGACGACGAGACCTTCGCCGCCACCGACGAGGTGTACGGCGACTACCTGGCGCTCTTCCCGGACAACCCCAAGGCCTACACCATGCGGTTCTTCTGGGCCGAGCTGCTGCACGACAACCTGCGCCGCTATGACAAGGCCGCGGTCCAGTACACCGAGGTGGTGAAGCAGGACGCGCGGCGCATGGACGGGGAGAAGGACGCCTCGGGCGCCTGGAAGGTGAAGCCGGAGAAGCCGGGCAAGTGGCTGCCGCTGGCCGCCTATGACTCGGTCTACGCCTGGGACGAGGTGGTCAAGCGCGCCGAGGAGCGCGGCGAACTCAAAGGCGAGTCCAGCACCGACCTCAGCAAGAAGCTCACCATCCCGCCGGTGAAGAAGGAGCTGCTCGACGCCGCCGAGCGCTACCTCAAATACCTCCCCAACGGCGAGAAGCGGGTGGAGGTGGCCTACAAGGCGGCCCGCATTTATTACGAGTACCACCGCTACGACGAGGCGGTGCTCCGCTTCAGCGAGATTGCCCTCAAGTACCCGGACTACAAGTTCGACAACGGGGACCGCGCCGGGGAAATCGCCGCCAACCTGGTGCTGGACTCCTACAACGGCCTCGGCAACTACCAGAAGGTGAACGAGTGGGCGCGCCGCTTCTACGCCAACGACAAGCTCGCCACCGGGAAGTTCCGCGAGGACCTGTCGAAGATTATTGAGCAGTCCTCCTTCAAGCTGGTCGCCCAGCTCGAGCAGAAGGGCGAGTACGCCCAGGCCGCCGAGGCCTACCTCTCCTTCGTCAAGGACTTCCCCCGGACGGAGATTGCCGACAAGGCGCTCTACAACGCCAGTGTCGACTTCTTCAAAGCCCACCTGTTTGAGAAGGCGCTCGAGACGCGCGAGCGTCTCTTCAAGAATTACCCGAAGAGTCCGCTCGTCCCCTTGTGCATCTGGGCCAACGCCGAGGGCTATGAGTCCATCGGCGACTTCGAGCGGGCGGCCGATGCCTACGAGGCCTATGTCCAGGGCTACCAGTCCAGCCGTGGGGTAGCGCCGGCGCCGAAGAAGTCCGCCCACAGCAACAACAAGAAGGGGAAGAAGTCCAAGGTCGCCGTCGCCGAGCCGCCGCCCAAGAGTGGCCCGGTGTGGGAGGAGTCGAAGGCGCAGATTGCGCTCTTCAACGCCGCCGTCTACCGGGAAGGGCTGCAGCAGCTGAAGGCCAGCCTCCGCGACCGCGAGCTGTACCTGGAGCTGTTTCCAAACGCCAAAGACGCCGACGCGGTCAGCCTCTCCATCGCCGACCTCTATGAACGGACCGGCCAGTACCAGAAGGCCCTGTCCTTCCTCGCCCAGCGCATCCGCGACAACCAGCGCGACCCGAACAAGGTGCTGGCCACCGAGGCGCGGGTGCAGCTCCTCTACGAGACGAAACTCAAGGACAGCCGCGGCCTGGCCCGCACCAACAAGGAAGTGCTGGACTACTACGACAAGCTGCCCGCCCGGCTGAAGGGGCCCCTGGAACCCCCGGCCCTGGAAGCCGTGGCGCGCGCCTCGCTGTGGAAGAACGAGGAACAATTCGAGTACTTCACCCGGCTGAAGCTGCGCTGGGGCCGCGCCCCGGACCCGACGCGCGAGTTCAAGGATTCCTTGGGGGTGAAGACGCGCGCGCTGGAGGAAATCAACCGGCTGTACACCGCCACCGTCAACTTCAAGGCCGGCGGCCCGGCCATCTGCGCGCTGGAGAAAATCGGCCTCGCCTACGAAAACATGGCCGAGAGCATCGCCAACGCCCCGGCCCCCAAGTTCCTCCCCCCCGAGGCGCAGGAGGCCCTCAAGGACCAGCTCGCCCAGCAGGCCGACCCGGTGAAGGAGAAGGCCGGCGCCGCCTTCGCCACCGCCGTGGCGAAGAGTCGCGAGCTGGGCATCTCCAACGCCTGCTCGGTGCGCAGCCTGAAGCTGCTGCGCTCCACCTACAAGCCGGACCAGTTCCCTCCCATGCCGGAGGAGTTGGTGGCGCTCACCCTCCCGCCCGCACCGGTGCGCCTACCGGCCCTCCTCGTCCAGGTGCAGCCGGTGACGCCGGGGGTGGTGCTGAAGGGCCCGCACGCCGGCTTCCCCACCGCGCGCCCCGCGCAGAAGACGGCCGCCTTGCCCGCCGGCGCCGTGCGGCAGGACGACACGACGGACCTCAAGCCGGGCCAGGCGCCGCGCGAGGCGCGGCCCGCGCCCGCCCCGCTGGTGGCGCCGGCCCCGAAGAGCACCGAGCGCGAGCCGGAGGAGCCCCAATGAGGTGCTGCCCCCGCTTGCCCCTGTTGCTCAGCGCCGTGCTGACGCTGCTCGGCCTCTCCGGCTGCGCCACCTCGGGCGCCAGCGCGCCCGAGGCTGCCCCGGCGCCGGTGAAAGCCACCGCGCCGGCGGCGGTGGAGCCGCAGCCCGATGGCGGGCTGAGCAGCCGCGCCCTGGCCCTCTTCGACAGCGCCAACCAGAGCGCCGCGGCGCAGTCCAAGGCCGCCGCTCCGGACAACGCCGCACTCGAGCGGCAGTACGACGCCGCCCGGGTGGCCGACCCGCGCCTGGCCGAGGCCGACTTCAACCTCGCGGTGCTGGCCGAGCGCCGGGGCAAGCGCGAGCAGGCCTTCCTCCTCTACCGCTCGGCGCTGGACAAGAAGCCCTCCCTCAAGGTGGCCGCCGAGGCCCTGGCGCGCATGACGGCCGAGCAGGGCGATGTCCCCTCGGCCATGGCCCAGTGGAACGACATCGCCCAGAAGTTTCCGGATGATTCGGGCGCCCGCGTCGCGCTGGCCGACCTGTACCGGCTGAGCAGCGACCACGACCGCTGCCTCGAGTACTGCCGGCAGGCACTCATCCGCGACCCGAAGAATGTGGCCGCCTACAAGGTCATGATGCGCAGCGACCTCGACCGCAAGCAGTACGCGCTGGCCCGGCTGGTGGGGCTGCGCGCGCTGAAGATTGAGGAGAAGAATGCCGGCCTGTACGTCCTTCTCGGGCAGGTCGCGCTGGCCGAGGGCCAGCCGGACCAGGCGGCGGTGCAATTCAAGAAGGCCCTCGAGCTGAAGGCGGACGACCGCCCCGCCCTGGTGGAACTCTCACGGGTGGCGCTCGCCGAGCAGGACTACGCGCTGGCCGAGAGTCTGCTGCGCCGGCTGGTGGAGTCGGGCGGCGGCACGGCGGAGGTACAGCTCGCCCTAGGCGTCGCGTACAAGGGCCTCGGCCAGCCGGACAAGGCCCTTCTGGCGTACGACGCGGCGGAGAAGCTGAATGGCCGGCTGGCGGCGGTGTACCTCGACCGCGGCATCTGCCTGCAGCGCATGAAGGGAGCGCCGGACCGGGCCCTGGAACAGTACAAGCGCTATGTGGAGGTGCTGGGCGGCGAGCAGGCGGTGCCCGACAACTCCCCCCTGCCGGCGCTGCGCCGGGAAGCCGAGCAGATGGTGCGCGCCAAGGCCGAGGCGCAGAAGGTGGAGGAGCAGGCCCGAATGCCCGCCCCGGCCGCGCCTGCGGCCCCCAAGCCCACCCCGGCGCCGGCGGCCCCCAAGCCCACCCCGGCGCCGGCGGCCCATCCCTAGCGCCCCACAGGGCTCCCCACCGGCCAGGGACCTGTGTAGGCTCATGTGGCCAGGGTCGTCCACCTGGGGAGACAAGGTAGGGGGCGGCGCTTTGCGCAGGCTGGAACTTCTTGGGGTAGCATGGGGAGCTGCATGAGGCATTGGCTCCTGGTCCTTGCGCTCGGCGTCGGCGGCACCGCCGCGGCGCAAGAGTCGAAGACGGCTGAACCGGCCTCCACCGGCGCGGCCGCGGCGTCCAAGCAGACCGTCATCAACTTCGAGGACGAGACCATCCAGGGCGACCTGACCCGTCCCGACGGCGAGTACATCGACACCGCGGCGAAGGTGAGGCACTCGAACCTGATTAAAATCCGCGAAGAGTTTCACGAGAAGGTGATGCAGTCGGTGGACGAGCTCTAGAGAGGCCCGAGCCGTGCCCGTCCCCCTCACCCTCAAGGTCTTCAAGAGCGGCGCCTTGGTGGCCTCGCGCGACTACGACCGCGACATCATCAAGATTGGTCGACTCGCCTCGGCGCACCTGTGCCTGGACGACGACAAGGTCTCGCGCATCCACTCCGTCATTGAAGTGACGCCCGATGGCCGGCTGTCCATCATCGACATGGGCAGCGTCGAGGGGACGTACGTCAACGGCAAGCGGGTGAACAAGGGCGTCATCGCCTTCGGCGACGAGATTCGCCTCGGCAACACCACCATCCGCGTCGAGACCCCCACCCAGGCGCCCGCCCCCGCGGCCGTCCCGCCCGCCCCCCGGCCGGCCGCTGCCCCGAGTGCGGACGTGGCCCGTGCCACCGCTGCCGCCACGCTGGCGCAGTCCGCGCCCGTCCCGGCCCAGTCCTACGTGCAGCCCCCGGTGGTGGAGCCGGTGGAGGTGCGCAGGCCCGTTCCCGCGCCGCCCCCGGCCGCGCCGGTGGCCCCCGCGGCCCCGGTAGCCCGCAGGGCCCCACGGCCCCAGCGCACGCTGCACGCCGACGCCCGGCTGCAGGCGGCCGGGCGTCCGGGGACCGGCCCGCAGGGGCTGGAGTTGCGGCTGCGCTGGGGGGACCAGATTCTCGGCGAGCAGTACCTGGCCCCGGGCTTCAAGGGCGCCACCACGGTGGGCAGCGCGTCGGCGGCCACCTTCGACGTCGGCGAGGCCTCGCTCCCGGTCGACCCCTTCGAGATTGTGAAGGGCGACGGGCAGAACTTCGTCCTGCGCTTCGGCGGGAAGATGGCCGGGGAGCTCGAGCGCAAGGGCCAGGTGGTGCCGCTGTCCCGCACCCCGGAGCAGGGGATGGCCCAGCGCGACGGAGAGGCCTTCGCCATCCCCCTGGACGTCTCCGACGTGGCCCGGGTGCAGGTGGGCCGCCTCGTCCTCGACGTGTGCTTCCAGTCGGTGCCGGAGAAGGTGGCCGTCCCCTGGTCGCAGCGCGTCGACTGGACCTCCCTCAACATCTTCCTCCTCGTCTTCTTCCTCGGCGCCATCGGCCTGGTGGCCACCCTCAACCGGGCTGCCGCGGGCGACGAGTATGCCGATGAGTTGTCGGCCAACAACGCGGTGCTGACCAAGCTGCTCATCAAGCCGCCGGAGATGCAGAAGAACCCGCTCATCCAGCAGCTCAACCGGTCCAAGGAAGCCGGGGCCCAAGGCACCGCCGCCTACAAGGGCGACGAAGGCAAGTCGGGCAAGCGCGACGCGCCGCAGCGCAACACCAAGTCCGCGCCCAAGGCCATCGACCCGAACAGCAAGGACCAGGCGCGGCTGATTGCGCAGAAGATTTTTGGCGGCAAGGGCCCCAACGGCATGGCCACCCTCTTCGGCACCGCCGGCCTCGGTGGCGCGCTGCAGGCGGCCCTCGGCGGCATCAAGGGCACCACCGTCGGGGATGCGGGCGGCCTGGGAGGCATGGGGCTGAAGGGCGCGGGTGGCGGCGGGGGCGGCACCGGCAACACGCTGGGCATCGGTGCGGTGGGCACCAAGGGCGTGGCGGGCGGGCAGGGCAGCTACGGCACCGGCGTGGGCCTGGGTGGAAAGAAGACGGCCGACATCGCCATCGCGGCGAGCGAGCCCGAAATTACCGGTTCCATCGACCGCGAGCTCATCCGCCGCGTGGTCCGCAGCCACATCGACCAGCTGCGGTACTGCTACGAGGTGCAGCTCACCAAGAATCCGAAGCTGTCCGGAAAGGTGGCCGTGAAGTGGGTGGTGACGGAGCAGGGCACCGTGTCCTCCTCGGTGGTCGTCCAGACCACCACCGGAAACAACGAGCTCGACACCTGCGTCGCCGGCCGGGTGCTCACCTGGGTGTTCCCCAAGCCCAAGGGGGGCGGCGTGGCGGTGGTGACGTACCCGTTCGTCTTCAAGGAACCGGGGGCCTGAGCCGGTGAGAGAGGTCCGGATGCGTCGAACGCTGCTCCTCGGTGTGGCGCTGCTCGGAGCGATTGCCCCGGCCCTCGCCCTGGCCCAGAGCCAGGCCCCCGGCGCGGCGCCCCTCCTCGAGAAGGAAGCGCCGGTCGACGAGGTGGAGCGCGGCTTCTACCTGGGGGCCGACGTCGGGGTCTCCTTCCTGGGCGGCCTGCCGGCCGCGCCCGGCACGCCGTCCCCCTCCTCCTGGGGACTCATGCTGCGGCTGGAGGCGGGCTACGACATCGGCCGCTACTTCACCGTCAGCCTTTTCGGGGCCTTCGCCGCCTACGGCGCCGGCTCGGAGTACATCGGCTTCTCCAACGGGGTGGCCTCGGGCGCCTTCACCCAGCTCATCCCCGGCCTGGCGGTGCGCTTCAACGCCATCGGCTTCGCCGACGGCCAGGGCGTGCAGCGCACCTGGCTGTACGTGAAGGCGGGCGCCGGCTGGGCCTTCTTCCAGCCCCAGGCCCTCTTCACCCCGACGCCGGCCACCAGCAGCTACTCGGCCTTCTACGCCTTCGCCGGCCTGGGCGTGCAGTACTACACCCACCTGCGCCACTTCTCCATCGGCCTGGAAGTCGACGGCACCTACCTCGGAAAAAGCAACGAGTGGGGCTTCATGGTGACGCCCAACATCCGCTACGCCTTCTAAAACGGTGCGGGGCGCCCCCCGCGTCCCGTGGCTGTCGCCGGAAAGTGCGCCAGGCTGGCCCTCGGCGGCCCGAGGCTGCTATGTGCTGCCCCCTTTGCTGTTGAAACGAGGGCAGGGAAGTGAACACTCAGGTTCCACAGGGTCCAGGCAGGGGCCCGCGCGGCGGCGGGGAGCGAGACCGCGGCGGCCGCGGGCGTGACGGACGGCCGGGCGGCAAGGGCCGGCGGGATGAGCATGCCCCCGCCTCGGGCGGCCACCGCGTCGTCGTCGAGCTGTCCAACGTCGAGAAGGCCCTCGGCAAGGGAGACCTCGAAGGGCAGCTGAAGCCCCTGGACGAGGTGGTGCGTCAGCTGCGGGCGCTGCGCGTCCGGGCCCTGGCGGAGCTGGACCCGAACGCCCGTGGCCGCCTCATCACCACGCTGCTGCGGGTGAGCCGCCAGCCCAAGCCGGCCGGGGAGGCGACGCCGGCCGAGGCCCCCGCCGCCGAGTCCACCCCCGCCCCCGAAGCGGTAGAGGCCGAGGCCGCAGCGTCCGCGGAGGCGCCGGCCGACGCAGAAGGCCTCGAGTCCACGCCGCCGGCCGAGACGAGCGCGCCCGCGGAGGCCACCCCTGCGCAGGACGCCTCCGCGCCCGAGGCCGCTGCCGCGGTAGCCGTGGAAACCCCGGCCGCCCCCGCCGCGCCGGCGGCCCCCGCGCCCACCCCCGCGCAGCGCCACGCCGACGTCCTGTACCGGGTGGGGCTGGCCTGGCTTGCCGTGCACGAGGCGGAGCGCGCCGAGGGCGCTTTCGCCGCCGCGGGGAGGACGCCCTCCGCGGAGGAAATTGCCCACGCCGAGGCGCCCGTCGCCAAGCCCGAGGGTACCCGTCCCCCGGCCGGGCCGCGAAAGCCTGTGGAGAGAGGCCGCAAAGTCCGCGAGGACCGGGCCCCGCGCAGCGTCTCCGCGCCGCTGCCTCCCGTCGCCCCGGGCGACTGGAAGGGCCAGGCGGAAGCCATGGCCGCCCGGGGCCGCACCCGCGACGCCGCCCACCTGTACGAAAGGCACGGCGCCCCGGCCGAGGCGCTGCGGCTGTACGAGGCGGGGGGAGACTTGAAGGGTGCGCTGCGCGCCGCGCTGGCCGCCAAGGACATGGAGGCGGCCCGCCGGCTTGCCCAGTCCCTGCCCGCGGCCGAGGCCCGCTCCCAGCTGGAGCGCGCCGAGGCGTGGGAACTGCTGATGGAGCTCCTCGTCAAGGGCCACGCCTTTGACGACGTCGCCAAGCTGTACGAAAGGGCCCGGCAATTCGACCAGGCCGCCCTCGCCTGGGAACGGGCCGGGAAGCTGGGACTGGCCCGCAAGGCGTACGAACGGACCCGCGACCTCGCCGGCGCCGAGCGCGTGCGGGCGCTGGAAGTCCAGCGCCTGGTGGAGCGGGGCGACCGCCTGGGCGCAGCCCAGGTGCTGGTGCAGAGCAACCGGCGCGCCGAGGCCGTCGAGGTGCTGAAGGCGCTTCCCGCCACCAAGGCCTTCCGCTTCCTGGAACAGCTGAAGCTGAAGGACGAGGCGCGCGCGGTGGGCGAGGCCGAACTCGCCACCGCCACCGCGGAGGGGAAACTGGGCCCCAAGGCGCGCTGGCTGGACCTCCTCGGTCGCAAGGCCGAGGCCGCACAGGCCTGGGAGGAGGGCGGGCGCAAGGACCGCGCCTACCCGCTTGTGGAAGCGCTGGGGGATTTCGCCAAGGCCGCCGCTTTCGCCGAGGCCTCCGGGCACCGGGACCAGGCCATCCGCCTGTACCGCCGCGCCGGGGACGACGCGGCCGCCGAGCGCCTCGAGGCTACACCTCCCTCTGAGCCGCCGCCGCCCCCCGCAGAAGACGCCCACGAGGCACAGGACGCGCAGGGCGACGTAGCACCCGAGGTGGAAGCACCGGGTGGCACCCCACCAGCGGCGTGAGACGGCTACGCCAGCGCTGCTGTCGGCCAGCGACGGCCGTCCTGTCCGCTGAGGTGCGCGCAGGTGCGTCACCCCGGGGTCTCGAACCGCTGGCGAGGAAGGCCCGCCGCGGTTTGATTAGCCAAATCTGCGGACGGTAGACTTCCTGTGCTGCCCGCGCCGGCCCAGTCAGGCCCACCGCGGGGCCCGGGACTGTCACGCCTGGCGCGCCTACGCACCCGCCCACGATGGAGCCCACCTCCCGCGCTCAGCAATCCTTTGAGGAGGAGGCCGAGGCGCTGCTGCAGCGCGCCGGCCGGACGCGCGGGTCCGCCGCCGCCGCCTTCTTCCTCGAGGCAGCCGAAGTCTACGGCGAGAAGCTGGGCCGGCGTGACCGCGCCATCCTTTGCTTCCAGCTGGCGGCGCGAGCAGACCCGGAGGACACCGCGCTGCCGCAGCAGCTGCGGCGGGAACTTTTTGTCGAGCGCCGTTTCGGCGCCGTCTTCGCCTCGCTGGAGCGCGAGCGCGAGCAGCGGGGCGGCGTGGGCCTGGCCGACGCCTACCTGGCGCTGGCCGAGGCGCTGGTGGACGACCCGACAGAACACCAGCTGGCCCGCTCGGCGCTGCACTGGGCAGGGCAACTCAGCCCGGACAACCCCAGAACGCGCGCCGTCGCCGAGGCACTGGCTTCGCTGGACGCGGGCTGGCGGGAGCGCGCGACCGCGCTGTGGGCCGCCTCCCTGGCCGAGCAGGAAGCAGCCCACGCGGCCGAGCTGTCCCTCGCCGTCGCCCGTCTCTTCTCCTGGTACGACCCGGGTGGCGCGCCAAGGGTGAAGGAAGCGCTGGACCGCTGCTTCGTCCTGTGGCCCGCCATGCCCGGGGCCCTCCTCTTCCTCGAGCGCATGGCCGAGCGCAGCGAGGACTGGTCCGGCTTCGCCAGCGTCCTGGAACATATGGCGAAGGACGCCACCGACGCGGCCGCGCAGGCCGAACTGTGGGTGCGGGCGGGGACGCTGCGGCTGAGCCGCCTGCGGGACGGGCCGGGGGCCCTGGCCGACTTCCGGCGCGCCACGGCCGCGGACCCCGGCCGGGCGGATGCGGTCAGCCTGGCGGCCGAGCTGCTTTTGGAGAGTGGCGGCACTGCCGAGGCACTCTCGGCTTACGCCGGCCTGGCGGAGCGCCTGCAGGCCACCGGCCGGTCCCGGGAGGCCGCCTCGCTGCGGACGTGGATGGGGAGCCTGGTGCGTCCGGAGCGCACCCCCCCCCAAGGCGCCGCCGCCGCCTCCTCCGGGGCGCGCGCTGCCTCCGTCCAGCTGCTGCCCCCGGCGGGGGCCTCCCTGGACGCCACGCCGGCGGCTCCCGTCTGGACGTCCCGCCCGGGCCCCCCCACCCCGGCCCCTTTTCGCCTGGCGCCGCCGGATACCGGAGCGGAGGGGTCGCATCTGCTACCATCCTCCCCGCCATCCCCGGGCGCCCCGCCGCTGCAGCCCGAGGCGGCTCCGCCCGCAGGAACCCCGGAGGTGCGCTTGGCCAGCGGTGCCGATGCCGTCAAGAGATACGCGAGCATCCTCCACAAGAAGCCCACCGACGCCGAGGCACTGGCTGCGCTGGAGGGGCTTCTGGAGGAGCCCGAGCGCCGGGAGGAGGCTGCCCGCGCCCTCGTCGCGGCGTACGAGGCGGTCAAGGAGCACCGGAAGCTGGTGGGGGTGCTCGACGTCGTCGCCGACCTGACGAAGGACCCCATGGAGCGCGTGCTGGCGCTCCAGCAGGCGGCGCACGTCCACCTGCACCACCTGCGTCAGCCGGAGCTCGCCTTCGCGGCGCTGTCCCGCGCCCTGCGCCTTGCCCCGGGTGACGCCGGGCTGCGTTCGGCCGCCCGGCGCGCCGCCGAGGACGCCGACGCCATGGACGGCTTCGCCACCGTCCTGAAGGAACTGGTGGGCCAGGCCGAGGCCGGGCCCGTCCGTGCCGCCCTGCTGCGGGAGCTGGCGGACGTGCAGGAGAAGAAGCTGGATGACCGGGCCGGTGCCGTGGTGCACCTCGAAGCCCTGCTGGCCATTGACCCCACCAACGTCGACGCCCTCCGGGCCCTGCAGCGCCTGCACCGCGCCGGCGAGCAGTGGGCCGGGCTGGCGAAAGTCCTGGATGCGCTGGCCTCGGTGGTGAAGGAGCCGGCCGAGCGCGTGGCGCTGTGGCGGGAGGCGGCCCTCCTCCACGAGGGGAAACTGGGCGAGCGCGAGATGGCGTCCGCCTTCTGGCGGCGGGTGGCCGAGGCGGACCCCCTGAACCGCGAGGCCGTCACCGCGCTGGACCGCCTCTACCAGGAGCTCGGCAAGGACGAGGGGCTGGCCTTCGCCCTGGAGCTGCGGCGCGCCCAGGAAGGCCAGAGCCCGCAGGGCCGGGAGGCCACCTTCCGGCTGGCGCAGCTGCGCCGCGAAAAGCTTCGGGACACCGCCGGGGCGCTGCAGCTTCTGGAGGCCATCCTCGTCGAGGACCCGGGCCACCAGGCCAGCCGAGACCTCCTCGAAGCCTGGGCGCGCTCCCACGAGGCCGAGAGTGCCACCGCCCTCGAGATTCTGGACCCGGTGCTCGCCCGCACCGGCGACCACGCCCGCCGCGTCAGCATCCGCGAGGCGCGCATGGCCGATGCCCTGACGGACGAGAAGGTGCGCCTGGCGCGGGAGCTGCGCGGCATTCTGGAGCGCGACCTCGGCGCCCCGGACCGCGCCTTCCATGCGGCAGCCGACGCCTTCCGCAACGGCATCGACCGGCCCGCGGCCCGGGCGGACCTGGAGCGCCTGGCGCGCACCAGCGGCTCCTACGAGGAGCTGGCCCAGGTGTATGAAGCGCTTGCCAGCAAGCTGGCCGAGCCCGAGGCCATCGAAGTGCTGCGACGGGCCGCCGAGCTGCGAGAGCACCTCGGACTGTCCGAACAGGCCATCCGCGACTGGCAGGCCCTGCTGGCCGCGGCCCCCCAGGACCGGCAGGCGCTGGACGCTCTGGGGCGTCTCTTCGAGCAGAGCCGCAACGCCAAGGAACTGGCGGAGATTACCCTCAAGAAGGCGCAGCTGGCCGGGGCCCCGGCCGAGCGGCGTGCGCTCCTCATGCGGGCGGGCGCCTCGCTGGAGGCGGCCGGCGACGAGGCGCGCGCCATCGACGCCTTCAAGGAAGCCCTGGCCCTCGACCGCGGCGTGGACGGCCTGGAAGCCCTCGACCGCCTGTATGGCAAGGCCAAGGACCTCGACGCGCAAGGCGACGTCCTCGCCCAGCTGGTGCAGGCCACCTCGGGCGACGTGCGGCGGGGCTACCTGCTGCGGCGCGCCCAGCTGCTGGAAAAGCAGGGCGACCTGTCCCCGGCGGTGGCCGGCTACGCCCAGCTGCTGGAAGGTGCGCCCAGCGACCCCAACGCCGTCGCCGGGCTGGAGCGCCTTCTGGGCAGCGAGGCCGTCCGCCAGGAGGCGGCCCGCGTCCTCGAGGGCGTCTACAGAAGCCTCAACGACGGCAAGCACCTGGTGGACGTCCTGGAAATCCGCCTTCCGGTCGCCAGCACCGCCCAGCGCCTGGCCCTCCTCGAGGAGGTGGCCACGCTGCGCGAGGCGCTGGGGCAGAAGGAGCTTTCCTTCGCCGCCCGCGCCCGCATCTTCGCCGAGGCGCCGGAGAATCCCTCGGCGCGGGAACAGCTGGAGCGCCTGGCCGCCGAGTCCGGCACCTTCGAGGAGCTCGCCGCCGCCTACGAGGACCAGCTGGAAAAGGGTGTCACCAACGCCACCTCCACGGAACTGTGGCGCCGCCTGGCCTACCTGTACAGCGAGCGGCTGGAGCGCCCCGAGCTGGCGGTCAAGGCCTACGAGGAGCTCGCCCGGCGCGAGCCCAAGAATCTCGACGTCCTGTCCTCCCTGGCGCGGCTGCTGCACCGGCAGCACGACTGGCACGCCCTGGCGGCCGTAATGAAGCGCCAGGTGATGGCCGAGCCCTCGCCAGCGCGGCAGATGGAACTTCTGGCGGAGCTGGGCACGCTGGCCGAGGAGTCCCTGGCCGACCGACAGCTGGCCGCCCAGGCCTACGGCGAAATTCTCGCCCGGAAGCCCGACGACGCGGGCGCCATCCGTGCCCTCGGCAAGGTCCTGACGGAGAGCGAGCGCTGGGCCGAGCTGGCCTCCCTCATCGGCCGGGAAATCCAGCTCGCCGAGGCGGGCCAGCGTCCCGAGGAGATGTTCGACCTGATGGTGCGCCTCGGCCGGTTGCGCCTGGCCCGCCTGGACGACCCGCGCGGCGCGCTGGCCATGTTCGAGGACGTCCTGCGCCGCCGCCAGGGCCATGCCGGTGCCATCGGCGCGCTCGAGGAGATGGCGCGCTCGCAGAGTCCGCTGCGGGGCGAGGCGGCCGAGGCGCTCGAGCCCATCTTCACCGCCGGCGGGGACCACCTGCGACTGGTCCAGGTGCTGGAGGCCCGTGCCGCCACCGAACCGAAGGCGGAGGACCGGGCCGCACTGCTCCGCAAGGTGGGCAAGCTGTACGCCGGGCCAATGCAGAACCCCGAGCTCGCCTTCGTCGCCGCCGCGCGGGCGTTGCGCGAGCTGCCCGACGAGGAACCCTCCCTGGCCCTGGCCGTCGGGCTGGCCGAGCGCGCGCCGGCGCATGAAGAACTGTCGGCGCTCCTCGAGGAAGTCTTGCCGCGGGCCTCCAGCGACGCGGCCCGTGTCGGCATCACCCGCGCGCTGGCCCGCGCCCAGCAGTCCCTCGGGCGCACCGAGGAGGCCATTCACGCCTGGGACCGACTCCTCGAAGCGTTGCCGTCCGACGCCGAGGCCCTGACTGCCCTGGAGCGCCTGCATGGCCAGGCGGGCCGGCCGGCCGAAGTCCTGGAGGTGCTGCGCCGCCAGCTGGCCGTGGCGGACGCCGCCCCGGCCAAGACGGCACTCCTGCTGCGCATGGCCGACCTGCAGGAAAAGTCTCTGCAGGACGCGGTGGGCGCCCTGGCCACCCTGCGCCGCCTCCTGGAACTCAAACCGGACGACGCCGAGGCTCTCGAGCGCATGGACGTCCTCTGCACCCGGGCCGAGCGCTGGCCGGAGGTGGCCGACGTGCTGGCGCGGCGCGCCGCCTTGGCCGATGGGCACGCCGTCCTGGAACTCAAGGCGCGTCTCGGCGAGGTGCGCGAGCTGCGCCTTCTGGACAAGTTCTCGGCCCTGGAGCTGTACCGGGAAGTCCTCGCCGTGGAACCTCGCCACGCCGTGGCGCTGCCCCGGGTGGAGGAACTGGTCCAGAAGGACCCGCAGAACAAGGTGGCCGTGGAACTGCTCCTCGGCGCCTACCGCGCCGGCGCCGGGGGCCCCAAGCTGGCCCAGGCGATTGAAACCCGGGTGGCCGTCTCCCCGGACCCCTTCGAGCGCAAGACGCTCCTGGTGGAGCTCGCCACGCTGCGCGAGTCCGCGCGGGAGATGGAGCCGGCCTTCCTCGCCCTTTTGCAGGCCTTCAAGGAAGACCCCAACGACGCCGCCCTCCGCGAGCGTCTGGACAAGCTGGCCGACGTGGCCAAGTCCCACGAGGAGCTGGCCGGGCTGTACGAGGAAGCGCTGCCGCGCATCGCCGAGGCCACCGACGCCGCGCACGTGTCCTTCCGCCTGGGTGAACTCTTCGAGCAGCGCCTCGCCGACCCGGCCAAGGCCATCCTCAGCTATGAACGGGCGCGCACCCTGGACCCGGGCCTGGCCGTCCCCGCGCTGCAGGCCCTGGTGCGCCTGTACGCGTCCGGTTCGCGGCCGGACCGCCTGGTCGCCACCCTCGACGAGTTGGAGAAGCGCACGGGGGACCCGGGCGAGAAGGTGCAGCTGCTTCTGCGCCTGGCCCAGGTGGCACAGGTCGACCTGGAGGATGCCCCGCGGGCCATCGACGCCGCCGAGCGCGTCCTGGCGCTGGACCCGAAGAATGTCCTCGCTGCCCGGCAACTGGAGCCGCTGTACGAGGCGGCCGGACGTCAGGACCGCCTGTTTGCCGCCTTGCGCATCCAGCGAGACGTGGCCACCGGGGCCGAGCGCGAGCGCATCCTGTCCAAGATGGTGAAGGTGTCGGCCGAGGGCCTGGCCGACCTCGAAGCCTCCATCGAGTTGTACAGCGAGCTACATGCGAAGAACCCACGAAGCGACCAGGCCTTCACCGCCCTGGAGCAGGCGCTGGAGAAGGCCGAGCGCTGGGAGGACTTGCGCGCGCTGCTCGCCGGGCGCCGCGTGCAGGTGACGGAGCCACGCGAGCAGGTGCGCATCGACGAGCGCCTTGGCACGGTGCTGTACCGCAAGCTGGGCCGCCCCGAGGAGGCCGTGGCGCCGCTGCGCTCGGCCCTGGAGCGAGACGCGCGACACCGCGGCGCGTTGGAGACGCTGCGCGACGTCCTTGCCGAACTGGGCCGTCGCGAGGACCTGGTGGTGGTGCTGCGCCGCCTCATCCCGCTGCAGGATGATGCGGCGGGCGTGAAGTCCATCCGGCTGAATCTCGCCGAGGTCCTCGCGGAGATGCAGCGGCGGGAGGAGGCGCTGGACGCGGCGCGCCGGGCGCTGGAAATCGAGCCGCACTCCATCCCGGAGCTGGACCGGGTCCGGCAGGTGTTTGTCACCCTGCGCGCCTTCGGCGACGCGGTGCGGGCGCTCGAGCTGAAGGCGGAGGTCTACCAGCGCCTGGAAGAGCGCGACCAGGTGGTGGCCACCCTCTTCGAGATGGCGGACCTCTGGACCGGTCCGGGCGGCAAGCCCGAGTCGGCCGCCCCGGTGCTGGAGCGCCTGCTGGACGTCGACCCGGCCAACCGCACCGCCTACGAAAGACTGCTCGCCCTCTACGCCGTGGTGAGTGACTGGCGGGCCCACGCGCAGCTGGTGGACCGGTACCTGCCCAACCTCGTCACCGAGGAGGAGAAGACGCGCGCCCTGCGCGACCTGGGCAAGGTGCGGGAGCAGAAGCTGGGCCAGAAGGACAGCGCCTTCCTGGCCCTCTGCCGGGCGCTTCAGCTCGACCCCTCCGACGATGCCCTGCGGGAGGACGTCGAGCGGCTGGCCGAGGAGACCGGTTCCTACGAAGAGCTGGCGGCCGTGTATGAACAGGTGGCGGATGAGTTGCCACGGGGGCCCCTGGCCACGCGGCTGTACCTCGTCCTGGCACGCGTCCAGGACAAGAACCTGGACGATGCGGCCGCCGCCGAGGCCGCGCTCCGGAAGATTCTCGAGTTCGACCCCACCAACGCCTCCGCGCTCGACGCGCTGGCCAGCATCTTCTCGCACCGTGGGCGGGACCAGGACTACATCGTCGCCCTGGAACAGAAGCTGGAGGCCGCGCCCTCCATCGAGGCCCGCAAGCAGATTCTTCGGGACATCTCCCGCACCTACGTCGAGCGCCTCAACAACGTCGACGAGGGGGCGGCCGCGCTGCGCCGGGCGCTGGACCTCGAGCCGGACACCGAGACGCTGGCCGAGCTGGCCAAACTGTACCGGGACCAGCACATGTGGGGGGACCTCGCCGCCACCCTCAGCCGGGCGCGCGATTTGGCCCCCTCGCTCGAGGAGCGGGCCCGCATCCAGGTGGAGGTGGCGCAGGTCCAGGAGCGCGACCTCGGCGATGACGAGGCCGCGGTCGACGCCTACCGGGCGGCCCTGGAGCTCGACCCGCAGAACCGCGAAGCGGTGGACGCCCTGGAACGCCTCTACACCCGGCTCAACCGGCCGGCGGACTTGCTGGCCGTGTATGAGAGGCAGCTCGAGCTGACGGAGGACTACCGGGCGAAGGTGCACATCCTCTTCCGCTCCGCCGCCATCTGGGAGGACACCTACCAGAACGCCGCTAACGCGGATGCCTGCGTGGAGGGCATCCTCACCCTCGACCCCACCAACCTGCAGGCCATCAAGACCCTCGAACGGCTGAGGCTGGCCCAGGGCCGCTGGGAGGACCTGGTCGCCGTCCTGGAGCGCCACATCCAGCTGGCCACCGAGGTGCAGGAACAGGCGGACCTCTACGTCCAGGTGGGCGACGTCTACCGGGACCAGCTGCGGCGCGCCGACCGGGCCGTCGACGCCTACCAGGCTGCGCTGCAAGTCGACCCCACCCACCGGCCTGCCATGCACGCCCTCGGGCTGCTGTACGAGAGAAGCGGGAACTGGCCCTTCGCCCTGGACGTGCTGCACCAGGAGTCCCAGGTGATGGGGCGCAGTCCGGAGGCGGTCGAGCTGTTTCACCGGATGGGGAAAATCAACGAGGACATGCTGCAGGACGTCGGCACCGCCAAGGGGTGGTACGCCGAGGCCCTCCGCCTCAACCCCGACCACCTCCCCACGCTGCGGGCCCTGCGGGGCATCCACGAGGCCGAGCAGGACTGGGACGCGTATGAAAGCGTCCTCGCCGCCGAGGCGCGCGCGGCCGAGGACCCGACCGAGAAGGCCCAGGCGGAGCTAGCCCTGGCCCGCTTCCACAGCGAGCGGCGGGAGGACGTCGCCGCCGCGACGCACTGGTACGAGGAGGCCACCCGCCACCAGCCGGACCTGCTGGATGCGGCCCTGCCCCTGGCAGACCTGTACATCGCCCGGGAGGCCTGGGAGCGCGCCGAGGCCATGCTGGAAGTGGTGGTGCGCCAGCTCCGGGCGCGTGCAGCGGCCGAGCCGGAGGGCGGGGCCGACAAGGAGCTCTGCCGCCAGGTGTACCGGCTGGGCTACGTGGCCGAGAAGCTGGGCCGCCGCGACGCCGCCCTCGAGCACTACGAGCACGCCTACCAGCTCGATGCCACCTACCTGCCCGCCCTGGAGGGCTACGCTCACCTACTGGTCCTTGCGCAGCGGCACGACCAGGCCCTCAAGGTGCTGCAGACCATCCTCATCCACCACCGGGAGGACCTCACCGACCTCGAAGTGGTGGAGGTGTACTGGCAGATTGGCGAGGTCCACAGCTCCCTCAACCAGCCGGACCGCGCGCAGAACAACTTCGAGAAGGCGCTCGCCATCGACCCGGGCCACGAGCCCACCCTGCGGGCGCTCATCCAGCTAGCGGACGCCAACGCCCAGTGGGAGCGCTCGGCCGAGTACCGGCAAAGCTTGCTCCAGTCGCTGGACGGGGACGCCAAGGCCGACGCCGCCCTCGAGCTGGGCAAGCTGGCCCGCGAGAAGCTGAAGGACTCCCACATCGCCATCGACGCGTACGTCCAGGCCCACCGCCTCCGGCCGGACGACGTGGACGTGATGGACGCCCTCTACATGCTCTACCGGGAGACCCGGCAGTCGCAGAAGGCGGCCGAAATCCTCGAGCGGATGTTGCAGACCCCGGCGATGCATGCGGACCCGCAGCGGGCCAAGCGGGTGTGGTTTGCGCTCGGCGAGGCCTACCGCGACGATGTGAAGGATGTGGCGCGCGCCGTGGATGCCTTCAACGCCGCGCTCGAGCTGGACCCGCGGTTCGTCGAGGCCTTCGGTGCCATCGAGCAGCTCCTCTCCTCGGAGAAGGACTGGAAGTCGCTCGAGGAGAACTACGCACGGATGATTCAGCGGCTGCCGAAGACGGAGGACACCCACGCCGCTCGCATGGTGCTGTGGAAGACGCTGGGGGACCTCTACCACCAGGTGCTGAAGCAGCCGCAGGAAGCGCTGATGGCCTTCCAGGTCGCCGCCGCCGGTCTCCCCGACGACGCCGCCGTCCAGGAGACGTACGGGGACCTCCTGGCGAAGATTGCCGGCAGCGAGGAAAAGGCGGTGGCCGCCTACCGCCGTGCGCTTGCAGGCAGCCAGAACCCGCGCAAGGTGGCGTCCGCGCTGGCCGAATTGGCCGCCAAGCGCAAGGACTACGACGGCGCGTGGATGGCGGCCCAGGTGGTGTCCGGCATCCTGGGCGACCCGGGGCCGGCGGAGAAGGAAATCCTCACCAAGCTGGGCCCGTACGCCAAGAAGCGGGAAATCCCCCAGCGCGGACTCACCGACCGGCTGTGGACTGGCCAGCTCTTCCATCCCAAGCTGCGAACACCGGTGGCGGAGATTCTGGGCCTGCTCTTCCAGCACGCCGGTTACCTCTTCGCGACGTCGCTGAGCCAGGTGGGCATCAACCCCAAGCGCCACCGCATCGACGTCAGCACCGCGCCCGAGTACCAGATTCACCACTACCGCTCGGTGGCGAAGCTTCTGGGCATGGACACGGTGGAGCTCTTCTCCCCCTTCCTGGTGGCCACCCGGGACAAGCTGGCCAAGCGCACCACCGAGGCCGCCCCGGAACCCCTGGTGGGCATCGAGATTTGTCAGACCCACCCGGTGTCCCTGAAGGTCGGCGGGCGCTTCTTCAAGGAACTGGACAAGGACGGCCAGCGCGACACCTACGCCTTACTCGGCCGGACGCTGGCCGGCCTGCGCCCCGAGCTTGCCCTGGCCCAGCGCCTCCTCCCCGAACAGCTGGACGCCGTCTTCCAGGCCGCCCTTGCCCTGGCCGGCTTCAGCTGGCGCTGGACCGCCCCCCACGCCGTCATCGAGGCTGAGCGCCAGAAGCTCGAGCCGGCCCTCCCGGACTCCGCCCGGGTGGCCCTCGCCCGTGCCGCCCAGGACGTCCTGCGGCGCGGCAACACCGACGTCCTCAAGGAATACCTGGAAGGTGCCGAACTCACCGGGGTCCGTTGCGCCCTCTTCGTCGCCGGGGACGTCGAGCCGGTGAAGCGCCTGGTGCAGGGGGAAACCGGGTCCGCCTACCGCATTTCACCGAAAGAGAAGATGCGGGAGCTGATGACGTTTGCGGTCTCCGAGGACCTGGCCACCCTCCGGGCGGCCGTCGGCACCGCCGTCGAGGTCCCCAGCCGGAAGTAGCCCTAAGTCCCCGCCCCCCCGCCGTGCGTTTACTGGCAGCATCGGTTGGGGTACGGGGGGGTAGGCCCTGGGTTCCTTGACCGGTGCCGCCAGGGCCGGTGTAAGGTCATTCTGGCGGACAAAACCCTCGACCTTTCAGAGGCTTCGCCAGTCCCGATGCGCTTCGCCTGCGACAGCTGCCGCGCGCAGTACAACATCAGCGACGAGAAGGTTGGCCCGCGCGGGGTCAAGGTGCGCTGCAAGAAGTGCGGGCATGTCATCCATGTCCGCCGCCCCGACACCGACGCCGAGAGCGCAGTGGAGGGGTTGCAGGAAGCGGATGCACCGGCCGCTGCGCCGGACGTCCCCACCGAGGACGCCAACAACATCTTCAGCGGCGTGGACGAGGACGAGATTGGGGCGGCCTTCGACCAGGCCCTCGGCGGGGAAGGGACGGCCGTCACCAACCCGTTCCAGCCGCCCGACGACACGGACTCCACCCGGGTGATGGATGGGGAGTCGGTGAAGCGGTTCGCCGAGATGTCCCAGCCCGGCACACCGACGCCGGTGCCCCCGCCGCCGCCCGCAGCCGGTTACGAATGGTTCGTCGCGGTGAATGAGGTCCAGACCGGCCCCCTCACCGAGAGCCGGGTGAAGGAACTCTGGGACCGCGGCGAGATTGGGCCCGACAGCCTCACCTGGCGGCAGGGCCTTCCGGACTGGATTCCCCTGTCCGACGTGGGCGAGCTGGCCGCGCTGTTGGCGCCTCGGCCGGCGCGTCCCATGTTCGCCCCCGCCGGGGCGACGCCGGTGCCCCCGACGGTGATGACGGTCCCGGTGGAGTCCGCCTTCAGCGCCGGGGGCATGACGCGCACCGTCCGCTCCGAGGTGCCGGTGGCAACCGCCACTGCGGACACCGGCTTCCGGCCGACTGCCACCGCTGCGCTGGCCTCGCTGGTGAAGGACGAGATAGACGCGCTGAACAAGCCGCCGCCTCCCAAGGAGCCGCCCCCGCCCGCGCCGAGGTCCATCCTGGAAGTGCCCGAGGAGCCGGTGAAGCGGCCCGGCCCATCCTCCACGGCGATGCCGGCCGTCCGCCCCGCGGGCAATGGCGCGCCCACGGTACCCACCCCCTTTGCCTACCGGACCGCCACCTCCTCCGGGACGGCCTCCCGCAAGGGAATCACCATTGGCCTGGCAGCCCTGGGCGCCGTCGTCGCCCTGCTGGTGGTGGTGGTGGGCTTCCTCATCTTCCAGACGATGCACAAGCCTGCTCCGGTGGTGGCCGTGGTAACGCCGCCGCCGCCGGTGCCCACCCCAGTGGTGCCCCCATCGCCGCCCGTCACCGGCAGCCCTGACTTGGCGACGGCCAGCGCCGGCCCCAAGCC
Source organism: Myxococcaceae bacterium (assembly GCA_017881265.1). Classification (GTDB taxonomy): domain Bacteria; phylum Myxococcota; class Myxococcia; order Myxococcales; family Myxococcaceae; genus JADGRA01. The sequence continues at coordinate 83,223 of JADGRA010000048.1, read as the reverse complement.
GCCGTCCCCCACGGTGCCCCCGCCCGGGCTGGCCAAGGCGCCCAACCCGGTGCCCGCGGTGGAGTCGCCACCGAAGAAAGGGACACGCCGGTCCGGCGCCTCGAAGGGCAGCAATGCCAGCGCGTCCACGCTGGAGGGCCCGGCCAAGGACACCATCGAAGCCTCCCACCCGCGCAACAAGGCCGATGACCTCTTCGATGAGGTCTTCGGGACGCCCGATGGAAAGAAGGCCGCGCCGGCCGCCGGGGACAAGAGCAAGAAGACGGCCTACGTGCCGCCGGCGCCGGGGGTGACGGACGTTCCGGAGAAGGTGGGCGACGGGGACATCATGTCGGTGGTGCTGGCGAACAAGGCCTCCATGGTGCGCTGCGTGGACGAGCAGAAATCCCGGGACCCCAACCTCCACGGGACCCTGGTGATGCACTGGGTCATCCAGACCTCCGGCAAGACGACCAACGTCGGGCCGGGCACCGAGGGGTACAAGAGTTCCTACTTCGCCACCTGCATGACTGGGCTGGTCAAGACGTGGCAGTTCCCCAAGCACCGCTACTCGCCCGGCCAGGCCGTCGACTTCCCCTTCAAGTTCTAGCGCCTCCCCCACAAGCTCGACCCCTCCCCCGCGATGCGACTTCCGCTCGAGCCGGCGCTGCCTGACTTGCCCATTCGGCCGGTCCAGGAGATGGGTCTCAAGGAGCTGGAACGCGTCCGCCTCATCCTCCGGGGGGGCAGCATCGTCGACTGGCGTCGGCTGCACTTCCGGACCCGGGACGAGGTGGACCGCTTCCTGCGCCTGTGCTGCCTGGACCTCACCCAGCCGCAGGACGAGGCCTGGGCGCGCCGGGTGCTTGACGAGGCGGTGGAGTACCTGCGCCGGACGTTCGGCTACCGGGTGGCCGAGGCGGTGGCGCGACCGCAGGAGTTGCACGACGTCTTTCTCTGCGCCTGCGGGCTGAAGGAGCCGCGGCTCCGCCGCATCGCCTGCATTGTTCTGAAGTGCATGCACGTCGTGCAGCACATCGAGGGGCGGGACCTCCAGTACCGGCTGGCCGTGTCCGAGGCCGACCTGGCGGACATGGCCATTCGCAAGGTGTCCGGGGCGATGGACGAGGCCCGGGCCAAGGGCCTTCCCATTTCGGAATTTTACCACTCGGTGAAGACGCGCGAGTCGCTCATCACCAAGCTGTTGGCCAAGAAGGAGACGGTGGCAGCGCAGGTCTACGACAAGACGCGCTTCCGCATCGTCACCCGCACCCGGGCCGACATCCTCCCGGTGCTGTACTTCCTCACCCAGCGCCTCTTTCCGTTCAACTTCGTCGTCCCCGGGCAAACGGAGAATTCGCTGTTGCCCTTCAAGAGCCTGCTGCGCGACTTCCCGCACTTCGCCGCGCACGCCAACGACTTGCACCTCGACCCGAACTTCGAGGACCGCGAGGCCAGCGCGGGCAACCCCTTCAGCGGCGCGGCCTACCGTGTCCTCAACTTCGTGGTGGACTTGCCCCTGCGGCTGGACGCCTGGCTGCCGCCCCCGGACAAGGACTCCCGCGAGCGCAAGGGCCGTGTCACCTTCACCCTCGTGGAGTTCCAGATTCTGGACGAGCGGACGGCCACCACCAACGAACTCGGCGACAGTGCCCACGTGCGCTACAAGCACCGCCAACGGCGGAAGGTGCTGCGCCGTCTGTCGCGGGGGTTGGTGGTGCCTCGGCTCGCCGAGCCGGAGCCGGGCGAGGCCGAGTAACCCTACCGCCGCTTCCGGTTCTTCTTCCGGGCCTGCCGCTCGCGCTTGCGCTTCTCGTTGAGCGCGTCGCGGTCCACCGGCTTCGTCGTCGGTGCGTTGGAGTAGCCCATCAGCCGGGCGCGGTTCATCGCGGCCTGGCCCATGGGCGCGGTGTACCCGGGCGCCAGGGAAGGCATTGGCAGGGGTCCCCGGCCTCCCAGCGCCTGTTCCATCATCGGCCCGTCCTTGCCGAAGAGGGCGCCCATGTCCATGTTCTTCATCCGGGCGAGCTGACCCAGCTGCTTGAACCCGGGGATGCGGCCGAGCAGGCCAGGGTTCTGCCCGACGGCCCCCATCACCTGCTGCATCATCCGGTACTTGCCCATCAACTCGCCGACGTCCTTCTTCGTCCGGCCCGAGCCCCGGGCAATCCGTGCGGCGCGCGAGTCGTCGATGAGGCTGGGCTGCAGCCGCTCCTTCTCCGTCATCGAGTCGTAGAGGGCTTCGATTTTTCCGAGTTCCTTCTCGTCGGGGTTCAGCGACTCGGACATCTCGCCGAAGACAGGGAACTTCTCCAGCAGGTCCTTGAGCGGCCCCATCCTCCGGACGGTGCGGATTTGCTCGACAAAGTCCCTGAGGTTGAAGGTGCCGGTGAGCAGCTTGGCGGCGTCCGCCTCGGCCTTCTCCTCGTCGACCACCGACTCGAAGTCCTTCATCAGCCCGACGATGTCGCCGAAGCCGAGGATGCGGCTGGCCAGCCCGTCCGGCCGGAACTCCTCCAGACGGTCCAGCGCCTCGCCGAGGCCAAGGAACTTGATGGGCTTGCCGGTGACTTCCTTGATGGACAGCGCGGCGCCACCGCGGGCGTCACCGTCCAGCTTGGTGAGGATGAAGCCGTCGAGGCCCAGCTGCCGGTTGAACTCGCTCGCCGTGCGGACGGCGTCCTGTCCAATCATCGCGTCACACACCAAAAGGACGGAGTCCGGGCGGACGGCCCCCTTCATCGCCTGGAGCTCCGCCATCAGGGTTTCGTCGATGGCCAGCCGGCCGGCGGTGTCCAGGAGCACGACGTCACGCTTCTGCTCCCGCGCGGCGGCGTAGCCGGCTTGGGCCAGCTCCGGAGGCGTCAGTCCGCCCTGAAAGAAGACGGGCACCCCGAGGCGCTCGCCCAGCGTCTGCAGCTGCTCCACCGCCGCCGGCCGCTGGATGTCGGCCGCCACGAGCAGGGGCTTGCGTCCCTGCTTGAGGAGGTGGCTGGCCAGCTTCGCCGTGGTGGTGGTTTTCCCCGAGCCCTGAAGGCCCACCAGCATGACGCCGGACACCTGGCCCTTGGGTTTCAGGTGAAGGCCCGTGTCCACCGGCCCCATCAACGCCTCCAGCTCGTCGTGGCAGATTTTGACGAACTGGTCAGCGGCCGAAGCCTTCAGCGCCCGACCGGACCGGTCGGTTGTTCGCGTCTGGACGGTTTGCCCTACCGCCTTCTCTCGGACCCGGGCGACGAAGGACTTCACCACCTCGAAGGCGACGTCGGCTTCCAGCAGCGAAACCCGGACGTCGCGCAGGGACTCGTCCACCAGCTCGGCGGTGAGTTCCTCCTTCCCGGTCAGCCGTTGCTTGGCGGCTCGAAAGCCCTTGGTTACGGTCTCCAACATGGAGCGGTGCTCTTACACCAGGGGCGCTGGCTGGCGCGACCCACCCATGGGCTGGGATGGCGGCTGCCCTCCAGCAAGGGCAGGTCACGCCCGCTGCTGCCGAGGTGTTGGTGTACCGCGCGAGTCGGGGCCCGCGGGGGTGGGCTGCCCCTCGGCCCGCCGCCGTCAGGAACGGCGCGCTACGGGTTGGGCCTTCCCAGCAGTTCGAGCGCCGAAACCGTCAAAGCAGTGGTTCCGGTGCGAATCGTGGGCACCCGTTCCGGTGCGAAATTCGCAGAGTGGACGTTCGGCAGGAATGTCCCGGAAGCCTTCGCGTTGGCGAGCGCCGCTGGCTCGGCAGCCCCCACCCAGAGGAGGACGGACGGCGTACCGGCCGCCCGAGCAAAGGCCCCGAAGTCCTCGGACCCCATGATGGGCTCCCCGGCGATGACGTTCGCCTCTCCCAGGCTGCGACGAAGTGCGGCGGCCAGCTGCTGGGTCACCTTGGGGTCGTTGAACAAGGCAGTCGCCGCCTGCTTCGGCGCGATGGCCACCCTCGGTTCCCGCGGCGCCCGCGCCGCCGCCGCCTCGGCCTTCGCAATTCGCTCGATGGCGGAGATGAGCTGCTTCTGCACCTCCGCTCTGTAGGACCGGACCGTCAGCTGGAGCTTCACCTCGTCCGGAATGATGTTGTGCTTGGTGCCGCCATGAATCGAGCCCACCGTGATGACGGCAGGGTCGAGCGGATTCACTTCGCGCGCGACGATGGTTTGCAGCGTCACGACAGTTCGCGCCGCAATCACGACGGGGTCCACGGCAAGCTGCGGCGCTGCCCCGTGCCCTCCCTTCCCGTAGATGGTCACGTCCACCATGTCCACGTTCGCCATGGCGAAACCGGGGACGATGGCCACGCTTCCGGCCGGGTAGAGGGTGCTTTCATGGATGGCGAGGGAGAAGTCCGGGCGGGGGAAGCGCGTGAGGAACCCGTCCTCCACCATTGCGGCAGCGCCGGTCACCGTCTCCTCCGCGGGCTGCCCGACGAAGACCAGCGTGCCTCTCCAGGTGTCCTTCGAGTTGGCTAGCAGAGTGGCCGCGCCGACCCAGGAGGCCATGTGAATGTCATGGCCGCAGGCATGCATGACCGGAGTGTCCGTGCCGCTCGGGTCCTTCACCGTCACGGTGCTGGCGTAGGGCAACCCGGTGGCCTCCTTGACGGGGAGGGCATCCATGTCGGTCCGAACGAGGACGGTCGGCCCCTTCCCGTTTCGGAGTACGGCAACGATGCCGTACCCACCCACGTGCTCGGTGACGTCGAAGCCGAGGGCACGCAGCCGCCCAGCGAGCTTGGCGAACGTCTTCTCTTCGTGGGACGACAGTTCGGGGTTGCGGTGGAGGTCCTGGTACAGAGCGTCGAGCGACGGGTAGATGGCGTCGAGCCCGGGGAGAGGGGCGCCTGGTGACGCCGAGCCCGCTGCCGAGGCGACGCCCGCCAACAGCAGGACGACCCGCTGAAGCGAAGAATGAACAGCGTTGCGCTGCCAAACCCCCTCGAAGGTGCCTGCAGCCCGCTGCGGACATGCTAGCCAACGAAGTCGCCGGTGTCCCACTTCGAGGCTGGCCGGGCCGTCGCGTGCAGCCTAACTTCTCCGGGGCTGCTTCGACGCCTGTGCGAGGTCGAATCCGTGCCGCCTTCACCCCAGCTGGCGTCCTGGTATGCGTATTCTAGGTGCGCGCGGTGGACACAAGTGAGCCTATGCATCCACTGCAGCCAGCTCGGGTGGCGGAACCGGTAGACGCAGCGGACTTAAAATCCGCGGTCCTCGCAAGGGGGCGTGTCAGTTCGACCCTGACCCCGAGCACTCAATCGTCTTGCCTCCGCTCAGGCGTGCCTCCACCGAGGACCAGGGCTCCGGCTCGAGGATGACGCGGAAGCGAAACTCGTCGGCGCCCACGCGAGCAGAACCAGCCGACGCGCTTCATCGGCAGAGCCCCCAAGGCCGTCAGCTGCCGCAATGCCTGGACGGTTGTCGCCCCTTTAGGCCGTCTGGGGTTCCTGGCCGTCGAGCGCTTCGGGCTCGAGGATGACCCGGAAACGTACTTCGTAGCTTCCCACGCAGCGGCGGCCGCAGAACCAGCCCACCCGCTTCACGGCCACGGCGCCCAGCGCATGGAGTTCCGAGGCGCTTGGCTTGAGGCCCCCGGGGCCGTGCACGGCAAGCGGCGCCCGACACCAGTTGCACCGCACTGGCGCCGCGTGTGCCTCGCTCTTTCGGAAACTCCAAGCCACCGTGCACTCCTCGACGTGGTACGACCCCCAGCAGCAGGAGCAGGGCACGTGCCAGGTGCCGTCCGCGCCTAGGGAGGGCCCACCGCAGCCACCCTCCGGCGCTAAGGTCTCGCCACCACTCAATTTCATGTGTATGGAAGCGGGACCAGCGCCCGCACATGCGGGGGTCTGTCCCCACCCAAGGGAGGACGCGCAACACCCACGCTGGCGTGCGGACGCGAGGGTAGGGGGGTACTCTGGATTGTTGGCGGTTGGACGGTACGTCCTCGCCCCTTGGCTGGAGCCCGGTGCGCTGCACTTCGAGGTTGAGACCCTGCGGTCCCGCAACCGCCTGTGCCTGAGGGCGTGGGGGGACCCCACGCCGGCGGATGCTTTGGCCTGCGTCTCGGCGTTAATCGCGGCACTCTCGAAGCTTCGGGCTGGCTTCGACTTCCTCTCGGACGTGTCCGGCCTGAGCAGCCTGCCCGATGAGTGCATGCCCGAGCTGGGGCGGCTCCAGTCGTTCCTCGTCGCCCGCGCGCCTGCCTCTCGAGCTTGAGAATCACGTCGGGCAGGGGGCCGCACACCCGGACGACCCGGCGCACCTCGCAGCAGCGCCTCAGCCTCAGCCACCGACGTGGCCAGGTTGTGCGGCGTAGCCATTGGCGCGGGGCCGCGCGGCGCCCCGGGGAAACTACGCCGTGGGCAGCTTGCGCACGGGAACCTCGCCCAGCCGGCGCTGCTCGCCGACGAAGCGGCGGCGGTAGAAGCTGGACGTGTTCTTGTTGCACACCACCTGGAAGCAGGTGGAGCCACCCCGCTCGGGCACCACCACCGACCAGGCGAGGAAGAGGTTCCACAGCCGGAACCACCGTTCGCCATACGCCTTCACCACGGCGTCCTTGTTGGAGAGCCAGTTGCGGTACCAGCGTTCGATGGTGAGCGAGTAGTGGATGCCGATGTTCTCCACGCTGTGGATTTCGAACCCGGCGCACTCGAGCTGCTTGGTGACGAAGCTCAGCGGAAGGCTCGCGTCGGCTCCCTGGAAGATGTACTTCGACATGAACATCCCCCAGCTGAAATCCTCGGGGGTCCAGTTGCGGCGCAGGCCAGCAATCTGCAGGAAGAAGAGCCCGTCGTCGGCGAGCATCCCAGACAGCTGCCGGAGGAACTTCTGGAAGTTCCGGATGCCGACGTGCTCGGCCATTTCCAGGACGCTGATTTTGTCGTAGCGCTGGTGCGGAATGGCGCGGTAGTCGAGCGTCAGCACGCGCGCCTTGTCAGCCAGCCCCGCAGCGGCGATGCGCTCCGTCCCGAGCTCCGCCTGGCGCGTGCTGAGCGTGACGCCGGTGGCGTCGACGCCAAAGTGCTGGGCGCAGTGCCGAACCAGCGTTCCCCAGCCGCAGCCCACGTCGATCAGCTTCTCCCCGGCGCGCAGCTGAAGCTTCTCGCCGACGATGTTCAGCTTGTTCACCTGGGCCTGCTCGAGCGTCTCCTCGCCGGTGACGAAGAACGCCGAGGTGTAGACCATCAGCTCGCCGAGAAAGGCGGCGAAAAAGTCGTTGCCACGGTCGTAGTGACCGGTGACCAGCTTCTTGTCCATGGCCCGGGTGTGCACCAGAACGGACGGCAAGAATCCGGAAAGGATGAAGCCCAGCTGCCCGGCGGTCAGCCGATAGTTGATGAACTCCTCCTTGCGGCGGAGAAAGTCCTGGAGGTCTTCATGCACCTCGAAGCGGCCGTCGATGTAGCCCTCGATGAAGTCGTACATCGGGACTTTTCCCCGCAACTGCTCAAGGGCGCCGGCGGTCGACCGGTACGACAGACACTGCTTCAGTTGGGTATCCAAGAGGGGCGGCACCATCTCAGAGCGCCCTGCCATCTGCAACGGCCGAAGCGTGGATTTCTTGGGCGTCCGTTCGCTGCCAGCAACCGACCCGTTGACCTGACTTACCCCTGACAATGGCGTCGGCGGGGCCGGCGCTTCCCCCGTGCGCCGGGTGTAACCTTGCGCTGGTGCTGTGGAGCGCCCCCAAGAGGATGAAAACGCTATGAAGCTGGAAAAGCTGCCCCCCACCTCCGCGAGGCCGCCACGTCAATGCAGAAGCTTGCCGGCGACGCTTACGCGAAGGCCCGAGCGAAATTCCTCGACTCACTCGCGCAGCACACCGGAGACGTCGACAAGGCCAAACAGCAAGCCGAGGACGTTCTGGAGCAGGAGCGCAGCACGTCGGAAGGCCTCCTCGAGCAGGCCCGCGCGAAGTCAGAGCAACTGCTGAAGCAGGCCCAGTCGACCTCGGAGGTCTTTCTTAAAAGGCCAAGGACAAACTCGAGAAGTAGGCCCGCCGGATGTCTCAGGCGGCGTCCTGGACTTGAAACTCAAACGGAAGGGTGTCGCCCAGCCGGTCAGGCTCTGTGAGGAGTTCCAGCAAGTCGGCCGACGTGACCAGGCCCACCAGCTGGCCGCCCAGGCCGATGATGGGAATGGAGTCGATGCGATGCTCAAGCATCAACGAAGCGATGCGAGAGACCGGCGCGCCGGGTGGACAGCTGACGGGACGCAGCGTCATCGCCTCCGCCGCGGCGACGTCGGGCAGCTGCACCGTCCCGTCCTCCTTCAGCACGCCTCGCACGAGAAAGTCGCGGTCGGAGAGAATCCCGCACAGGACGCCCCCTTGTGTCACCGGAAGGTGGCGCACGTGAAGCTTTCTCAGAATTGCCCAGGCGCGCGGCAACCGCGTCTCTGGCGCAACGCACACCACGTCACGGGTCATCAGACGGTTGGCTTTCATGGCCCCGGGGGGAGCAGCAAATCCCGTTCCGCCGCACGCCCCCTGTCGGCGAGGCCACACGGCGCGCACGTCCTGCGCGAGCCGCTCGCGATTTGCAGGGCTTGCGGCGCGTACCCAAAGCCAGCGAGCCTCGGGGTTGCGTTCGGCATGCTTTTCGAAAGGGGACTCCGGTGGCGGCCAGCACCCTGGTGAACGTCGGCGCTGCGCTCCGGAAACTTGCACTTGGCTATCCCGAGGCCCATGAGGACTTCCCCTGGGGCGAGCGCGCTCTCAAAGTGAAGAAGAAAGTCTTCGTTTTTATGCACTACGACGCAGGACACCTCAGCCTCTCGGTCAAGCTGCCGGCCTCGCAAGGTGCAGCGCTCATGCTGTCCTTCGCCGAGCCGACAGGCTATGGCCTCGGCAAGGCAGGCTGGGTCACCGCCCGGTTCGCTCGCGGCTCCCGTCCGCCGCTGCGACTGCTCGCTGCCTGGGTGCACGAGAGCTACCAGGCCGTCGCCCCCACCACTCTCGTGGCGTCGCTTGCGGCTGGAGCGTCATCCGCCGGTGCGCGCCGGGCTCGGCGCCGGAAAGCGAAGGCCTGATGGCGACCGCGGAGAACCCGACTGGCTCTGTCATCCGGACGCCGCTGCGCGGCCACGTACTCCTCACTGACTCGGTGCTATGCAAAGGCACCGCTTTCACCGACAGCGAGCGGAGCGCGCTGCGGCTCCACGGGCTTCTGCCGCCGGTCGTGGAAACGCTCGAGCAGCAGTGTGCCCGGGCCTATGAGGCTTACTGTCTCAAGGACAACGACCTCGAGCGGCACATCTACCTGCGCGCGCTGCAGGACACCAACGAGACCCTTTGTCTTGCGCTGCTCAGCCGTCACATCGAGGAGATGACGCCCATCGTCTACACGCCCACCGTGGCGCAGGGCTGCATCAACTTCTCCCGCATCTACCGGCGTCCCCGCGGGCTCTTCATCTCCTACCCCCTCCGCGACCGCATCGACGAGCTGCTCGACAGCCGGCCTTACCGCGAGGTGGACGTCATCGTCGTCACCGACGGGGAGCGCATCCTCGGCATCGGCGACCAGGGAGCCGGCGGAATGGGCATCCCCATCGGGAAGCTGCAGCTCTACTCGCTCATCGGCGGGCTCGAGCCTTCCCGCACGCTGCCGGTGTTTCTCGACGTCGGCACCAACAACCCGGACCGGCTGCGGGCGCCGGACTACATCGGCTGGAAGCACGAGCGCATCTCCGGCGACGAGTACTGGAGTTTCGTCGAGGCCTTCGTGGCTGCCGTGCAGCGCACGCTGCCGCGCGTCCTTCTCCAGTGGGAGGACTTCTCGCGGCCCCATGCGCGGCCGCTGCTCGAAAAGTACCGGGAGCGGCTGTGCACCTTCAATGACGACATCCAGGGCACCGCGGCCGTGGTGGCGGGGGCCCTCCACGGCGCACTGGAGGTCACCCGTGAGCGCCTCAGCGACCAGAGCGTCGTCATCATCGGGGCCGGCAGCGCGGGGACCGGGCTGGCGGAGCACCTTCTCTCAGCCATGGTGCTGGATGGGCTCCCGGAGCCCGAGGCGCGAAGGCGCTTCTTCCTGCTGGACCTGTACGGCCTTCTCCACACCGGGATGGCAAACCTCTCGCCCATCCAGCAGAAGTTCGCCCAGCCACGGGAAGCGGTGGCCGGCTGGGGAACCGGGCCCGACGGTCAAATTGGCCTGCTCGACGTGGTGACACGGACGAGGACAACGTTGCTGGTGGGCGTCTGCGCGCAGCCTGGTGCCTTCTCGGAGGCTGCCGTCCGCATGATGGCCGGCAAGGTGTCGCGCCCCATCATTTTCCCGCTCTCTAACCCCACCGAGCGGCAGGAGGCGGGGCCGGCCGACTTGCTGCGCTGGACCGACGGCAAGGCGCTGGTGGCGAGCGGTAGCCCCTCTCCGCCCGTCCGCGTGGACGGGCGCACCATCACCGTCGCCCAGTGCAACAATCTCTACATTTTCCCCGCGGTGGGCCTCGGCGTGACGGCCTCCCGAGCCACGCGCGTCACCGACGGGATGATGCTCGCCGCTGCCCAGGCGTTGGGCGAGCTCTCCCCGGCGCGCACCAACCCCGACGCGCCCCTGTTGCCTCCCTTGGAAGCCCTGCCGTCGCTCGCCCAGCACGTGGCGACTGCGGTCGCGCTGGAGGCCGTCCGGGCGGGCGTCGCCCCCGCTGCGACGGAGACTGCCACCCGGAGCCGCGTGCAGGAGAGCACCTGGCTGCCGGAGTACGCCTCCATCCTTCCGGCCTGAGGCGACGCGCTTACCCTAATAAGGGGGCCGCTTCTAGCGGGCGCGGTAGAAGATGTAGGTCGCCGTGTAGGGCACCTTCAGAAGCGTTCCCACGCTGGCGGCGTCGCAGCCTGTGGCCGGAGCTTGACCGCCGTGGGTGTCGATGCGCTGGACGTACTCCATGCCCCCCAGTGTCCCGGTGGCGTCGCCCTCGTTCTTTGGGACGAGAAGCCAGGGAATGGAATTGGCCTCCGGTGAGGGAGCCCGCTGGGCCGCGGCCGCATTACCGATGAAGCGGCTCCCGTCCTTGGCGACCCAGGAAGGCCCGGCCCCGTGGGTGGCGACTTCTGGCGAGTTGGGCTCGGGGCTGGCCGTCAGCGCGGCCTCCGGCGCGGTGAGCTTCCACTCGGCTCCACCTCCGTCAGGCCGGGCGGTGCAGGTGTAGTTCTGCGTCCCGCGAGCAAACCAGCGCAGCGCCGGGCCCATGCTCGCAGGCGCTTCCAAGGCGCTTGGGACACTGGGCGGAGCGAGCGGCGGGGCCGACGCGCAGGCGCCTCCCAGAAGCCCACCACCCACGACACAGAGGACGTGACGCCAGCAGCTTCGTTTCGACACCATTCCGCACTCCTTCCCGGGGTTGGGCGTCGCAGCTTGCTTCAGCCGCTACCCGCCGCCAAATCCCAAGGGCCCCCAGCTTGGAGGAGGCCAGGTGGCGACGCGACGCGCCAAGCGGGAAGGGGGGGTGTTCGTTGTCGCGCTAGCGCGTCCGGCCGTCGTGCTTGTCGCGGTAAATGGCGTTGCTGGTCCGGTCCTGCTGGCCGTTCACCTTGGCGCGCTCCGCCGCGGTGAGGTGGCCGCCGTTGGCCGCACGGTCACGGGCAATCTCGTTGCTGATGTGCGCCGCGCGGTTCTCGAGGTGCGCGGTCTCGCCGCGCGTCAGCTGGCCGCTCTTCACGCCCTGCGCGATGCGGGCCTGCTGGTTGGCCTCGCGCTGGTCGACCTCGGCGGCAAAGGCCGTCGAAGAAAGAAGGGCGGCGGCCAGCAATGCGTGAGTGAAGAACAGCTTCATGGTGGTTTGTCTCCTGAGGGCTCGCGTTCGCCTTTGAGAGTCAAAACACCGTCGAATTCATTTCGTTTCGGGCGCACTTCCACCGCCATCCCCACACCAACGCGGCCAGCTTCGGCCGACAGCGGGTGTTGGCGGCTCACGGCGCGCAATGCGACGCGCAATTCCGGGGACGGTTACGGCCCACCGCCGTGTTGAAGCCGCAGCCCCAGCAACGGCGGGCAGACAACGCTCGCGCCGACGGCGACTTCTTCAATGGTCCTTTCCCAAAGAGTCACCCATTCGCCACGCTCCTGCGGAACCCCATCGGTAGGTTGCGCCCCCACACACCGCCTGGCGGTGCCACAGAGGGGATGACGCATGACTCGATTGCTCGCAGCGTGTGTTGCACTGCTTCTCGCCTCACCTGCCGTCGCTCACGGCTGGGGCGACGACGACCATCACGAGGGTGGCCGCCGCTTCAAGCACATTTTCCTCATCATGATGGAGAACCACGCGACGGATGAGATTTTGGGGAATTACGCCGACGCACCGTTCATCAATGAGCTCGCTGAGCACTCTGGCGTCTCGGGCAATTATTACGGCACGACACACCCCAGCCTCCCTAACTACCTGGCGCTCTTCTCCGGCGACTTTCAGGGAATCTGGGACGACTGTGCGGCCGGACCCAGCATCACCTGCGCGCCGGAGGAGTTCATCCCGGGGTCCGGTGATGGCACGGCCGGCAACTACCTGAGCCCGGCGCAAATCGCGGGCGCTTCGGCAACGAAGCACTGGTTCTCTGGGAAGAACCTGGTCGACCAGCTTGAGGCCAAGAACTTGAGCTGGAAGGCGTACATGCAGTCGATGCCCGCTGGCGGGTGGGACGTCACCAACGCCCCGGTCATCAACGGCACGACCGTCCCCCTGTACGCCCAGAAGCACAATCCCTTCGTCTACTTCAGCGACATCCGCAGCAACGATGACCGCCTGAGCAAGATTGTCCCCTTCGAGGTGGAGTTCGACTCGGACCTGGCCAGTGGCAACGTCCCGGCCTTCGTGTGGTTGAGCCCGGACCAGTGCCACGACATGCACGGGATGAATGCCACGAACTCGGGCCTGGCAGGCATCCCCGAGTGCGCCTACCCGGCGAGCGGCCTCGACCACGGAGCCATCCAGCTCGGCGACAAGTTTCTGCGCGAGACGGTCCGGAAGATTGTTCGCTCCGAGGCGTGGGACGAGGGCGCAGCCATCGTCATCGTCTGGGATGAGGATGACTACGCTGGTTTCGCCGGCTGCTGTGGCAGCCCGACCGGCGTCGGCGGCGTGGTGCTCGGCGGCGCGCACGCTCCGGCCATCGTCTTCACCTCCGACTCGTTCCGTCCGCGCGTGACGTGGAAGTACGCCAACCACTACACCATGCTGGGCACCATCCAGAAGCTTTGGCACCTCGGCTGTCTGGCCAACACGTGCGGGCTCAACGAGGACGAGCTCCTCATCGACCTCTTTGAGAAGTAAGCCGGTTCCAGCGAGCGTGCCTGCCGCCCCTGTCGGGGAGGCAGGCACGCCTCGCTGCCTGCAAGACGGGGGTTAGCCGGTGTAGGGTCCCTTCACCTCGCCCCAGCCCCACTTCGGCATCGGGGCATCTGGCTGGACGGTGGTGCCTGGCTTGGAGTTCAGGACCGCCAGGCGTGTTCCCCATTCCAGGTAGCCGACGAGGGCGGACCGAAACTCGGGGTCCGCCGGCACGCCAATCTCGTCGGCGCAGTGCAGCAGAAGCTGCATCCAGCGCTGGCGCTGTTCCTCCGTCAGTGCCCGTCCCACGTGCCGCAGAATCATCTGGGCGTGTCCCCCGTGGTGTTCGCTGTAGGCCTTGGGCCCCCCGAACACCTCCGCGACGAAGGCGGAGACGTGGGCGACGTGGTCCTTCGACATCTTCGCGAAGACGGGCCCGAGCAAGTCGTCTTCCGGCACCACCCGGTAAAACGTCTCGAAGAGGCGCTCGAGTGCGGGCAGTCCCCCCATCCATTCGTACAGCGTCGGAATCCGCTTGGCGTGCTCGCCCATTACCTCAAGCTTGGTCGGGCCCATCCCGGCTGACAACTGCCCGTTCGGGCAGGGGCGCGTCTCGCTGGCGGTGTCCGCCGCCCGTCGCAGCGCAGGACTCAGACGCCAAAGGGGTAGGTGTCCGGGAGCCCTGGCTCTGTTGCGCCTCCACCCAAGGGATGCAGGGCGCTCGTCTCGTCGAACCACACCCAGGCGTCGAACTGGTTCGCCAGGCTGGCCTGAAAGTAGTGGCTCAGGAGCTCCGTCTCCGGCCGGTAGATGACGCCAATGGCCCGCTCCAGTCGTGGCGCGGCCAGCTCATCGCGCACTGCCTCGTGGCGGCTGTCTCGCAGGGGAAGGACGAAAGCTGGCAGCCCTGTTTGGTGGCAGACCGCCTCGATGCTCCGTGGGTCGGCCGGGCGGACCTGCTTGACCTGCATGGGGCCGCCCCAGTCCGTGGCGGCGACGACGGTTCCGTGGTCCGTCCCCAAGCCCACAAGGTAGGCCTCGGTGCCCAGCGCCCGCCGGCAGAGCTGTCCGACGTTGTGTTCCCCGTGAGTGCCCATCTCCGTCGCCGAGGCGTCCCCGAGGTGGGAGTTGTGTGCCCAGACGACGGCCTTCGAGCTGGGCCCCCGGAAGGCGAGCAGTGTCGACAGCGTGTCGAACATGTGCTGGTCGCGAAGGTTCCAGGAGGCGACGTTGCCCTGGTACATGACGCGGTAGTACCGCTCGGCATTGGCCACGACGCGCGCATTCTGGGTGGCGTCGAAGAACCGCTCGCCATCCCGGGACGCATAGGCGAGGCGCTGCTCGAGCAGGTCGACGAGGACCTTCACCACCTCGGGTTCGCAAGACTGGAAGCGGCCCGACACCACCGCCCTGCCGTAGGTGGCGGGGTCGGACTGCCACGGCGTCAGGTTGCCGTACCGCTCTCGGGCCACGCGCGCTGCTTCGGGGTCGACGGTGTCGAGGTAGCGCACCACCACATCGGCCGAGGCGAAGAGGCTGTACAGGTCGAGCCCGGAGAAGCTCACCCGACGCGCGGGGTCGTGGACCTCGGCATTGTGGCGGCGCAGCCACTCCGCGAAGGCCCGTACTTCCTCGTTCCGCCACATCCACGTAGGAAAGCGAGTGAAGGGCTTCCAGGGACTGGAGGAGGGCTTCAGGTGACGGACATAGCGGTCGATGCGCGCGGCATCCGGCCAGTCTGCTTCGACGGCCACAATCCCGAAACCGTGCCTCTCCACCAGCTCGCGGGTGATGCGCGTGCGCATCCGGTAGAACTCGCTCGTGCCGTGAGTGGCCTCGCCCAGGAGAACCACGCGTGCGCGCGCCAGGCGACCCACGAGTTGCCGGAGGTCGCCCGTCTCGATGGAGTCGAGCGGTTCGACGGATTCACGAAGCAGGCCAGGCAGGCCGCGTCCAGGGAGGCCTCCTGCGCGGGGTTTCCAGCCCGCCTCGCCGACCAGTGGGACGAAGCGCACGTCCCCCATCTCCTCGCGCTCCAGCGTGCCGTCCTTCGCCCGGCGCAACCGGATGAGGACCTGCGTGTCCGCCGGTCCGACCGGCATGACGAGGGTGCCTCCCGGGGCGAGCTGCTCGAGGAGCGCCTCGGGGACGGAGGGTCCTCCGGCAGCGACCAGGATGGCGTCGTACGGGGCATGGTCGGGCCAGCCGCGCGTCCCGTCGCCGCGAAGCACGTGGACGTTGCTGTAGCCGAGCTCGGCGAGGCGAGCGCGCGCCGACTCGGCCAGCATCCGGTGTCGCTCCACGCTGTAGACGGTGCCGGCGACGCGCGAGGCGACGGCGGCCGCGTAGCCGGAACCCGTCCCGACCTCGAGCACCCGGGACGAAGACTTCAGGGCTGCAGCCTGTGTCATCCAAGCGACGATGTAGGGCTGGGAGATGGTCTGCCCTTCGTCGATGGGAAGCGGCACGTCTCGGTAGGCGAACTCGGAAAGCGCCTCTGGAAGGAACCGGTGCCGTGGCACCTCCAGCATCGCCCGCCGCACCGCCGCGTCCTCGATGCCGCGCAGGGCAAGACCAGACACGAGCGCCTGGCGTCTGTCCGTGAATTCTGTCGGGCTTGGTTTCATACTCAGTGCTCTGGGCTCGGTTGGCCCAGCTCCAAGGGCTTTCGCCGCTCACGGGCCTGCCAGACCTCGACCACTGGGTCGATGGTGAGGCCGCTGCCGATTTCCCGGCTGAAAATGCAGAAGCGCTGCACCAGCCGGAGCAGCTCTCGAGCCCGAGCTGCGTCCGAAGTCGAGTGGACGCCGAGGCGAGGGCGGACGACGAGGTCGAGCAGCGCCGAGCCCTCTGGCCCGTCGGTCCAGCGTCCCATGGCGGTGCTCTCGTAAAAGAGCACCTCCAGGCACGCTGCCTGCGCCCGCTTGGTGAAGTCGGCAAACACGGACGTGTCCGCCGCTCCGACGAGGAGGGTCTCCGCCGGCCAGCCCACGTCGAGGTTGCCTGGCGGTTGGGGGCCGGCGCCGCCGCCCATGGCGGACAAACTCCAGGCTGCACCATGGGAGCGAAGACACGTCTCCGCGACGTGGGCGACCACGCTGTGGAGGCTGCCCAGATGTTGCGCCTGAGCAGGCGGCTTCATGGGACGAAGGGGAAGCATTCGCCGCGCCACCCCAGGACCCTGTTTCGAGTCCGAAGGGAGGCGGCGAGCCCCATGGCGTGGCACTCGCGCCGTTAGACGGGGCGTCAGCCAAACTGGAAAAGCTGTCCTGCCGGTCCCGCGTTCGTCACTGCCAGTGTGAGGGTCCCGAGCGAATGCGTGCATGGCTTGTGCAAGTGGTGCCTTGCGTCAGAAGCATTTCTGAAAAGGGATTCCTAGCATGCGAGCGGCTTGTCGGAGGAGGGCCCAGGGTGGCCCGCAGACTTTGCGTCGGCCGAGAGGCCACGCGCATTTCTCGTCGTTGGTGTGGCCTCGCTTCAGCGGCAGCGCTGTCCTGAAGGAAGGGCCGGGGTTCTCCCATGGCCGATGACCTCGTCTTGGGAATGGCTGGCTCGGGCGGCGACGGCGTCGTGAGCGCAGGCGAGTCGTTGCTCGCCGCAGCTTCGTCCGAGGGCTACCACGCGATGATGACGAAGAGCTTCGGCTCTCAAATCCGCGGAGGCGAGTCCTCCTGCCGCGTGCGACTGTCCACCCGCCGAATCCTCAACCCTGGGGGCGCGCTGGACGTCGCGGTGGCCCTCAACTGGGAAGACTTCTTCAAGTTCGGAGCCGAGCTGCCGCTCGGCAGCTCCACGCTGGTGATTCACGAGGAGAAGGCCGGGCCACCGCCCGAGACACCCGCGACCCGTCCACTCTCGAAGGCGCTGGTCTTCTCAGTGCCCATCACCGAGATGGCGAAAAAGTCAGCCGGCACCGACAAGGCGAAGACCAGCGTGGTGCTGGGCCTCGTCTCCGGCTGGCTCGGGATTCCGAGGGAGGCGCTCCTGCGAGGGTTGAAGAAGAAGTTCGGTGGCAAGGGCGCCGGCCTGTTCGAGGCGAACGAGCGGGCCCTGGCAAGCGGGTTCGAGTACGCGCAGACGCACCCCTTGGCTGAGCCGCGGGTGCTCGCCCGGCCTGCTGCGCCGACGGGCCCGAAGCTCCTCTGCGACGGCAACGACATGTGCGCCGCTGGAGCCATCTTCAGCGGTGTCGAATTCTTCGGCGGCTATCCCATCACCCCTTCCACCGAGGTGATGCAGATACTCTCCCGAGAACTCCTGCAACACGGTGGAGTCGTCCTCCAGGCAGAGGACGAAATCAGCGGCGTCGGCGCAGCGCTGGGAGCCTCCTACGCTGGGAAGAAGTCGATGACTGCCACCTCGGGTCCCGGCATGTCGCTGAAGACGGAGATTCTCGGGCTTGCCTCCATCGCCGAGCTCCCGCTGGTGGTGCTCAACGTGCAGCGGGGCGGCCCGTCGACGGGCATCCCGACGAAGCCGGAGCAGGCCGACCTCTTCCAGGCCGCGTTCTCGGCCCACGGGGATGTCGTCCGTCCGGTGCTCGCCCCGACCACCGTGGCCGACACCTTCAGCACGACGGTGGAGGCGTTCAACATCGCCGAGCGGTACCAGACTCCGGTCATCATCCTGTCAGACCAGGAGATTGCTCAGCGCAAGGAAACCGTCGATGCCATAGACACCTCACGCTTCACCCTGGAGCGCCGCGTTGTCCCGGCGGGAGCGGAGCTCGATGGGTACCAGCGTTTCCGCCTGACCGAGTCGGGCATCAGCCCGCTCAGCCACCCAGGAATGGCAGGCGGCAACTACCTGGGCGCCGGGATTGAACACAACGAGCACGGAGACCCGACGGCCAGCGGCGCGATGCACGAGCGTATGAACGAGAAGCGCTTCAAGAAGCTCGAGCCGCTGAAGCAGCGGACGGACCTCTTCGAAGTTCTCGGGAGCCGCGATGCTCGCTACGCGCTGGTGAGCTGGGGGAGCACGGCCGGCGTCGCACGGGAAGCCTTCGAGCTCGCGCGTGCGAAGGGGCTCGACGTCAAGCTGCTCGTCCCGACCCTGGTCTACCCCGTGGCCGAACGCATCTACCAGGACTTCTTCGCGTCGGTCCGCGCGGGGCTGGTGGTCGAGCTCTCCTACCAAGGCCAGCTCTACCGCATCCTGCGGATGTTCGTGGACGTCCCGAAGGGCGTCGTGCCCTTCGCGAGGAGTGGTGCCAACCCCTTCCAGCCCACCGAAGTGCTCGAGAAGCTGTCCGGGCTCGCGATGGCGGAGAGCTGACATGGAACTCCAAGCCAAGCCCGTGCAGCCCCAGACCCCCGCTGCGCTGCAGCCCAAGGACTACAAGAGCGACCTCAAGCCCATCTGGTGTCCGGGGTGCGGGGACTTCGGCGTGCTGCAGGCGCTTTACCGCGCGCTGAGCGCCATCGGACGGCAGCCACACGAGATTGCCTTCATCTCCGGCATCGGCTGCTCGAGCCGCATCCCGGGGTACACCACCGCCTACGGCTTCAACAGCGTGCACGGGCGAGCGCTCCCCATCGCCCAGGGCGTGAAGCTGGCGAGTCCCGAGCTCCTGGTGGTCGTTGCCGGCGGCGACGGGGACGGGTTCTCCATCGGCGGGGGCCATGTCGCCCACGCCATCCGCCGCAACATCGACCTCACCTACCTGGTGATGGACAACCAGGTGTACGGGCTCACCAAGGGGCAGCTGTCGCCCACCGCGCCCAAGGGCCTTCACACCGTCACCTCGCCGTTCGGCAGCCTCGAGGAGCCGATTAACCCGCTGCTGTACGTGCTTGCCTACGGCGCAGGCTTCGTCGCCCAGGCGACGCCCGCCGACATGCCTGGGATGGCGGCGCTCGTCGAGGAGGCGCTGCGCTACCCGGGCTTCGCCTTCGTCAACATCCAGTCGCCCTGCGTGACGTTCGGTGAGGAGGAGCAACAGCTCCGCGCCCACAAGGCGAAGATGAAGCCCCTGGCCAGCCTGGGGCACGACAGCTCCAACCAACTGGCCGCCCTCGACCTGGCCCGCGCGTACGGGAAGGAACTCTACACCGGAGTCTTCTACCGGAACCCGGCCCCCCCACCGACGTACGACGCGCTGGTCCGCCTGCGTCAGGCTGAACTGGCCAAAACTCGTCAACCACGTGAGCGCGTGCTCGACGCCTATTTGCAAAAGTGAGGATGGACGTGACTCCTACCCAAGGCATCGACTTCACGCGGCTGACCTTGCGAGACGGACTCGACCTCGCCATCTCCATCGAGGAGGAGGCGCGCGACCGGTACCAAGACTTCGCCGAGCAGCTCACCCTCCATCACACCGTCGATGCGGCCAACTTCTTCGCCCGCATGGCCCGGGTGGAAGAGATTCACCGGTCACGGTTGGCGGAGCGGCGGCAGGCGCTCTTTCCGGGTGAGATTTCCAGCGCCATCCGGGCGAAAGTCTTCGACGTCGAGGCGCCGGAGTTTGACCAGGTGCGAGTCTTCATGAGCGTCGAGCAGGCGCTGAAGACGGCGCTGGCCGCCGAGGAGAAGGCCTATGACTTCTTCGCGCGCGCCATTCCCCAGCTCCAGAACGCCGAGGTCCGTGCGCTCTTCACCGAGCTCCGCGACGAGGAAGTGGAGCATCAGGCGTTAGTCAAGCAGGAAATGGCTCGGACTTCGGGCGAGCCCTCCGCGAATGCAGAAGCCTACGGGGATGATCCGGTGGCACAGTGAGGGTCTCCAGGAGGGCCGTTTCACGGTGAGTCAGGGTCTCGCGCTGGTCGGTTTTCTGCTGGTTTCCGCTGCGGTGGCCGCGAGCCTTCTCGTGGGCGCCAGGCTGTTGCGCGTCCGTGCCCGGAGCAGCTCGCGCCTCAAGCGCGAGACGTACGAGTGCGGCGAGACGCCCAACGCTCCAGCCTGGGTCCAGTTTCACGCTCGCTACTACGTGGTCGCTCTCTTCTTCGTCCTCTTTGACATTGAAGCGGCGCTGGTGCTCCCGTGGGGAATCATCACGCGCGAGATGGGGAAGGGCGGGCTGTGGGCGGTGGGCAGCTTCGTCGGCGTGCTCATGCTGGGCTGGGTGTGGGGCATCCGGAAGGGGACTCTGGAATGGGTGTGAAAGGCCATCGCACGGTGGACGACACCGGCAACTTCGAGCATCCGCTGTACAAGGTGCTCTTTCAGATCCCGGGGCTCACCCTGGCCGCCACCGCGCTGGACCACGTGCTGACCTGGGGAATGACCAACGCGCTGTGGACTTTCCCCATGGCGACCAGCTGCTGTGGCATCGAATTCATGGCGAGCGCCGCAAGCCGGGTGGACATCGACCGGATGGGCACCATTGTCCGCGCGTCGCCGCGGCAGGCGGACGTGATGGTGGTCGCCGGGACCATCACTGTCAAAATGGCCCCGCGGGTGAAGAAGCTCTGGGACCAGATGCCCGAGCCGAAGTGGTGCATCGCGATGGGCTCGTGCGCCATCTCCGGGGACTTCTACCGCAACCTCTACTCCGTCGTTCCAGGCGTGGACACGTTCCTTCCCGTGGACGTCTACGTTCCGGGGTGCCCGCCCAATCCCGAGGCGCTCATGCACGGGTTTCTCCGCCTCCAGGAGAAGGTTCGCGCCATGCGGCAGGGCGCAAAAGTGGTCGGGGACCCCAACCCGGAGCTGCTCCGCGTCACCAAGCCCTCGAACCCAAGACTGGTGGATGCCGACCGCACGGCAGCGCTCGACGAAGCGCAGGTGAGCTCCGCCGAGACCGCCACCGACCTGGAGGTCGCCCCGCCCGTGTCCGTGCCGCTCGAGGCGGTGCCAGCGCCCTTCGCGGCGTCCAATGCCACCGAACTCGATGGAGTGCTGGCGGACTTCGGCATCCTCCCCGCGGGCAAGCAGGGGCCGCCGCTGGTGCCCGTCGAGCGACACCTGGAGCTGGCCCGCCGGCTGAAGGGCCTCGGCTACCGGCAGCTCGTCTCCATCGTCGCCACCCACTGGCTGGCCGGGAAGGGGCGGGGCGGCAACGAAGCAGGGGAGGTCGAGCACCACGAAGTGGTCTACTTGCTGCGGACGGTGGGCCCCGGCACCCGGGTTGCCACCTGGGCCGTGCGCCCCTTGGCAGGCCAGCCGGTCCCCTCGCTGAGCGAAGTGTACGCGGGAGCCGACTGGCAGGAGCGCGAGCAGTTCGACTTGTTGGGCGTCGTGTTTTCCGGCCACCCGGACCTCCGCCGGTTGATGATGGCCGAGAACTACACAGGGCACCCGCTGCGGCGCGACTTCGCCGCAGACACCGCGGCCGCTCCCTGGAGATGACCGGGATGCGCACCGTCCAGGTCACTCGGCGGGTCGACCCGCACGTGAACATCGACCGGTACGACCCGGAAGCGGAGCTGATGCTGCTCCACTTCGGACCGCAGCACCCGTCGACACACGGGGTCTTCCGGATGGACCTCACGCTGGACGGCGAGATTGTGGTGAAGGCCGTCCCGCACGTCGGCTTCCTCCACCGCGCGGTGGAGAAGCTGTGCGAGTCCCTCGCGTACGTGCAAATCACGCCCATCGTCGACAAGAACGACTACGTGGCGCCGATGACGAACGAGCAGGCGCTGAACATGGCCTTCGAGAAGCTGCTCAACCTCGAGGTGCCGCGCCGGGCCCGCTGGATGCGAAGCCTCTTCGCCGAGCTCCAGCGGATTGCCTCGCACCTGCTGTGGCTGGGGACCTTCGCGCTCGACCTCGGTGGCGCGCTGGGAGGTGGCTCCACCGTCTTCATCTATTGCTTTCGTGAGCGCGAGCTCATCCTCGACCTCTTCGAGGAAGTGACCGGCGCCCGGTTTCACTACAACACCCACACCATCGGCGGGAACCGACACGACCTGCCGGCGGGCTGGAGCGCGAAGGTCCACTCGGCGCTCAACGTCATCGCCGGCCGCATCCACGAATACGAGGAGATGACGCTCCACAACAAGATTTTCGTGGCCCGCACGAAGGGCGTCGGGGTCCTCGACGCCGACCTCGCTCTGGAGCTGGGCGTGTCCGGTCCCATCCTCCGTGCCAGTGGCGTCGACCATGACCTGCGCCGCGACGCGCCCTTCCACGCCTACGACGAGGTGCCGGTCCGGCCCGTTACCGCCACCGGAGGGGACTGCTTCGCGCGGGCGCAGGTGCGCCTCGGCGAGATTCGCGAAAGCATTCGCCTGGTCCGGGCCATGGTGGACAACGTCCCGGTAGGCTCCATCAACAGCGGCAAGCCCATCAAGGTGCCGGTGCAGACCAAAATCCCACCTGGCCAGGCCTACGTGGCCATCGAGACGCCTCGGGGCGAGCTCGGCACGTACCTCATCTCGGACGGCTCGCAGTTCCCCTACCGGCTGAAGATTCGCCCGCCCAGCCTGCACGCGCTCTCGGCGCTGCCCTACATCCTCCCGGGGGCCACGGTGAGCGACGCGGTGGCCATCCTCGGTTCGCTCGACCCCATCATGGGCGAGGTCGACCGGTGAGTGGTTTCGTCCACGGGCTGAGCTACGGCGCAGTCATCGTCACGGTGCTGATGACCGTCACCGCGTTCTCGCTCTGGTTCGAGCGGAAATTGGCGGCACGAATGCAGTCCCGGCTCGGTCCAACCCTGGTCGGGCCGGCCGGGATTCTCCAGCCCATCGCCGATGTGCTGAAGCTGCTTCAGAAGGAAGACATCGTCCCGCTGAAGGCGGACGCCGTCCTCTTCAACCTCGCCCCGCCCGTCGCTGTCGTCTGCGCCATCGGCGTGGCGGCGGCGGTCCCCTTCTCCCCCACCGTCGTGGCGGCGGACCTCGACGTTGGGGTGCTCTACGTGCTCGCCATCGGGGCGGTCACCGTGCTGCCCGTATTCACCGCCGGCTGGGCGAGCAACAACAAGCTGGCCCTCCTTGGAGGGATGCGCGCGGTGGCGCAGTCCGTCTCCTACGAGGTTCCGCTGGTGCTCGCCGCGCTGGTCCCGGTCATTCTGGCCGGTTCCATGCGCATCGGCGCCATTGTCCAGTTCCAGTCGGACCACCACTGGTTCGTCGCCTGGCCTTTCTTCCTGGGCATCCCGGCCTTCGTCATCTTCGTGCTGGCGATGCTGGCCGAGGCGAACCGCATCCCCTTCGACATCCCCGAGGCGGAGAGCGAGCTCGTGGCGGGCGTCACCACCGAGTACACGGGAATGAAGTTCGCCCTCTTCTACATGGCCGAGTACGTCCACACGCTGGTGGCCTCGGCGGTGGCCTCGGCGCTCTTCCTGGGCGGCTGGGACGGTGGCCCCTTCCGGCCTGGGCTGCACTGGATGGTCCTCAAGACTCTGTTCCTCTTTGCCGGGCTGTACTGGATTCGCTGGACGCTGCTGCGCTTCCGGTCCGACCAGTTGATGAGGCTGTGCTGGCGGTACCTGGTTCCATCCAGCATCGCGCTGGTGGCGACGGCAGGCGTGTGGGTCGTCTTCGTGGGCTGACGAGGGAGCGTCATGGGCTACTTCACGGACGGGCTTCGGGCGATGAGGGTGACCCTCACCAACCTGCTGCGCCCCGTGACGACGGTCGAGTTCCCGAAGGTCATCCGCGAGCGTGCCGAGCGCTACCGCTCGAGCTTCGCGCTTCTGCACGACGAGCAGGGCGATGAGCTGTGCATCGGCTGCCTGCAGTGCGAGCGCATCTGCCCCTCGCAGGTCATCGCCATCAAGTTTGGCGGCAAGCGTGAATCCCCCATCACCGGCAAGAAGCGCGGCTATGCCGATGACTTCATCCTGGACATGTCGGCCTGCATCTTCTGCGAGCTGTGCGTCCAGGTCTGTCCCACGGACGCCATCGTCATGACCCGGGAGCCCGAGGTTCCCACCTACTCACGCGAGGAGCTCGTCCTTACCATGGCGAAGCTTTACGCGAACGAGAAGTCCAAGCCGCGCGCCTGGGGCGACGCGACGCGGTTGATGGGGATGCAGCAGCCGCCCAAGGTACCGAAACCGCCGGCGGTGGCACCCGCTGCTCCGCCGGCACCCGCCACCTCCGGAGGGGCACCGGGCCCAGGGGAGGGGACCTCCGGATGACCTTCCGGCTCGCCTTCTGGCTGGTCGCGCTCGTCATGGTAGTCGCTGCGTACCTGGTGGTGCGCAGCCAGAACCTGGTGCGTGCGGTCCTCTGGCTGGCCCTGGTGCTGCTCGGGACGGCAGCGCTGTACGCGCTGCTGGACGCGCCGTTCCTCGCCGGCGTCCAGGTGCTGACGTACGTCGGTGGCGTCGTCACGTTGATGATTTTTGGCGTGATGGTCACCGGGCGGCAGGAAGGCGCGGTGGCTGAAATCGACAGCGCCGACCGAATCCGTGGCCTCCTCGTCGCCGTTGGCTTCTTCGCGTTGGTAGGCGGGGCAATTCTCAAGACGGACTTCTCGAACGTCATCGCCCCCCGGCCGCCCACGACGGCCGAATTGGCCCGAAGCCTGCTCGACGACTACCTGCTCGCCTTCGAGGTGACCTCGCTTCTGCTGCTGGCAGCCGTCGTCGGGGCCGTGGTGCTGGCGCGGCGACGCGACCCGACTCCCGAGACCGAGGGGTCGCCCAGATGAGGCTCACCGAGGTCCTGCTTTTGGCGACGCTGCTGTTCAGCATCGGGCTGTACGGCGTGCTCACCCGCCGGCATGCGGTCGCGTTGCTGCTGTCCATAGAGCTGATGGCAAACGCGGCCAACGTCGTCTTCGTTGCCTTCGCCACACTCCGCGGGGGCCCGGGTGAGGCCCTGGTGCTCTTCGCGCTGGTGGTCACCGTCTCGGAGGTCGCGGTGGGGCTAGCCCTGGTGATGCTGCTGTACCGGAGGCATGGCGACACCGTCCTCGACCTCGCCCGGGAGGCAAGGCATTGAATTCGCCAGTGCTCCTGGGCGAGGTGGCCCTCGGCGCGCCTGCGCTGGCTGCCCTGCTGTTGGTCGTCTTCCCCTGGGCCCGTCGCCGCCGCGCGCCCGCCGCAGGCCTGACCATCGCGAGCAGCCTTGTGGCCGCCGCCGCGGCGGCGAAACTCGTCATCGACCGGACCGGCGGCGCGCCGGACGTGCGCGTCACCATCCCGTGGCTGCCCGCACAGGGCCATACGCTTGCCGAGGTGGGGCTTCAGCTGGATGGCGTCTCGGTAGTGATGCTGTTGGTGGTCACCGTCGTCGCGTTGTGCGTTCAAGTCTTCTCACTCGAGTACATGCGGGATGAAACGGCGCGCTCCTATGGGCGCTACTTCGCCTACCACGCGCTCTTCCTCTTCAGCATGAATCTGCTGGTGCTGGCCCCCAACCTCCTCCAGCTCTTCGCGGGCTGGGAGCTGGTGGGCGTGACGAGCTACCTGCTGATTGGTTTTTACTTCGCCCGGCCCAGCGCCGCCCGGGCCGCGGTCAAGGCCTTCTGGATGACGAAGCTCGCCGACATGGGCTTCCTCTTCGCGCTCCTGGTGCTGTTCGCCTCGACCGGAAGCTTCGACTGGACGGTGGCTGCCTCGCCCCAGGTGGCCACCGCGGTCACGGCACTTCTCTTCATCGCCGTGGTGGGCAAGTCGGCGCAATTCCCCCTTCACGTCTGGCTTCCCGACGCCATGGAGGGGCCGACGCCGGTGTCCGCGCTGCTCCATGCGGCGACGATGGTCGCGGCCGGTGTGTACATGCTGGTGCGGGCCGACCCGCTCTTCGCCCGGGCTCCGGCGACCCGCGACCTGATGCTTTGGGTCGGGGCCGGGACAGCGGCCTTTGCTGCCTTGCTCGCCCTGGTTCAGACCGACATCAAGAGGGTGCTCGCCTATTCCACCTGTTCCCAGCTGGGCCTGATGGTGGCAGCAATTGGTGCCGGCTCGGCATTCGCCGGCTTCTTCCACCTCGGGACACACGCCTTCTTCAAAGCGCTCCTCTTCCTGGCCGCAGGCAGCGTCATCCACGCCGTCCACAGCAATGAGCTCGGCGCCATGGGCGGGCTGAGGAGGAGGATGCCCCTGACGTCGGCAGTCTTCGTCGTCGGCGCCCTGTCCCTCTCCGGCGTCCCGGGCTTTGCCGGCTTCGCGTCCAAGGACTTGGTCCTCGCCTCGGTGGAAGGGAAGGCGGGCTGGGTGCCATGGGTCCTGCTCATGGCGTCCGCCTTTCTGACCGCGCTCTACATGGGGCGCGTCCTCGTCAAAGCCTTCCTCGGTCCGCCCTCGGAGGCGGCGGCGCACGCGCATGAGCCTGGCTTCTCCATGACCGGGCCACTGGTGCTGCTCGCCGTTCCCGCCGTCTTCGCCGGCCTCCTCGGGGGGTGGCTGGCCCGCTCGCTGGGCGCGGACTACCACCTCCATCTGGGTCTGACGCCGGTGGTGGCTTCGGCTGCCGCCGTGCTCGGCCTCGGCGCAGCCGTCTTCGTCTTCGGCGGCGCAGGGCGACGTGTTCCGTGGGCAGCTGCGCTGGAGTATTTCGACCGGGGGGCCTTCGTGGACCGGGGCTGGGAGAGCCTCTACCGCCAGGTGCTCCTGCGGGTCAGTGGCTGGGCGCGCTGGGTGGACCGCTACCTGGTGGACGGCGTCATCAACGCCCTTGGCTGGGGCACCCTCGAGGTGGGCACCACGGTGCGGCCTCTCCAGACCGGGCGGACCCGCGACTATGTCTTCGCGGTGATGGTAGGGGCGCTGGTGCTGGCCTGGCTCGGTGGGTGGCGGTGAGCACGCACCTGCTCTCGTTGGTGGTGGCAGCTCCGGCGGTGGCTGCGGCCCTGCTGCTCCTGCTGCCTCGGCAGGCCCGTCTGGCGACGCGGTGGGTGTCCCTGTGCGGCGCCCTCACCTCGCTGGCCGGCGCCCTTGTCGTGGCCTGGTCCTGGGACAAGGCCAAGGGCGGCTTCCAATTCTTGGAGGACTACCCGCTGGTCCCGTCCCTCGGGATTCACATCAAGCTGGCGGCGGACGGCTGGAGCGTCGCCCTGCTACTCCTCACCGGACTCATCATCGTCACCGGTGTCCTGGCGAGTTGGAAGGTGGACCGGCGGGACAAGGAATTCTTCATCCTGCTGCTGGTGCTCGTCTCGGGCGTCTTCGGCGTCTTCGTTTCTCAGGACCTCTTCGTCTTCTTCCTGCTGTACGAGATTGCCGTCCTGCCGATGTACCTCCTCATCGGCATCTGGGGCAGCAGCCACGAGGTTCCGCCGGCCGGCCCGTTTCGCTTCGTGTGGAAGCGCTTTGCCGTCGGCTCGCGCGAGTACGCGGCGATGAAGCTGACGCTGATGCTGCTGGTGGGCTCGGCGGCCATCCTGGTGGCAATGTTCGTGCTGTGGAGTCATTCCGGGGCGCGCACCTTCGACCTCCAGGCGCTCCAGGCCGTGGCCTTCTCCCGGTCGACCCAGATGTTGGTGTTCCCGCTGGTCTGGCTCGGCTTCGGCACGCTGGCCGGTGTCTTCCCCTTCCACACCTGGTCTCCGGACGGCCACGCGTCGGCGCCCACGGCCGTGTCCATGCTTCACGCCGGGGTGCTGATGAAGCTAGGCGCCTTCGGTGTCATGCGCGTTGGCATGGTGCTGGCCCCGGACGCTGCGGTGGCGTGGGCGCCGGTCGTCGGAGGAGTGGCCGTCGTCAACATCCTGTACGGCGCCCTCTGCGCCGCTAGCCAGACGGACCTGAAGTACGTCATTGCCTACTCGTCCGTCAGCCACATGGGCGTGGTCATGCTCGGAGCTGCCACCCTCAACGCCGCCGGCTGGAACGGGGCCGTGTACCAAATGTTCGCGCACGGCATCATGACTGGCCTCTTCTTCGCGCTGGTGGGCCTCGTCTACGAGCGTGCGCACACGCGCACCATCGCCCGCATGGGCGGCTTCGCCCATGCCATGCCGGCGGTCGCTGTCTGCTTCACCCTGGCCAGCCTGTCCTCGTTGGGACTTCCCGGAACGGCTGGCTTCGTCGCCGAGTTTCTGGTGTTTCTCGGTGCGGCAACCACCCGGTTCCCGTGGTGGACGGTGCCGGGAGTCCTCGGGGCTTTCGTCACCGCGGTCTATGTGCTGCGTGCGGCGAAGACCATCTTCTGGGGACCTCTGCCCACCGGTGAATTCGCCCACCTGGAGGACGCCCGGGGGACGGAGTGGGGGGCGCCTCTGGTGCTTGGCGCGGCACTCGTCCTCTTCGGGCTCTGGCCCCGCCTGCTGCTGGACTTCATCGACGTCACCAGCGCCGCCTTCCTCCAACGGCTTCCCCTCCTGGCGGACGCGCTGCGGTGACCTCGGACTGGCTTCAGCTGCTCACCCTGGACCTGGCGGTGGCCGGCATCGCCGGGCTGGTGCTGCTCGGCGATGCGGTGCTGCCGGGCCATGGCCGGGTCTGGGGGAGGCTGACCGCGGTGCTGCTGGCGGCGGTGCTGGGCGCGTCCTTCGTCCTCGACGTGTCCGGCTCCACCCCGCACGGGGCGTACGTCTCCGACGCCTGGGTCCTCTTCTTCCAGCGCGTGTTCCTCTGTGCCGCCTTGCTGGCGGTCCTGGGAGCGCTGGACTGGCTGGAGGCGCGGGCCCCGCTGCGTCAAGCGGAGTACTACGCGCTGCTGCTCTTCAGCGTCGTCGGGATGATGATTTTGCCCGGTGCCCGGGACTGGACGCTTCTCGTCGTTTCCTTCGAGTTAATGGGTGTCCCGCTGTACGTGCTTTCGGCCTGGGCCAAGAATGACGGTCCCGCGGACCGACCGAAGCTGGCCGCGGAGGCCGGGCTGAAGCTGTTCGTCACCGGAACCGCGAGCTCGGCACTCACCTTCTTTGGCCTTGCCCTCATCCTCGGCTTCACCGAGTCGACCCTCATCTCGGCCGTCCCGACGGGCGCCCTTCCACCTCTGGCCGGCGTCGGGCTCCTCCTGGTGGTGGCGGGCTTCGGCTTCAAGGTGGGGGCCGTGCCCTTCCACATGTGGGTGGCGGACACGTATCAAGGTGCCCCCACGCCGTTCGTGGCGTTTCTCTCGGTGGCGCCCAAGGCCGGTGGCCTGGCAGCGCTGAGCGTCGTGCTGCTGTCCGGCTGGGCCCGTCAGTCAGCCGTCTGGGAACCCGCCGTGCTCCTTCTGTCGGTGAGCAGCATGCTGGTGGGTAACTTCTTCGCGCTGCCCCAGACGGACGCGCGGCGGCTCTTGGGCTTCTCGGGCATCGCCCAGATTGGCTATGTGCTGGTGGCGCTCTGTACGCACACGGAATTCGGCGTGGCGATGGCGCTCTTCTTCATCGCCACCTACGTCTTCACCAACTTGGGCGCCTTCCTGGTGGTGCATGCCGCGGCCGAGCAATCGGGCGGCCACACCCTGGTGCGCCTCGCCGGACTCTCTCGGCGCTCGCCCTTCCTCGGCGCGGCGCTCCTCGTCTTCCTGCTCTCACTGGCGGGCATCCCCTTCGTCGCCGGCTTCTGGGCCAAGCTCTTCGTCTTCCTTGCTGGCTACCGCGCCGGGCTGGTGTGGCCGGTCGTCCTGGGCGTCGGTCTGGCCGTGGTGGGCCTCTTCTATTACCTCGGCGTGGCCCGCTCGACATTCATGTCCGAGGGAGAGTCCTCCGCACCGCTGCACGCGGGCGTGGCGCTGCGCGCGGCCATCGCGCTCTGCCTGGCTGCGGTGGTGGGAATCGGGCTGTGGCCTGCGCCGCTGCTTCAGGGGGCGACGCGGGCGGCGCGGGCCCTCGGCACCGTCCCGGGGGCTTCCGCTACCCGGTGAAGTAGTCGATGACGATGGTGTCGTCGCGGAGAATGTCCGGGCTGAGACACTCGTGCTCCTCGGCTTCCATGTCGGCCGAGATGGCCAGCACGAAGGCGCGGATGCGGGCGAGGTAGCCCTCGAGGTCACTCGCCATCTCAAGCGAGGTCAGGGCTGCGATGGTGGAGCGCTGTTCCCGGTGCTCGTCGTCCATCTTCTCCACGCGTACCGCGCCCCAGGCGTCGATGTT
Source organism: Myxococcaceae bacterium (assembly GCA_017881265.1). Classification (GTDB taxonomy): domain Bacteria; phylum Myxococcota; class Myxococcia; order Myxococcales; family Myxococcaceae; genus JADGRA01. Next base: position 53,125 of record JADGRA010000048.1, on the reverse strand, counting down.
GGCCAGCACCGGCCGGAGCAAGCTGTCCTCGTGGGCGATGTGCTTGAGGAACGCCTCGGAGAAGGTCTTCATCCGGTGCCGCAGCCGCTCGGCAGCCTGCGCCCGCTTGGCGGTGACGTCCTGCAGGAGCGTCGCGATGTCCTGCAGCTCATCTCGCAGGACGGCATGCTCGTCGAGGATGAGCTTGCGGATTTGAGTGGCAGTCAGCTCCATCGCGCGAACCTCCTAGGCGGAAAGGGAAGGGGTGCCTCGCCGTGCTGCCCGGCGGTGGGTGCAGCGGCAGCGGGTGCCGGAGAGACCGGGCGGGCAAGGACGGGCCCGGCTGGGGCCACCTGCGCCGGCCTGCTCAGCTGTGCGAGGGAACCCGGGCATGGGAGTGTGCCGTCGCGGCTGCGTGGCTCTCGCTTGGGTGGGTGGAGGCGCGTCGCGCCGCGAGCCAGTCCAGCCAGGCGCCCATCCCCTCGCCTGTCCGGGCGGAGACGGGCAGCATCACCGGGGACGGCATGACTCGTGAGAGGGAATCCGCAATCGCTTCCAGCCGGATGTCTGGTAGGTGCGGGAGCAAGTCGATTTTGGTGACAAGGACCAGGTCCGCCTTGCGGAACATGACGGGGTACTTGAGGGGCTTGTCCTCCCCCTCCGTCACGCTGAGGGCCACCACGTTGGCGGCCTGCCCCAGGTCGTAGACGGCCGGACACACCAGATTGCCCACGTTCTCGATGACTAGCAGGTCGAGTTCCTTCCACGGGAAGTCATGGAGGGCGCGGTGCACCAGCTCCGCGTCCAGGTGGCAGGCGGAACCGGTGGTGATTTCCAGGGCCGGGATGCCGGCGGCCCGGAGTCGCGCCGCGTCGCGGTCGGTGGCCAGGTCTCCGCTCAGGGCCCCCAGGCGGAGCCGACCCTTGGCCAGGCGCGCCGTCGCCTCCAGCAACGCCGTCTTGCCGGAGCCTGGAGAGCCCATGAGGTTCAACGCCAGCACGCCGAGCTCCTCGAAGTGGCTGCGGGTGTGGCGAGCTGTCTGGTCGTTCACAGCGAGAATGCGGTGCTGTACCTCCACCGGCACCAGCGCTTCATCCCCGCATCCGCATGACTCGCACATTCGTCGTTTCCTCTTTAGGGGCCTTGGGTACTCACCGAGACGAGGTAGGCAACCAGGTCCCAGCTTTCTGCTTCCGAGAGCGAGCTCCAGGAAGGCATCGGACTGCCGGCGACGCCCTCGCGGATGGCGTGGTAGGCCCGGGCCGCTCCGGCGGGGCTGTTCCACTGCGCGTTGGAGAAGTCGGCTGGCTTGCGGTCCAGTCCGATGCTGCGGACGCCGCGGCCGTCGGCGTGCTCGCCATGGCACAGGACGCAGTTCTGAACGAAGAGCGCCTTGCCGCGACTGCGTGCCTCGGCCGAACGAATCCGGTCCCAGGGAACGGACTCGGTGGCCCGAGCGTCCTCACCGCACTTCGCCAGGCAGGCCGAACAGGCGATGGAAGTTGTCACCCAGAGGGCCAAAGTCGCTGGATGTCTCATCCGACAGCCTCGGTGTGAACGGGTACCCGAGGGCGGCGCACTCGGCCACCACCCGGTCGACGAGGGCCGGCAGGGCGGCTGCCACCGCCGGTGTTCGCTCCACGCCCAGCTCCATGGACTGCGGGACCAGGCCGAGTAGGAGTAGGCGCGCGGGGAGGCTTCCCTGCCAGCGCGCCGCCCCGAGCAGGTCACTCACCCCCACCTGGTGCACCGAGAGCCGGTGCTCCGCGGCGTGCGCGACGTCCTCCCCCTCCAGCCGGACGAAGCTGCCAGGGGGGCCGTCCGAGCGGATGGCGTCGATGATGAGCACCGTGTCCGCGGTTTCCAGGGTGGGAAGTAGCGCCAGGCCGAGGGTTCCCCCGTCGAGGACACGGACGCCCGGTGCCGGCGTGTAGTGGCGGTGAAGCCAGCCGACAGCGGCCACCCCGACGCCGTCGTCCTGGCAGAGGAGGTTGCCGAGGCCGAGCACGAGCAAAGGGTCACGTCCGGACATGGGTTGGCGCACTCTTTCGGGGGCCGAAGTCGTCCCTCCCCGAGTCAATTTCCTCGCGGGATAGGAACTTGTTGCCTGAGAAGATGGAGTCGAGCTCGCCGTTCCGTTCCTGTTTCGAAGTCAGAAGGGCGCTGTAAAGATGGTGAATGACGAAAGCGAGGAGGAGCCACATCACCACGTGGTGAATGAGCCGGGCCGTCTGTAGGCCTCCCACCCATGGCCACAAACCGTGGAAGAGGTACATGAACGAGCCCACGTTGGCACTCGCGCCGTAGAGCGCAAACCCAGTGACAATCATCACCACGTAGAGGAGGAAGACCGCGGTGTAGGCCAGACCGGCCACCGCGTTGTGGGCCACCGCGCCGGGGGTCTCCACGGAGAGCAATAAGTAGAAGCGCAGGGTCCTGGTTAAGTTGGCCCAGCGCGCCCTCGTCGTCGGAATGAACTGGCGCCAGGAGGCCTGCTTCGGACCGATGAAGAACCACAGCACCCGCGCAGCGAAGGAGATGGTGAAGACGATGGCGGCGTAGAAGTGGACGGTCTTCATCCACCCCATCAGAAAGTGGGGGCTTGCCGGTCCCACCGAGCCCCCGTAGGGATGGCCTATGTAGAGCCCGGTGACGGCGAGGACGACAATCGCGCCTGCAAGGAGCCAGTGCACCGAGCGAACGACGGCGTCCCAGACGTAGACGCGGACGCGGGGCTCTTCCTCGTGGTGGTGCCAGCGCCTGTAAGCGCCAGCGGTACTCACGGCCCCCCCCTCACGTGCGCCAGCTCGCGCTTGTGGACGTCCACGACGTGGACGCCGCAGGCCATGCACGGGTCGAAGGAGTGCACCGTCCGCAGAATCTCCAGCGGCTGCTCCGGCTTGGCCACCGGCGTGCCGAGCAGCGAGGCCTCGTAGGGCCCGCGTTTGCCTGCGACGTCTCTCGGCCCAGCGTTCCAGGTGCTGGGGACGACGCACTGGTAGTTGACGATGATGCCATCCTTGATGTGGACCCAGTGACCGAGGGCGCCGCGGGGCGCCTCGTGGTACCCGGCGCCGAAGCAATCCTTCGGCCAGCTCTTTGGGTCCCACTTGGCGTTGTCCTGGATGCGGTAGTCGCCGGACCCCATGTTGGCCGCCAGCTCGTCAATCCACCCGTCCATCTTCTCGGCGAGGAGGACTGTCTCGATGCAGCGCGCGGCCACCCGGCCGAGCGTCGAGAAGAGGGCTTCGGGTCCAACCTTCAGACTGCCCAGGGCCACGCCCACCAGTTCCTTGACGCGCGGTTGGCCCGAGGCATAGGCCACCAGCATGCGGGCCAGCGGGCCGACCTCCATCGCGTCGCCGCCATAGCGTGGCGACTTGAGCCAGCTGTACTTCTGGGCGAGGTCCAGCCTCTCGTACGGAGGCTGCGGGCCGGTGTAGTGGGGCAGGGTCTCCCCCTGCGAGGGGTGGAGCGCCTTGTCGTCGCCGCCGCTGTAGTCGTACCAGGCATGCTTCACCGACTCGCTGATGCGGGACGGGTCGAGCGCCAGGACCTTTCCAATGTCCTGTTTCATGATGATGCCGGCCGGCAGGAACATGGGCGGGTTGGGCGCGTCGTTCTCCGGGTAGGAGCCGTACGTCATGTAGTTGCCCACGCCGGCGCCGATGCCCGCCCACTCCTTGTAGAAGCCCGCGATGGCGAGCACGTCGGGCAGGTACACGCGCTTGACGAAGTCCTGGCCCTTCGCGGCGAGGGCGCGGAGGTTTGAGATGGTCCCGATGTTCAGCGACGACTGGCTGTTCGGGTCCACCGGGGTGGCCATGCCGCCCACCAGGAACGACTGTAGGTGGGGATTCTTTCCGCCGAGGATGGCGTGGATTTTGATGAACTCGCGCTGCCAGTCCAGGGCCTCCAGGTAGTGCGCCACCGCCATGAGGTTGGCCTCGGGCGGAAGCTTGTACGCCGGATGGCCCCAGTAGGCGTTGGCGAACGGCCCGAGTTGCCCGCGGTCGACGAAGTCCTTCAAGCGTGTCTTCACGCCGGTGAAGTACTGCGTGCTCGACAGCGGCCAGTCCGAGATGGACTGCGCCAGGCTGGAGGTCTTTGCCGGGTCCGCCGACAGGGCGGAGACCACGTCCACCCAGTCCAGCGCGTGCAGGTGGTAGAAGTGAATGACGTGGTCCTGGATGCACTGGGCCGCGTTGATGAGCGTCCGGAGGATGCGCGCGTTGGGCGGCGGCGTTGCGCCGATGGCGTTCTCCACCGCGCGGATGGACGCGATGGCGTGCACCGTCGTGCAGACGCCGCAGATGCGCTGGGTGAAGGCCCAGGCATCCCGCGGGTCGCGGCCCTTGAGAATCAACTCGATGCCGCGAAACATCGTGGAGGATGACCAGGCGTCCTTCACCTGGCCGCCGTCCACTTCCGCCTCAATCCGGAGGTGGCCTTCGATGCGCGTAACTGGATCCACCACCACGTGCGTCATGGCATTCCCCCGGTCTTGGGCGGCTGTTTACTGGGCGGACTCGGTGGCGCGGGCAGCTCCGTGTCTGGCCCCTCGCGGGTTGCCAGCCGGTGCTGGACCATCTTCCCCACGGTGTGGGCACCGAACGCGACGGCCGTGCCGGCTGCCAGCCACACCCCGACCTTGTCGATGCTCTCGGAGACGCCGAAGCCGGCCACGTTGGGCAGGTGCTGGTAGAAGGGCGTCATCTTGTCCCAGAAGTCCGGCTCCGCGCAGCCGATGCACGGGTGGCCACAGCCGATGGGCCAGTTCGTCCCTTCATTCCAGCGGATGTTGGGGCAATTCTGGTGGGTGACAGGGCCCTTGCACCCCATTTTGAAGAGGCAATAGCCGTTACGGTGCGCTTCGTCGCCCCAGGCCTCGACGTACTGTCCAGCGTCGAAGTGGGCGCGTCGCTCGCACGCGTCGTGGATGCTCTGACCGTAGGCGAACAGCGGCCGGCCCACCCCATCCACTGGCGGCCAGCGCTTGAAAGTGAGGTAGTAGGCGATGAGCGCCACCATGTTGGCGGCGTTGGCCGGGCAGGCCGACAGGTTGATGAGGTTCTTCACGCCCGGCACCGCGTCCGCCACGCCCAGCGCGCCGGTGGGGTTGGGCGCCGCAGCCGGAAGACCGCCGTAGGTGGCGCAGGTGCCCATGGCGATGGTGGCCGCCGCCCCGCCGCACACTTCCCGGGCGATGGACAACGCCGACTTCCCACCGATGGTGCAGTACGCGCCGCCCGCTCCCGTCGGGATGGAGCCTTCGACGACCGCGAGGTACTCGCCCTTGTGGGTCTTGACGACGTTCTGCAGCGCCTCCTCGGCCTGCGTGCCCGCCGCCGCCATGATGGTCTCGTGGTAGTCGAGCGAGAGCGTGTCGAGGATGACTTCGCCGACGGTGGGGGCACTGGCGCGCAGGAACGACTCGGTGTTCCCGCAGCAATCCTGGAATTCCAGCCAGACGAGGATGGGCTTCTTTGTCTTGCTGAGAGCCGCGGCAATCTTCGTCGCCGCGGAGCCTGGCAGGGCAAACGTGCCCGCAATCCCGGCGCAGAAGAGGACGAATTCACGTCGGCTCACGCCGCGCCGCTTCAACTCTCCAATTAGCCAACCCTCACCAGTGCTCATCGCCGCTCCCCAGGGATTGCGGCGCCCGAGTCATCCTGCCCGGCGCCAGGGTGTTACCTGGCGAAGTGCAAGACTGGTGCCCCTGCGTAGCCCTAGAGACGCGTTTGACACTTGGCGTCAGTCGCCAGTGTGTGCGCGCTCGGTACTCTCTGGGCGCAAAGCATGCGGCTCGGGCACTTCCATCTCGATGCGCTCGAGGATGAGCTCATCGCCGGCGGCAAGGCGTCCGGGTGCGCCGCACGCCTGACAGCGCAGCACGGCGCCCCGCTGGAAGGGGGCCGCACACCCGGCGCACACCCACACAGCTTCTACCAGCCGTAAGGACAGCTCCGCGTCGGGGTAGGGGCTTGCCGGACGGAAGGTCATGAAGGCGGTGGCGAACAGCTCCGGGTCGACGCCCGCCAGTTCTCCCAGGCCCACCGTCACCTTGCGCACCGCCGTCGCGCCGCGGGCCGCCGCCTGCGCGGCGACTTCGTCGAAGAGTCCCTGCACCAGTGAGTACTCATGCATGGGTCAAAGCCCCGGAAAGCGCGGCGTGCGCTTGGCGAAGAAGGCGTCGATGCCTTCCTTGAACTCGGGCCCGTCGGCGCTTCGGACCAGGTTTTCCAACTCGCGGTCCAGGTGGTAGTCCAGCCGGTCTACCCCCGCTGCCTCGTTGAAGAGGGCCTTCGCCATGCCGTAGGCCCGCGTGGGGCCAGCGGCCAGGCGCTTGGCGATGGACAGAACCTCCGCGTCGAATCCCTCCGTGGGGAGCACGCCGCTCACCAGCCGCGCCTGGTGCGCCGCCTTCGCGTCCAGACGCGGGTTGAGCAGCAGCATGTCCATCGCGAAGCGCAGGCCCACCAGCTTGGGAAGGAAGAACGTCGAGCTCTCCGCGCCACTCAGCCCCGTCTTGGCATACGCCCACTCGAAGGTGGCGCGCTCCGAGGCGAAGACCAGGTCGCACGCCATCGCGAGTCCAAACCCGCCGGCGGCACACGCGCCGTCCACCGCGGCCACGAAAGGCTTCGCCGCGCGACGAATCTCCGAGATGGTGCTGTGCAGGTACTCGAGGATTTGCTTGAAGACCTCGCCGTACCCGGACGGCACGTTGCGCGCGGAGGGCGTCAGGTACTGCAGGTGGGCCGCCTCCCCGCCGGCTCGAATGAACTTCAAGTCTGCCCCGCTGCAGAAGATGCCAGGGACGCCCCGCAGCACGACCGCCCGCACCAGGGGGTCCCGGGCCAGCTGGAGGCCGGCCTTGCGAAGGTCCTGTGCCGTCTCCACGTCCAGCGAGTTGAAACGGTCCGGCCGGTCGATGGTGAGGACTCCCACGCCGGCGTCCACCTCAATGCGGATGTGCTTCATGGGACGTCTCCTCAGCAGATGCGCGGCAGCGGCTCGCCCTCGGGCTCGGTCAACAGCCGGCGCCCCAGCCCCGTGTCCAGGATGATGCGGCCGAGGTGTTCCCCCATGCAGGTCCCGACGATGGCCGCGTTCCGTCCCAGCGGGTGAGCGTGGAGTGCCGCCAGGACGCGCTCCGCCGCCTCCGGGCGCACCCCCAGGACGGCCTTGCCCTCGTTGGCCACGTGCAACGGGTCAATGCCGAGGAGCTCTGCCGCGGCGCGCACCGGGTCGCTCAGCGGAATGCGGTCCTGGTACAGCAGGACCCCCACACCGCTCTTCTCGGCCATCTCGTGCAGCGCACTCGCCAGACCGCCCCGGGTGGGGTCCTTCATCGCCACCACGTCCTGGCCGCCCGCCGCCAGGGCGCCGCGAATCATCTCGTTGATGGGAGCCACGTCGGACTGCAGCTCTCCCTCCAGGGCCAGCTTGTGCCGGACGGCGAGGACCGCGAAGCCATGGTCTCCCATGGTTCCGGTCACGATGATGCGGTCTCCAATCCGGAGCCCGCAGTCGGGCACCACCCGGTTGGTGAAAGCGACGCCTGCCGTGTTGAGGACAAGGCCGTCAATCTCGCCGCGCCCCATCACCTTGGTGTCGCCGGTCACAATCGGCGCGTGCGCCTCGCGCGAGGTGGCGAGGATGGACTTCTGGATGCGCAGCAGGTCCGCCGAGGGGAAGCCGTCCTCGAGGATGACCGAGCATGTCAGCGCGAGCGGCTCCGTCGCGCCCATCATCGCCAGGTCGTTCACCGTCCCCGCCACGGACAGCCGTCCGATGTCCCCCCCGGGGAAGAAGAGGGGATGGATGACGTGCGAATCCGTGGTGAGCACCAGCCAGCGCTCGCCGACCGGGATGGCTGCGCCGTCGTCCATGGCGGCCAGCCCGATGCCTTGCAGCGGGGCGTCGACCCCTTCGAGGAAGACCTGTTCGATGAGGGCGCGCATCGCGCGGCCCCCGGCTCCGTGCTTGAGGCTGATGCGCTCGCCGATGGGCAGTTGCAGCTTCACGGATTCACCTCGACCGCCCGGGTCAACTCGGGATGCCCGCCGTACTGGTGCCAGATTTTGCAGGTGCCCTCGCTGCTCACCATGCAGGCGCCGACCGGCGTGTCGGGCAGGCATTCCTTGCCGAAGAGGGAACAGTCGGTCGGGGACTTCAGGCCGGCCATGATGTCGCCGCAGATGCAGTGCTGCACCAGGGTGGGTGGCGCGAACGTCCAGAGTCTGGCCAGGTCGATGTGAAAGCGCCGCCGCGCGTCGAGGTGTGCCCACTCGTCGCGCAGGCGAAGGTTGCCGTTGGGGACGTGCGCGATGCCGCGCCAGCGACCACCCAGCGGGCGAAACACCTGCCACAGCTGCTGCTGCGCGACGACGTTCCCCTCCCGGCTGACGCACCGCGGGTACATGTTGTCCACCTTGGGCGTCTTGTCGTGGATGAGCTCCACCAGGCGAACCAGGCCAGCGAGGACGTCCAGCGGTTCAAACCCCGCCACCACCACGGGCAGGTGGTGGCGCTCGACGAAGGCCTCGAAGACGCCCCAGCCGGTGATGGTGGCAGCGTGCCCGGCGGCGAGAAAGCCTTCCACGCGGGTGTCCGGCATCTCGGCCACAATCTCCATCACCGGTGGGATGTACTTGTGAGCTGACAGCACGGAGAAGTTGGGCGGCGGCCCTCGGAGGATTTCTGCTGCGGTGGCCACCGCGGTGGTCTCGAAGCCGGTGGCGAAGAAGACGATTTCCTCGTTCGTCTTTTGTGCCAGCTCGACCGCCTGGGAGACGCTGTAGACGATGTCCACCTTCGCGCCGCCAGCGCGGGCGTCGGCCAGGGAGCCGGCGGAGCCCGGCACCTTCAGCATGTCGCCGTAGGTGGCGACGCGGACGCCCTGCTGGGCCAGGGCGACCCCCTCGTCCACTTCGGGGACGTCGGTGATGCAGACCGGGCAGCCGGGCCCCATGATGACGTCCAGCGCCTTGGGGAAGACGTGCCGGAGTCCGAAGCGGGCAATGGCCTGCTCGTGGCTCCCACAGACGTGCATCACTGCCACTGGCGAGCGACCCAACGACTCCGTCAGGTGCGCGAGCTTCTCGACGAGCGCCTTCCCACGTTCCGGGTCCCGGAACTTCAGCTGCAGCGCATCTCGTTCAGAGGGGCTTGTCACAATCTCTCCACCATCCGGGTCCGGCCGCCTCGATTTCGGCGCGGACGTCGGCCGCCATCAGGTCGTCCTCCTCCCCCTGCTTGCGCAAAAGGTCATGGTAGAGCTTGAGCGTCGCCAGGCCTTCCTCGGCCGGAATGCGGCGGATGGCGAAGCCCACGTGGTTGAGGACGTAGTCCCCTGGCGCCACCGGCGCGTCCACCACGTCGAGACGGACCTGCTTGCGCACGCCCCAGAAGTCGACGCTGGCCACCAGCCCATCCACTTCCAACACCTTGCCCGGAACGCCAAGACACATCGCTTCACCCTCCTGGTTCTTCGGTTGTCGCACGCGAAACCGCATCGGCCACCAGCGCCTGGCCAAGGGCGATGCCGCCATCGCCCGCTGGAACGAGACGCTGGAGCCGGACATCGACATCTGGCCCGAGGGCCGCGCAGACGCCCTCGGCGAGACGCGGGTTCTGAAAGCACCCCCCGGTGAGGACGACGGGGAGAGGTCCGCGGATGGCCAGCACCGCTCGCACCATGGCCGCCGTCGCCTGCACCAGCGTGTTGTGGAACGCCGCGGAGATGCGCGCGGCGGGGACGCCGGCGATGACATCCGCCACCGCCTCCCGGACCATGGCTCGCAAGTCCAGGCACCAGGGTTCCGTCGTCCGGTCCAGGTGGTAGCCGTAGGCCTTTGTCTCGCCAGGGTCGGCCACCAGGTTCCAGGCCAGCGCGACCTCGCCCTCGTACCTGGCTTCCTGGAGTCCGAGGCCCAGGGCCCCCAGCGCGTCGAAGTAGCGGCCCGCCCCGTGCGCCCGCGGCGCGTTGAAGTCCCCACTGACCATCCGGCGCACGACTTCCAGCCGCTGCTGGGTAATGCCCTGGAAAAGCGGGATGTCGTCCAGCGGGGCCTTTCCCTCGAAGGCGTCGTCGACGAGCGCCAGCGCCGTTCGCCAGACTTGGCGAATCGCGCGGTCCCCGCCGGCCAGGCGGATGGGCCGCAACGTCGCCAGCCGCTCGAAGTCCTTGAAGGTGGCCACCAGCACCTCGCCACCCCAGGCGGAGCCATCCGGGCCGTAGCCGGTGCCGTCGAAGGCGACGCCCACCACCGGGCCGGTGAGGCCATGTTCGGCCATCGCGCTCGCAACGTGCGCATGGTGGTGCTGGACGGCCACGCGGGTGCGCTCCGGACGCGCCAGCGCGTAAGCGGTGGAGACGTAGTCCGGGTGCAAGTCGTGGGCGATGACTTCGGGACGGACACCCAAGAATCGCTCCATCCGCTCGATGGCTTCCCCGTAGGAGACGAGCACCTCGGGGTCATCCAGGTCTCCCACGTGCGGGCCCAGGACGGCCAAGTCGCCGGACGCCAGACAGAAGGCGTTCTTCAGCTGCGCCCCACAGGCCAGGACCGGGCGGGCGACTCCACGTGCCAGGCCCACGGACCGCGGCACGTACCCGCGGGACCGGCGGAGAAGCGCCGGCGCTCCGCCGATGATGCGGACCACCGAGTCATCGCACCGGGTCACAATCTCCCGGTCGTGGATGAGGAAGAAGTCGGCCATCTCCCGGAGGCGGACCAGGTCCGTGTCGCGGAAGGCAATTGGCTCATCCGAGAGGTTCGCCGACGTCATCACCAGGGGTCGTCCAGCATCCGCGAGCAGCAGGTGGTGCAGAGGCGTGTAGGCCAGCATCACCCCGACCAGGGGATTCTGGGGAGCGACCTCGTCCGCCAGCCCCGAGTCAGCTGCACGCCGGGCCAGGACGATGGGACGTTCGACAGACTGCAGCAAGTCGCATTCTGCAGGCGTCAACTCGGCCAGCCGCTGGGCCTGGGCCAGCGTCCGAACCATGACCGCGAAGGGCTTCGCGTCCCGCCGCTTGCGTAGCCGCAGCGCCGCCACCGCCTCGCGCGAGGTCGCATCGCAGGCAAGGTGAAAGCCGCCGAGGCCCTTCACCGCCACCAGGGCGCCCTTCACCAGGACCTCGGCCGCCCAGCGGACGGCGTCCAGGGCTTCCACCGTGTCGCCCGATGGGTCAAGGACGCGAAGTCTCGGGCCACAGCGCGGGCAGGCGTTGGGCTGGGCGTGGAAGCGCCGGTTCCCCGGGTCCTCGTATTCCCGCTGACACGCCTCGCACATCGGAAAGCGCGCCATGGAGGTGGCCGGCCGGTCGTAGGGGACGTCCAGCGCGATGGTGAACCGCGGGCCACAATTGGTGCAGTTGGTGAACGGGTAGCGGTAGCGCCGGTCCTCGGGGTCGAAAATCTCCGCCACGCAGTCCATGCACGTCCCAAGGTCCGGCGGGATGGAAGACTGGCGCGACGTGCTCGCCTGGCTGGCGGTGATGCGGAAGGCCCGGACGTCTTGCGCCGGAATCGGGGTCCAGCTCATCCGCCGGATGGATGCCGCGGGCGGGGGCGTGGCCTCGATGAGCTGAAGGAAACGGTCCAGCGTCTCCTGGCTGCCGAACGCCTCGATGGTGACGCCACACGTGTCGTTGTGTACCTGGCCATGGACGCCCAGGGTCTGGGCGATTCGGTAAATCCAGGGCCGAAAGCCGACGCCCTGAACCGTCCCCAGCACCTCGATGCGGCGACCCTGGAGGCCCATGCTGGAGGCTTCAGCAAGAGAGGGGCCAAGGCAGAGCATCCTGCGCTGGACCTTCGTTCTTCGGCACGTCTCAGCATGCAGGGGTGTAGTCTCGCGGGGTTGAACGCGCGGAGCGGCTTCGCTTCAAGCCGCAGGAAGCAGTGGCGCTTGCACGGGCGGCCCGTGAGGCCAACGTGCGGCCGACGAAACCGAGCCTCGTTCCCCACGGAACGGCGCTCATGGCGGCTCGCGCGAAATTTGCTCGAACGCCACCCGGTCCGAATTTTTTTCGCGGCATCCCCCGCACAAGCCCTCCACCGGAGCGAGCGCGCCCCTAAGCCTTTGGGCGAGAACACGCACCCCCGGTGATGTCCGTTAGAGGACTTCCGTCCCCGGAGGGGTTCTCACGGATGGCACGCCAGACACATGGGGTTGTGATGAATCTCCGACGCTGGGTGGCGATTGGTCCAGCCGGATGGATGCGGATCGCCCCCGGACCCGCCCACGCGGTGGCAGGTCACACAGTTGGATTGTGCCCCCTGCTCATGGCAGGTGGCGCAACTCACGATGTCCTGCCGCGCGGCCGTTCCGTGGAAGCTCGAGCTGCCAGGCATGTTCCAGCCGGCGGGGTGTGGGTTTTGCGGGTTGGCCGAGTTCGGCGTCAGTTGCGCCGCACGGTGGCACTGCTCGCAGAAGGTGACCACGTGGCACGTCTGGCAGCGCGACTCGTTCCCGCGCGCCTCGACCGAGTGTCGCGTCAAGTAGTCGCCCCAGTGGATGAAATTCTTGTCCACGGCATCCGGCTTGACCGCCTCAATCCTCATCGGAGCGGTCATCGCAGCGTGGCAGTCCGCACAGAAGCGTTGCTGGTGGCACAGGGTGCAGGACGCCGCGGACGCCCGGGCAATGGGTGGGTGGGCGCGCGTGAAGTTTGCCTGGTGACTGAACGGGGGGCTCGTGGGCTTGAGCGGGATGCTGAGCAGGTCCCGGTGACACACGTCGCACTGGCCGTTGGCGTACTGCTGTTGGTGGTTGTGGCAACCGAGACACGTCTTCATCGGTGGCACCGGCTTGGCCAACTGGCCCTTTGCCGGAAGCATCAGGTGGCACACCCCGCAGTTCTCATCCTTCTCGAGGTGTTTGGCGTGGTTGAACTTGAGGTGCGGCGGCGACAGCACGTAGGTGCTCGGCTTGTCCGGGCGTGAGTGACAAAACCCGCAGTTGCCCTCTTCCTTCTGCTTCTTGTGGCAGGAGAGGCACTTGGCCTCCTTGGGGAAAGCTGAGACCTGTCCCAGCGTCGTCTCGTCGAAGATGGGCTCGTGGCACGCGAGACATTCCACGCCCGACTTGGCGTGGCCGGCATGGTTCGGATTGATGTGGTCCGCAGAGTCCAGTGCGACGACCACTCCGGCGCCGAGGAGAAGCGAAGCCGCGAGCAGACTGCGGGGGCCGAAGAGTCGCCACTTCATCGAGGGGTTCCCGCGTCGAACGTCGTGAAGTTGTAGCCCACCCGTGCCGTCACGGTGTAGCGCGTCAGGTTCAGGGGCGTCGTCCCGATGGACCCGCTCAGCATGCCACTCCACCCGCAACCAATCAGCCAGCTCACGCTGGCCGTCCCGACGATGGAATCCCGCGTTGCGTTGTAAGGAATGGAAGTTCCGGCGTAGGTGAACAGGTTCTCAAGCAACTGCCACTGCAGGTCGGCGCTTAGCCTTATCCGGTCCGTCAACGACTCGAGAACCCAGGCGCGCAGCTCGGTATAGCCGTTCACCGGGACGTAGAGGAGATGGCCATTCAAGCCCACGCTCGACTTGCGGTCGAGCTTGTAGGTGATGCCCAGGAGGGCTTCATTGCCGCTTCCGCCGTCCACCCACAGCTGGTTGTACTCGCCATAGAACGAGAGGCGCGGGAGTGCCTGCCAGAAGACTCCTCCTCCCGCGGCGGTCCGCTGGGTGTAGGCGAACACGGAGAAGATGGAGGTGCGTGAGAGGAAAAGGTCCGGCTCCGTTCGCATCCCGTTCACGAAGAGCTCGAGCGTGGGGAGAATGTGCCAGGAGAGGCCGAGCTGGCCATCCGCCACGCGCAACTCCACCAGGCTCAGGATGCTCGAGGCGGTGAGCGACAGGTTGGGCAGAATCAGGACATGGGCATCGACACCTAGGTCCTGGCGGGCCACTTGGCTGCCGTTCTGAATGTCGAGGAAGGAAACGCCCACCTCGGTGCCGTAGGATGGCCTCCAGTAGGCCCTTCCCCCGAAGGCGAAATCCCCGAGCGGCACCACGCCGCGAGACACGGTGGGGGCGGCCACGTAGGCGTTGACTCCCACTCCAGAGACGGTGGGTGCCTGCACGGGCTGGCCCACGAAGCCGCTGATTCCAAAGTATTTCCCGATGGCAACGTTGGCGTTCAGTCCATCCAGCTGGAGGACCCGCGCCGCCCCGCCTGAGATGAGCTGCCTCCCCACGGTGACGGTCAGGTGACGGTGAAAGAGCGACCCTTGCATGTAGAGCAGGTCAAAGTCGCCGGTCAGCAGCTGTTCCGGGGTCCCGGTGATGGTGGCAGCCGTTCCCCAGGCGGACAGCTGAAAGCGGAGGTCTTCGATGGCGCCGGGAATGTCCAGCCCCCTCACCGAGAGCCCAATGTATTCCGTGCCCCACAAGCCCACCCGCCCGTCTGTCGTTCGCCAGTCTGGCTCCAGGCGCAAGACCGTCGTCGAACTGGCCTCCGTCACCTGGGCCACCGCCACCGGCGCCCAGACGGTCAGCAGGAGCGCCAGGGCGGCCGCACCTCGCCTGCGAGCGCCAAGCGCGAGCCCGACGGGGCGATGAAGCCGCGCACCCGTCGCGTCCCGGCCCCGTGGCGCTCGCTGCCGGCCGCAACCCTCGGGGCGACGCATCACCGGATTCCTTCTGGCGGAGAAAGCCTCCGCCGCGGTCCGGCGACGTTAGCCTGGACCGGGCCCAGCGTGGAGCGTACCCCCCAGCTGTCGGTGTGCTTCACCGTCACCACCGTCTCCTCCCCCACGGTGAAGAACTGGCCATTGGACCGCGACCACTCGACGTCCGAGGTTACCTCAGCTGTCACGAGAGTGCCTGCGGAAACCGGAAGCCCGCTGGGCCCGTCGGGGGTTGACGCCTCCTCCGGGCCCAGCGAACCGAGACGCCGACGTCCGACGACGCCTCCCAGCATGGGCGGACTGAGCCTCAGGGCCGTTTCCTTGTGGCCGGGGCCCGTCGGACCTCTCGACCACAAGGATGGATGGCTCAGTCCGCTCACTGGCCGATGTTGCGATGACACCTACTGCGCGTGCACTACCTTGATGTCCGCGACCCGGCCTGTGCCGTGGCAAATCAAACACGTCTCGAGCGTTCCCAGTGCCGTGCTGCGGGGCGTGTAGATGGAGCCGCCATTCAGCTCGATGTGCGCCCGCTCGATCGGGGAGTCGTGGCAGGCGAAGCACGCCGTCGAGACCGGCGAGTTGACGAGCGTCACGGGGTCCGCGTCGACGATTCCACCCGACGGGATGGTTACCAGCGTACCGTCTGGCTTGCACGAATTGCTGGTCGTGAGCCCGGCGTTGAACGTGTAGCCGAAGCCGTAATTCACGAGCGGCGTGATGTAGGGCGACAGCTCGAACACCCCGAGGGCCGTCTGGGGGGCTGACGTGCCCGCGACACAAGCACCAGCACTGAACGAGTAGGTGGTGGTCGTCGTCCCTGCGACGGCATTGTAGATGCCGGTGCCGACAGTCCTGTACAGGCGATTCGGCACGGCGGCAGCCGAGGCGCTGGCGCTGAAGTCGTAGGTGCCGGGGAGGTGGCACTGCTCGCAGTTCGCCAGGACCCCTGGGTACTTCACGTCGGCGAACGAGTTCGTCGTGCTCGTCGCATCCCAGGTGAACGGTGCCGTCCGCTTGGCAGCCGCATGAATCGCATGGACGAAGTTGGTGGAATCTCCCGACCAGCCGCTGCTGGTCTGGTTGGGGTTATGACACCAGGCGCAGGTTGTCCCGTCATTTCGCTGTCCGGCATGGAAGGCGTCCTGCGTGAACGCGCCGAGCTGCTGGTGGCAACTGTCACAGCGCGCGTCCTCGACGATGGGTCGGCGGCCGGTATAACCGGTGGCAACCACCTGCGCGTTGGGCGCAATTAAAATCAAGCCGCCAACGCAAGGAGGGCTCACCGCGGTGGCCGATGTCACGCAGGTGCCCGGTAGGCCCTTGGCCTGGCCCTGGGTAACGGGATAATCCGCGAGGTTGGTCTGTGTCAGCGGGAGCGTGCTCGTGACGTTGTAGGAGTAACCCATCCCGCCGGTGAGCATGACCGCGCTGGTGGGAATGGTGACCCCGGTGAGTGTCGCGGTGTAGTAGCCATTGCTGTCAGGGCCGCTGAGGGTGCCCTTTTTGGTACTGGTTGCAGTCCCGTTCCAGAGACTCCTGAGATAGCCGCTGACGCTCGCGTTGAAATCGGCCGGCGCAGAAATTCCGTCTTGGGGTACCGCGAAGACCCAGTACAGGCTCGGCGCACCCATGAAGTTGTCCCAAAGCTCCTTGGCTCCGGTCGCGGGGTTCACCGATGCCGTCGCGAAGTTGTTGAGGTCCGTCCTCGTTCCGTTTTGCAGCATCCGGAACACCATCACCGGCTGCCTGGTCGCGTTGACCGAGACGCTCTGGATGTCATAGGTGACGGTGATTGCCCCGGCCGGTGCCCGGCTCGGGTTCGAAGCGATCCACGCTGCGTTGGTGTTGGCGTTGGTTCCGCCATCCGCGAGCGCGTTCTGCGGATTCGGCGGAGTCACCGGGATGTGAACCACCGCGGGGTCAAGCGCGGGTCGGCTTGCGTTGTGGCACTGTGTGCACTGCGTGTCGTCGGGCTGCGCGCCGCCGGCATGGGCAAGACCCCCGAAGGTGGTGGTGATGAACACCCCCTGGAAAGCGTCGGAGAGGGTCACACCGGTTCCGTCCGCGAAGTTGATGCCATCGTGGCATGCACCGCAGGCCAACCGACTGGGTACGGTCTGCCAGTTGTTCCCCTGCGCGGTCGGGTTGGTGGCAGTCGCCGAACCGTCGTGGCACTTGGTGCAATTCCGGAGGTCCTGCGGATAGAGCACGGAGTTGTAAGCAAAGTTGTAATTGTAGTTCTGCTTTACGAGGTTGTCGCCCATGTGAATGTGGTGGATGTGGTTCGGGAAGTTCCCGAGCGCCCGGCCATCCACCACGTAGGTGCTGGAAGCGGTAAAGACCGGAGGCGTGGTCAGTGTGGCGGGGGTGAAGGTCGCTTCCGTCCTGCCGTATGCGCGCTGCCCGGTGTGACAGACCACGCAATAGCGCGTGTCATTGCGGTTACCGCCGTGAAATCCAGCACCGGAACTCTCGGGGTTGTCCCCGGGAATGCCACCGAGCGTCTGATGGCATTGGTTGCAGTTTGCGGTGGAGACGATTTCCCGGCCCGGATTCGTCGCGATTTGACCCGTGGCGGGAGTGAAGTCGTAAATGGCGTCCACCGCCTTGACCATCGACACAGCCGGTACCACCTGAGCTCCAGTGGGGGTATTGGTACCGGTGCCCGGAGCGCTGCCCGAGAGCTGGATGGTCAGCCGATGGACCAAACTCGGCTGGTAGGTCAGATCGTCCAAGTCGGCCTTGTTGTTCGGAGGCGAGACCCCTGCATCTGCCACGAAGGCCGCAACTTTGGTGATGTCCCGGTAGAACGTGTACACGTAGGTACCATCTCCGTTGTCCACCAGAGTCCCTGTGTTGTCGGTGCTGGGACGGGTCGGGGCAGCTGCAGCCGTCGTCGTCGGCACCGTCGTGACGATGTAGCTGATCCACCTGCTGGGCGACGTTGCGCGGGTGCCGCCGTCGCTGGTGGCTTCGGTGGCTTCCGGCACCAACTTGGCGATGGCGAAGGAGAGGTTGCTCAAACCGGCGACAGTGGCGGTGCTGCTCTTGGAAGTGTTGCCCAGACCCACGACCGCGAGGCCGTTGGCGTCCGTCACCGTGAAATGCACGACGGGAGGACTCGAGATGGTGACACTCGTGACCGTCACCTGGGGCGCAAGTGCTGCCCACGCCGCGGATGCAGCGTCAGTGGGGGGAGCGGCGTTGCTCGCGATTTTGACCGGACCCGCGGTCCCGGCGTCGCCCGGGGGTCCCGCCACGCCCTGAGGTCCAGCGTCGCCTTGCGGGCCGGTCGGACCGACGGGGCCTGCACAGCTCAGACCGAGCGCTGCGATGGTTAGCACTGCCAGCGGAATTCGGGCTTTCATTTGGACCCCTCCGGAGGGCCATCCAGTGTTCACGGCTGCCGGAGGCCCTGCAATTGCTCGGCCGCTAGTTTGTCGGGTGTGGGGGTCTCGGCCGTGCGAAAATCTTGCGGACCCCGTCGACTCTCGTCCGGTTCTTTCGGATTCGTGGGCCCTGCAAAGAAGTTGTCCCAATGCCTTGTGGGCAAGCGGGCAGCGCGAACGGCGACGACGCGCGGGGCCCCTTCGCCCTAGGGATTGTGGGTGGGTACCATTGGCGTGGGAGAGACGCTGAGACGTTGTCGAAAAATCTCCCGCAGTCAATGCGTTGAGGGAACGCTTGAGCGCTTTGCGTCTGTCCGGCTGGTGCACGCAGCCTCGCACATCGCCTGAAACCTGCTTGTCCTTGCGAGGCGCGCGTCGATGAGTTAGGCGCACCTTCAACCCCGGGGGTCATCCATGAAACACGCACGCATGTTGGCAACGATTGCAGCCTCGTCCCTCCTGCTCAGCGCCGTGGCACTGGCCGAAACTGACAAGAAGACCGAGCGCCTGTGGAAGGCCAAGTGCTCGTCTTGCCACGGTCCAGCGGGCGCCGGGGATACCGAGAAGGGTCAGCAGATGAAAATCGTCGACATGACCACTGCCGCGTTCCAGGCGAAGAAAGACGACGAACTCAAGAACGCCATCTTGAACGGGGTCAAGACCGAGAAGGGCGGCGTGAAGAAAGAGATGGACTCCTTCAAGGGAGACCTCACGCCCGAGCAGGTCGATTCCCTCATCGCGATGATTCGCTCGTTCAAGAAGTAGCCGAAGTTCAGCAGGGAGCGGGCGGCTGACGCCTTGCAAGGAGCCGTGCGAGTCGCCCGACAAGCGACACATCTTTCATTCAGGGGTCACTCATGAAACTCACTCATTTGGTTGCATCGATTTCGGCCGCTGCGGTCCTCCTTGGAACCACTGCGCTTGCAGAAACAGACAAGAAGACTGAGCGCTTGTGGAAGGCTCAGTGCGCGTCCTGCCATGGCGCTACAGGCAAGGGAGACACCGAGAAGGGCCAACAGATGAAGGTCCAGGACATGACGACCGCCGGCTACCAGGCGAAGAAGGACGACGAGTTCAGGAAGGCCATCGTGGACGGTGTCAAGACGGAGTCGGGTGGCGTGAAGCAGGAGATGGACGCCTACAAGGACCTCACGGCCGAACAAGTCAACTCCCTCATCGCGATGATCCGCTCCTTCAAGAAGTAGCTGGAGTGGGCAGAGAGCGGGCGGCCGACGGACCCTCTTGAACATTCTTGCGAGTCGTCCGTCGATGAGCTACTCGTCAGTCACCTCGGAGGGTCACGCATGAAACACGCTCATCTGATTGCATCGATTGCGGCCGCTGCAGTTCTCCTCGGCACCACAGCACTGGCAGAAACCGACAAGAAGACTGAGCGCCTGTGGAAGGCCCAGTGCGCGTCCTGCCATGGCGCTACAGGCAAGGGAGACACTGAGAAGGGCCAGCAGATGAAGGTGCAAGACATGACGACCGCCGCGTTTCAGGCGAAGGCGAGCGACGAGTTCAAGAAGGCCATTGTCAATGGTGTCAAGACGGAGTCGGGTGGCGTGAAGCAGGAGATGGATGCCTTCAAGGACCTCACGCCCGAGCAGGTCGACGCCCTCATCGCGTATATCCGCACGTTCAAGAAGTAGACGAAGCGGCCGGACAACGGGCACGTTAGCCCGCCCGGCCGTTCTGGCTGCTTGCAGTTGAGCCATGCGGAGACGCTGGACTGACAGCAGGGCCCGATAGGGTACGCCGGCGGCCGCAGGCTGAGTGCCGGTGCACCTCGGGCGGCCCTCGCACCGGGTTGTGCGAAGGGCCCGATTAACTGCCCGGCCCGCGAGACTCAGTCGCCTGGGCTGGGTCCAGACGCACGTGGGGCGCGCAACGCACGGGCGAGCCCGGACTGAGCTTCCCGGGGCTGCTGGCTGTACCCGGAACCAGGTCCCGGGCCACAACGGGACCACCGGTTCACGCCGCCGTAGGGACCCCCCGGGTCCACCCCGTCGACTTACGGGAAGAGTACGTCCAG
This sequence comes from Myxococcaceae bacterium, assembly GCA_017881265.1. GTDB lineage: Bacteria > Myxococcota > Myxococcia > Myxococcales > Myxococcaceae > JADGRA01. The sequence goes on along the minus strand of JADGRA010000048.1, from coordinate 33,069 downwards.
CGCCTCAGGCTTCTCTTCCTCGGTGGCGATGGTGTCGTGACAGGCGCCAGTGCACTTCTGCTGCACCACCTCGCCCTTCGCGTTGGCGTGCTTCTTGTCGTGGCAGCGGTAGCACCCTGGGTCGTGCTGGAGGAAGTCCACGTAGGTACCCCAGGTGACCTTCATGTCGGGGAAGTTGTTCTGCGCCCATTCCTCGGCAAGCACTTTCCCGGCCGCCGCGACCTTCGCCTTGCCCTGGGCATCGAGTTCGGGCGTCAGCTTCGCGTAGGAAGCCTGCAGCGTGGCTGGAATCGCCTTCTGCGCCTCCTCGCGCGAGGGGTAAGTCGTCTTGAGGACTGCCACGGCCTCGCGCCCGATGAAGGGGAGGTCCTTGTCGATGGTGCCCGTAGCGAGCGCTGCATTGACGACGGACTCGGGCTTGGAGAACCGGTGCGCCGGTCTGCTGTGGCAGTCGGTGCAGCCCATCTCAAACCACTGCGCCCCGGCCGGAGCCTGCGTGTCCTTCGCAGTGAATTTGTCGGTGCTGCCGTCGGGGCGGGTCACTTCGATGTCGGTGATGGTCCGGCGCTTCGGGTCAGCCAAATACCGGACCTTCAGGCCGTTGTGCTTGTGTACGCCGTGCCACTGCCCGTCGCGAACGCCGCCCACCAACATCCAATAGATGGTGTATTTCTCGACCGCCTTTTCCTGGTCGCCAAACATGCGCCGGATGTGTAGTCGATTCTCGCTGAAGCGCTCCGTGGCGTGACACCGCACGCAGATTCTGTTCGGAACCTCGGTGGGTTGTGGCACGGGACGCGAGTAGTCGCCGACGAGGAACTGCACCATCTGCGTCGCACCTCGCAGCTTGGCCTTGGCGAAGTGGCTGGCGCCCTCGCCAATGTGGCAATCGACGCAGTACACGTTCTCATGGGTCGTGTTCAGGTGGGCGACCGCCTCTGGCTGCATCACGTTGTGGCAGGTTCCGCCACAGAAGGCGTCGCTGTGCATCACCTCGAGGCCCTTGAAGGTCGCGGTCGACACAATCATCAAGTTGACGACGGTCAGCCCGATGACGAGCAGGGCGATGGAGCGCAGCCGCGGGTCGTTGAAGTTGAGAACCGGGAACCCCGTTGGCTGGCCTGCCTTCTCTCGCTTGCGGAGCAGACGGATCCCGATCGGGATCAGCGCAAGACCGATCACGAAGAGGGTCGGCAAGATCAGATAGCTGATGATGCCCATGTAGTTGCCGCGGGCCTCGCCGCTGAGCTCGAGTGCGAGGATCGACAAGAACGAGATAGCGGAGATGCTGGCGAGAGCGACTCCGATTGCGGACACCCAGTGCCGGGCGGCTAGGAACAGGAAGTCTCGAACCGTCGAGAGAATCTTCAGGATGAATTTCACGAGTCAGTCACCACCGAGGCGCAGAGCGCGCCTCCATTTGGGTTACGGGCCGCTTGAGGACAATAGGTCGCGATTGGGAGGAGCCAGGCGGGGGACCAGAATCAGTCCGGCTCCGTAGACGACGAAGGAGACCAGCAGCAGGAGTGGCTGCCCGCTTGGCAAGCCTCGGACGACCAGCTCGATTCCACCAAGGACCAGCGCGAGGTACGCAATCCACTTGAGCTCCGGGCATGCCACACGCCGTCGGATGGGCGCAAGCGTCAACGCGACCGCCACGGCGACCAGCGTCCGTGCCGTGGCGAGGCGCGCAGGATCGGCGGTGAATTGACTGCACGCCCGCAAAACTGACGCAGCCAGCCCGGCGCTGCCAAGGAAAAGGAGCACGGCCGAGGGCAAGCGGAGCGATGCCCAGGTTGTCGCAGGGGGCACAGGGGGCCGCTGTGGAAGGGCAGTCGCAAGGTAAGTCAGGACGACGAGCGCCAGCACGCTGACGCTTCCAGGGCTCATCGCTGACCAAGTCGGTTGGCGGCTGACCAAGGCCTCCCAGACGCCACCTAACAGCCCGGTCGTGAGGGCCGCGCCCAGCGAGAGGAGGGCCGCGCACGACCAGAGCACGGCGGGGTGCCGTCGACGCCCAAGGAGCGCGGTGAGGAGCGCGAAGGTGGACCAAAGCACGCCGCGCAAATCGCCCACGGCCAGCAGCGCCACTCCAAAGGAGAGTAGCCCCAGGGACAGAGTTGCATAGAAGACAAAGTCCGGGTCGCGGTTGCCGCGACGCGGAACGACCCACGCCGCGAAAAAGACGGCAAGCAGCGAGGCGGCAAGGACCCCCACCGCCAGGGTGCTCGAGCGGTGTCCTGCCTCAACTGACCACCGAAGAGCTCCGGTCAAACCGATGACGAGTCCCGCCAGCGTCTGCAGGGTCTCGAAAGAGCCCACGGGTCGTGCCAGGGCGGCCGTCCGAAACAGCACAAAGGCCAGAGACAGGCAGATGAGCGCCAGGGAGTAGACGAGGAAAGACGGCGTGGAGGTGAGCACCGCGCGCAGAGTCACCAAATCGAGAACCAGGGCCGGAAGCCACCGAAGGGCTCCCCATTGGGGCCGGTCCCCGACCCAGAAGGTCGCCGCCGCCAAGGCGAGCAGTACCCCGGTGAACTCGGCTCGGGCTGGGGTCGCCCTCAGCAGAATGATGGTCGTGAGCAGACAGGACAGGACGCCGATCCACGCCAGCCAACCCAGTCTGTCCCGCCAGGACGCCCACAGGAGCAGGCCGGTGAACGCTGTCAGCGTCAGGGCAGCAACCGGACTGGACATCGTGCCCAGTCGCGTCGTCGTTTCCAACACCAACGGGTAAGCGATGAGGGCGGCAGTGACCCCGTGAAACCCTGCGCTCAATGTTGCGCCGCTCGCTCCTGCGCGGTGAGAGAAGAAAACCCAGGCGGCCGCAAAGACCATTCCCAAGGCGACACCGATCCCGCTCGGCAGCGTTCGGCTGTCGGTGAGCGCGCGGATGAGAAATGCGCCTCCGAGCACCAGGCAACTGCGGCCGAGAAGGGTCAGCCATCGCGTCATCTCCGTGCTGGTGGACGGGACCGCTTGAGGCAGGGGTTCGGCCCCCGGCCACGCTGGGGGAAACGCAGGAAAGGAAAGGCCGGCAAGCCTCTGCTCGATTTGGTCGACCCGCTCGCTGAGCCGGCTCACCTTCTCTTCAAGGGTCTCCATGGTGCCGCCTCGGCTGAGCGTGCCCGCATGCCAAGAAGGCAGACGCCCTTAGCTGCTCTGCGTCACGGCGGGCGCCGCCCCTCGTTCGTCTTTGCCCGCCGTCTGCTCAGCTCACGGATTTTGACCGCCATCGCCGCTGCCAGGAAGGCCATGAATCCAATGGAGACCAGGAGTCCATTGCGGCGAAAGCGCTGCTCGCCCCGCGCCGCTTGCAGCAGCGTCTCCGTCTTGGCAACAGCCTCGCGTCCAGCCTTGGCTCCCTGGTCGAAGCCCCCCTTGTCGAAGGTGTGGACCCGTGTCCGCGTCTGGACGATGGCCTCGTTCAACTCCTCCATAGAAGCGAGGATGGGCTCGGTGTCGAGGCCGCGCTCCGCCAGGTGTTCCGCCTCCGGCCGGAATTGCTGCCGTTGCAGGACAAGGTCGGAGAGGCTGCTGCGGAAATAGCGCGCCGTCTCGTTGCACTCGCTGTTGTTCTTCGCGTTCTCAGCATGACAGGCGCCGCAGAGGCCGTCTGGGGCATCGGAGATGAGCGAGTCGTTCGGTTTCAGAATCTCATGCTTGCCGTGACACTTCTCGCACTCCGGCCAGTGGTGCTGCTCGAAGGCCTGCTTGTGCTTGCTTCCATCGAAGAGGGTGCCGTTCATGGCGTGGCACGTCCGGCACACCTGCGAGACTGAGCCCACCGCCGGGGGCATCGCCGCGTGGTTGCCATGGCAACTGTTACAGGCGGGAGCGCCGAGGTCTCCCTTCTCGAGAAGTGCCTTCCCATGCACGGACTTCTTGAAGCTCTCCAGCTGGTTGGTGGGGAGCGGCGTTCCATCCGCTTTCTTGTACCCAGCCATGTACGTCGGGTCCGCATGGCACTGGCCACACGTCTCCGGAATGGCCTGTGGGTGCACCTTGGACTGACGGCTCTTGGGACCGCGAATGCCGTGCACGCCGTGGCAGCTGACGCATTGCGCCGCCTTGGAGTCCTTCTCCCCCAATAGGAGGATGCCGTGCTGGCTGTCGCGGTACTTGGCGAGCTGGTCGGTGGGGAGGGAGGGGTTGAAGCCGCGCATGAAGTTGGGGTCTGCGTGGCATCGGGCGCAGAACTCCGGAATCCAGGTGCGGTCCACGTGGCGCACCTCTGCCTTGGGCCAGCGTGCCGCGATGTCCGCGGTCATCACGTCCTTGTCTGGCGAGCCCCCGTGGCAGCCCGCGCACGACAAACCCCGGCGGAAGTGCACGTCGCTCAAAAGGCTCTTGAGATTCAGGTGCTCCGCAGAGTGTGTTGCCTTCGGGTCGGGCGAGAAGAGGTGGATGGGCTTCTGGGACTCGGGGTCGCTGTGGCAGAGCACGCAGTTGTCGGAGAAGACGATGGCCGCAGTCTGCGAGGACAAATCCAGGGAGAGGAGGGCCTTGAGGTGCTTCGCTCCCCCTACGGTGAGCGCATCGACGTCCTTTGCAATGAGATCGCGCGTGTGCGGCGGGAGCTTCTTCAAGTACGCGCGCTCCGCATCTCCTAAAATAGGTTTTCCGTCCGGTCCCTTCTCCTCGAATAGCTTCTCCACCGACGCGGGAAGCTTGCCGTCGTCCGGTGCCGGCGCCGGCGCCGGACTGGTGGCGACCAGCAACAGCAGCAGCGCGCAAAGAGCATTCATCTTGGCGCCTCCAGCGGCTCACCACTGCTCTTTCGCAGCGTCACCACCAGGCCGGCGATGGCCACGAGCAGAGCGATGCCTCCCGCGACAATGTAGTCGAGCCCAAACACGCCGTTCAGCACCACCTGCAGAAGCGCCGCGCCGGAGAAGAACATCCAGCGCTGCTTGTACGCGAGCATCCGAAGCAGGGCGACGCTCGATGCGAGTCCCAGGATGATGAGCGAACATGTCCAGGCAGTCGCCCGAGAATCTGGGAGTCCCGTGGAGCCCGCTTTCAGCCCGCCGACGTCCCATGCCTTCAGCATGAGGTAGGCCATGAAGATGATGGCTGCGATGGCGAGGTCGGTGAACATCGGCGAGGGCTGGTTCCGACCGGCGCGCCGGTCCAGCCAGGGCACCAACGCCCAGATTCCCATTAACACCGTCACCACCAGCAGCGCCGCCTGCGGTCCCTCGAGAAACCAGAGGTGAGCGGGAAACTCCTTGAGCAGCTGGTAAATCCACAGGAAGTACCACTCGGGCTTGATGCCGGGATACGCGGGTGCAAGCGGGTTGGCCTTCTTTCCCAGCTCCCATTCAATCCCGGGGATGCCGGGGCCATAGGGGAGCAGGTACACCAGAACAGCCAGCACAATCAGGCATACCAGCCACAGCAGGAGGTCTCGGAGGAGAAAGTCCGGGAAGAATTTGAGGCCGGGCCGGTCGGCGCGCTGGTGCGCCATTCCTGGCGCCATGCCTTGCACCTGGATGAACAGAAGATGGACAGACACCACCGCCACAATGACCAGCGGCAGGATGACGACGTGCAGCGCGAAGAAGCGATAGAGCGTATTGATGGTGACGTCAGGCCCGCCACGCATCACCTCGAGCAACCACTGCCCGATGACCGGTAGGCCCTTGACGGAGTCGGTGCCAACGGCGGTCGCGAAGAAGGCCAGCTCATTCCACGGGAGGAGATAGCCGGAGAATCCGAAGGCCAGGGCGATTCCGAAGAGCGCGAATCCGCTCAGCCACGTCAGTTCCCGGGGCTTTCGGTACGCCTTCAGGATGAGCGTGCTGAACATGTGCGTCACCAGCGAAAGAATCATCAGATGCGCGCTCCAGCAGTGGATGGAGCGAATGAGCCAGCCGAAAGGCACGCGCGTCGTGATGTAGCGGATGGACTCGTACGAGGTCACCTCGCCGGGCTGGTAGTACATGAGCAGCAGCACGCCCGAGGCGACCTGGACGGTGAAGAAGAACAGCGTGGTGCCGCCCAGGTAGTACCAGACCATCGAGTGGCCGCCGACCGGCACCTCTTTGTGCTGGACGAACTCCACCACCTTCGCGAGCCCGAACCGAGCGTCCAGCCAGCGGTAGAGGCGCTCACCAGGGGAAGGGGGCACACCCGGGTGCGGTGCCTCGATCATGCTGTCTCCATCGTCAGCATCACCTCGTCACCCTCTCGGGTGGCGACCCACTTCCCCAATGGGCGAGGCGGCGGACCGGAGAGCACCCGTCCATCCAGGTCGAACTTGCCGTTGTGACAGGCACACCAGATGAGCGAGTCGCCCGGGACGAACTGCACCGTGCAGCCTTCGTGGGTGCACTTTGCGTCCAGGGCGCGCAGCTCCCCAGCCGATTCGAAGACAATCACCTTCCGGGTGCCCGCTCGGGCAATGACGAAGTGCGATTTGTTCAGGATGGCAAGCTCTTCTGCCGTGAGCTTCAACGGGCCGCCCGCGCCCACATCCCCCAGGGGGCGCAGGTAGCGCAGCACCGGGTAGAGAACGCTCCCGGCCCAGCCGAGGAGGCCGGCGCCGATGAACCAATTCAGGAAGCTACGCCGTGCCGGCTTCAAGCTCTGAGCGACAGGGGCTGCCATGTCCACCGTCCCGTTCTGGAGTACCGTCGTGCAATCACGTTTCTTGGGCGCGTGTTTCCGCGCCCGCGTCCTCGCAGCGTCCTGCCGCTAGTCCTGGCGCTGGGCCAGGTGGATGTGGTGCAGCGCAGTCTTCACGCACGGGCAAACCCCTCCCGCGTCATCGTGCAGCGTCCTAGCAAGCGGGAGGCCAAGCGCGCTTCGCCTTCGCCTCCGGGGGGACCGGTCGCCGCCACGAAAAAAATGCGGGCTGCGCCGCAAATTGCGCAGCGTTCGAATAGTCGCAAAAGCAGGTGGCACCCACCGTCGGATGCAGACGGGCACACTGGCGGAGCTGCGTGCACTGGGGCGGCACACGGCGTTGAAATTCCACCGCACTGTGCGTGACAGCCGCCGGCCCGGGGAGGTATGTCCATTGCAGCCGCGCTTGGAACATGGAGGCTGACATCAGCGCAGCGCCCCAAGACCCGGACGTCGCCCGGTGGCGGACGTTGCTTGCGCGCTACGGCTCTGAGCCGGTTCCCCGCTACACCAGCTACCCCCCTGCCAACCACTGGCGTGAAGGCATGGGGAGCCCGGAGGTCCACTCGGCCCTCAAGCAGTGCGGTGACCGCCCCCTGTCGCTTTACGTACACGTCCCGTTCTGTCGGAAGCTTTGCTTCTACTGCGGCTGCAACATGCTGGTGACGCGTCAGGCAGCGCTGGTGGAACGCTACCTCCGCGCGCTTGACCTCGAGGTGGACCGGATGGCGGATTTGCTGCCGCACATCCCAGAGGTCGTCCAGGTCCACCTCGGTGGCGGAACCCCTACCTACCTCGACCCGCCTCAGCTCACCCGGCTGGTGGAAACGTTGCATCGCCGGTTCTCCTGGCGGCCGGAGGCGGAGGCGTCTATCGAAATCCATCCACCGGTCACGACTGCCGAGCAGATGCGCACCCTCGCCAAGCTGGGCTTCAATCGGGTGAGCATGGGCGTGCAGGATTTCGACCCGCGGGTGCAGGCCAGGGTCAACCGAATTCAATCCTTCGAGCAGACTCGCGACATCATCCAGCTCGCCCGCGACTTGGGCTTCGTCAGCGTCAACGTCGACCTCATGTACGGCTTGCCTCTTCAAACCGTCGATGGCTTCACCCGGACGCTGGCACGCATCGAGGAGCTGAGGCCGGACCGCATCGCGCTCTTCGGCTACGCCCACGTGCCCTCGCTGAAGAAGCGGCAAGGGCAGTTCACCGCTGAGGAGCTCCCTGGCCCGGAGCTTCGACTCGCGCTCTTCGAACAGTCGATGACGCGGCTGCTCGCCGCCGGTTACCGCTACATCGGTCTCGACCACTTTGCCCTTCCGAACGATGAGCTCTGCAGAGCACGTGCGGCGGGTTCGCTCCGCAGGAACTTCATGGGCTACACCACCTGCGCCGACAGTGACGTGCTCGCCTTCGGCCCCTCGGCCATTTCAGACGTCGGCGGCTCGTACCTCCAGAATGAGCGCGAGGTACACGCATGGGCGCAGCTCCTGGAGGACGGAGGCCTGGCAGTCGTCCGCGGACATTCGTTGAGTCTCGAAGACAAGGCGCGGCGCGATCTCATCATGCAGCTCTTCTGTCAGCTCGAGGTCGACCTCGATGCCGTCGCGCGCCAGCACCCAGGAGGTTTGGACGGCGGGTTCCAAGACGAGGAGTTGGCCCTTCGAAGACTCGAGAACGACGGGTTGGTGGTGAGGGAGGACGCTCACGTTCGTGTCAGCCCGGACGGGCAGCTACTGCTGCGCACGGTGGCGTCGGCGTTCGACACCTACTTTCGCTCAGCAACGACGGTACGCCGTCACGCACCGGCCATTTGATGGGCCACGAGCCCACGGGAACGACGGTGCCGGGCGTTCGGCCGGAGCGGCAGCTGGAACGCTGGCCACGGCCTTGCTCCGCGGAAGTCGATGCAACTCCCTGCCTTGGCAGCGCAGCCGCCATGCCCAGGGCCCTGGTCGGCGACTCTCAGGGACCCATTGACCGGGCTGGCGGTGGCCTTTTCGCGTTGAGTGGAGCGCAGTCTGTGCCACTGGAGTCGGCCTGACTGCCCGAGGCAAGCCGCACGGGCTCAGGGGCCAATTGGAGGGTTTCGATGAGTGCGATCCCCAAGGACATGACCCCGGTCTACAAGTCCACCATCGCCAAGGGCACCGGGGCGCGGCGCTGGCAAACCGCTGCGTACGTGGACTTGCTCCCGCCGTGCAACCAGGCCTGTCCGGCCGGAGAGAACATCCAGGCGTGGCTCGCCCTCGCGCAGGCCGGCCGGTACGAGGAGGCCTGGCGCAAGTACATGGAGGAGAACCCCCTCCCCGCGACGCATGGGCGCGCCTGTTACCACCCCTGCGAGGATGCCTGTAACCGGCAGTTCCTCGACGAGCCGGTGGCCATCCATTCGCTGGACCGGTTCCTCGGGGACCTTGCCCTGGAACACGGCTGGACGGTGCCGGTGGGAGCGCCGACCGGCAAGCGCGTGCTGGTGGTGGGCGCGGGCCCGGCGGGTCTCACGTGTGCGTACCACCTGCGCCGGATGGGGCACGAGGTGGAGATTCGCGACGCCAACCCAAAGCCAGGCGGGATGATGCACTACGGGATTCCCGCGTACCGGCTGCCCCGCAAGGGCCTGGAGCAGGAAATCAGTCGGATTGAAGCGATGGGCGTTCGCTTCGTCCCCAACTACCGCGTGACGGACGTGCTGGCGGACAAGGCGGCGGGAAAGTTCGACGCCGTGTTCCTGGCCATGGGTGCGCAACTGGCCAACCATCTCGAGATTCCTGCCATAGACGGCGGGAAGATGATTGACGCCATCTCGCTCCTCGAGCAGGTCGAGCAGGGCAAGGCGCCGGCTCTCGGGCGGGTGGTGGGGATTGTCGGGGGCGGCAATACCGCCATGGACGCCGCCCGCGTCGCCAAGCGCCTGGGCGCCGAGGAGGCGGTGCTCATCTTCCGCTTCGACAAGAAGCACATGGAGGCGCACCCGTACGAGGCGATGGAGGCCTTCGCCGAAGGCGTCAAGGTGAAGTGGCTGTCGACCGTGAAGCAATTCGGCGAGGACGAACTCCTGGTCGAGCGCATGGAAATGCTTCCGGATGGGTCCGGCTGCATCAGCACCGGCAAGCTCGAACGACTGAAGGCCGACTCTCTCGTGCTTGCCGTGGGGCAGCACGCCGACCTCAGCTTCCTGGAGACGGTTCCCGGGGTGCGTATCGGCCAGGGGGCAGTCGTGGAGGTCGACGGCCACCTCCAGACCGGGCACCCCGGCCTGTTCGCGGGCGGCGACATGATTGGCGGCCCTCGCACCATGACGGCGGCCGTCGGGCATGGGAAGAAGGCCGCCCGTGACATTGACGCCTGGCTCCACGGCCAAACGTACGTGAAGCCCCCCGCGCACCGGATTGCTGGCTTCGAGCTGCTTAACCTTCCCATGTACTTCGACGCGGACCGCCGGGAGCAGCGTGCCACCCGCCCGTCCGAGCGGAAGGGGTTCCAGGAGATTCTCACCGGCCTTTCCGAACCCGAGGCGCGCTTCGAGGCCAGCCGTTGCCTGTCATGCGGCAACTGCTTCGAGTGCGACAACTGCTACGCCGCCTGTCCGGAGCAGGCCATCGTCAAGCTCGGCAAGGGCCGCTTCTACCGGGTGGACGACGCGCTCTGCACCGGCTGCGCCGTTTGCTACGAGCAGTGTCCCTGCCACGCCATCGAGATGGTGCCCGACGTGCCCGTGGAGGCGGCCACCAGCCTGGCTCCTCAAACCACCGTCCCGAGAACCTTCAAGGTGCGGCCATGAAAAGCGACGACGCGAGCGCGCCGAAGACGGTCGTCTACGACGGAAACACGGCCGCCGCCCACATCGCCTACCGGGTCAATGAAGTCTGCGCCATCTTCCCCATCACGCCCTCCTCCACCATGGCGGAGCTGGCGGACAGCTGGGCATCTCAAGGCCTGAAGAACATCTGGGGGCAGGTCCCCGTCGTTCAACAGATGCAGTCCGAGGGGGGCGCTGCGGGCGCCGTCCACGGCGCGCTGCAGAGCGGGGCGCTGACGACGACGTTCACCGCCTCGCAGGGCCTGCTGCTGATGCTGCCCAACATGTACAAAATCGCCGGCGAGCTGACGCCGTGCGTTTTCCACATTGCCGCGCGCGCGGTCGCGACCCAGGCGCTCTCCATCTTCGGAGACCACTCGGATGTCATGAGCGCTCGCATGACCGGCTTCGGGATGCTGGCGGCGGCGTCCGTCCAGGAGGCGCATGACCTGGCCCTCGTCGCGCAGGCGGCGACGCTGGAGTCCCGCGTCCCGCTGATGTTCTTCTTCGATGGCTTCCGGACCTCCCACGAGGAGACGAAAATCTCGCTCATCCCGGATGAGCAGATTCGGGAGCTCATCGACGACGAGTTGGTCCGTGCGCACCGGACCCGGGCGCTCTCGCCGGAGCATCCCGTCGTCCGCGGCACCGCGCACAACCCCGACACCTTCTTTCAGGCGCGCGAGTCGGCCAACCCCTTCTACGCCCGCGTTCCAGCCATCGTGCAGAAGGCGATGGACCGAGTGGGCGAGCTGACAGGACGCCACTACAAGCTATTCCGCTACACCGGCCATCCCGAAGCCGAGCGCGTGGTGGTTGCCATCGGCTCGGCCTGCGAGGTCCTGGACGAGACGGCGGCCTGGCTCAACCAGCATGGGGAGGAAGTGGGCGTGCTGCAGGTGGCGCTCTACCGGCCATGGGACGCTGGGGCGTTCCTGGCGGCGATGCCCAACTGCGTCAAGTCCGTGGCGGTGCTGGACCGCACCAAGGAAGTGGGGGCTCCCGGGGAACCCCTCTACCTGGACGTCGTCACCAGTTACGCCAAGGCCTTCTCCGACGGGAAGCAGCCGCGGATGCCCAAGGTGGTCGGCGGCCGGTACGGCCTCTCCTCGAAAGACTTCGACCCGGCCATGGCCAAGGCCGTCTTCGACGCCCTCAAGAGCCCGGAGCCCAAGAATGGCTTCACGGTGGGCATTGTCGACGACGTCTCCGGCACCAGCCTGCCCGTGGATGCCGGCTTCGACATCGAGCATCCGGAGGTGGTGCGGGCTCTCTTCTACGGCCTGGGGGCGGATGGAACGGTGGGGGCGAACAAGAACACCGCGAAGATTCTCGCGGCCGCCCCCGGCCGCTTCGCCCAGGGGTACTTCGTCTACGACTCCAAGAAGTCGGGCTCCTACACCATCTCCCATCTCCGCTTCGGTCCCAACCGAATCCGAGCTCCCTACTTGCTGAAGTCGGCGAATTTCGTCGGCGTCCACAAATTCGACTTCCTCTTCAAGGTGGACGTCCTGGAGGGGGCTGCCCACGGGGCGACGCTCCTCCTCAACAGCCCGTACGGCGCGGAGGCGGTCTGGGACGAGCTTCCGAAGGAAGCACAGCAGGAGATTATTGAGAAGCAGCTGAAGGTCTACGTCATCGACGCTTCGCGGGTGGCCTCTTCCCTCGGGCTGGCCTCTCGCACCAACACCATTCTCCAGACCTGCTTCTTCGCCCTGTCCGGAGTGATGCCGCGCGAGCAGGCTATCGCCCAAATCAAAGAGGAAACCGAGCGGACCTATGCCCGAAAGGGCAAGGACATCGTGAAGAAGAACTTCGAGGCCATCGACGCGGCGCTGGCGAACATGCAGCAGATGAAGGTGCCCACGGCCGTCACCAGCCGGCGGACTCGCCAGCAGCCCGTGCCGGAGTCGGCGCCGGAGTTTGTGCGGCGGTTCACGGGCGCCATTCTGGCGCAGCGGGGGGATGCGCTGCCGGTGAGTGCCCTGCCCGTGGACGGGACGTACCCAACTGGGACGACGAAATACGAGAAGCGGAACATCGCCGAGGAAGTTCCCATCTGGGAACCCGACCTCTGCATTCAGTGCGGCCAGTGCGCCGTGGTGTGTCCCCACAGTGTCATCCGGGCGAAGTACTACGAGAAGGGCAGCCTGAAGGCCGCTCCGGCGGGCTTCCGGGCGGCCCCCATCAACGCCCGGGGGTACCCGGACTCGCGCTACACGCTGCAGGTGTACGTGGAGGACTGCACCGGCTGCGGGGTGTGCGTGGAGAACTGCCCCGCGCACAGCCCGGAGGACGTCGGGAAGCGGGCCATCAACATGAAGCCCCGGCTGGACCACGTAAAGGCGGAACGCACCAACATCGACTTCTTCGAGAAGCTCCCCTGGGCCGACCGGACGCGGGTCAATTTCGCCAATGTCCGCGGCGTGCAGTTTCTCCAGCCACTCTTCGAGTTCTCTGGTGCCTGCGCCGGCTGCGGGGAAACCCCTTACTTGAAGATGCTGTCGCAGCTTTTCGGCGACCGGCTGCAGATTGCCAATGCCACGGGCTGCTCCTCCATCTACGGCGGCAACCTGCCGACCACGCCCTGGGCGATGGACGCGAACGGCCGTGGCCCGGCGTGGGCCAACTCCCTCTTCGAGGACAACGCGGAATTTGGACTGGGCTACCGCATCGCCATCGACCAGCAGACACAGCAGGCGCGCGCCCTGGCCAAGAAGTTGGCGCCCCAGGTGGGTGAAGACTTGGTGACGGCGCTTCTGCAGGCACCGCAAGTCGCCGAGTCCGACTTCCACATCCAGCGGGAGCGTGTTGGCACGCTCAAGGCGAAACTCGCTGGGCTACCGGGCGCGGACGCGAAGAATCTCGCCGCGCTCGCGGACTTCTTGGTGCGCCGCGCCGTGTGGCTCGTCGGCGGAGACGGCTGGGCGTATGACATCGGGTACGGCGGCCTCGACCACGTCCTGGCCACGGGCCTGAACGTCAAAATCCTGGTGCTGGACACCGAGGTTTACTCCAACACCGGTGGCCAGGCGTCCAAGGCGACGCCCCTGGGGGCGTCGGCGAAGTTTGCGTCGGCCGGAAAGAAGACCCCGCGCAAGGACCTGGGGATGATGGCCATTGCCTACGGTAACGTGTACGTCGCCCAGCTTTCCATGGGGGCCAACAGCGAGCAGGCCCTCATCGCCATGCGCGAGGCGGAGGCCTACAACGGTCCGGCCCTGTTGCTGGCGTATTCGCAGTGCATTGCGCACGGAACGGACCTTCGCTTCGGGATGAAGCAGGCGGCGCGGGCAGTCGCCAGCGGCCACTGGCCGCTCTTCCGCTTCGACCCGGGCATGCGCCAGCGCGGGATGAACCCGTTCCGGCTCGACTCGACGCGGCCCCGCATTCCGCTGGAGGAATACCGGGCCAATGAAGTCCGCTTCAAGTCGCTGATGCAGACCCACCCCGACTCGGCCCGGGTGATGCTGACGCAGGCGCAACTTGCTCTCGACGAGCGCTACCGCCTCTACGAGGACCTGGCAGCGCGCGACGGGAGCCGCTTTCTCCCCCACTGGGAGGATGCCTGACCATGGACCTCACGAGTGCCTACCTGGGCATGAAGCTGAAACACCCCGTCGTCGCGTCGGCGTCGCCCCTCACGTCGACGTTCGACGGGATGCGGCGCCTGGAAGACGGTGGGGCTTCCGCAGTCGTGATGGCGTCCCTCTACGAGGAGCAGATTCGGGCCGAGGACTCCGCCTACGCCCTCCTCACCGAGCATGGCTCCTTCTCCCAGGCCGAGGCAGGCAGCTACTTCCCCGAATTGCACGACTACAACCAAGGTGTTTCGGGGCATCTGGAAACGCTGCGCCGCGCCTCCGAGGCACTGACCATCCCGGTCATTGCCAGCCTCAATGGGACCAGCCGGGAAGGGTGGGCCGAGTACGCCAAGTTGCTCGAGCAGGCGGGCGCCGCAGCTCTCGAACTGAACCTCTTCCTCGTCCCGGTCGACCTCGGGATGAATGGCCAGGACGTCGAGGCCAGCTACGTGGAGGTGGTCCGCAGCGTGAAGGAAAGCGTGCGCATCCCCATCTCACTCAAGCTTTCCCCCTTCTTCAGCGCCATGGGACACATGGCGCTCGAGTTGCAGAAAGCGGGTGCGGACGGCCTCGTCCTCTTCAACCGCTTCTTCCAGCGCGACATCGACTTGGCCACGTTGAACCTCAAGCTGGACGTCCACCTCTCCACCCCGGCAGAAATTCACCTGCCCCTGGTGTGGATTTCGTTGCTTTCTCAGAAGCTGAAGCTGTCACTCGGAGCGAGCCGTGGCGTCGACTCCCGGGAGCAGGTCGTCAAGTACCTCCTTGCTGGAGCAGACGTCGTCATGACGACCTCGGCGCTGCTCCGTCATGGCCCCGGACACGTGCGCACGCTGGTGAACGGACTGGAAGGCTGGCTCCAGGAGAATGGCTTCCCGTCCGTGGCCGCAATTCGCGGGCTGAGGGACGCCACCCACACCGGGGGGCGTCCGGCCGAATTGCTGCGGGCCGACTACGTGAAGTCGCTGACCGGCTATGTGCCCAAGCGCCTCATTGCCTGACGCACCAGTCCCGGACGGCGGCCGCTAGCCGACGAGGAACACCACCGTCGAACGTGCGCCGTGGGCGCCAATGACGAGCGCCTGCTCTATGTCTGCCGTCTTGGACGGCCCCGAGATGAAGACGCCGAAGCCCGGTCCCCCGAAGCGCAGACGGGCGTACGCCTCGTGAAGGGTGTGCACGACGTCCATGGGCTCGACCACCAGCACGAGGTGCTGGGTGATGAAGGGCAAGGCCTGGCGCCGTCCAAGGGCGGCGCCCGGAACCCAGACGGCGCCGTTCTCGGCAACCGCGAAGTCGCCGCGGAGGATGGCGACGTCCACGTCGGCGAGCGCGTGCGGGTCTTCAATCTGTTCCAGCGGCACGTTGCCCGCGTGTACTTCCGGGATGAGCGAGGCCACCTTGGAGGCCTCGAGCACCGTGGGCAAAGCAGCCACCGCCGTCCGGACGGCCGCCAGGTTGGGCGAGCGCTCGCAGCGACCGCCGACGCTGGCCAGGGACTGGGCAAACTGCGCCGGTGGGTCCTCGAAGCGCTGACCACGCGTCGGGAGTTCTGGCAGCGCCACAGCGGGCGCTCCTGCCGCGCGCAAGGAAGCGAGAATTCGAGTGCGGCTAGGCACGACGCCTCCGAAACTGGGCCCGGAAGCTTTCCGGGGGCATGGGGGGTAGCTCCCTGTGGCGTCCCCAGGCGTTGAACTTCGGGTAGAGCAGCGCGCGGGGCAGCCACCGGCCGAACCAGCGGGTCAGCCACCCGAGCGCGCTGTACAGCCATGGCCGTTGCAAGACGAGGCTTCCCACGCGGGAAGCCAGCCGCTTGACCAGGGGCGTCAGGTGCTGGCTGCTCAGCTCCTGTCGCCAGAGGAAGAGCTGGTGATGCAGGTCAATCTTCACGGGACAGACGTCGGTGCAGCTGCCGCACAGCGAGGAAGCGAAGGGCAGGCTGGCATACCGTGCGGCATCCCGTGCCGGCGCCAGAACGGAGCCGATGGGACCTGGAACCGTCGCGTCGTAGCTGTGCCCACCGGTGCGCCGGAAGACCGGACAGGTATTCATGCAGGCGCCGCAGCGGATGCAGCTGAGCGAACGACGGTGCGCCTCGCTCGCGAGGATGCCGCTCCGGCCGTTGTCTACGATGACGAGGTGGAGCTCGGTCCCCGTCCGTGGGCCGTGGAAATGGGAAGTGAAGCTGGTGATGGGCTGGCCGGTGGCGGAGCGCGCCAGCAGGCGGAGGAAGACGCCCAGGTCGGCGGCGCGCGGGATGATTTTCTCCACGCCCATACAGGCGATGTGGACGCGCGGCAGGGACGTGCCGAGGTCGGCGTTCCCTTCGTTGGTGCACACGACGAAGCCGCCCGTCTCGGCGATGGCGAAATTCACCCCGGTGAGCCCCACCTCGGCCGCCAGGAATTTCTCCCGGAGGTGTCCGCGCGCCGCCTCGGTCAGGTACTTGGGGTCCGAGGCGCCTGCCGCAGTCTTCAAGAAGTGGTGGAAGAGGGTCCCAATCTCCTCCTTCTTCTTGTGGATGGCCGGCAAGACGATGTGGCTGGGAGTCTCCTCGGCCAGCTGGACGATGCGCTCACCGAGGTCGGTGTCGACAACCTCGATGCCGTGTCCCTCGAGGAAGTGGTTGAGCTGGCATTCCTCGGTGAGCATCGACTTGCTCTTCACCAGGCGTTTCACGCCCCGTTGCTCGAGGATGGAGAGAATGATGGCGTTGTGCTCAGCCGCGTCTGCCGCCCAGTGCACGTGCGCCCCGAGGCGCAGCGCGTTGCGCTCGAACGTCTCGAGGTAGTCGGCCAGGTGGGACATGGTGTGGGCCTTCACCTGAGCGGCAATCTCGCGGAGGGCTTCCCATTCGGGGACGGACGCCACCGCCCGGTCGCGGTTGCTGCGCACGTGCCAGACCGCCTTGTCGTGCCAGTGCATCCGGGCTTCATCGGCAATGAAGGGCGCGGCGCGGGCGGCGTGGCGATTCATGAGACGGCTCCGGCCAGAATCTCCGCGACGTGCCGCACGCCCAGAGGCCTCTTCTCACGCCGCAGCAGGCCGTCGAGGTGCATCAGACAGGAGACGTCCACCCCGGTGATGAATTCTGCCCCGGCCTGCAGGTGGTCGGAGATTCTGTCCCTGCCCATGGCGCAGGAGACGGCTTCCTCCTCGACCGAGAACACGCCTCCGAAGCCGCAACACTCGTCGGCGCGGCCAAGCTCCACCAGGGTGATGCCCTCGAGCGAGGCAAGCAGCGTCCGTACCTTGTTGAAGCGCGGCACCCGCCGTTCCGTCCCGCTGCCAAGGCGAAGTTCGCGGAGCGCGTGGCAGCTCTGGTGGAGGCCGACGCGGTGGGCGAAGCGGCCAGAAATGGCGTCGACGTGCAAAACGTCCACCAGAAACTCGCACAACTCATACGTGCGGGTTCCCACCGCGTCGACGTCCGGTCGGCCAGGAAGCACATCGCGGTAGTGGTTCCGCACCATGGAGACGCAGCTTCCCGACGGACAGACGACGTAGGGGTATTGGCCGAAAATCTGCGCGAAGCGCTCCGCCAGCGGCGCGGCGTCCGCGGCAGCGCCAGCATTTGCCATGGGCTGTCCACAGCACGTCTGCGCTTCGGGGTAGCGCACACGGCACCCCAGCCGCTCCAGCAGCGTCACCGTCGCCAGCCCGACCTGGGGATAAAACTGGTCGACGTAGCAGGGGATGAAGAGGCCGACCTCGGTCACACGACCCCCATCTGAGACGAGAGGGAGTACCAAAGGCATGGACGCATTCGAACTCCGGAAAGGCCAGCACAACAGCTTCAAAACCAAGTGTCGGGAAGCGAAAAATGCGGGGGTCCTCCGCAAGAATTGCGCCCAGGAGGTACCTTCCCCTCGAACGCGGGGAATCGCGACCGGCCGCATAGCTTGCGAAAGCAAGGGGGGGCCGAGCCATTCGGCTGAGGAGCACCGCTGGACTGTTTTCGCCGAAATTCGCTTGGTTCCCGGTGCACGACCCCCTGCATGCCTCCTCAACCGACGGGCAAACCTTGCGCGCCGCGTTGAGGTCTCCCCTCCAGACAGGCGACGGCGCGGGGCATGCATCGGGGCGCGGGTGCCATGGACGTATTTAGCCCTGCGGACAGAAGGAAGCCCACCGCGTCACGCCGCCGGCAAGTCGCGACGAAGTCGATGGTTGAGAGTTGGCAACCGCTGCAGACAGCCGAACAGCGTGAAGCGACCCGCATCCTGGTGGTTGACGGGCAAACAGATGCCCGGACTAGGTTGAAGGAACGCCTCGCCGCACACGGCTTTGCCGTCAGTGAAGCGGCGGACGGCTTGCACGCGCTGGCGGAGCTCCGTCGGCAGGGTGCCGACGTTGTGCTTTCGGAGGCGCACTTAGCGGGCCTGGACGGCGTCGCGCTGGTACGCAGGGCGCGAGAGGAGGGGTTGCCTGCCCTCTTTGTCATGATGACGGACGCGTCCGGCATCGAGGCGGCCGTCGAGGCGATGCGCGCCGGAGCAGAGAACCTGCTTATCAAGCCCTTCGAGTTCGGCACGCTGCAGGTGGTCCTGGACAAAGTGCTCGAGAAGCGGCGACTCGCCCGCGAGACAGAAGTTCTGCGAGACCGCGTCCGGGAGCGCTACCGCCTCGAAGCCATCATCGGCGAAAGCTCCGCGCTTCAGGCGGTGTTCGACGTCGTCAGGGGCGCAGTTTCGACGGACATCGCCATCCTGCTGCTTGGAGAGGCGGGCACCGGCAAGGAGCTGGTTGCCCAGGCCATCCACCAGAGCGCTCCTCGGCGCGACGCACCTTTTCTCAAGGTTAGCTGCGCGGGCCTCTCGGAGGTGCTGCTCGAGTCGGCCCTGTTTGGACACGAGGGCAGTCCTGGGGGCGCGACGGGGCCGCGCGAAGGGCGGTTCGAGCTGGCACACCGGGGGACGCTGTTCCTGGATGAGATTGGCGAGCTTCCGCCCTCACTGCAGATGAAGCTCCTTCGGGTTCTGCAGCAGGGCGAGTTCGAGCGTGCTGGTAGCACCAGGACTCTCAAAATCGACGTGCGAATCGTGGCGGCCACCAACCGAGACTTGGCCGCCGAGGTTGCGGCTGGCCGCTTTAGCCAGGACCTCTACGCCCGCCTCAACACCGTCGCAGTCACGCTGCCTCCCCTCCGGACGCGCAAGGCGGACATTCCGCTGCTGGTTTCGCACTTCATCCAGAAATTCAATCAGGTCCATGGCCAGTCGGTGCGTGGGCTGATGCCCGGCATCCTCAACGACCTGTTGAGGTACGACTGGCCGGGCAACGTCCGAGAGCTGGAAAATGTCATTGAGCGGGCGGTGGTCCTGGCGCGCAGCCAGTACCTCAGCCCCGAGGAGCTACCACCGGCGCTCACCCGGCCCGGAAGTGCTTGCTTAGGAGGCGTCCTTCCAGGCGCGACGTTGCGGGACATCGAGCGCGAGGCCATCCTCCGCACGCTGCAAGCGGTCGAAGGAAGGACCCCCCTCGCAGCGGCAATGCTTGGTATCAGCCCCCGGAAAATCCAGTATCGCCTCAAGGAATACGCCGGCAACGACCGGCCTGGTGGCGATGGTGTGCATCACTCGCCGCGTCCGGGAGAGAGGACTGCTGTGATTCGAGACCCGGGGTGACTTCGTGCGCCTTTCAACCGAGACCGCAGAACGTCATGCAAATCCTGCGTCTCAACCAAACGCTTTGCGCTTCCAGTTGAAGGGGATTTGAGGGACTGCTCAGTCAGCCTGGTCTTGGGGGTCGGATGCATCGAAGCACTCTGTGTCTTGTCGCCGTCCGCGCGCAGACGCACTCCGGCACCCGTCGGCGGTCGTGCCGTGCTTCCCGGCCGCAATCGCCCCCCTGCCTTTCGCGGCAACTACCCGTCAGTCATTCCTGTGGCCCTTGGTGAGGAGATGTTCCCATGCTGCGCAAATCTCTAGTTGTGTTGGCCATCGCCCTCGCTGCCGCATGTAGCGGCTCCTCGGGTCCAGAGGGGCCGCAAGGTCCGCAGGGCCCGACCGGCCCAGCGGGCCCCGCGGGAGATGCGGGAACTCCAGGCGCCGGCGCCTGTCCGGGACTGCCTGTGGGCCAGACTCCTGGCTTGACGGCATCGGTCACCGTTTCGAAGCCGGCGAACGGGACCTTTTTCGCGGCGGGAGAGCAGCCGGTGCTCACCATCGCGTTCGCCAACAACTGCGGAACGCAGCTCACGCCCGCCCAGCTCACGCAAGCAGAGCTTTACGTGTATGGGCCGCGCTCGCCCAACCTGACAATCACCAACGTTGACCTGTTGAACGTGCCCTACGCCCCGTTCGGCGCCTACTCGAACCTCAAGGGCTATCCGGACGGAGGCCCGCCCAACCTGACCGTGGAGGCCGACGGCACCATCACCTACAAGCTGAACCCCATCACCATTGTCGACGGCGGCTTCGGCTTCCAGGGCCCGGGCGAGATTCCCGGGACGTACTCGGCCGGCGTCTGGTCGCTCGGACCGAACACCCTCGACCAGAACTTCGCCTTGGCCGACTTCCAGATTGGCACAGCCACGGTCGAGACCTACGTGAGTGGCCCGGCGGATGGCGGAACGGTTTCGGCGGCGCTTGACAACTCGACTTGCTTCGCCTGCCACAAGAATGACGCTATCGGTGGCAAAACGTACATGGCTCACATTGCCCCTGGCTTCTCGCCAGTCGGCAACTACGCGCTGGACTCGCTGCCCATCGGCAGCTGCAAGTCCTGCCACAACAACCACGGCTACAGCCCGTACACCATTATGCACAAGGCGCACGCAGCGCACCGTGGTGAGCACCAGCTTGCGCCGGGAGTGCCGCATCCCGACTACGGCTACGTCCAGCCAGACACCTCGCTGCCGACCTACCTCAACGTGGGCTTCCCACTCATGCCGATTGGCGGAACGCCCGGGGTGGCCCTGACGGCGGACGTGGCGATGGAGAAGAACTGCACCGCCTGCCACGTCAACAACGTGTGGGCGACCAACATCTCGCGCGCGGCCTGCGGCTCCTGCCACGACAACGTCTTCTTCGCAGGGCCCCCGGACGGTGGTGCCCCCGCGACCTCCCCGAACATTGTTCCGCAGACGGTTTTCGGTCAGCCGTCGACCGGGCCGTGCACCAACGACTCGGCCTGTAATGGGTTCCCGGTCGGTGGCAACCCGAACCTCTCCGCCACCAGTTGCGACGTGAGCGCAACTTCCCCCACGTTTGGGCAATGCGTGCTCAGGTTCCACCCGATTCCGACCAGCCCCAACCCGGACACCGAATGCGCCACGTGCCACGCTGCCTCGACGTCCACAGCCCCCGGACTCATCGCGCCGGTGGATAAGGTGCACGGCATCAGCCAGTGGACTGCGCCCATCACGCTGGACGGGTACACCTTCAAGAACGTCAGCGTCACCGGGGGCAGCGGCACCGGCGGGAGCTTCAACGTCAGCGACACGCCCGTCCTGAGCTTCCAGCTCTTGGACGCGTCAGACGCGGGCGTCATTGACCTCAAGACCAACTCCGCCTGGGCAGGGACGTTCATCGTCGCCGGCCCCACTTCCAACCCGCAGCGCGTCTACGGAAGCGCCACGGGCGGACTGTCGATGAAGACGGCGTCCACGGGGACGCTCACCTTCGACGGAACTTCCACGTACACCTACACTCCGTCGACGCCCTGGCCGGCCAATGCACTGGCACCCATCCTCAGCGGTCTCACGCCACAGCCGGCGCCGCCCGGCAGCTACACGGTGTGGTTCTACTGGGCCAGGACGACGAATGGCGTCCGGGACGCCGTGGACGCCCAGAAAGTGGTGAACTTCCAGACAACTAACCCCGTGCAGGCTCGGCAGGTGGTGACGCAGGCAGCGTGCGCGGCGTGCCATGGACAGGCCGCCGACGGCTTCCCGCACCTGGCGCTCCATGGAGACCAGCGAAAGAATGGCGAGACGTGCAACACCTGCCACAGCCAGTACGCGCAGGATCTGGGAGCCGGTTCGATTGGACCGACCTGCACCAGCAACACGCAGTGTGGCGGATACAACGCGGCAAACCCGTCCGCAAGCTGGGAGGCGTGCTTGCCGAACCCGTCGCTGACGGACGGGGGCACCAACTGCACGACCACTGCGGACCCCACGCCAGGGGTGGAAATCGACTACCAGAAGATGGTGCACAACATCCACTTCGCGCGGCTGCGCGCCGGGTACGCGGAACGCAACAACCTGGGCGAGCCGTGGGGGACGCCACCCATTGCACCCGCGACCCTCAACTACCTGGGCTTCAACAATGGCCTGAGCAGCTTTCAGGAGGTGCTGTCGCCGGTGGACGTGCGCTCCTGCACCAACTGCCACCAGGACTCCAAGGTCGCCTGCTCGGCGTCGACGCCTTGCGCCTATGGGCAGACGTGCAGCGCGTCCGGTAGCTGCGTCAATGTTGCCTGGCAAAGCCCAACCACCCGGGCATGCATGACGTGTCATGACTCGGCGGACGATGCAGCCCACGCCGCCATCAACACCTACACGCCTGCGAGCGGTCCGCCCATCGAGACCTGCACGGTCTGCCACGCTAGCGGTTCCGCATTCGCCGTGGACACGGTGCACAACATCACCAGCCTGTACTCCATCCACCTCGCCTACCCGCGCGAGCCGTAGCGGGTCCAGTCCAGGAGGATTGGGCAACGCCTGGTCCTCCTGGCAACATTGCCCCGGCCGAGTTCCGCTCCAGGCGGGTCTCGGGTCCGGGGCTTCTTGTTGCATGGCCGTTGGACCGGGCAGCGTCCCGTGCGGGCTGCGATGGTGCAGCGACTGGCCGGTGCGACAGGATGGGCGCGGGCAGCCTTGGGGGTTGGGTGACCCTGGGGAATCCAGCCATCGTCTCGTTCCGGGAGCGCTTGAGTTTTGTCCGCCACTTCGCAGCTGGCGCGGCACGCACTTGGCGGTAGGGTGCGTTGTGGCTGCGCCCTTTCGGACAGGGGACGAGAGGGCGCTGGGCCCCCCTGGGCTTTCGCCCCAGGCCACGAAGAGGAGCCGTCTCATGTCGCAGCCGGGGAGGGGTGCCTTCGGAATCCTCGCCCAAAGCGGGAGACGTCTGGCTCTGCTGCTGGGCTTGGCACTCGTGGGTTGCGCCCACACGTCCGTCGGCCCCACCACGTCGGCCGAGTCGGCGAAGGCACCGGCGGCCTCGCCCTGGTGCGCGGCCGATGTCCACGGAACCGCCGAGGCAAGCTTCGGGGTGAAGGGCCCCTTGTTCGAGCTCAACCGGGAGTTCCTCGAGACCGACGCTCGGGCGCGCGCGCTCCAGTGCGCCGAGTTGGAGTCCAAGCGGCTCGTGCTGCGGTACGCCTTCGGACTCTTCGAAGCCCGTTACATGGGCAAGGAAGTCCTTCACACCTTTGTCGTGCCTGCCGCCTACCACCCGGTGAAGGATGTTTCGCACGCCGTCTTCCTGGCGGCGCTGCTGTTTGCCGAACCTCCGGGCGCGGTGCGGGACCAGCAGGTGGCGCGAACGCTGGACACCCTCCAGCAAGTGCTGGCGCGGCTTCAGGACGCGTCGTCCCCGACGGCGACGTTGCTTCCAAAGGCCCTTCATGCGCGTGAGGAAGGACTGCTCGAGCGCACGGAGGAAGCGCTTGTGCGTTTCTCACGTGGCGAACTTGGCCCGGACGGGCAGCGGGCCTACTTCCAGTCCGTTCGGGGGGCCATGGAGGACAACCTGCGCGACATCGCCACCGAAAGCCTCAAGGCGCTGCATGCGGCCGTCGAAACCACCCGGCGGGACGTCTCGAAGGTGAATCCGAAGGCGTGGGACTCGGTGCTGGTCGTCGTTGCCGTGGCACACCAGGCCCGGGCACGCGAGATTGGAATTCAGTACTTCGAGCGACTGCTACATGAACCCGTCGGGGAGGGTGCCCGCAACGAGCGGCGGATGGTGGTGACGGAACAGGTCTGGCAGGCTTCGGAGCAGTACGGGCTGCTCGCCGCCCACCTCGTCGACCAGGCTGCAGGAGCCGCCATCTTCGATGACCCCCTCCGCATGCAGTGGGACGTCCTTGGAGACGACGGCGCTGCGCTCGATGCGCTGCTGCCCCGCTAAATCAAGCGGCGCGCGCCCCCTCCCGTCGCCGTTGGGCCCGGCGGAGGCACTGGCCGAGCGGGCCACCCTTCATTGGTGTGGCGTGCGCAGAAGGGAGGCGAGGCGTTGGAGGTCTGCCTCCCCGATGTCGGACACAAGCCACCACGCCATTCCGTCGCTGACCCAGTGCAGCGCGTGGAAGCCCGCGCGCGTCTCAGCCCGGGGGGCAACGTCACGTTCTCCGGGTGCCGGCCAGACCAGCGCGTTGATGGCGTGCTGCCCGGAGCGGTATACGAGGGCTGCCACTTCCTGGCTGCCCACGTAGTCCAGTCGCCCCCCCTCGAGGGTGAAGCCCTGGCCGCTGAAGTCGAGCACGGGTGGGCTGAATGGCAGCTTGCCCTGAAACCAGGGCTTCACCGTGTGGCGGTCTGATGACATGACGTCTGTCAGGTGGCCCGGCTGGAGCGAACGCAGGTGCGCGGCCAGTACCTCGCCCGTCAAGTCGTTGGAGGGCGGCCGGGCGGGTTGAAGCGCAAAAAGCACCAGTAGGACGGCGGCCGCCAGCGGGCCCGCGGACCATGCTGCCCGCGCCAGGCGTCTGCGCCAGCGCCCTGGGTCGGCCTGGCGGAGGGACTGCTGCAGCGTGCGGAAGAATGCAACCGACGGCTCCGACGGTCCGAGGCTCCGGTGGAGGACATCGCGGAGTCGGCGCATCTGCGCGAGCTCCCGCCGGCAGGAAGGGCAAGAGCCGAGATGGGAGTGGGCCTCGAGAGCCCGCTCGGCGCTCAACTCGTTGTCCAGGTAGGCGTGGAGCGCCTCGCCGAGATGACTCTCGTTCATCCTCGTCCACCCCCGTCCGCGTTGGCGGTGAGGCGCGTGTGGAGCAGCTTTCGCCCACGCGAAAGCCGGGACATGACGGTCCCGATGGGAACCTGCGTCACTTCGGCAATCTCCTTGTACGAATATTGCTCCAACTCTCGGAGGACGAGTACCTCGCGGAACTCTGCAGGCAGCGTCCCGAGGGCCTGCCGGACGGTTTCGCCGTCGATGGCCCGCAGCAGGGCGGATTCGGGCGTCTCCGGCCGCGCCTCGGAACTCCACGGAGAAGGCGCCGGCTCGCGTTCCTCGTCCAACGTGTCCACCGGCTCGGCCTGCCCTCGCTTGCGTAGAAGGGCGTAGCCCTCGTTTCGGACAATGGACAGAAGCCACGCCCTGGCATTTTCGCCGGAGAAGCCGCGGAAGTACTTGTAAGCACGCAGGAACGCTTCCTGCACGACGTCCTCAGCGTCCGCGTCGTTGCGGACCAGGGCTCGGGCCAGAGTGAGGGCGGCCCGGCTGTGGGGGAGGGCGATGCGCTCGAACTCCTCTGCCGAAGGCTGTACCAAACGGGCATTTCTTGCGCGGCAAGGTTTCTGGAGCGTGCGACACGGCAGCGCAACGCTACAGTCGCTCCCCAGTCCGCCAGCGTTGCACAGCTGGCCGGGTGGGTGGGGAGGGCTTCACGGTGGGGCTTACCCCGGGCGCAGTCGGTACCGGAGTTGGACGAGCTTGCCACCGAGGGTCTGAACACCGGCAAGGTCAAGCTCCGATTCCAGCTTCACGCCTCCGAAGAGCGGCAGCCCCTCGCCCAAGAGGCAGGGGACCAGCATGAGGGTGAGCGCATCGAGGAGTCCGGCGGCCAGAAAGCTCCGAATCACCACACCTCCATCGACGTAGACTTGGCGAGCACCCTCAGCCTCGAGCTGGCGCATCAACTCCGCTGGCTCGCCCGCGTAGGCGCGCTCTCCATGCTGCCCTCGCACGCCGCTGTGCGTCATCACGATGCAGCGCTTCCCCCCGTACACCCATGGCTGGCCCGACGAGAGCAGGGACAGCACGAAGTCGTAGGTCTTTCGCCCAACTACCAGCGTGTCCACCGAGTCGAAAAAGGTGCCGAAGCCATGTTCGACGGCCTCGAACGGACGAGCCAGTCCACCGAACCATCGGGCCGGGCGAGGAAGCCATCGAGGCTGACACCGACGAACGCCGACGTACGTGGTCGAGCCATAATGCTACGAAGTAGAATAAATGCATGAAGCAGCGCAGGGCGGGTCGGCCTATCGGGTCGTTGGTGGACCGGGCTCGGCTGATGAAGGCTGCCCTTGAGTTACTCGAGGACGGGGGCCTCGAGGCCGTCACCATGCGGGCGCTCGGCCAGCGCCTGCGAGTAAACCCAATGGCCGCTTACCACTACTTCGAAAACAAGGACGCGCTGCTCCAGGCGGCCGCAGCACACCGCTACCGACAGTTCCGCCCCAGACTGGACCACCGCACCGCGCCGGGCAGGCTTCTGGCCCTCGGACTGGCGTATGCGCGCTTTCTTCGTCAGTCGCGTCACCTGCTCGTATACCTCGTGACGACCGAGGCTGCGCTGACTGGCCCCGTCGAGCACTTCGAGCGGCTGTTCGCTGTCGCGCTCGCACCGGCGGACCTCGTGCACGAGGAGTGGCAGACCGCGCGAGACGCCTTCGCCCACTTGGTCCACGGCTTCGCGCTCGCCGGCCCGGAAGTGCAACTGAGCTTCCTCTCGGATGAGCTTCGCATCCTCATCAGCGGGATGAGTCGCGGGTCCGGTGGCCCCGTTCCTGACGGGCCCGGCGACGACGTGTCCGGACGGACCAGTTAGCCCGTGGGGTTGCGGAAGGACTGGAGTGGCGGGGGGTTGGCGGAGTCCTGTGCCCCCCGAGGTCTTCTCGCCGTTCCGTGGTGCGCTCACGCCGGCGGCTGCCGCTTCAAGCAGATGCACGGAAGCCGCAGACAGCCACGCCTGTTCAGTCTCGACGACAATCCGTTTCCGCCTGCCGTGTTCTCTGACGCCGACATCACCCCTGCGTTGTCCAGTCGTTTCTTCTCACATGCACGGACCGCCCATTCAGTAAGCTGCGCCCCCTTGGCCTGCTGGATGCAGCGGTGACCGGCGGCCTTTCCGGCGAGGGGTCTGAATGCAATTCCTGCGCATGGCCGGGCATCCCGCGCAGAACTGCGGGTCAACCGCCGCTTTGGCCGTCGACCACGGAGGAGTAAGGATGAGCAACGAGGAGACCGCAGCCGCCGGGACCTGCATGCCTCTGTTGTATCCTTCACCGTGAGAGTAAACACCTCCATGGTCCGCCAAGCACTTATGCTGCTGGCTGTGTGCGCCGCTGCGTGCGGCTCAACAGGCCCCCTTGGGCCGGCTGGCCCCCCAGGAGACGCAGGCCCCCCTGGGGCCTCGTGTCCGGCACTCGCGCCGGGCCAGACCCCTGGCGTGACGGCCAGCATTTCGGTCTCGACACCGAAGAACGGTCAATTCTTCGTCCCCGGTGAGCAGCTCGTTGTCACCGTCGGCTTTGTCAACTACTGCGGCCAACCGATTGAACCGGTGAACATGACTGCCGCGGAACTCATCGTCTATGGGCCGCGCGACCCGGTCCAGACGGTCACCAACATGGACCTGCTGTTGAATTCGCCGGTGGTCACCTTCAATGCCTACGCGAATCTCAAGGGGTACGCCGACGGTGGACCTCCGAATCTGACAGTCAACTCGGTGAACGGGACGCTCATCTACAAGCTCAACCCCATCTCGGATTTGACTGGGGGCACCTCCACGAGGAGCGGGGGCGCGACGTACACGCAGGAAGTCGCCGGAACGTACAGCGCCGCCGTCTTTGCACTGGGCGCCAATCAAATCGACCAGGACTTCAAGCTGGCGGACTTCCAGATTGGCACAGCCACGGTCGAGCCCTACGTCAGTGGCCCCGGGGATGGCGGCCAGGTCTCGGCCACAGCGGTGAATTCCACGTGCTTCGCCTGCCACCAGAATTCCGCTGATGGGGGCAAGACCTACATGGCCCATATTGCGCCCGCGCCGCCACGCGCGCCCGTTGGGGATTACGCGCTCGACTCGCTACCCATCGCGAGTTGCAAGGCCTGCCACAACAACGCTGGTTACAGCCCGAACACCCTCCTGCGGAAGGCGCACGCCGCCCACCGCGGCGAGCATCAACTCGCGCCGGGCGTGGCCCACCCGGAATATGGCGAGGGTCCGGACCCATCGCTGGTGGCATACCTGAATGTCGGCTTCCCGATGATGCCCATCGGGGGAACACCCTTCCAGGCGCTGACTCCTGACGTGGCGATGGAGAAGAACTGCCCCGCTTGTCACGTCAACGACGCCTGGGAAACGAAGTTCTCGCGAGCCGCATGCGGGTCCTGCCACGACAACGTCTTCTTCGCCGGCGCACCGCTTCCTGACGGAGGTGTCGACCCCTGGGGCCAGAACATCGTCCCGGCCACCGTCTTCGGTCAGCCGTCGACCGGCCCGTGCACGGCTGACCAAGATTGCAAACAATTCCCGGTGGGGGGGAACCCACAGTATTCCGGGGCCAAGTGCGACGTGGCGAGCTCCTCGCCGACCTTCGGGAACTGCATCCTCGTCCAGCACCCAGTTCCGGCGAATGCCGAACCGGACAAGGAATGCTACGAGTGCCATGCCGCTTCGACGACGACCATTCCCGGGCTTGTCGCTCCGGTCGACACTGTCCACGGCATCAGTCAGTGGTCGCCGCCCATCACCCTGGACGGCTACACCCTCAAGAACGTCGCGGTCGCCGGAGGCAGTGGCCCCGGCGGGAGCTTCAACGTCGGCGACACGCCGGTGCTGACCTTCGAGTTGCTCGACACGTCCGGCACGCCCGTTTCCGACCTCAAGACCAACTCCGCATGGGCGGGGACGTTCATCGTCGCCGGGCCCACCTCCAACCCACAGCGGGTCTACGGCAGTGCCACGGGCGGACTCTCCATGAAGTCGGCGAGCGTCGGAACGCTGACGTACAACGCCGGAACCTACACGTACACGCCCGTTGGTGGCTGGCCGTCGAATGCGTTGCCGCCCATCCTGAGCGGGCTTGACGCCGGAACCGCCCCGGTGGGTCCCTACACCGTCTGGTTCTACTGGGCGAGGACGACGAATGGCGTTCGCGACGCCGTCGACGCGCAGGTGGTCGTCCCTTTTCAGACGACGGGGGCGGTGCAGGCGCGTCAGGTGGTGACGCAGGCGGCCTGCGGCGCGTGTCACGGTCAGGCGTCGGATGGATTCCCGCACCTGGCGCTCCACGGGGACCAGCGGAAGAACGGGGAGACGTGCAGCACCTGCCACTCCCAGTACGCGCAGGACTTGGGGGTGGGGTCGATGGGCGTGCCCTGCACCAGCAATCCGCAGTGTGGCGGTTACGACTCGGCGAACCCGGCAAGCAGCTGGGAGCAGTGCCTCCCCAATCCGGCGGTCACCGACGGCGGAAGCATTTGCACCGTGACCGTCGACCCGACGCCGGGCGTCGAAATCGACTACCAGAAGCTTGTCCACAACATTCACTTCGCACGCCTACGGGCGGGTTACCTGGAGCAGGGCAACCTGGGCGAGCCGTGGGCGACTCCAATCCCCATTCCGCCCGGGACGCTCAACTACTTGGGTTTCCAGAACAGCCTGAGCAACTTCCAGCAAGTGCTTTCACCCGTCGACGTCCGGGCTTGCACCAACTGTCACCAGGACTCCCAAGCGACGTGTTCGGCAACGATGCCGTGCGCCTACGGGCAAGCGTGCAGCAGCGCTGGGACCTGCGTCAACGTCGCCTGGCAAGCCCCAACCACGCGGGCCTGCATCACCTGCCACGACTCCGCGGCTGACGTGGCCCACGCGGCAATCAACACATCCACGCTCCCGGGAGGTCCGACGGTCGAGAACTGCAACGTGTGCCACGGAAGCGACTCGACGTATTCCGTCCAGACCGTGCACGACATCACGAACCTGTACCCGGTCCACCTCGCCTACCCACGGGAGCCCCAGTAACACGACGTGGTGGGCCCCCGTGTCGGGTCTCCTCCTTCGCTAGTTGGTGACTGCGCCTGCGGCCACGGCGGCGGGCCCGGTGGAGCGTTTCGACCAGCTTCTCGCAGAGACGCAGGGTCCCACGCGGCTTTCGCCCCGCGCACAGTAGACAGCGCGGAATGCGCTTGCCGGGCCCAAGGCTCGCCCTGGTAGCGGTTGCCGCTGAAGTTGGCCTCCTCATCGCCGGGATGATTCCCGCCCCCGGACGACCGGCCCGTCAGCAGGCCTCATGAGAGCGTGAAGGCACGCGGGAGGATCGCCAAGTGGGTAGTCGGAAGAGGCCCCGTTTGGCGATGGACTCTTCGAAAGACGAAAAAGGCACCATCCGCCCCGAAGCCGACAATTTGCATTTCTTGCAGCGCATTCGGTGCGCTCAGGCCTTGGAAAAGAGAGGCGCAAGTGCAAGGCGTTCGGGACGTTTGCGGACGTTCCCCCTGCCAGGACTCGGCTTCTGGATTGCATGGTCCACTGCGTAGCGAGTGGCGTGTTGACGCCGCGTACGCGCATTTCAAGGGGAGGAATTCATGCGACCGACGAAGCTCATCGCAATTACCGCCGTCGTGCTGCTCGCCGCATGTGGGTCCACTGGTCCAACGGGCCCCGGCGGCGATGCTGGACCGACGGGCCAAGCGGGCCCTGCCGGTCCCCAGGGGCCAACCGGGCCCAGCGGCGCAGGCGCCACGCAGTCCCGCCTCTACGCCAGTATCACCAAGGTGAGCATCCCGAATGCGGCCACCACCGGGGGCATTCCAACCGTCACCTACCGCCTCTTCACCGACGCAGCGCTGACGAAGGCAATGACGTGCATTGGCGGAGGGACGACCGGTTACGCAGCGTTCTCGCCGAACTTCACCATCGCCAAGTTGGTTGCTGACCCGAAGAATACGGGAACGCAGATGTGGGTGAGCTACCTCAACAAGAGTTTCGGAACCGCCAGCGTCGCCGCAGCGGAGGGTGGCCACAACACCTTTCCCGGAAAACTCGTCGACAATGGCGACGGTTCCTGCAGCTACACCTACGCGTCGGACCTCTCCAAGGTTTCGGCGGTGAGCGCCACCACAGCCAACACGCTGCCGTACGAGCCAAATGCGAATACCCGCTTCGGATTGCAAAACAACCCGGATTCGCCCGACTCCACCCATCCCGCGTTCGACGGCACCGGCACGGTGGTTGCCTCGACGGGAGCCATCCTCCCCTCGGACCCGAGAGAGCTCGTTACCCAGGCCGCCTGCAATGGCTGCCACTACCAGGTCGCTCACCACGGTGCGAAGCGGCTTTCCGTCCCCTTTTGCGTGAGCTGCCACAACACCAGCACGCCTGACCCTGACCCGACGTCGGTGAATTCCACCTCGCTCGACATGGCGGTCATGGTTCACAAAATCCACCAGGGCTCGAGCCTGCCCAGCGTGAGCGGTGTGGACCTCGACGGCACCGCACTTGCCGCGAACCCACCGAACCAAATCGTCATCAACGGTACCGACTACACGAGCGTCGTGTACCCGCAGAGCACAGGCAATTGCGCCGTCTGCCACAACGTGCCGTCACCCACCACGGGCAATGACTACTGGAAGACGCAAGCGTCGATTGAGTCGTGTGGCGCCTGCCATGACCGGACCTGGTTCTCGTCAATCACTCCTCCGACCGGCTACAGAATTCACACCGGCAGCGTCCAGGCAGACGGGTCCTGCGGAAATTGCCATGGCGCCGGACTGGCCGCCAACGCGTCGGCGGTCCACACCGTCACCGCCCCAGCGCTCAGCGCCCAAAAGTCCCTCCTCACCATCAACACCGTGACGAGTGGGGCCGGCAAGGCACTCACCGTCGCCTTCTCGGTCACCGACCCGGCGACCGGCTCGCCCCAGGACCTGGCCACGAATGCGCTCTGGACCACCTCCGGTGCGCGCCTCGCGTTCGACTTCGGGTACACGGTGCAGCCTGGAGAGGACTGGACCAACACCGGAAGCGGCGCGACGACAGGCTTCGGCTCGACGGTACCGGCAGGTTCGCCCGCTCCGGGCCAGCCCCTGGGCTTCGACGTCCTCGCTGGACTCAAGGCCGCCACGGTCACGAAGAACGCCGACGGGGGCTATTCGTTCACGACGGCCTTCACCATCCCGGCGAACGCCGTCGGCTCTGGCGTGGCCGTCCTCGAGGGGCACCCGGAGGTCGGTACTTCCGAGGTTCCCGTCCGCACGGACTCGCGCTTCTTTGCCATCACGGATGCAACCGCCCAGCCGCGGCGTTCGGTGGTGGACATCCAGAAGTGCGACACGTGCCATGGCATCCTGGCGCTGCACGGTGCCAACCGCACCGATAACATCAACGCCTGCGTGACCTGCCACAACACCGAGGCCACGGACATCACCCAGCGCCCGCAGCCGGCTGGCACGCTGGGCATCGACGGGAAGACCGAGCAGCCCATCGACTTCGCGACGATGATTCACGGAATCCACACGGCCCAGGTCGTCGTCTACAGCTTTACGGGGTCGCCCCCGGGCGTCGGGCCGGCGAGTCCGACGGATTACCGTGGGTACAACCAGAGCAGCCCCGCTCCCCTCCTCCCCGAGGGCAACAGCGTGCAGCACTGCGACATCTGTCACACCGATGCGAACCCCTTCCCCACGGCCGACACCATTGGCATCGTCAACGGGGTGACGCAGGTCACGCTCGACTCTGCAAACCAGGCGACCTACCTGCGCACGACCAAGACGACGGCTGTCTGCGGGTCCTGCCACACTGCGTCTACGACGCAGTCGCACATGACCATCAACGGTGGCGCGGTGAGTCTCACGCAGGGCGCCATCAACAGCGCCACCCCCGGCGCAGCGGGTCTCGAGACGTGCACCATCTGCCACAGCGCGGGCCAGGTGGCCGACCCGAGCCTGTTCCACAAGGGCACTCCGTAGCACTTCGGGAGTGGGGACAGCGGGGGCGGACCTTCCGGGGTTCGCCCCCGCTGCTTTTCGGAGCCTGGCGCTTCGAATTTGGCGGGCGCAAGCCGGACGGGCGTCCCCAGGCCTGGAGCGGTAGGGCCGTTAGAGGTTGGAGGAGTCCTGGCGAGGTACTGAGTGTCCCCTGCGGACGCTACGC
>JADGRA010000047.1 GCA_017881265.1 Myxococcaceae bacterium | reverse complement strand
GACAGTCGACGTGGGCGTAGTGGCGATTCTTGGTCGAGTACTCCACGTGGGCGGTGGCGATGGTGATGCCTCGCTCCCGCTCCTCCGGCGCCTTGTCAATCTGGTCGTACGCCAAATACGTCGCCCCGCCCGACTTCGCCAGCACCTTGGTGATGGCTGCGGTCAGCGTCGTCTTGCCGTGGTCCACGTGGCCAATGGTGCCAACGTTCACGTGCGGCTTCGTCCTCTCGAACTTCTCCTTGCTCATGTCGCTCTCTTCCGTTCCGAAATGGAGCCCTGATCCAGGATTGAACTGGAGACCTCATCCTTACCAAGGATGCGCTCTACCAACTGAGCTATCAGGGCTTTCTGTTTAAGCTGCCGTCGCCTTCGTTCGCACAACGCGTACTTCGTATGGAGCGGGAAACGGGATTCGAACCCGCGACATTCAGCTTGGAAGGCTGACGCTCTACCATCTGAGCTATTCCCGCCGGGGGGTCCCTTGGTTCCATGGAGGGGGTTGGATTCGAACCAACGAAGGCGTAGAGCCGGCAGATTTACAGTCTGCTCCCTTTGGCCACTTGGGTACCCCTCCGCACGCTCTCCTTCGTTGGTTTTCCGTTCGTCCGTCGTCTCTTGCAGCCTCCCGTGGCCGGCGGCGGGGGTCGAACCCGCGACCTACTGATTACAAATCAGTTGCTCTACCGCCTGAGCTACACCGGCACCGGCTGATTTCACTCAAGTTTCTTCTGTCTACGGCACTGCCACTGCAACCGGTGGGGCCCTCAAAAAAACCTCCCCTGGACCGTACCCTACATGCACACCTATCCAGTGGGGGTCCACCCGGGGGTCGCGCGTCCTACCGCGAACCTCCGGACTTGTCCAGACCCGGTGCCGGGCCGCTCCGGAGGCCCCGAGCGGCCCAAGCCGCGTGTCTTTTTGGGCCTGCGCGTGGCCCGGGTTTGGCCCCCGGCGGCGGTCCTTCAGGGAGCGGCCCGGGTCCAGCCTTCGCCCGGGTTGAAGGACGTGATGGACTTCTCGGCCTGCAGCGTGCTCGGGCCCAAGTCGTTCTGGAAGACGACGCCCTCCTGGTTGACCATGAAGGTCATGACGCCGGAGTTTCCGTAGGAGGCTGGGTAGGCCAGCAGCGCAAAGCCCAAGGACCGTTTCCCGCTCTCCAGGTAGTTGAGCACGCCCCCGTCCGCCTCGGGCCCCTGGGCGGTCAGTATCCGGTAGAAGTATCCGTGGTAGGCGATGGGCTTTCCCGCCTCGGGTGCGTAGCCCTTCTGCTGGGCGCGACTCACCAGGGGCCCGAAGGGACTCTCGGCCTTGCCTGGTTCCTTGGGCCAGTACAGGCCGTCGTGCTTGCCCGGCGAGCTCATCAGCCGGTCCGCATAGTGCGCGACGGCATCTCCGTCTGGATTGAGTTCGCGGTACTCCCGCTGGGCATCCACGTAGTTGAGACAGACTTGAATGACGTTCAGCTCGTTCTCGCCGATGCGCCGCGCGAGAATCTCCGCCTGCCCGGCCTTGGCGTCGAACGTCCAGCCGGCGTTGCCGTGAACCAACGGAATGGCGAACGGCCATTCGTCCGTCCCCAGCACGATGATTTGAGAGCCGTCCTCGCTCTTGGTGAGTTGGTGAGCCTCGGCGTACTTGTCAGAAAAGAGCTTCAGCGCTGCCCTGTCCGCGACCACGTCCCCGGAGACGAGCAGCGGCCGCGCGCCGGTGCCGAGGACGCGTAGGGCATCGTCCAGGCTGCCAGTGCTGGCAGCATCAGCCAGGGCCTGCGCTGCCTCCTCAGGTGTGGGGAAGGCCTCCGGCGGCGTGGCCATTGCGCGCATGCCCCACAGCGTGACGAGGAGGGGCACCAGGTAGCGGAAGGGCGATGTCTTCATGGGAGCCCTGGGCTACCGCCGCCGACCGCCGCCACCGCCCCGACCGCCGCCACTGCGGGAAGCACTTCCCATGCTGGCGTTTCCGCGCGAACTCGCCTGTCGAGTCTGCGCGCCGTTGTTCATCCCGCCAAAGGCCTGCCCGCCTGAGTGGGCCTGCCCCGTGGACGGGCTGGCGCCCCAGCCTTTGTTGCCCCCGGCGCCGCCGGCGGGCTGTTGCCCGGCCGACGGCCCTCCTCCCGCCGGACGCTGGGCGGGCTGTTGCCCGGCCGACGGCCCTCCTCCCGCCGGACGCTGGGCGGGCTGTTGGCCCGCAGAAGGGGCTCCTCCCGCCGGACGCTGGGCGGGCTGTTGGCCCGCAGAAGGGGCTCCTCCCGCCGCGCGCTGGGCGGGCTGTTGGCCCGACGAAGGGGCTCCTCCCGCCGCACGCTGGGCGGGCTGTTGGCCCGTCCCCCCATAAGGACGGGCTGCAGGCGGATAGCCACCGGGCGGCGGCCGGTATCCGGGCGGGTAACCGCCGGGTGGCCGGTATCCGGGGGGGGGTGCATACCGGGGCGGCGGGTAGCGCGGGTACGGCGGGTAGGGCGGGTAACGCCAGTAGCTGTTGCGGATGGCGACGCCGACGGTGAATGACACGACTGCCACGCCGGCCACGTAGCCCGGAGGGTAGACGGGCGGCGGCGGGTATGCGGGGTACACCCACGTCCCGTACACCACCGTCGTGCTGTAGACGGGAACGTAGATGACCTGCGGGTTGGCCGGCTCAATGCGGATGACGGTGGTGGCCGGCGCCGCACCGGCGTCGGCGGGCGCAGCCGGGGCGGGCTCCACCTTGACGTTCTGCTGCTCGTTGGACTTGAGGTTTCCCGCCTCCATCGCGCGCGCGCGAAGCTGCTGCACTGCAAACAGAAGGTCGTCTTTCTGCGTCTGGTAGGCGGCACCGAGGTCGCGCGTCCAGTCCGGGTGCTCGCTCATCATCTTCAGCACGTCCGGGAAGGAGGCCAGCGCCTTGACGCTCGCGCTCCATGGCTGACTCTGCAGTGCCGCGTCGAGGTCCTTTCCGGACACTCCCGGGTGCGCCTTGCTCCACTGCGCCGCGTCCATGACCTGCGAGGGCTGCCCGGCGGCCTCGAAAATCTGCCCCAAGAGTGGGTCGGGGTAGAGGGCCACGGGCGAGACCAGCGCCTCCAGCTGCTCGGGCAGCAGTTCGCCGGCCTGAGCCGCCCCCGGTGGAGGCGGTGCAGTCTGGGCCGCGGCCACGGTGCTTGCGCAGACGAGGAGAATGGCAAAGGGGCGCTGGGACGCCATGCAACGCCACTCTCGCAGACTTTTCGCCGGCGTGCGGCCGGGGAATTGGGTGGGCGGCCCCTGCTGGTTCTCGTGGGACCGCCGAGAGGCTGCAGAATCGGCGAGAATGGTGCTTCTGAGACGGGTAGCCCACAAATTCGGAGGTTCCAGCCTCGCCGACGCGGCGCGGTTCCGGGCGGTGGCGGAACTGTTGCGCGCCCGTCCCGAACCCGAACAAGTCGTCGTCGTCTCCGCAATCCAGGGCGTCACCGACGCACTGCTGCACCTCGCCCGCGACGCGGCGGCAGACACTGGCGGATGGCGAGAGGCCTGCAGGGCCCTGCGCGACCGGCACCGGACCATCGCCGACGAGCTGCTCGGCGCCGCCGCCGCCGAGGTGCAGGACTGGCTCGAGGAGCGCTTCGGCGAGCTGGCGGAACTCCTCCAGGGCCTCTCACTGCTTCGCCTGCCCGCCCCGGAAACGGTGGACCGAATCCAGGGGCTGGGCGAGGTCTTCTCGGCGCGCCTTCTGGCCGCGCATTTCGCAGCGCTGGGCAGCCCGGCGGCTTTGCTCGACGCGCGGGACGTCCTGGTCGTCTCGACCGGCGAGCTCGGGGTGTCGGTGGATTGGCAGGACAGCGCGCGGCGGCTGACCGCCTGGCGTGCGCACCACCCGGAGCTCCGGGTGGTGGTGACAGGCTTCGTGGCGCGCGACGGCCGGGGCCGGCCCACCACCCTCGGCCGAAACGGGAGCGACTACTCCGGCTCCATCTTCGGTGCTCTCTTCGCCGCAGAGGAAATCCACATCTGGACAGACGTCGACGGCGTCCTGTCGGCCGACCCGCGCCTGGTGCCCGAGGCCGTGCTCATCCCGCACCTGTCCTACGACGAGGCATGCGAGCTCGCCTACTTCGGCGCGAAGGTCGTCCACCCACAGACCATGGCTCCGGCCATCGCCCGCGGCATCCCGCTGCACATCCGAAACACCTTCCGGCCGGAGAATCCCGGCACCCGCATCGACGCCGAAGTCGACCTGAGTCGCGCGGTGAAGGGCATCAGCACCATGCCCGGCCTGGCACTGCTGAACGTGGAGGGAGCTGGGATGATTGGTGTCCCGGGCACCGCCGAGCGCGTCTTCGGTTCGCTGCGCGCAGCACGGGTCTCGGTGGTGATGATTTCGCAGGGGTCCTCCGAGCATTCCATCTGCTGCCTGGTGCGCGCCGTCGAGGCCGAGGCGGCGGAGACCGCCCTGCGCGAGGCGTTCGCGCGCGAGTTGGAGCAAGGGCACATCGAGCGCATCACGGTGCAGGCCGGCATCAGCGCGCTGGCCACGGTGGGGGACGGGATGGCGGGGACGCCCGGAATAGCCGCCCGCCTCTTCCAGTCCCTCGCCCGGCCCGGGGTGAACGTGCGCGCCATCGCGCAGGGCGCCTCGGAGCGAAACATCTCGGTGGCCATCTCCAGCGCCGACGCGGCACGCGCGCTGCGCGCAGCGCATGCAGGCTTCTACCTGTCGCCGCAAACCGTCTCCCTCGGTCTCGTCGGCCCGGGCCAAGTCGGCCGGGCGTTCCTGCGGCAGCTGGAGGGGGCCGCGCCGCGCCTCCGGAAAGAGGCGCAACTGGACCTCCGGGTGCGCGCGGTGGCGGACAGCCGCCGGATGGTGCTGGAGGAACTCGCGCTGTCCCCTGCCGAGGCGCCAGGCCGCCTGGCCAGCGCGACGCTGGAGGCCAACCTCGACCGGCTGGCAGCGCACGTTCGGGCGAGCCACTTGCCCCACGCTGTCATCATTGACTGCAGCGCCAGCGGCGGGGTGGCGGATGCGTATGCCAGCTGGCTGGCCCAGGGCATCCACGTCATCACGCCGAACAAGCACGCCGGCAGCGGGCCGCTCGAGCGCTACCGCGCCCTGCGCCGCGCCTCGGCCCAGCACGGGGCCCGCTTCCGCTACGAGGCGACGGTGGGGGCCGGCCTGCCCATCATCACCACGCTGCGCGACCTGCTCGACACCGGCGACGAGGTGCTCTCCATCGAAGGCATCCTCTCCGGAACGCTGGCCTACCTCTTCAACCGCTTCGACGGCAGGACGCCCTTCTCCGCCCTGGTGCGGGAAGCGCGCGCCGCCGGCTACACGGAGCCGGACCCCCGCGATGACCTGAACGGCATGGACGTCGCGCGCAAGCTGGTCATCCTCGGCCGGGAGATGGACGGCGTCCTGGAGTTGTCCTCGGTGGCGGTCGAGGGGCTGGTGCCACAAGGCCTCCAGGCCCTCTCCCGCGAGGCGTTTCTCGAGCGTCTGCCCGAGATGGACGCGCCGCTGGCCGCCCGGGTGGCCGAGGCGCACGGACGGGGCAAGGTGCTGCGCTACGTCGCGCGCCTCGACCGCGCCGGGGCGGCCACGGTGGGGCTGATGGAGCTGAGCCCGGACCATCCCTTCTCCCACGGCCAGGCCACCGACAACATCGTGCGCTTCACCACCGCCCGCTACCGCGAGCGACCGCTGGTGGTGCAGGGGCCGGGCGCCGGGCCGGAAGTCACTGCGGCCGGCGTCTTCGCGGACTTGTTGCGCATCACCGCCGCACTCGGGGTGTCGCCGTGACGGCCCGGGCGGCGACCGCCTCGGCACCGGCCTCGGTGGGCAACGTGGGCGTCGGCTTCGACATCCTCGGCCACAGCGTCGAGGGTCCGGCCGACACGGTGACGGTGGTGCGCCTAGAGCAGCCTGATGTGCGCATCACGCATATCGGCGGCGTGGTGCCCGGGCTGCCGCTGGAGGCTCGGGCCAACACCGCCGGCCGGGCCCTGCTGGCGCTGCGGGAGAGACTGGGCTTCGCGCACGGCTTCGAGCTGTCCATCGAGAAGGGCATCCCGCTCGGCTCCGGCATGGGCGGCTCGGCGGCCAGCTGTGTCGCGGCCCTGGTGGCGGCCAACGCGGTGCTGGACGCGCCGGTGGACGTGGAGGCCCTCTACCCCTGCGCGCTGGAGGGGGAGTCGGTGGCCAGCGGCAGCCTGCATGGGGACAACGTCGGGCCGATGTTGCTGGGCGGCCTGGTGCTGGCGACGGCCGACCGGCTGGTGCCAGTGCCGGTGCCCGCGGGACTCACCTGCGTGCTGGTGCACCCACACCAGGTGCTGGAGACGCGCACCGCGCGGGCGGTGCTGGCACGGCCCTTTACGCTGCCGCAGTTTGTGACCCAGAGCGCGAACCTCGCCCTGGTGCTGGCCGGCTGCTACCGCGGCGACCTGGACTTAATCGCCGCCGGCTTGCGCGATGTGCTGGTGGAACCCCTGCGGGCTCCGCTGGTACCGGGCTTCGCCGAGGTGCAGGCGGCAGCGCTGGCAGCCGGGGCCCTGGGGGCGAGCATCTCCGGCGGCGGGCCCAGCGTCTTCGCCTGGTGCACGGCCGCCGGCGCCGCGCGCATCGCGGAGGCGATGGCGGCCGCCTTCGCCGGACGTTCCATCGGCTGCGACGTCTTGGTCTCTCCAGTCGCCGGGCCGGCGGCGCGGGTGCTGTCGTGCACTTCGTAAGCACCCGGGGGGGCGTCCCGCCCACCAGCCTCAGCGGGGCGATGGCCGCCGGGGCAGCCGCCGACGGGGGCCTCTTCGTCCCCGCCCGGCTGCCGCGGCTTGAAAGCGGCGCCGGGCGCCCGGCCGGCACGCTTGCCGCCTCTGCCCAGGCGGTGCTCGGCCCCTTCTTCGCGGGCGACGTCCTTGAAGGGCAGCTGGAGGCCATCTGCCGCGAGGCCTTCAGCTTCCCATGCCCGCTTCTGCCGATGGGCACGCCGCAGGACTGGGTGCTGGAGCTGTTCCACGGCCCCACCGCCGCCTTCAAGGACTTCGGGGCGCGCTTTCTGGCGGCCTGCCTACGGCGGCTGGCGCGGCCGGGAGAGGCGCCGCTCACCGTGCTGGTCGCGACGTCCGGGGACACCGGCAGTGCGGTCGCGGCGGCCTTTCACCGCGCGCCCGGGGTGCACGTCGTCCTTCTGTACCCGGACGGCCGGGTGTCCCCCCGCCAGGCGCACCAGCTGGGGTGCTTCGGGGACAACGTCTCCGCCCTGCGCGTGGCCGGTTCCTTCGACGACTGCCAGCGGATGGTGAAGGCGGCCTTCGCCGACACCCAGCTGCGCGAAGGGCGACACCTCACCTCGGCCAACAGCATCAGCCTGGGGCGGCTACTTCCGCAGGTGGCCTTCCACGCCCACGCCGCGTGGACCCACGGTGGCCCACTCAACCTGGTGGTGCCCACTGGAAACCTGGGCGACGCGGTGGCGGCGGTGTGGGCCCGCGAGGTGGGCGTCCCGGTGGGGGAGATTGTCCTCTCCACCAACGCCAACCGAGTGCTGGCCGACTTCTTCGAAGGGGGCCCCTTCCGCCCACGCCCCAGCGTGTCGACGCTGGCCAGCGCCATGGACGTCGGTGACCCGAGCAACTTCGAAAGGCTGCGCTGGACGTTTCCCGACGACGCCGTCCTTCGGGCCCAGCTGACGGCGGTGGCCGTCGCGGACGCGGACATCCAGGACACCCTCCGGCAGGGGGAAGGCCGTCACGGCCATCTCTTCTGCCCGCACACCGCCACGGCGGTGCACGTCCTGGAAGGGCTGCGCGCCCGCGGAGACCGCCGCCCCTGGGCGGTGTGCGCCACCGCGCACCCGGCCAAGTTCGAGACGGTGGTGGAGCCGCTGGTGGGTCACCCGGTGGACGTCCCGGCGTCGCTGGCGGCGCTGCTTTCACGTCCGGCGCAAGCCGAGGCCCTGGCGGCCGACTCCCAGGCCCTACGGACGTGGCTGCTGCGCCGTCCCGGCACCTAGCGTCAGGCCTTCTGGCCGCGGGGCACAGGAGGCTTGGCGCGCTGCCGGACAACTTCATACAGCAGCAGGGCCGCCGCCACCGAAGCGTTGAGGGAGCCGAGGCCCGGGGCCATAGGGATGCGCAGGCGAAAGTCCGAGTGGCCCAGCACGCCCGGCCGCACGCCCTCCCCCTCGGCACCCACCACCAGGGCCAGCGGCCCGTCCAGCGGCGCCCCCCACAGCGGCGTGTCGCCGCCCGGGTCCGCCGCCGCCACCCAAAGGCCACTGGCTTTGAGTTCCTCGATGGCGCGGGACAGGTTGGTGACGCGGGCGACGCGCAGGTGCTCCACCGCCCCGGCCGAGGCCTTCGCCACCGCCGCCGTCACGCCGGCGGCGCGGTCCCGCCCCAGCACCACGCCGTGGGCGCCCAAGGCATACGCCGAGCGGATGATGGCTCCCAGGTTGTGCGGGTCCTGGATGCCATCCAGCACCACCAGCAGCGGCGGCTGGTTGGCCGTGCGGGCGATGGCCAACAGCTCCTCCAGCCCGGCGTAGGCATAGGCGCGCAACTCTGCGACCACGCCCTGGTGCACGCCGCCCTCGGCCAGCTCCAGGAGGTGCTCGCGGGGCACCCGCTGCACGGGGACGCCAGACGCCTCGGCCAGCGCCAGCACGTCGGCCGCCTGGCGGGAAGGAAGCGCGCCCTCCACCAGGAGAAGCCGCTCCACCTCCCCGGCATGGGCGCGCAGCGCTTCCAGGACCGGGTGGATGCCGTACACCAGCCGCTCGGCGCTGGAGGCCCGGCGTTGCTCGCGCGGAGGCGGGCCGCGCCGCTCCCGCGCGGCCGGGGCCGCCCGGTGCCGGGCCATCAGTCCACCGTCACGGGCACGCGGAGCGTCTTCTGCTGACGGCTGCACAGCGTCTCGGTGCAGACGAAGAAGGTCAGCTTCGCTTCCACCGCGCCCTGCCCCTTGGAGACAGCGGTCAGCGGAACCTCGAAGCGGGGGTCCGCCGCGCCGTCCGGCTTGCGCACCGTCTTGGCGTCGCTGCGGCCGAGCGAGGCCTTGGCTGGCTCCACGCCCCCCGAGCCGCTGAGGGTGAGCTTGAGGGGCGCATCCTCGGAGATGTGCGCCCCGGCCGTGGTGCGAATGGACAGCACGAAGGTGCCGGGCTTGCCCGGCTTGAGGACGGTGCTGCTGCCCTCAGTGGAGACGACGTAGAGGGAGGAGGGGTCCGGGTCGGCCGCCCAAGCAGAAGGCGCGAGCAGGACGAGGAGGGAAAGCAGAGATGAACGCATCCCCCTTTCCTATCACCGGACCTGGGCGCGTGGCAGCGGCCGCACCCGCGTCTGGGCGCGGCGGCCCACCGGCGCACTTTCGGCCACCAGGGCCTCCACCCGGGCGACAATCCGGCTCGCCAGGTCGAGTCCGGTGGCG
The DNA here is from genome assembly GCA_017881265.1 of Myxococcaceae bacterium. Taxonomy (GTDB): domain Bacteria; phylum Myxococcota; class Myxococcia; order Myxococcales; family Myxococcaceae; genus JADGRA01. The sequence continues at coordinate 109,411 of JADGRA010000047.1, read as the reverse complement.
CGCTCCATCTCGGCCAGGGCCGGAGAGGCGTTGACTTCGAAGACCTTCGGCTGTCCGCGCACGTCGATGAGGTCCACGCCGGCAACCTCCAGCCCCACCAGACGGGCCGTCTTCACCGCGGCACTGCGCTGGGCCTCGCTCAGGGCAATGGGCTCCAGGCGCGCACCCCGGTTGAGCGTGTGCGCCAGCCGGTTCATCCGCGGGCGCCGCCGCACGGCCGCCACCGCCTCGCCGCCCACCACCAGGACGCGCACGTCCAGGCCACCCCGGCGCACGTACTGCTGGAGGATGAGGTCCTGGCCGAGCCCGAGGATGGCCTCCAATGCCGCCTCCAGCGAGGCGAGGCTCTCGCACACCATCACCCCGCGCCGCTCCTGACCGCGCAGAAGCTTCACCAGCACCGGGACGCCGCCCACCAGTTTCACCATCGCCCGCAAGTCACCGGCGCTGCGGGCCATCACCGTGGCGGGGATGTTGACCCCGTTGGAGGCGAGCAGCTGCAGGCAGCGCATCTTGTTGCGGGCGCCGGAGATGCCCTGCGTGCCGTTGAGGAGCGGCACCCCCTGCAGGGCGAACTGGTTCACTACGGCCATGCCGTAGGTGGAGATGGACTGGGCAATCCGGGGGATGACCGCGTCGGTGGAAGGCAGCCGGCGTCGCCGGTAGTAGAGGGTGGCCCGGTCTCGGTCCAGGTGCATCTCCACCTGGACCGGGTCGAGCACCTGCACCGCGTGACCGCGCGCCCGGGCCGCCTCGACGAGGCGTGCAGTGGAGGCAATGCGCACTGAGCGCGAGAGGATGGTGAGCCGCATGGGGGAGCCGACCTGCGGACGCTAGGCACAGCGGGGGGCCCAGCCGCAAGCCTGACCCGGGGCGCACGGGGCGCAGATGGCCACGGCGCGGACCGGGGGCTGGCTTACAGCGGCGTGACGATGCGGATTTGCAGCTGCAGCGGGTTGGCCTTGCTCGAGGCCTGAATCTCGGTGCAGAGCGAGCCGACGAAGGTCAGCGTCGGGGTCCCGCCGTCGGTCGGCTCATACATCCAGGTGTCCGGGCCACTCAGGACGGGGGTGCCGTTCACCAGCACGCTGATGAGGTCCTGGTTGGCGGGGACGACCGTCAAGGGCACGACACAGGCCTTGGCACCCACCCCGGCGTAAATCTGGTTGAGGGCGTCGGCCAGGCTCGTCCCGTCGGTGGCCTCGTAGTACTGCTTCGAGCAGAGCCCGGTGGCCAGGTCGCAGGGGTTGGTGGGCCCGCAGGAGTCCTTCTTGTTGGGGCACAGCCTCGGTGCAAACCCACCGGCGACGGCCATCGCCTCGAGGGTGCTGCGCGCAGCCGGGGCCGCCGTGTCGGCCCCGAAGCCCAGGACGACGGTGGTGATTTTCTGCACCGACTTGAGCTCGCTGATGACATTCACCGTGGCCGTGTCGTCCAGGCAACCAATGCCCTTCGGCTGGGCGTCGACGCAGTCCTGGTCCGACGACAGGGTGCAGACGCAGGCCGACGTCCCCACCGTCGAGGCGAGATTCCCATCGCAGTTGGGAAGGCCGTCGGTGAGGAGCAGGACGTAGGCGTCTCGCACCGGGTCCACCACCGCCGTGGGGTGGGAGTTGAAGTACTTGAAGCTGTCGCCCGTCGGGGTCCCACCGCCCGTCCCGGCATCGCCCATCGGGTTGGTGCTCTGCACCGCCAGGAGTGCGTGGATGCCGGCGTCCGCCAGTTGCTGGAAGTCGGTCGAATCGTCAGGGGTACTTGGGATGGGCGCTACCACGTACGAGGTCGGTTCGCACTGGTGGATGATGTTGCTGCCCGCTGGCTGCGGGAAGAACGTGAGTCCGTAGCGCGCGGAGGCATAGTTGGACGCCAGGAACTCGGTGAGGGTGCTGGACAGCGTGCTCCAGCGCGTGGGGCACGTCGCCACGTCGCACGGGTAGGACTTGTCCTGCCCGCACACCTCGCCGCCGGGGGCGGTGAAGCAGGCCAGGTTGGTGGTGTCGACGGGGAGGTCCATCGAACCGGACTTGTCCACCAGCAGCAGCAGGTTGGGCTTGAAGGGCGTCACCGTCAGCGTGGTGACCTGCGCCGTCTGCCCGAGCGACAGCGGCGTCACCGGCTCGAAGTCGTACACCTGGCAGCCGAGAAACACGGCGGCAGCAGCCAGCGGGACGAGCAGAATGGACTGCGGGGACTTCGAGCGTTTGGGCATGGGCGGCGAGTCTTCAGCATACCCTTCGTACACTGACGCTCGCCATCTTGTCGTCTATCCCACCTTCCCTCCGGTTGGCGCCCTGGCGCGCCTTTAGGAGGGGGTCAGAAGGACAGCACGCGGGCGCCGTCGGTGAGTCGCCACAGCGCCGGCAGGCCCATGACTTCGTCCAGCGCCTGCGCCGCTTCGTCCGCACTCACCCCGACGATGCGCAGCATGCTGTCGCAGGCCACGCAGCGCGCTCCCAGGCCGCGGGCCTCCGCCAGCATGGTGGCCGGCGGCGGCAGCCCCAGCCCCTCGGCTCTCGCGCTTTCCACCGCCTCGCGGTCCGACTGCGGCCGCCCGAAGTCTCCCCGGACGAGTTGGCGCAGACTGTCAAAGGCGAAGACGAAGAGGACGGTGTCGCCCAGCGCCGCGGCAGTAATCCCCATCGAGGCCGCCTGGTAGGCTGGCTGGTAGCCGCCGTGCTGCAAGAAGAAGAGTACGCGCCCGGCCATGGGAATCTCAGTTACCCGCAAAGTGTCCCACACGCCGCCGTGCCACTGCCAGGCCGGACGCTGCCGGGCCAGGCGCCCTTGGCCGACCCGGGCAAAGAGGGCTAGAAGTGCCCCCCTTTGCCGATGCGACCCACGGTCCTGCTGTTCGACATCGACGGGACGCTCGTCACCACCGGCGGCGTCGGCCGGCGCGCGTTGGAACTTGCCTTTGAGAGGGCCCATGGCCGCCGGGATGCCTGCTCGGGCTTTCGCTTTGACGGGATGACGGACCGGGCCATTGTCCGGGGCGGGCTTCTGGCCCTCGGCCTTGCCCCCACCGCCGCCTCCATCGACGTCGTCCTTCAGCGCTACCTGGAAGTGCTGGCGGAGGAGGTGGCCGCCGCACCGGCGGAACGCTACCGGGTGCACGCGGGCATGTGCGAAACGCTGGACGCGGCGGCGGCCCGGCCCCAGTTCGCCGTCGGCCTCGGCACCGGAAACATCCGCGCCGGGGCCCGCATCAAGCTCGAACGCGTGGGGCTCTACCACCGCTTCGGCTTCGGCGGCTTCGGCTGCGACGACGAGGACCGAACCACCCTGTTGCGTCTGGGGGCCGAGCGTGGCGCGGCGACACTCGGCGTGGCGCTGGGGCAGGCGCGCGTCGTCGTCATCGGCGACACGCCGAAGGACGTCGCGGCGGCCCGTGGCATCGGCGCCGAGTCGGTGGGCGTGGGCACTGGCTCCTTCTCGCCGGAGGAGTTGCTGGACGCCGGCGCGACCTGGGCCTTCCCCTCCCTCGCCGCGCCTGGGGCGATGGAAGCGGTGCTCGGCCCTTGAGTCGTCGCCCGGCAGCGCTGCCGCTGCCCGTCGACGCCCTGCTGCCGCGACTGTTGGACGTGCTGCACGCGGGGCCGGCGGTGGTGCTGCAGGCCGCGCCGGGCGCCGGGAAAACCACCCGGGTGCCGCCGGCCCTGTTGGACGCGGGGCTGGCCGGCGGCCGCGACGTCTGGGTGCTTGAGCCTCGGCGACTCGCCACGCGGCTGGCCGCCGCGCGCGTGGCCGAGGAGCGCGGGGAGCCGCTCGGCGAGACGGTGGGCTACCAGATTCGCTTCGAGGAGCGCGCCGGCCCGCGCACCCGGCTGCGCTTCGTCACCGAGGGCGTCCTCGGGCGCCGCCTCCTCTCCGAGCCGGGGCTTCCCCACGTCGGGGCGGTGGTGCTGGACGAGTTTCATGAGCGGCACCTGCAGGGAGACCTGGCGCTGGCGCTGCTGCGGCAGCTGCAGCTGGGCGGCCATCCCCTGAAGCTGGTGGTGATGTCGGCGACGCTAGAGACAGGGCCCCTCGAGGCCTTTCTCGGCGGCTGCCCCGTCCTCTCCTCGGAAGGCCGCACCTTCCCGGTGGACGTGGAGTACCTGGCCGCGACGGACGCCCGCCCGCTCGAGGCGCAGGTGCTGGCCGCACTGAAGCGCCTCGTCCCCACCCTTCCGGACGGGGACGTCCTGGTCTTCCTTCCGGGAGCGGCCGAAATCCGTCGCACCCAGACAGCCTGCGCGGACTTCGCCGAGCGCCACGGCTTCCGCGTGCTTCCGCTACACGGAGACCTCCCGGTGGCCGACCAGGACCGCGCGGTCCGCCCGGGCCCGGGGCGCAAAGTCATCCTCTCCACCAACGTGGCCGAGAGCTCCGTCACCATTCCAGGCGTGGCGGCCGTCATCGACTCCGGCCTGGCACGCATCCCGGTGCACTCCCCGTGGTCCGGCTTGCCCTCCATCCAGGCCGTCCGCATCAGCCAGGCCAGCTGCGTGCAGCGGGCCGGGCGGGCGGGCCGCACCCGCGCTGGCCGGGCGCTGCGGCTGTACACCAAGGGCGACTTCGAAGCTCGGCCCGCGCACGAGACGCCGGAGATTGCGAGGTCCGACCTCTCGGACACCGTCCTCGCGCTGGCCGCCTCGGGCGTGGCGGACCGCCGCAGCTTTCCCTTCTTTCAGCCGCCGCCGCCGGCGGCGCTGGAGGCCGCGGAGTGCCTGCTGTCGGACGTGGGCGCCCTGGACACGGCCGGACGCCTCACCGCCGTGGGCACGCGCATGCTGTCCTTCCCCCTGCACCCCCGGCTGGCCCGGCTGGTGGTGGAGGGCGAACGCCGCGGCGTGGGCCGGGCCGCCGCCCTGGCGGCTGCCGTGCTGGGCGAGCGGGACCTGCGCCGCTCGGCACGCACGCGGCTGGGCGGGCCAGCCACCCGCGCCGCCGTCACCAGCGCGCGGTCCGACGTGCTGGAACGGCTGGCGGACGTGGACGGCAAAGGGGCCCACACGCACGCCGGACTGGACCCGGCGGCCCTTGCCGCCGTCCAGCGCGCCGCCCGACAGCTGGAGCGCCTGGTGGACGTCCGGCTGCCGGCACCGCGGACGGAGAGCGCGCGCGAGGACGCCCTGCTGCTGTCGGTGCTGGCCGGCTTTCCGGACCGCGTGGCCCGCCGTCGCCGGCCACACGCCCCGGAGCTGCTGCTGTCGGGAGGCGGGAGCGCCACCCTGGATGAGGCGAGCGCCGTGCGCGAGCCGCCACTGCTGGTGGCACTGGACGCGGAGGTGCGGACGGGCCCCCGCGGGCCCGAGACCCGGGTGCGCGTGGCCAGCGAGGTGCAGGAGGAGTGGTTGCTGGAGTTGTTTCCGGCACGCCTGCGCGACAGCGAGGCCCTGGTGTGGAATGCCGCCCAGGCCCGGGTGGAACAGCTGAGCCAGCTCCTCTACGGCGAACTGGTGCTGGACGAGTCACGGAAGCCGGCCCAGCCCTCAGCAGACGTCTCTCGCCTGCTGGCGGAGGAGTTGCGGCGCGGCGGGCTGTCGGGACTTCTCGACGCCGAGGCGCTCGACGCCTGGGCGGCACGCGTCGCGCTTTTGGCCGAAGCCTACCCGGAGGCGGGCATCCGCCTGCCGCTGCCGGACCCGCGCGAGGCCCTCGCCCAGGCGCTGGCCGAGGGGCGGGCCGGGCTGGAGGGCGTCGACGCAGCGGCGGCGACAAGCGCGCTGGAGGCGCTGCTGCCGCCCGCGGCGCGCGGGCTGCTGCGGCGCGCCCTGCCGCTGTCGGTGACGTTGCCCAGCGGCCGCAACCTGACTGTCCACTATCCGCGCGGGGCGCAGCCCTTCGTCGCCTCCCGGCTGCAGGACTTCTTCGGCATGAAGGAAGGACCGCGCATCTGCGACGGGCGGGTCCCGCTGGTCTTGCACCTTCTGGCACCCAACCAGCGGCCGGTGCAGGTGACGACGGACCTAAGCGGCTTCTGGGAAAGGCACTACCCGGCGCTGAGACGGGAGCTCGGCCGGCGCTACCCGCGCCACGCCTGGCCGGAGGACCCGACACGTGCGGTCCCGCCGCAGCGAGGCGCACGCCATTGAGGCTGCCCGCGCCGACATACTTCGTTGTCACCATGAAGTCGCGGTGTTACATGCGGCGCGGTCCATGACACGACGGATTCTCTTCGGCTCCATCGAAGCCGGTGCCGGCCACAACATGCTGCGCGACTCGATGGTGGCCGCCATGCGCCGCGTCGACCCGGAGCACCGCAGCTTCGAGCCGGTCAGCTGGACCAGCGCCGACCGCTCGGTCCAGCGCTTCTACGCCATCTGCGTCCACCACTTCACCCGCCTGCAGGGGACCATCTTCACCTTCACCGGCCAGCGGTGGGCGATGGAGGTCGGCATGTGGCTCACCCCGCTCATTCAGCGCGAGACCCGGACGCTGCTGACGGAGGGGCGTTTCGACGCCATCGTCTCCACCCACGCGCTCTTTAGCATCATGCTGGCGCGCGCCCGCGCCCAGCTGGGCGTCCACATGCCCATCGTCGGGGCCGTGCCGGACTACGGGACTCCGAGCGGGGGCTACTTCCCCCACAGCCCGGGCCTGCAGCCGGACTACCTCATCGTCATGGGTGAGGACACGCTCGCCCACTACCGGGGCGAGGGCGTGAGTGAGGAGCGCCTGCACCTCTCCGGCTTCCTCACCCGCGAGGCCTTCTCCCGGGTGGGGCACCGCATGCGGACGGAGCCGCGCGCTGCGGCACGCGTCGCGCTGCGCGCCGAGGTGGCCCAGGAGACACCGGGCTTTGCCGCGCTGGACCTCGACCGGCCCACCCTGCTCTTCCTCGGTGGCTCTGCCTGGACGGCGAAAACCGAGCCGGTGCTGCGTCGGGTGCTGGCCGACGGCGCGCTGCGCGCCAGCGTCAACCTGGTGGTGGTGTGTGGCCGGGACCGGAGCTTCCAGGAGGCACTCGCTCTTGAGGCCGCCGCCGGGGTGCACGTCTTCGGCTACGTGTCCCCCGCCATCCTGGCGGCGCTGATGGGCCTGGCCGACATTCCGGTGCTCGGCAGCCTCGCACCGGCGACGCTCCAGGAGCTTTTGGAGACGGAGCTCGGCCCCCTCTTGCTGTTCCACTACATCCCCGGCGCCGAGCGCAGCCACGTCAGCCACATCGAGGCGCACCGCCTCGGCGTGTACGAGCCGGACGCGCCGGCGATGCTGCAGATTATCCGCGAGGCGGTCGGGCTGGCACGCGTCTCGCCGCGCATTGCGCTGGTGCGCGACGGCTTCCGCGACCGCGCCCGCGAGCTTCGGCGCCGCAGCGTGGAGCGGGCGATGCGGCTGCCAGGGTTTCTGGCCCGCGTGTGCGGGGAGCGCGCCCTGCGGGGCACCGCCGCCGGGGCCGTCTCCAGCCAGAGCCGCTAGAGGCGCTTGCGCATCTCCACGTGGTCGATGCCGGCCTCCTCGAAGACCGGACCGACCGGCTCGTACCCGTGGTGCCGGTAGAAGCCGATGGCGTACAGCTGCGCGTGCATGAGGATGCCCGTCAGCTGCTGGCGTCGGGCTTCCGCCTCCAGGGCGGCGAGCAGGTGACTCCCCACCCGTGCCTTGCGGTGGGCGGACAGCACCGCCATCCGGCCAATCTGCCCCCACGTTCCGGAGTCCGACGGCGGACCCAACAGCGTCACCAGCCGGCCGGTGCCGATGGCGTGCCCGCCCTGGAAGGCCAGCACGTGGAAAGCCCGCGCATCCTCGGCGTCGCGTTCAATGCCCTCGGGGACGTGCTGCTCCTCGATGAAGACCACCTCGCGGATGGCGAGCGCCTGCATCAGCTCCGCTTCATTGCTGACGGGTGAGATGACGATGGAGTTCGCCGCTTCGGCCATTGCGGGCGCGGACCCTATGCGACTCGGTCCACTCCGCACCAGTCCCCCACAGTGGGGCTTGGGGGTGGCCACGGCGGGGCCAGCGGCGCCCCCCTCGGGGGGGCCGCTCTACCCCTTGCCCTTGCCCGGGGCGAGCACCAAGAGGTGGCGCTTCTTCTCGACGTCCTTGAATTCCTCGGCCTCCGGGAGCGGCTCGCGCTTCTCGGAGATGTTGGGCCACTGCTTGGAGTACGTCACGTTGATTTCCTTGTACTCCGCCCACTTCTCCGGAAGGTCCGCCTCCGGGAAGATGGCCTTGGTGGGGCAGACGGGCTCACACGCGCCGCAGTCGATGCACTCGTCCGGGTGGATGACGAGGAAGTTCTCCCCCTCGTAGAAGCAATTCACCGGGCACACCTCGACACAGTCGGTGTACTTGCACTTCACGCAGGGCTCGGCGACGTAGTAGGCCATGTGGGCGTTCTCCCTCGGTCTCGGGGGCAGACTGCTAGCAGACTGCTAGGCAACGGACACTAGTTCACTCAGGGTGGCGGGGCGGAAAACTTCCTTCAGGGGAGCAACGGCTCAGGCGATGGAAGCCATTCGCTAGAGCAACCCCTGCGCTTTGGCCAGTTCGGCCACCAACACGGCGCCCTTGGCCGCGCCGAGTTTTGTGTTGTGCGAGACGAGGACGAATTTCACCCCGTTGGCCAGCACGGCGTCCTCGCGCAGACGGCCCACGCTGGTGGCCATGCCGCCGTGCGTCTCGCGGTCCAGTCGTGGCTGGGGCCGGTCGGGCGCCTGCAGCACCTCAATCCACCGAGGCGGCGTCGAGGGCAAATCCCGCGCCGTCGCGTCCCCTTTCCACTCGCCGAAGGCAGCCGCCACCTCGTCCAGGCTAGCCGGGCGTCCCAGGGAAACGGACACCGTCTCGGTGTGCCCCTCCAGCACCGCCACGCGGGTGCAGGTGGCCGAGACGCGCATGGCATGCGGCTGCACCTCGGTTCGCCCCGGCGCCCAGGTGCCGAGAATCTTCCGCGTCTCCACCTCCACCTTGCCCTCCTCCTTGGCGATGAAGGGCAGGACATTGTCCAGGACGTCCAGCGCCGGCACCCCGGGGGAGCGGCCCGCGCCGGACACGGCCTGCAGCGACGTCACGAGCACGGCCTGCACCCCGAAGCGCTCCACGAGCGGGGCCAGGCTGACGGCCAGGCCGGTGGTGGTGCAGTTGGGAATGGGGGCGACATAGCCGGCAAAGCCCCGGGCGGCCTGCGCCCGCACCAGCCCCAGATGCCCGCCGTTGACGGGCGGAAGCAAGAGCGGGACGTCCTTTTCATAGCGAAAGGCGCTGGCCGTGCTGAACACCGGGATGGCCCGCGCCGCGCGCGGTTCCAGCTCGCGCGCTACGTCCGCCTCCACCGCCGAGAAGGCGAGGTCGAAGCCCGAGGGGTCCACCGAAAGCGGGTCGGCCAGGACGAGCGAGGCCACCGCCGCCGGGATGGCTTCCGTCAGAAACCAGCCGCCCTCCGCCAGCGCCTCGCCGTAGCGACGCCCCGCGTTGCGCGGCGAGGCGGCGACGGCAACCAACTCGAACCACGGGTGCGCGCTGAGGGCCGAGACGAATTGCTGCCCGGCGAGCCCGGTGGCACCAAAGAGGACTGCACGCAGCTTGGCCATGTGAGGCCGGTGAGTGCCATTGAGCGGCCCCGCGGTCAATGCACACCTGGCACTTATTGCCGAGCTGGAGCCCAAGGGCCCGGACCGAGCACAGCCCGACCAACCGCGCGCTCGCCCGTTCGACACCCGGGAGGAGTGCGCGACGCCGCGCACTCCTTCCGGCTTGACGCTCGCCTCTACTGAATCTCGGCGCGGATTTCCCCTGGACCGCAGGCGGCAGTGTGGAAGTTGATGTACCCAGCACCGCCGGCTCTGAGCGCCGTCACAAACGTAGGGAAATCCGTGGGAGCGCCCGTGGCGGCGACGTAGTTGGCGGCCGTGAGAGTCTCGCTCACGGGTGAAGTCAGGGGCGCGGAAAAGGGCAACACGACGGGACCCGCCGCCGCGGGAGTGCCGTAGTGGATGTGAGCGGCCACTGCCGGACCTGACAGCCCCGAGTACGTCGCGTTGACCGCGATGGAGGTGTTGTCGGCGGAGATGGTGACCATCGCCGTGCCGGTGGCGGTGGCGCCAGCTTGGGCGCAAGGAGGCGTCTCGTTGGCAACTGCCAATGTGACGTTGAATGTCTTCGCCTGTGCTGTCGTGGTGCTGCTCCCGCAACCGATTGCTCCGGCCAACGCCAGCACTGAAAAAATGTAGACCTTTGCCATTGTCCTCTCCTCCTCGAAGCGGCGACTCGACACGAATCCCTCCGGATGGACACCGGCTCGATGAAACGTTGCAGGGGGCGACCACGTCCGCGCGAAGTGCTCGTGCCGCGCACCGCTTCTCAGCGCGGAAGAGTCGTCATGGCGACAGCTCGACCAGAACCCCGGCGCCACGCTACACGCACTAGCCCCGTTGACGTTCCAGACGGACCATTCCATCGGTGCGGTCGCAGGCCGGAGGGTGGAGCGAGGACTCGTCGAACGCGTTACCGGCCCTGGTGCCCCCGTTCGTCGGGCCGCCGAGCTAAGCGGGGCGGGCGGCTCGTCCTTTTGGGTTCTGGCCAGTTCCTTTGCTGGCCGGTTTGGGCGAGCTGCTAGGCCGCCCGCTCGACGGCTTCGCTCCCGAGCGCCGGAGCGCGAGCGAAACTCGACGGCGCACGGCCCGGCTGGGCCTCGCGGACGGCTGACGCGCGCCGCACCGCGCGGCCACGTGCTAGACAACATCTGCAAGCAAGCGGCTGGCTTGGTCGCCCTGGAGGTTGCAAAGTGAGCTGATGGTTGCAAGTCTGGTATTGCTGCGGGCCATGTACTTGCCCTATTCCGCGCGGTTTCCTGAGTGATTCCGTAGGTCCGGCGCCATCGCCAAGTGGTAAGGCAAGGGTCTGCAAAACCCTCATTCCCCGGTTCGAATCCGGGTGGCGCCTCTCCCGTTTGTCCCCCCAAGTTGTCTGGAGGCCAGCTCCACTGTTGCCCAGGCCCGTTCCACGCGCGCTCCTGCTCGGGCCGTGGGTGCTTGCCACCTGCTTCCTGAGCGCGGCGCGCGCCACGGCCTCCGACGCGGGCGCGCCCCCCCCCCTGCCGGACGCCGAGCCCGGCCCTGCGCGCACCCCGGCCTCGGCACAGGGCCTGGAAGCACCCAGCGGCGCCTGGAAGCGCGTGGATGTTCGGGCCGGCGAGCCCACCCTGCCCGTCCGGTTGATGGAGGGACAGCGGGAGGTGGACTTCATCCCCCGGGGCCGGGTGCGCCTGCTGTTGCCCGGACCCGTGGAGACGACGGCCGAGGCACCGGCCGGAGAGCTGCTGCGCGTCCGACTCGTCAGCGGCAATCCCGCCACGCGGGTGTTTCGCCTGCAACTCTCCGAATTGGCCTTCGCGGATAAGGCCGGGCTGCAGTCGGAGCTGGACACCTGGGCCCGCCGCGGCGTCCGGGTGCGCGTGCAGACGCTGGGGCAAGTCTACGGCATTGCCGGAAAAGTCATCGACAACCGCCGCTACGCGCTGCTGCTGGAGGAGGCACTGCCAGAGGCCGAGGCACGGACGCGCCTGGGGGACGTGCTGCGCCAGTGGGGGGTGCACGCCACCCTGGCCGAGGAAGTCCTCAGCCCGGCGCACGCCACCCTCGAGGTGCGACAGGCCAACGGCGTCCTCCTCGGGCGCGCGGTGGACACCGTCCGGGCCGAGACACGCGACGGCAGTGGCTTCGAGGTGCAGCAAGTGGAGCACGACGTTGGCTACCGCGCCCATGGGCTGGAGAACCGTAACTACCGCGGCGCGCTGGTGTTGACGGTGGATGCGCGGGGCACGCTGGCCGTGGTGAACGAGGTGGCGCTGGAGGACCTGCTGAAGGGACTGGTGCCCTCGGAGACGTATGCCGCCGCGCCGATGGAAGCTTTGAAGGCCCAGGCCGTCACCGCCCGCGGCGAGGTGCTGGCCAAGGTGGGCACCCGGCACCTGGCGGACCCGTACCTCCTGTGTTCTGAGCAGCACTGCGCCGTCTACCGCGGCAAAAGCGGCGAGGCCGCCTCCACCAACGCCGCGGTGGAAGCCACCCGGGGCCAGGCCCTCTTCAGCCCGGAGGGCCGGCTGGTGGACAGCGTCTACAGCGCGGTGTGCGGGGGCCACACCGAGGACAACGAGGCCGTGTGGGGCGGCGTGCCGGACCCCAGCCTGCGCGGGCGGCCGGACCTCCTCGAAGCGGTGCCGGCCCTGCCGTCAGCCCGCACCGACACCGCCGCCTTCCTGCACGCCGAGCTGCCCGCGGCCTGTCGGAAGAACCGCTTCGCCCAAGGCAGCCGCTACCGCTGGGAGAAGCGCTTCTCCGCGGCGGAGCTGGACGCCCTCCTCGCCCCACTCGGCCTGGGCGCCATCCAGGCGCTCCGCGTGGTGGAGCGCGGTGTCTCGGGCCGGGCCCTGCTGCTGGCCATTTCCGGCGACACGGGGGCCACGGAACTCCGCGGCGAGCTCACCATCCGCCGCAGCCTGGGCATGTTGAATAGTTCTCTCTTCGTCGTCTCCACCGAGCGCGATGCCCAGGGCGCGCCCAGCGCGTGGGTCTTCCACGGCGGGGGTTGGGGCCACGGCGTCGGAATGTGTCAAACCGGCGCCATCGGCCGCGCAGACGCCGGGGAGGACTACCGGGCCATCCTGCGCTACTACTTCAACGGGGCCGAAGTCGCTAAAATTTACCAGTGACTGCGGGCGGTTGGCCTGGCTGGACGGGCGAGGGGCCTCGGGGTATGCGACGGAGTCGGGCCGGCAGCGCAACCTGACTGAATTCGACCGTTAGACTATTCGTTCAAGCGTGAAGAGCGTGTCCGCCCCCACCCCCAACCGCCGAAGGCGCGACGACCCGCGGCGCACGCTCGTCGCCTTAGCGGCCGCGGTGTTGCTGCACCTGTTGGCGGTGGGGCTGGTGCTGCTGCTCGACCTCGTCCACCTGCCGTGGATGGAGAACCGTCCCCCACCCCAGCAAGTGGAGCTGCGCCCGCTGTCCAGCCAGCAGTGGGCCCGGAACCGCGGGACGACCGAATCCGGCGCGACCCGGCCACCCACGGCCCAGCGGCCGCCGGAGGAGAAGAAGGAACAGCAGCCGCACGGCCAGGTGGTGGCAGTGGCCCCGGGCAACGAACAGCAGCCGCCGCAGGACACCAAGTACCTGGCGGAAAAGAACAACCGCGTGGAGAAAGAGACGAAGTCCCGCGTCCAGACACCCTTCTACCGAAACGCCATGCCGCGGCAAACGGCCGACACGCAGCGCGCGGACCTCGGCCGGGACGCCGCCCTGCAGGCGCAGCTGTCGGGCAACAACGGGGCGGGACAGGACGACCGTCCGCGTCGCCAAGCGGAGAAGAAGGGGGCGATGGAGATTCCCAAGACGGCGGCTTCCGAGCGCATTGCGCTGAAGGCACCGGAGACGCTGGGCCCCGGCGCCCAGGTGGCCAACCGCGCCGAGAGCGCCGAGGTGCAGGGCAACTCCAGCCGGCTGAAAATCGCTCCCGGCTCGAGCGGGGGCAGCGGGGAGGACGCCTCCGACGGGCGCAAGGGCCAGGTGGGCGTGCTGAACCTCATGCCCAGCGCGGCCGCGCTGGACAAGATTATCGGCGCCGCGCCCAACGACCATCTCGACGCCGAGGAGGGGGACGGCACCTTCCTCAACACGCGCGAGTGGAAATTCGCCAGCTTCTTCAACCGGGTGAAGCAGGCCGTCGGGACGCACTGGGACCCGCACACGCCCCTGCGCCAGCGGGACCCGACCGGCAACATCTACAGCGGCCGCGACCGCTACACGCTGCTCAGCATCACCCTGGACGCAACTGGCTCGCTGCGCGACGTGCACGTGGAGAAGTCGAGCGGGGTCGACTTTCTGGACGAGGCGGCCATCGCCGCCTTCCAGAAGAGTCAGCCCTTCCCCAACCCGCCGCCCGGGCTGGTGGACAAGGACAACGCCATCCGCTTCCAGTTCGGCTTCATGCTGGAGTTTGGCGGTGGTCCGCGGATGCGCCTCTTCCGCAACAACTAGCCCTTCGGCGGTGCGCCGTAGTCCTCCATGGGAGGACAGGTGCACATGAGCTGGCGGTCGCCGAGGACGTTGTTGAGGCGACTGACGGCCGGCCAGAACTTGTGGCCGTGCAGCCAGGGGGCGGGAAAGGCCGCCGTGGCCCGGCTGTAGGGCCGCTCCCAGACGTCCTGGGTCACCACCTCGGCCGTGTGGGGCGCGTGCTTGAGGACATTCCCCTCCTTCGGGGCGCGGCCCTCCTCGATGGCCGCAATCTCCCGGCGGATGGACACCATGGCGTCGCAGAAGCGGTCCAGTTCGGCCCGCGACTCGCTCTCGGTGGGCTCGACCATCATCGTTCCGGCCACCGGGAAGCTGACGGTGGGCGCATGGAAGCCGTAGTCCATCAGGCGCTTGGCGACGTCCTCCACCTCCACCCCGGCCGTCTTCTTCAGGCCCCGCAAGTCGAGGATGCACTCGTGCGCCACCCGGCCCTGCTTGCCCCGGTAAAGGACGGGGTAGTAAGGGGTCAGCCGTTCCGCCACGTAGTTGGCGGCGAGGATGGCGGTCTCGGTGGCGAGCCGCAGGCCCTCGGCCCCCATCATCCGGATGTAGGCGTAGGAGATGAGGAGGATGCTGGCGCTGCCCCAGGGCGCGGCCGAGACGGCACCGGTGGCGGAGACTCCCCCGACGGACGCCAGCACGTGCCCCGGCAGGAAGGGGGCGAGGTGGGGCGCCACGCCAATCGGCCCCATGCCCGGGCCGCCGCCTCCGTGGGGGATGCAAAACGTCTTGTGCAGGTTGAGGTGGCAGACGTCCGCGCCGATGTCGCCCGGCCGGCACAGTCCCACCTGGGCATTCATGTTGGCGCCATCCATGTACACCTGGCCGCCTCGCTCGTGCACGGCCCGGCACACCCGGTGGATGTCCTCCTCGAAGACGCCGTGGGTGGAGGGGTACGTCACCATCAGCGCCGCCAGCCGGTCCCGGTATTGGTCGGCCCGGGCTTCGAGGTCTTGGACGTCGATGTTGCCCGAGGCGTCCGTGCGCACCACCACCACCTGGTAGCCGGCCATCACCGCGCTGGCCGGGTTGGTGCCATGCGCACTCGAGGGGATGAGGCACACATCCCGGTGCCCCTGGCCACGTGACTGGTGGAAGGCCCGGATGACGAGGAGCCCCGCGTACTCGCCCTGGCTTCCGGCGTTGGGCTGAAGGGAGACGGCCGCGAAGCCGGTCACTTCGGCCAACCAGCGCTCCAGCTCGCGGAAGAGCTGGTGGTAACCAGCCGCCTGCTCGGGCGGGCAGAAGGGGTGCAGCGCGCCGAATTCCGGCCAGGTAACGGGCACCATCTCGGTCGTGGCATTCAGCTTCATGGTGCAGCTGCCCAGCGCAATCATCGAATGGGCGAGACTCAAGTCCCGGGACTCCAATTGCTTCAGGTACCGCAGCATCTCCGTCTCGGAGTGGTAGCGGTTGAAGACCGGATGGGTGAGGTAGCCACTCTTCCGCACCAGCGTGGGCAGCAGGCTCTCCGCCAAGGACGCCCCCAGCGCGCCGACGGTGAAGTCCACCGGGCGGCCGGCTGCAAACACCTGCCACAGCGCTTCCACGTCCGCCCTGGTGGTGGTCTCATCCAGGCTGATGCCAACCCGGGTGGCGCTGACCCGGCAGAGATTCATGCGCCGCTTCTGCGCGGCGGCCAGCGCGGCGCCGGTCGCCTCCTGGGTGAGGTCGACTTCGACGCGGTCGAAGACCTGCTCGCTGCGCGGCTTGAGGCCGAGGCGGGCGAGGCCGCGTCCGAGAATGAGGGTGAGGGCGTGCACCCTCTCGGCGATGGCCCGGATGCCCTTGGGCCCATGGTAGACGGCGTACATGCTGGCCATGACGGCCAGCAGCACCTGCGCCGTGCAGATGTTGCTGGTGGCCTTCTCCCGGCGGATGTGCTGCTCGCGCGTTTGCAGCGCCATGCGCAGCGCCGGACGGCCCGAGGCGTCCTGGGAGACGCCAATAATTCGTCCGGGCAGGTTGCGGGTGAATTGGCTGCGGGTGGCGAAGTAGGCGGCGTGGGGGCCGCCGAAGCCCATCGGCACCCCGAAGCGCTGGCTGGAGCCGACCGCGACGTCGGCGCCCATCTCCCCCGGGGGCGTCAACAGCGCCAGGGACAGGAGGTCCGCCGCCACCACCGCGTGGGCGCCCTCGGCATGCACGCGGTCGAAGACGGAGGCCCAGTCCTCCACCGAGCCATCCGTGGCCGGCAGCTGGACGAGGACGCCAAACATCTTCTTGGAGAAGTCGAACTTGCGGACGTCCCCCACCAGCACCTCGATGCCCAAGGGGGCGGCGCGGGTGCGCACCACGTCCAACGTCTGCGGGAAGACGCCGTCGGAGACGAGGAAGGCGTCGTGGCCTGCCGCGCGCGTGGCATGCAGCATGTGCATGGCCTCGGCAGCCGCGGTGGCCTCATCGAGGAGCGAGGCGTTGGCCACTTCCAGGCCGGTGAGGTCGACCACCATCTGTTGAAAGTTGAGCAGGGCCTCCAGCCGCCCCTGGGCAATCTCCGCTTGGTAGGGCGTGTAGGCGGTGTACCAGCCTGGATTTTCAAGCACGTTCCGCTGAATGACAGCCGGGGTGATGCAGCCCGAGTAGCCCCTCCCAATGAAGGACTTGAAGACCTGGTTGCGGCTCGCAATCTCCCGGAGCTCCTCGAGGAGTGCGGACTCGCTTAGCGGCGCGGGCAGGTCGAGCGAGCGGCGCAGGCGGATGGAGGCGGGGACAGTGGCATCGACCAGCGCCTCCATGGATTCGAGGCCAAGGGTGCGCAGCATGGCGGCGCGCTCGGTGGCGTCTGGTCCGAGGTGCCGGTCGACGAATTGCTCGGTGGGCTTCCAAGTCAGGGGCATGGGTAGTTGCCCTACTAACAGTCCAGCCCGACGGTGCCCAGCACCGGCGGCGGGACTTCCGGGGGGGCTTCTCACTGGTATGAGGCCCCCTCCGCCTTGCCCCGCAGCGCGGGCGGGGGAGACCCCTCAGGCCGGAGCCGAGGCCAGCAGGGCGGCGTACGCGTCGGCGTCCATGAGCGCATCCAGCTCCGAGGGCTTGGACGGCTCGACTTCACAAATCCATCCCTTCCCGTAGGGGTCCTGGTTGATGAGGGCAGGCTCATCCGCCAGCGCCTGGTTCACCTTCACCACCTTGCCGCCCAACGGGGCAAACAATTCGCTGACAGCCTTGGTGGACTCGACCGTGCCGAAGCTGGAGCCGGCCACCAGCGAGGCCCCCACCTTGGGCAAGTCGACGTAGACGACGTCGCCCAGCGCCTCCTGGGCGTGCGCTGTCACCCCCACCACCACCGTCGCGCCCGTGCGCCGGGCCCACTCGTGCTCCTTGGTGTAGCGAAGGTCCTTCGGGTTGTCGGCCATAGGTCCGCTCAGCTCCTGCGCCAGAAGGGCGTCTTCACCACCTCGGCCTTCACCGGGCGGCCACGAATTTCAACCGCAACCTGCGCGCCCTCGCGCGCCAGGGCGGCGGGAAGGTAACCAATCCCGATGGCCTTCTTCACGCTGGGGCCCATGGTGCCGGAGGTGACGACGCCCGCGGCGGTGCTGCCTTCCAGAAGCGGGTAGCCGTGCCGCGGAATTCCGGGCTCGCGCATTTCGAAGCCCACCAACTTGCGCGGGACGCCGGCCTGCTTCTGACGCTCCAGCGCAGCCCGGCCGACGAAGTCCCCCTTATCCCACTTCACAATCCACCCGAGGCCCGCCTCCAGCGGCGTGTGGACGTCGTCGATGTCGTTGCCGTACAGGGCGTACTTCATCTCGGTGCGCAGGGTGTCGCGCGCCCCAAGGCCCGCCGGCCGGAGCCCGTCCTGGGCGCCGGCCTCGAGCAGCGCATTCCACAGCTCCACCGCGCGCTCCGGTGGACAGTACACTTCAAAACCGTCCTCGCCGGTGTAGCCGGTGCGCGAAACAATGCACCCCACCCCGGCCACCGTGCCTTCGGCGAAGTGGTAGGTGGCGATGCCTTCCAGCCGCACTGGCGTCAGGCGCTGGAGAATGGCAGGCGCCTTCGGGCCCTGGAGGGCCAGCTGGGCATAGTCGTCGCCGCGGTCGACGGGCTTCACGCCCTTGGCATGTTCGGCCATCCAGGCGAAGTCCTTGGCGCGGTTACTGGCATTGACGCAGATGAGGATGCGCTCGGGCGAGAAGCGGTAGGCCACGACGTCGTCGACGAAGCCGCCCGCCTCGTTCAAAAGCCCCGCGTAGACGGCCTGGCCGTCGGCAATCCGGGCCAAATCATTGGTGATGAGGGCGTTGGCCGACGCGAGGGCCCCCGCGCCGCGGAATTCCACCTCCCCCATGTGGGAGACGTCGAAGAGACCGGCCGCGTTGCGGACGGCCTCGTGCTCGGCGATGACGGACGTGTACTGGACTGGCATCTCCCAGCCCGCGAAGTCCACCAGCCGGGCGCCGAGGGCGCGGTGAGCCTCGTAGAGCGGCGTCTTGCGTGCCATGGGCGGCGGGCACCATTCCAGAGCATCCCGTCGGATTCAAGCGCTGCCGTACCCCCCCGTCGGCAGCGAAGCGCGCCCAGGAAGCGGCGCGGACGGGCCGAGGGGACATAGACTGGCCAGAAGTCACCGTCTGCGATGAAAATCCGAAACCGCCTCAACCCGTCGAATCCCTGCTTCTCCTTCGAGTTCTTCCCCCCGAAGACGGAAGAAGGGCTGAAGAATCTGCTCCACACCCTCGACGACTTGGAGCCGCTGGCCCCGGGCTTCGTGTCCGTCACCTACGGGGCGGGGGGCAGCACGCGCGGCCAGACGGTGGACCTGGTGAAGGCCATCGGTGCCCGCGGCATTGAAGCCATGGCCCACGTCACCTGCGTGGGCCACGCCCGGACAGACCTGGCGCTCCTTCTCGACCAGCTTTCCGCCGCCAAGGTGGATAACGTCCTCGCTTTGCGCGGGGACCCTCCGGCGGGTGACCGCACCTTCGTCCCGGCCCCGGATGGCTTCGCTCACGCCTCGGAGTTGGTGGGCTTCATCCGCGAGCGGGACTACCCGTTCTGTCTCGGCGGCGCCTGCTACCCCGAGGGGCACGTGGAGACGCTGTCCCGAGAGGACGACTTGCGCCACCTGAAGGCGAAGGTGGATGCCGGACTCGACTTCCTGATTACCCAGATTTTTTTCGACAACGCCTTCTACTTCGACTTCTTGGAGCGGGCCCGCCGCCTGGGCGTCAACGTGCCCATCGTCCCGGGCATCATGCCCATCACCAACTTCGAGCAGCTGGCACGCTTCACCCGCATGTGCGGCGCCACCGTGCCGATGCGCCTGCAGCTTGCCCTGGAACGCGTGCGCCACGACGCCCAAGCCGTCATCCAGCTGGGGGTGGCGCACGCGGTGCTGCAGTGCACGGAGTTGCTGCGACGAGGCGTGCCGGGCATCCACTTCTACACGCTCAACCGCAGCCCGGCCTCACGAATGATTGTCACCGCGCTGCGGGCGCAGGATGGCTGAGTGCACCGAGACGCTCGAGGGGAAGGCCGCGTTGCCAGCCACTCGCCCGAGCAAATAGCCGAAGCCGGCGACTTCACCAACGGCGATGGAAGAGTGCCCGTTTCCAGGCGCGCCCTAACGCCGAAGCGTGCGCTGGGCGTTCTGCAGGGCGTTCTTCATCAGCATGGCGATGGTCATCGGTCCGACCCCACCTGGGACGGGCGTGATGGCAGAGGCCCGTTCGGCCGCGGCCGCGAATTCCACGTCGCCCACCAGCTTCCCATCGGCGAGGCGATTCATCCCGACGTCGATGACGACGGCCCCGGGCCGAATCCAGGCGCCTTTCACCAGCTCCGGGACGCCGGCCGCCACCACCACCAGCTCGCCCCGCGCCACCTCCTCCGGCAGGTTGCTCTTTCGGTGACAGATGGTGACGGTGGCACTTGCGTTGACGAGCATCAGCGCCATGGGCCGGCCCACAAGAATGCTGCGGCCCACCACGACGGCGCGCTTGCCCATCGGGTTGAAGCCAATCTCCTCGAGCATCCGCATGACGCCCCAGGGAGTGCAGGGAAGCGTCGTTTCCCGGCCCTGGGCCAAGAGGCCAGCGTTGACGGCATTCAGCCCGTCGGCGTCCTTCTCCGGACGGAGCGCTGCCAGCAGGCTGTCGGCATCTATCTGCTTCGGCACGGGCAGCTGCACCAGAATTCCGTGGATGGCCGGGTCGACGTTGAGGGCCTGAAGCCGCTCGAGGGCCACCGCGTGGCTGACGTCCTCCGGCAGGTGGACCTCCAGGGCATGGAAGCCAAGCTCGGCCGCCACCTTTCTCTTGCTGGTGACATAAATCTTGCTCGCCGGGTCCTCGCCAATCCGCATGACCGCCAGGCCCGGGACGAGTCCGTGCTTCGCCTTCATCTCCGCCACGCCCGCTGCCACCTCGGCCCGGACCTTGGCGGCGATGGCCTTTCCGTCAATCAGGGTCGCCATGTCGTGGCCGGGCACTCTAGCCGACCGCACCGTCGCTCGCGTACCCTGCTTTTCCGCCCATGGCCCCGCGCGACCTCATCGACTTGCACATCCACGTGGGCGGCGCCGTCGCCCCGCATGTGCTCTGGAGCATTGCCCACGCCCAGGGCTTCAAGCTGCCGACGAAGAACTATTTCGAATTCGTGGAACTCATCACCGCGCGCGCGGACAAGGTGGCCAACCTCGATGACTACCTGGCCATCATGCACACCTGGACGGAGAAGATTCAGAGCTCGCCCATGGCCATGGAGCGGAGCATCTACGAAGTCTTCGGCAAGGAGTACCGCGGCAGCCGGGTGAGCCAGATGGAGCTCCGCTTCAACCCCATGAAGCGCAACCTCCATGCCGAGCTCGACCTCGACCACATCATCCACGCCTCGCTGCGCGGCATGGACCGGGCAGTGCTGGAGTATGGGGTGAAGGCCGGCCTCATCTTCTGCCTGGCCCGCGAGTTCGACCACGCGCTGAACGCCATCATCCTCGACAAGGCCATCCGCTACCGGCACCGCGGGGTGGTGGGCATCGACCTGGCCGGCACCGAGAACGAGGCACTGGAGAAGGACCCTTCGCAGCTCGACCTCTACAGCGACCTGTTCGCCAGGGCTCGCGCCGCGGGCTTGAAAACCACCGTCCATACCGGGGAGACGGCGGGAACGGGGGCAGAGGGCGTCATGGCGGTGGTGGAGCGGCTGAAGCCCAACCGCATTGGCCACGGCATCCGCGCCGCCTATGACGAGTCGGCCATGCGTGCGTTGCGCGAGCAGGACGTGGTGCTGGAAATCTGCCCGACGTCCAACCTCCACACCCACGCCGTGTCCGGCATCGAGGAGCTGCGCCATATTGTGCAGACGCTGCTGGACCGGCAGGTGAAGGTGACCCTCAACACCGATGGGCCCTACCTGCTGGAGACGGACATGCAATCCGAGGTGCAGCTGGTCGAGATGCACGGCATCATGACGCCGGCCCAGGTGGACCGCGCCCTGGCCACCGCCCGCGAGGCGTCCTTCATCCCCTAGCGCCCCCCTGGCGACTTGTACCGCGTCTTCCGCAAGCTTCTCTTCCTGCTGCCGCCCGAGCGCGCCCACGCACTGGGCATGGGCCTGCTCGCCCTGCTGGGCCGCTGGCCGTCTCTCTGTCGTCGGGCCCGGCGGCGGGCCCTCTCGACAGCGGGTGGCACCAGCGTCGACTTGCGCGTGCGAACGGCGGGGCTGGAGTTCGAGCACCCGCTGGCCCTGGCGGCGGGCCTGGACAAGGACGGCCACGCCGTCTCGGGTTTATTCGCGCTCGGCTTCGCCGCGGTTGAGGTGGGCACCGTCACCCCCCGTCCCCAGCCCGGCAACCCCGCCCCGCGCCTCTTCCGGCTGCCGGAGTATGGGGCCCTCATCAACCGCCTCGGCTTCAACAACGCCGGCGCGGAGGCGGCAGCCGCCCACCTGCGCCGGGCCCAGTGGCGGCCCGGCCCCTTAGGCATCAACATCGGCAAGAACAAGGCGACGCCGCTGGAGGATGCGGCCGAGGACTACCTGGCCTGCGTCAGCGCGCTCGCCCCCCACGCCGACTACCTGGTGGTGAATGCCAGTAGCCCCAACACCCCCATGCTGCGTCAGCTGCAGCAGCCGGAGTTGCTGGCAGCGCTGCTGGGTGCCGTGCGCGCCCGCATGGACGCGGTGGCCCCGGGGCGGCCGCTGCTTCTGAAGATTGCGCCGGACCTCGCTCCGGAAGTGGTGGACGCCGTGGTGGACGTGGCGCTTGCGGCCAGGGCCTCGGGCCTTATCGCCACCAACACCACCATCACCCGCCCCTTCGCCCACCCGCTGGCCTCCGAGGAAGGCGGCCTGTCCGGGCGCCCCTTGCGCGCGCTGGCGGCGGAGACACTGCGACGGGCAGCGCGACGGGCCGCCGGTCGACTTGTCCTGTGGGGCGTGGGCGGGGTGGCGACGCCGGAGGACGTCTACGAAAGGCTGCGCGCCGGCGCCTCGGTGGTGCAGCTGTACACGGCCCTGGTGTACCAGGGCCCGGGCCTGGTGCACCGGCTGCTGCAGGGCCTTCAGGCGCTGCTGGCCCGCGACGGCTACCGCCGCGTCGAAGACGCCATTGGCGCGGACGTGCGCAGCAACTGACCCTGGACGGCTGGGACTAGCGCACCGGCAGCAGCGTGGACAGCTGCGGGGGCAACTCCCCGTGCGCGAGCGCCGGTCCCGCCTCCCTCAGCAGCTTCTCGAGGCCCGCGTCGACAAGCCGGGCTGCCTCCTCGCCGCTGTCCGGCGCCAGGGCGGCCAGGGCGCGGACGAGGCGGTCTCGCGTCGTCCTCTGCAGATGGGGGGCCTCCTTCGGCCCCTCGAGAAGCGCGGCGCCGAGAGCGCCCACACGGGCCTTCTGCACGGGCGCCACCTGAAGGGCGCCGCCGAGGGCGGCCTGGGCCAGTGCTGCCAGCAGCACGGCCGGCGTCCCTCCCACCCGCCAGTCCTCTCCCAAGGAGGCGAGGGCCGCGCGGGCCTTCTCCTCCGTCCCACCGAGGAGGGCGGAAAACACCGCTAGCTGCTGCTCCGCCCGGCCAAGCAGCCCTTCTGTCTCCTGCACCTCCCGGAGGCTGCGGAAGGGGACAGGCTCGGCCCCCTCCACCCGCAGCGCCCGGAGGGGGCGGGGGCGGCGCAGCGCCTCCACCGCGGCCGCGGCGTCCGGCCACAGCAGCAGCTGCCCGTCCAGCCGGGCCAGGGGGCGCCGCGCAAGCCTGTCCGCCCGGTGCTTGAGGAGAAGGCCCAAGGTGAAGCCGACTTGAAAGACGTGGCGGGAGGTGTCGGCGCGCACCACGTCCACCGCACGGGCGGGGCTGCCCCCCGAGAGGTACTCGAGGCCTAGTTCTAAGGTGTCCCGGGCGCGCTCGCTGGCGCTGCGGATGGCCTCCGGGTCGCCAGCGTCTGCCCGCTCGTCCACCAGCACCGAATTCACCACCGTCCGGAGCTCGTCCTCGAGGTTGTCCCGTTCATCGGCGGTAAGCGCCTCCAGGGCGGCGGCGAGCAGCTGCGGCCGCTGGTGCGCCGCGGCCAGCGCCGTGCCGCCCGTCTCCGCCGGCGGTGGCGGCAGTGGCACCCGGGCGAAGAGGGAGCGCGCGGTCTCCGGGTCCGGGAAGCCGAGGTCCGCCAGTCGCGCGTTGCGGAAGTTGTAGGCCAGTTCCTCGAGTTCGCTGGGGAAGGCCCAGCGCGCCGACTCGAGCAGCCGGCTGAAGCCTAGGGCGTCCTCGGCGATGAAGTCCTGCAGCAGCGTCCGAAGGGCGGATTGGTCCAGTGCCTCCTCGGCACGGAACTCCACCCGGTAACGGCCGTCGGCCGAGTCCAGCGTCAGCCCTTCGATGTGGAGGTCCGGGTCCTCCTCCAAGTCGTGAATGACGGTGTGGCCCCGCAGCAGCGACTCCACCAGCTCCATGTCCAGGCCGGCCACTTGAGCGCGGAAGGTCGGGGTGTCCTCCCCGCGGGCGGCGCGTATCCACGCCAGCAGGGCACGGTGGTCGAGGTGGTCGCCCTTCCAGGCACCCAGGTCCACGAAGGCCTGAAACTGGGCCGGGGACGCTAGCTGCACCACATCCGTGGCATCGGCCAGTCCGACCGAGAGGATGTCGAAATACAAGCGGTCAGCCGGGAGGCTGCGCACCAGGGCAGCGGCCCGCTTGCTACTGGTGAGGGCGTCCAGACGCGCCTTGGGCTCCAGGCGCTGCAGCTGGCGAACCAGCTGCGTCCGGGCCGCGGCGCGGTCCCGGCCATTGCCCTTCTCGTGTCGCGCCATGCTGCCGACGCTCCTAGCACGTCGGCCGGGAGCGCAGGACCTCCCCGCCACAGCGGGGAGGTCAGTTGATGGGCGTGCTGCAGCTGGTGTTGATGGTGAAGCTGTTGAGGTACGGCTGGCTCTTCCGGTCGTTGGAGACGAGGACGAACTGCAGCTGCAGGTACTTGAACTGCGGCACGGGGCCCGGGGCCGCCTGCAGGTTGGCCGGCGAGGGCGTCCACGGGCCGTACTGCTGGCTGAGCGTGAAGTCGAAGTTGTTGGAGCCGCGCACGTAAAGCACCACGCTGGTATTCACGGGCGTCGTGGCATCCCAGGTGACGCTGTTCCACTGGGCGAAGCGCGAGCAGCCGGCCACCGTCTGGTAGAAGCTGCCCTGGTTGGTGGTGATGTGGCGCAGCTGGTAGCCGGTGAAGTCCGAGTAGCTGTAGAGCGAGCCGACCTGGTTGGGACTCTTGATGACGGCCCCGGTGTTGCGGTCCACGCGCATCACGTTGCCGCTCGAGTTGTTAATCCACAGGTTGCCGTCCTGGTCGAGTCCGACGCCGATGCTGGTCTTGCTGTAGACATCCGTCGCATCGATGAGCGGGCTGGGGCCGGCGTCAGTGGAGAAGTAGTAGGGGTAGCCCCCGTCGCGTCCGTCGATGGCGAAGACCATGGCCGCCGAGCCGCTGCTGGTGCCGGTCTTGCTGTCCGACGTCATCCACACCTTGCCGTCCACGTCGGTGGCGACACCGCGGGGCCGGGCGATGTGCGTTCCCTGTGCGCTGGTGAGCGCGGCGAAGTTGTACTGGGTCCAGGACCCGACGGCCGGGTTGCCCGCGCTCGGCGTGAAGGCAACCGCGTAGGGGCCGCTCTGCCAGTTGGGAATCCAGACGCGGCCCAGCCCGTCCACGGCGATGCCGTAGCCGCCCGTCACGAAGCCCTGCCCACTCGGCGGAGTGATGCGAGGGACGCCCAGGCCGGTGTTTCCGGCGAGGAGCGCGAAGGGGTAGGTCGCGTCGATGAGCGCCAGTTGGTCGGTAACGCGGCCCACCACCCAGAGGTGGTTGAGGGAGTCCACCGCCGCGCCATAGGGCTCGATGTCCGGCACGTTGAAGTAGACACCGCCATCCGGGAGCACGGCCTGGGGCAGGCCGGTGCGAGCGTCGAGCCGGAACACCTTCCGGTCCAGCCAGGTGGCCGCCCAGACGTCGCCCGGGGCACCCTCATAGCCGCCGGCGATGGAGATGGCGCCCTCGCCGAAGGCGCCGTTGGTGTTGATGTTTCCGAGTTCCTGCGTGAAGAGGACGCACTCGTCGTACTGCAGGACGTTCGTCGGGTCGACCGGGTTGGCGTACTCGGACGGGTCGATGACGCCGTAGGTGCCCCCGGGGGTGTTCGGGTCGTCGAAGCTGGTGTCGATTTTCCCGTTCCCGTTGCGGTCGACGCAGTCGTAGGTGTTGCCCGCAATCTTCGTGGCGGAGAAGTACTGGTTTTTGTTGGCGGCGAAGTTCGCCACCCAGAAGTCGCTGTTGATGTCGATGGCCGTCCGGCTCGGGTTGTAGGTCTGGGCCGAGCTGGAGTGGTTGGGGTTGCCGAGTCCGTCGATGGGGATGACGCTGATGTAGCGCGCCACCTCGTGGATTCCGCCGTCCGGCAGCAGGTCCTTCGTGTCGTATTTGGACACCGTGCCCATCGTCCAGTTGGCGATGAGCGCGAAGTTGAGCTGCACGTCGGTGCTGCTCAGCGTGACGCGGCCATTGGGGTCCACCGTGACGCCGTTGCCGTAGCTGCCCGCCGAGCCGCCATCGAGCGTGAAGCCGTTGCTTCCGCCGTCGCCCCCGTCCGGGCTCCCCCCGAAGCCGATGCTGATGGGCCCACCGTCGGTGCTCGGCGGCGGGCAGTAGTAATAGGCGCAGGGGTCGACGAGCTTGCCGCCGTCACCTCCGTCCGCACCCGCATCTCCGCCATCAGGGCCCGCGTCCATGTCGGGCGAGACGGCGCCGTTGCAGGTGCAGCCAGCCATCGCTCCGAAGACCAGGAGCAGGACAGGGATTGCCCCGCGCATCATCTGCTTCTCCACCATCTAGGAATCATCGGCGTAGGTTCAGGGCGGGTCAACAGAGGTGTCGCGCATACCTGTTAGCTCCCAGACGGCCTCCAGCACTTCAGTGAGGCCCAGTTTTTCCGTTGCTGAGAAACCGAGCACCCACTCGGGCTCCACGCCCAGCGTCTGTGCAATGGCACGCAGCTTGGGGCGGCGGCGCGCCTTGGCCAGGCGGTCCAGCTTGGTGGCGACCACCAACGTCGGGCGCCCTGCCCGGCGCAGGTAGCCAAGGGTACGCACATCGTCCGGGGTCGGTCCGACCTCGGCATCAATAATGCTCACCACGCCCCGCAACTCTTCGCGGCGCTCGAGGTAACTGGTAATCATCTCCTCCCAGGTGGCCCGCTGCGTCTTCTGCACCTTGGCAAAGCCGTAGCCCGGAAGGTCGGCGAAGCGCACGCTGCGGCGGACGTCGCCGCGCACCAGGTCGACGTCGAAGAAGTTTAGGGTCCGGGTGCGACCGGGGGTGTTCGAGACGCGCACCAGCTTCTTCCTGCCCGACAGCGTATTAATCATCGACGACTTGCCGACGTTGCTTCGCCCGACGAAGGCAATCTCCGGCGTCCCTCCAGTAGGGTAGCCCTCCGGGCCTACGGCCGTGGTGACGAAGCGCGCCTCGACGGGACGAATACTCACTGCGTCGCGCGCGCCGGCGCGGCCTCGGCCGAGCGTCCCTTGCGCGCTGCGCTCCAGTGGTCCATCGCCTTCAGCTTGCTGGTGAAGTCGAAGGGCAACAGCGAGGGCGAGCCGGGGTCATGGCAGCTTCGGCAGGACCGCTCGCCGGGGTCCAGCAGCCCGACCAGGCGCGCCAGCTCGGGGTCCTTCATGACGTAGGACGGGGCGTAGTACTGGCCGGCGCCGTGGCACGTCTCGCAGCTGACGGCAGCCAACCGCTGCTCGGCCAGGTTGGGGGAATGGCAGGCCGTGCAGCGCGGGTCCCGCTGCTGCTCGCGCGTCAGCGACTCGGCGCTGCGCGCGTGCTTGGAGGTGCTCCAGGCGGCATAGGCCTCTGCGTGGCACGCCTTGCAGCTGTCCGGCCCGAGAAAGTCTGCGCCCAGCGCCACTGCCGAGCTGAGCGCCGCCACGCCCACCGCTGCCACCCCTACACGTCGAAGCGGGCCTGTGAGCATGGTGCCAGAGGGGGGCGTAACAGACGGTTGCGCGCACCGGCAACCCCTGTGTGGGAGCAACGCCCAGATTGAGGGACTCTGGCTCGCTTCGAATAGACTGGAATCACCCGTGCGCTTCGCCTTTCTCCTTTCCTTCGCCCTGCTGCTTCCCGCCCTGGCCCACGCCCGTGCTTGGAACGGCGTGGAGCCGGGCGTCACCGCCAAGGAGGAGGTGCTCAAGCGCTTCGGCCCCCCGTCCAAGACGCTCAGCTTCGAGGGGCACCAGGTGCTGGCCTACAACGGGACCTCGGCCATCAAGGGCACGGCGGAGGCACAGTTCCGCGTCGACCCGGCCACTGGGCTGGTAGAGCGCATCGACGTCTTCCCCGGGCCGGTGGTGGACCGAGAGACGGTGGAAAGCAGCTACGGGCCCCCCTGCCCCGCGGCGGGCCCTCCCGCGGCGGGCAACTGCTTCCAGAAGAAGCTGACCGAGGACTTCCGCACCTACTACCTCTACCCCCGCCTCGGGATGGCGGTGTTCTTCGACGAGGAGGGGGATAAGGTGAAGTCCTTCGTCTTCCAGTCGGTGAAGTCCACGCACACTCCTTGACGGAGGCGCGCCCTTGCGCCTGGTCGGCCTCACCGGTGGCATTGCCTCGGGGAAGAGCACCGTCGCCGACATGCTGCGGAGCCTGGGGGCCAGTATCATCGACGCGGACCAGGTCGCGCGCGACGTGGTGCGCCCGGGCCAGCCCGCCCTCGAGGAGATTGCCAGGCGGTTCCCCGGGACGGTCGATGGCACGGGGCAGCTCGACCGCGCCGCACTCGCCTCCCGCATCTTCGCCGAGCCGGCCGAGCGCGCGGCGCTCAACGCCATCGTCCATCCCCGCATCCAGGCGGAGGTGGCGCGGCGCACGGAACTCCTGGAGCGGGCCGGCGTCAGCACGTGCGTCTACGACGCCGCGCTCCTCATCGAGAACGGGCTGCACCACGCCATGGACGGCGTCATCGTCGTCTGGGTCCCGCTGCCGGTGCAGCGCTCCCGGCTGATGGCCCGCGAATCCCTTGGGGCCGAGGAGGCGGACCGCCGCATCCAGGCCCAGGCGCCACTCGACGACAAGCGCGCGGTGGCCACCTGGGTAGTGGACAACACGGGCAGCCGGGAGCAGACGCGGGGCCAGGTGGTGGAAATCTGGAAGGCGCTCGGGGGCGGAGCTGGGTAGACTCCCCGGGGCGCGAAAATGGCAGAGACCCGAGACCCCGGCACCTACCTCGTCACTGGCTATCCCGGGTTCATCGGGAAGCGCCTGGTGGAGCACATCGCGCGCAATGACGCCAAGGGGCACCTCTTCCTCTTGGCGCAGCCGAAATTCCTCGAGGAGGCCCGGGCCCAGGCGAAGCGGCTGAAGGGCGCCTCGGCCGAGGTGCTGTCGGGGGACGTCACCGACTTGCACCTGGGCCTGAGCGGCGAGGAAGTGGCGCGGGTGACGGAGCGCGTGACGGACATCTTTCACCTGGCCGCCGCGAGCCACTTCACCGTGTCGCGGGACACCGCGACGCGCGTCAACGTCGACGGCACCCGCAACGTCCTGGAGCTCGCGCGCGAATGCACCCAGCTTCGCCGCTTCAACCACTTCTCCACCTGCCACGTGGCCGGCGACCGGGTGGGCATCATCGCCGAGGACGAGCTGGACCGCGGCCAGTCGTTCCGCAACGCCTATGAGGAGACGAAGTTCCAGGGCGAACAGCTGGTGGCGCGCGCCGCCGCGGCATTGCCGGTCACCATCTTCCGCCCCTCGACGGTGATTGGCGACTCCACCACCGGCGAGGTGGACCGCTTTGAGGGCCCCTACGCTCTGGCCATCCTGCTGGTGATGAGCCCGCTGGTAGTGCCGCTACCGCTCCCCGGGGGCGGCGCGGCCCCACTCAACGTGGTGCCGGTGGACTTCGTGGTGCAGGCCGCCTGGGCCATCTCCCGCGATGCGCGGGGCGCCGGGGGCACCTTCCACCTGGTGGACCCCAGTCCGATGAGCACCGGGCGCGTCTACGAAATCATCGCCGAGCGCTCCAACAAGCGCGTGCCCCGCTTCAAATTCCCGGCGCTGGCAGCCGACGTCTTTCTGCGCCTGCCCTTCCTCGACAAGCTGGCCCGTCCCCAAAGAGCCGCCCTCAGCTACGTCAGCCAGATGGCCTTCTTCACCAGCCACGCCACCCAGGAGCTACTGGACCGGACGGGCGTGCGCTGCCCCCCCCTCACCAGCTACCTCGACCGGCTGGTGGCCTATGTGCGCGACGTCTACCAGCGGCGCGCTGAGGCCCGGGACGAGGTGGAAGACCCGCTGGATGAGGCGCGCAGCTAACCCACAAACAGAAGGAGTTGGGACCCTGATGGCGAGCCACAGCGTGGGAGAAACGTTCGAGTTGGTGCGGGAGGTCGACCGTTACCGTCCCATCTACTACGCGGGCGCTTCGGGAGACTTCAATCCCATCCACATCGACCCCGAGGTGGGGCGACTCGCGGGCCTCGGCGGCAACATCCTGCAGGGGCTGTGCACGCTCGCTTGGGCAGTGGACTGCTTCGCGCGCTACCTGGGCGACCCCGGAGCCGTCACCCGGGTGCAGGCGCGTTTCAGCCGGCCGGTGGCGCTCGACGACACCCTCACCTTCCGCGGGGTGGTGACGGCCGTCGACGGCGAGCGCGTGCATGCCACCGTGCGTGCCGAGAACCAGCGGGGGGAAGAGGTGCTCAAGGACGTCGCCGTCGAGGGGCGCACGCGCCCGGAAGGGTTGCGGTAATGCCCATCGACCCTGCGCTAGTCGGGCGTCGCTGGGGGCCCTTCCGCTACACGGTAGGGCTGGAGAAGCTGCGCGAGTACGCCTCCGCCATCTCCGGAGGGATGCCCAACCTCGGGCTGTCCGGCCTGCCCGAGGACGTTCACCCGGTGCTGCACGACGAGGGCGCGGCGGCGCGCGGGCCGTACCACGGCGTCATCGCCTTCCCCACTTTCGCCGTCACCTTCGCCATCACCCCCTTCGGGGCGGCCGTGCTCGACCCGGCCCTCGGCGTGGACTTGCTGAGGCTGGTCCACGCGGGACAGGACTTCGAGTTCCTCGAAGTGCTGCGGCCCGGCGACGTGCTAACCACGCACGGCGAGCTGGTGGAGGTGTCCATGCGCGGACGTCACGAGGTGCTGGTGGTCCGCACCGAGTCCGTCAACCAGCACGGCCGGACGGCTGTCCGGGGCCTCTTCACCGGACTCGTCCGCGGCTGACTTTCTCTTGGGGGGGCTCCGCCCGCCGCTTGGCGACTATCGGATGATGACGCGCTGCTCGAGCAGCTGGACGAGGATGCGGGCGGTGTCCAGCCGCGACATGCCCGAGACGCTGAAGAGGTCGTCAAACGTCAGGGTGCCGTCGATTTGCGCGAGGATGAAGCCCGCCCGGTGGTCGAGGTTGAGCCAGATGACCTCGTCCTCGCGGAGGCGCACCCGCGGAACCGTCGTCAGCTTGCCCAGCTTGGACTCGTAGAGCGCCTGCAGCGTCTGTTCGCTCTCCGCCAGGGCCCGCGCCACGTCCGGGTCCTCGGTGTCGAGGGCCTGGGCCTGCAGCAGCAGCTCGCGGGCTCCGCTGTGGTCATCCAGCCCTTGAAGCTCCCGGGCCCGCTGCAGCAGCTTGCGCGCCTCCTGCCGGGGGTCGGACGGCATCTTGGCCGGAAGCGGCGTCCCGCCCGCGCTCGCCGGCAGGGGCGCCACCAGGTTCAGCGCGTCCCCCTCGGTCGCCTCGGAGGGTGGCAGCGTCGTCGGACGGGGCCGCCCGACTTCCCAGGCGTCCTTGGGCGGGGCGGGCGTGGTGACGCCGTCCGTCCACCAGTCGTCCGACCCCACCGCCCCGGGGCTGTCGCCACTGGGGCCTGGCTCTGGCGGCAGGGCGGTGGTGCCGACAGCCCACGTCGAGGACGGTGACGGGGCCGGCGGCACTGGCGTCCGGCTCGACAGGGAGGATGTGGGAGGCGGCGGGGGGGCCTGGGGCGCAACAGAAGGAAGCGGCGTGCCACGCGCCGCGGGCGGAGCGGGAGCCGGTGTCCCCAGCGGGGCCACCGGGGCCCTTGGCTGGGGGGGGGGCGTCCTGCCCGCACGTGCCGGCAGCGGCACGGGCAAGGGTGGCAGGGTAACGGCCGGCGCCACGGTCCGTGCCGCCTGGGGAGCGGGGACGGGGGGCAGCTGAACCGGCAGCGGCGTCCAGGCGCGTGGCGCCGCTGGCGGCGGGGCCGCCGCCGGGAGCTCCGACATGGGCGGAAGGGGGCGCACCATCGCCAGGGGGATGAAGGGGTCGGTGGGGGCCTCGGGCCTCTCGGCCGTGGGCTCCGAAAACAGGCGCGGGAGCGGCACGGCAAACAGGTTGGTGGCGGAGCTCGGTACGTGCTGCAGCTCCTCGGGGAGCGCCTCTTCGGCCGGCTTCGTCCCGAGCAGCTCGCGCGCGCGCTCGCACGTCGGGTCGAGCCGGAGGGCCTGCTCAAAGAGACGGCGGGCCCCGTCCAGGTCGCCACTCATCCGCAACCAGAGTCCCGCCTCCACGAGCTGGATGGCCCGTCCGCCGCTCACTGCTGCCGCGCCCCCAGTCGCTCGAGCACGCCAACGAAGAGCGTCCGCGTCTTCTCCAGCTGGTCGACCCAGTCGGCCAGGAGGATGAGGTCTGAACTCTTCAGTGCCACCTTGCTCGAGGTGAGCACCGCCTCCGCCTTGCGCAGCGCATCGCGGCCGAACTCACTGTTTCCGGTCAGCTGGCGCACCTGCGGCATCATCGCTTCCACTTCCTTGGCCACGCTTTCCAAGGCCGTGCGCTTGTTCAGCACCTCCGCTGAGGCACTCGCTTCGAGGAGCAGGTCCGCCTGGTCGTCGAGAATATTCTTCAGCTCGGTGTCGGTGAGGCCCCCCGAGGCGGTGACAATAATGGACTGCTGGAGGCCGGTCTCGCGGTCGCGCGCTGAGACGGACACAATCCCCTCGGCGTTGATGTCGAAGGTGACGTCGATTTCCACCTCGCCCCGTGTGGCCAGCCGCAGCCCGGACAGGATGAACTCGCCGAGAAGCTCATTCTGGTGTGCCAGGTCGCTCTCCCCCTGGAGCACCATGATTTTCACCGTCGTCTGCCCGTCGCGACTGGTGTGGAAGGTCTCCGTCACCGAGGTCGGTACGGTGGTGTTCTTTCCAATCAGCCGACGGGTGTAGCCGCCGGCGATGGCCACCCCCAGGCTCTGCGGCGTCACGTCCAGGAGCAGCACTTGGCTGTCGGGACGCAAAAGGGCGTCCGCCTGGATGGCTGCTCCGAGCGCCACCACCTCCTCCGGGTGGACGCCCCGGGAGGGCTCCTTGAAGTGCCGCGTCACCAGCGCGTGCACCAGGGGCATCCTCGTCATGCCGCCGACGAGAACGATTTCCTTGAGGTCGGCCGCGCGCACCTTGGCTTCGGCCAGCACCTGCTCGGCAATCTGCACCGAGCGCTCGGCCAAATCCCGCGTCAGCTCCTCCAGCTTGGCCCGGGTGAGGCTCGCCTGCAGGTGCAAGGCGGACGTCCCCCCGCTGGGCGTGTAGAGGAAGGGCAGGTTGATGGCGGTCTCCTGCACCGTGGACAGCTCCATCTTCGCCCGCTCCGCCGCGTCCTTCAGCCGCTGCAGCGCCATGCGGTCCTTGCGCAGGTCGACGCCGTGCTCCTTGGCGAAGGCCATCACCAGCCACTCGATGATGCGGTTGTCGAAGTCCTCCCCGCCGAGATACGTGTCTCCCCCCGTCGACACCACCTCGAAGACGCCCTTGGACACGTCCAGCACGCTGACGTCCAGCGTGCCCCCGCCCAGGTCGAAGACGGCGATTTTCCCGTTCACGTTGCGGGCAAAGCCGTAGGCCAGGGCGGCGGCCGTCGGTTCGTTGATGATGCGCAGCACGTCGAGCCCGGCGATGCGACCCGCGTCCTTGGTGGCCTGCCTCTGCCCGTCGTTGAAGTAGGCAGGCACCGTCACCACGGCCTTGGTGACGGTGCGGCCGAGGTAGGCTTCGGCGTCCTTGCGCAGCTCCTGCAGCACGGCGGCAGAGACTTCCGGCAGGGAAACCGGCCGGTCGCCCAGCTGGACGCGGACGTCGTCGTGCTCGCCGCACAGCAGGTGGTAGGGCAGCACCTCGCGGGCCTTCTGAATCTGCGCCGAGCTGAACTTGCGGCCGATGAGGCGCTTGCTGGCGTAGACGGTGTTTTCCGGGTTGGTGATGGCTTGACGCTTGGCCAGGTGGCCGACCAGGCGCTTGCCGCCGGACGTCACCGCTACCACCGAGGGCGTCAGCAGCTGGCCGGCACGGTTCTTGATGACCTGCGGCTGCCCGCCCTGCACCAACGCCACCACGCTGTTGGTGGTCCCGAGGTCAATTCCAATGACGGGTTCGTGGTCGGCCATCCCCCGTTCACACCCTACACCCAGCGGAGTTTCTTGAGGAGTTGCTTCGCCTCGGCATTGTCCGCATCCCGCGCAAGTGCCGACTCCAGGTGACGGCGAGCCACCTTGTTCATCCCGAGCAGGCTGCACACCGTGCCCAGCAGCACCAGGCTACCGACATGGTCTGGCCGCAGGTCGACCGCCTTCTGGGCGAACGTGCGAGCCTCGGCCGGCGTTCCGGTGCGAAACAACATCTGCGCCGCCGCCAGGGCCGCCTCGTGCGAGGAGGGCTCGAGCGCCAGCACCTCGCGGTAGGCGCTGAGTGCGCCGGCCCCATCGCCCGCCGCGGCAAGCTCGCGCGCGTGGGCGAGCTCCGCCTTGGCGCGCTCGGCATTCTTCTGGGCTTCCGCCTGCGAACGCACGCTGGCGCTGGACTTGGCCCGCGGGTCGAGCTGCTGGGCGCGGTGCAGCAGCCCCAGGGCCCGCTCCGGCGCGCCGGACTGCAGCTGGGACTTGGCTTCCTCCACCAGCGTCTTGGCCTGGGCGCCCCGGGCCAGGTACGGGTGGCGGGCCAGCCGGGCCCGGCGCTCGGCGGCGCGGGCCGCTGCGTCCTCGGTGGTGGGAGGGCGCACCGGACCGGCCGCCGCCGCGGCCACCCGCAGGCGCGGGTTGGCCTTCAGGTAGGCGTCGCGCTTGGCGTCGTCCACCAGCGTGGCATGCGCCTCCGCCAGCCGGCGGAAGACGCGCTCCAGCCGCCCCTGGTAGCTGCCCAGCTGCTTACCGAAGTAGCGGTCCGGGTGAAAGACGCGGCTGGCCTCGTGGTAGGCGGCGCTCACCTGCTGCTTGGTGGCGCCGGGCTTCAGGCCGAGGACGGCGTAGTGGTCCTCGCCGAGGGCCGCCTCGCGCGCAAGAATCTCCCGCTTGCGGTCGAGCGGTAGCTCCACCGCCTCGGCAAGCGCAGCCTCCTGGTCGGTGTTGGGCGGCACGTTCTCGCTCAGCACGTCGGCATCAACTCTAGGGGTCGGGTGGAAACGCTTGTCAAATCGCGGGTCTGGACTCACCCGGGCGGCGGCGCGGCCAGGGCGCGCCGCAGCGCAAGGATGCCTCGGTCCATCTCCTCGTCCGTCACCGTATAGGCCGGGGCGAAGCGCACGGTGCGCTCCCCAGCGAGGTTGCTCAGCACGCCTTGCTCCCGCATGCGTCCCACCACCGGACCGGCGTCCACGGCTAGCTCGACGCCAATCAGCAGCCCCTGCCCGCGGGCGTCCACCACCTGCCCTGGCAACTCCGCCGCCAGCCTCCGCAGCCCGGTGAGGAAGTACTCCCCCTTGGTGCGCACACTGGCCAGGACACTGGGCTCCATGGCCAGCGTCACCGTGGCCAGGGCGGCGGCAGCCGTCACCGGGTTTCCCCCGAAGGTGCTGCCGTGCGTCCCGGGCACCAGCGCCCGGCCCGCCTCCTCGGTGCACACCATGGCGCCGATGGGAAGGCCGTTGCCCAGGCCCTTGGCGAGACTGAAACCGTCCGGACGGATGCCCGCATGCTGGAAGCCAAACATCCGCCCCGTCCGTCCAAGGCCTGTCTGCACCTCGTCCACCAACAGCAGCGCCCCGGCCTCATCACACAGGGCGCGCAGCGCGCGCAGGAAGCCTTCTGGCGCGGGCCGCACACCGCCCTCGCCTTGAATGGGTTCCACCAGCACCGCGGCCGTCCGCGGGCCCATCGCCCGACGCACCGCCGCGAGGTCCCCATACGGGACGTGCAGCACCCCGGGCAGCAGCGGCTCGAAGCCTTGCTGGTACTTGGGCTGCCCGGTGGCGGTGACGGTGGCCAGGGTGCGGCCATGGAAGCTGCGCTCGAAGCAGATGAACTCGACGCGCTCCTTCTGGCCGCGTTCCTTCTGCGTCTTCCGGGCCAGCTTCAGCAGCGCCTCGTTGGCCTCCGCCCCGGAGTTGCAGAAGAAGGCCCGGTCCAGCCCGGAGGCCAGCAGCAGCTTCTCGGCCAGAGCAATCTGCGGCTCGCTGTAGAAGACGTTGGAGACGTGCCACAGCTTGTCCAGCTGCGCCTTCACCGCGGCCGTAATCTCCGGGTGGCAGTGGCCGAAGGGCAGCGTGGCGATGCCCCCCAAGAGGTCCAGGTACTCTCGCCCGTCGGCGTCCCACACCCGCGTCCCCTGCCCCCGTTCCAGCACCAGCGGCTGCTGCTTGTAGTTCTGCAGGAGGTTGATGCGCGCGCGCTCCATCCACGCCTGGCTCTGCGCGGTGGACGGGCGCTGCACGGCGGCGGTGGGGGACAGCGGATTGAGCACGGGCGGGACTCCTCCTGTGGGAGGTTACTAGAGGATATAGCGCGAAAGGTCCTCGTCCTCGACGACGGCGGCCAGCCGGCGGCGCACGTAGGCCGCATCCACCTGCTCGTCGCGGGGCGCACCCGGGTCGCTGGCCGAGAAGGACACCTCGTCCAAGAGGCGCTCCAGCACGGTGTGCAGACGCCGGGCGCCGATGTTCTGCGTCCGCTCGTTCACCGACTGGGCCACCGCGGCCAGCTCCTCGATGGCGTCATCGGTGAAGTGCAGCCGCAGCCCTTCCGTCTCCAGCAGCGCGGTGTACTGGCGCAGAAGAGAATTCTTCGGCTCCCGGAGAATTCTCACCAGGTCCGCCCGGCCCAGCGGCTCGAGCTCCACCCGGATGGGGAAGCGCCCCTGCAGCTCCGGAATCAGGTCCGAGGGCTTGCTCACGTGGAAGGCGCCTGCGGCGATGAACAGGACGTGGTCCGTCTTCACCTGTCCGTACTTGGTGGTGACGGTGCTGCCTTCGACAATGGGGAGGATGTCGCGCTGAACGCCTTCCCGCGACACGTCCGGACCGCCCATGTGAGCGCCCTCGCGACTGGCGATTTTGTCAATTTCGTCGATGAAGATGATGCCGCTCGTCTCGGCGCGCTGGAGCGCCTCGCGGGTGACGCGGTCCTGGTCCACCAGGCGTTCCGACTCCTCGCGCTCGAGCAGCCGCAGGGCCTCCCCCACGCCCACCGTGCGCCGGCGCGTCCGCTGCATCCCGGGAATGGACTTGAACATCTCCGCCAGGTTGGCCCCCATCTCGTCGAGGCCGGGGCCGGAGAAGCCCCGGAGGACGCCGGCTGGAACGTCCTGCACGTCCAGCTCCACCACGCGGTCATCCAGCGTCCCGGCCCGCAGCTGTGCGCGCAGCTTCTCACGCTCGGCGTCGGTCATGCGCGCCGCCGGAGGGGGCGAAAAGCCCACGCCGGGGGCCCGTGTGCCTCCGCCCTGCAGCAGGACCACCAGCCGGTCCTCGGCCCGCTCGGCAGCGCGTATGCGCACCTTGGCTTCCTCCTCCTCGCGCACCAGGGCGAGCGAGGCCTCCACCAGGTCTCGCACCATCGACTCGACGTCACGGCCGACGTAGCCCACCTCGGTAAACTTGCTCGCCTCCACCTTGACGAAGGGGGCCTGGGCCAGCCGGGCCAGGCGCCGCGCAATCTCCGTCTTGCCGACGCCGGTGGGGCCAATGAGGATGATGTTTTTGGGGGTGATTTCGTCCCGCAGGTCGGTGTGGACTTGCTGCCGGCGCCAGCGGTTCCGCAGGGCGATGGCGACTGCGCGCTTGGCCGCCGTCTGGCCGATGATGTAGCGGTCGAGCTCGCTGACGATTTCGCGTGGCGTCAGGTTGCTCATAGCTCCTCGAAACTCAGCTGGTCGTTGGTGTAGATGCAGATGTCGCCCGCAATCCGCAGCGCGGCCTCCGCCACCGCGCGCGCCGGAAGCGCTGAGTGGGCGAGCAGCGCCTGCGCCGCGGCCAGCGCGTACGGGCCGCCGCTTCCCACCGCCGCGGCACCGCCATCCGGCTCGATGACGTCGCCGCTCCCGGACAAGAGGAACGTCTTCTCCATATCCGCCACCAGGAGCAGCGCCTCCAGTCGCCGAAGCGCCCGGTCGGTGCGCCAGTCCTTGGCCAGCTCGACGCACGCCCGGGTGAGGTTTTTGCGGTGCTCCTTCAGCTTGGCTTCAAAGCGCTCGAAGAGGGAGAACGCGTCGGCGGTGCCGCCGGCGAAGCCGGCCAACACGGAACCGTCGCCCAGCCGGCGGACTTTCCGCGCGGTGGCCTTCATCACCGTCTTGTCCAGCGTCACCTGCCCGTCGCCGCCGAGCGCCACCTTCCCGTCCCGGCGCACGCAGAGGATGGTCGTTCCATGCAGCATGGCTGGGCCATGTAACAGGCCCGCCGCTGACCTTCCATCCCTCCGTCAAGCCTCCGGCGACGCGGCCCCGGCCCGGGCACGCGCAAACCACGACGCGATGAAGAGTTCGAGTTCCCCCCGAAGGACGTCCTTCACCCGCGGCGTGGCCGCTCCGGTACGAGGGTCCTCGACGCGCGCCGCACGGGCGAGAAAGTATTGCCGTGCGTCCGTCCCCGCCGGCACCGCCGGCAGCAGCACTGAGGCCAGCGAGCGCATCTCCTCGGGCGTCCCACCCCCATGCAGCTGCACCTCCCGCCCCGACCCGTCGTCCATCGCGTGCAGCTCGCTGGTGATGCGGGCGACGTGCCTGCCCGCCCGCCGACGTACCGACCGCGCCTTCACCCGCATGCCTTTCGCATCACCTGACTCGAGGGGCCAGCGGTGCACCCGGACCCGAGCCGAGACGCGGCTCGCCTCGTCGTGACAGCGGTGGATGCCTTCCTCGGCGGCGAGAAAGCCCAGAACGCCCGGACCACTCAGCTGCAGCAGAGCGCCCGAGGGCCGGTCACTCTCAGCGAGGACGGAGACGCCGTAATCGCGCCGCTCGGCCCAGCCGCGGTACATCGACACCAACGTGTCCAGCCAGCGCTGGTGGGACTCGTCCTCCGCGCCGAAGAGCGTCAGGTGAAGCAACGCCTCGTCACCCTGCCGGCCCCCGGCCACCACCCGGGCCTCGGCCAGCTCGACCTCCCGCGCAGCCACCTCCACCGCGCGGGCCGCCTTTGCCAGCCGCGCCTCTCCCTTGGACTCGCGCACCAGCCGCTGGGCCGTCTCGCAAGTCCGGGTCAGGTGGTCCAGGGCCTGCAGCTGCGCCTCGATGGCGCGGAACGCCCGGAGCAAGTGCGAGGCACGTTCGGGGTCATCCCAGAAGTCCGGGACCTGCGTCTGGGTGAGGACGTCTGCCCGGCGCTCGGCCAGCGTCGCCCCTCGAGGGCCAGTGCCACCCTGTCCGCGCGGTCTCGGAGCTCGGTGGCTTCGGTCGGCAGCGCGCGGCGGTCCAGGCGCCGACGGCCGGCGGGAGCCCCGAGCCGCGGCAGCATGACGGCGGTGCGGGGCTCCACCTCCCGCCGCGCCTCGGAGCGGCGCCAGCGCGCGCCAGCTCGGTGAGGTCCCGTTCGGGTGACGCTGCTGTGGCGCTCCGCTTCCGGGCCATCTGCCCTTCGCCGTCCTTCTGGATGAAACGCGCCGCTCGCACCGCCCTCAGGCGTGCGGATGGGCCTTGTCATACACCGCCTGCAGCAGCTCGACCCCGACGTGGGTGTAGCGCTGGGTGGTGGAGAGGCTGGCGTGCCCCAGCAATTCCTGAATGCTGCGCACGTCCGCGCCCCCGGCCAGCAGGTGGGTGGCGTAGCTGTGCCGCAAGGCGTGCGGACTGACGTGGCGCTGCAGCCCGGCGGCGCGCGCGTAGGCGTCCAGGTGCCGGGCCACGCTGCGGGGCGTCAGCCGGCCGCCGCGGACGTTGAGAAACACCGCGCGGGCGTCCTGCCCACGCCGGCGCTTGGCCAGCAGCTCGCCCCGCCGCAAAAGCCACTGCCGCAGCGCCTCCGCGGCGCCCGGGTGCAGCGGGCAAAGCCGCTCCTTCTTGCCCTTGCCCAGAACGCGCAGCACCCGCTCCGGCAAGTCGACGTCGTCCAGGGACAGCCCGCATGCCTCGCTCACCCGGAGGCCGGCCCCGTACAGGACTTCCAGAAGCGCCGTGTCCCGTAGTGCCACAAGCGTCGCCTCCCCCGGCTGTTCCACCAGCGCGAAGGCCTCGTCGACGGGGAGAAATTTGGGCAGGGTGACGGGCAGCTTCGGCCCGCGCATGCTGCCGGCTGGGCTGGCCGTCAGCTGCCCGGTGCGCACCAGCTGCCGGTAGAAGGCCTTCACCGAGGCCAGCGCACGCGCCCGGCTGCGCGGCTGGTGGTCGACCGCCAGCACGCCCAGCCACCCGCGCACGCTGCCGTGCGTCGCCTCCAGCAGCCCCTGGCCCAGGCCGTCCAGGTACTTGGCGAAGGCCGCGACGTCGCGCAGGTAGTTGCGCACGGTGTGCACCGAGGCGCCCCGGCGCAGCAGCGCCTTCCGGAAGTCGGCGAGGAGGGAGTCGGAAGACACAGGCACGCTGGCTACGCTAGGGCAGCCGGGGCCTTCGCCCAAATTTCACGGCCCCTGGTCACACAGGTACAGGCCCGAGCGGTCCTTCTCCGAGACGAGGTACACCACGCGCTTGCCCGCCGGGTCGACGAAGAGGGCGGGCAGCAGGGTGAAGGTGTCCAGCGTCTTCCGCTCGCCGGTGCGCCGGTTGTAGACGGCCGTGTCATAGGTGTCGGAGTCCAGCCGCGCGTAGGACACCAGTAGGCGCTCTCCCGTCTCCGAGGCCTTGAAGCTGTAGATGCCCTCCAGCACCTGCTTGGGGGCCTCGTGGGGCTTGGAGAGGTCGAGTTCGCTCAGCCAGCAGGCCCGCGGCTGGTCGCGCTGGGACTGGCGCAGGCATTCGCTGCGAAACAGCAGCACGTCCCCGGCCACAATGCCGAAGCCGTACACCCCCTCTTTGACGCGGAAGGCCTGCTCCTCGCCCCGGACGTAGAGGTAGAGGTCCATGCTCGGCAGCGGCTGGATGACTTCCACGTTGAAGGCGAGGAAGCGGCCGTCCTTGCCCCACTCCCCGGTGTGCGCCCTCTCCGTCAGCGTGCGCAGCTTGCCGGCCGGGAGGTCGGCCACCAGCAGCGTCCCCCGGTCGTGCTGCTCGTTGTAGCCGTCCAGCGCCCAGACGGCCGTCCCGTCCGGCGCGAAGCCGAAGCGGCCCACCTTGCTGCCCACCGGGTGGGCGTCAGCGCCGCTGGCGGGGCCCACCTGCAGCGCCCCCACCACCACCCGTCCCAGCGCGTTGCGCTTGCCTTCAATGCGGCCGAGCCAGCGGCTGTCGGGGGAGAAGCCATACAGCCCGACGCCGCTGGCCGCCTTCACCGCTGGCGCGCCGTCCAGTGACGTCACGAAGAGGTCCCACACGTCGCGCGCCACCGGACTGGCTTCGGTGAAGGCCAGGTGCCGTCCGTCGGGGGACAATTCATAGTCCGCCACCCGCTCGGCCAGCTTGCCGGCCGCGCCCCCCTCGGTGCGCACCTGCAGCAGGGCACCACCGGCCGAGGCCCGGCGCAGGGCCAGCAGCCGGCTGCCACCGAGGGCAAACTTGGCGGTGGAGACGTCCCCCGCCACGCTGCGGGCCGTACTCCCCGGCTCCAGCGTCGCCAGCTTCAGGACGCCCGCGTCGACGAAGGCGAAGAAGCGCCCGTCCGGGCTGACGGTGACGAAGCTGACCGCCGCCCCGCGCGTCTCGGGCGGGCCGGGGGCGTCCAGCCGCTGCGTCCTCAGCGTCCCGGTGCCGGTTGCCAACTCAAAGTCGGTGAGGAAGAGAAGCCACTTGCCGTCCGGGCTGAGGAGAGCCGCGCCGGGCTTGTTGGGGACGCGGGGGGCCAGGCTCCGCGCCTCGCCGGTGCCGAGATTGACGGCCAGCAATTCCCCGACCGCCGCCTTGGGGTTGATGCTGTCCGGATTGACGCCTTCCAGGGAGGGCCGGACAGGACTCTTCAGGAAGGTGGCCCAGGTGCCGTCCCTGGACAGGCGCAAGTCCGCCCCGGCACCGGCCACCAGCCGCCGACCCAGCCCCCCCACCAGCGGCTTGGCCGGGGCCTCGGCCTTCTGCGGGCAGCCGGACAGCACCACCGCCAGACACGTGCATGCCAGAGGCGCTCTCATCCGACGGCCCTCCGCGGTGGTGCTGGGAGGCCCACTGCGCCGGCGTGGAGCGCCGCCGGGTCACTCCCCAGGTTGCGACGCCAGCCCACCATCTCCCCGCGGGCCCGGGCTAGGTAGGCCCCCCGCTTGTCCTCTCGGCGGACGCGCCCGGGAAGCGGGGGGAAGAGGCTGAAGGTGACGTTGGTGGGCGTGTGGGGGTGCCCGTCGGGGTGCGCTTCCCCGGTGACGTGCCGGTACAGCGCCCCCAAGGCCGTGCCGGCCGGCGGCGGCTGAAAGCTGCGGCCGGACAGGCGCGCGTGCACGGCGAGCGCCACCAGGTAGCCGCAGGCCGCCGACTCCACGTACCCCTCCACCCCGGTAATTTGTCCGGCGAAGAAGAGGCGCGGCTG
Source organism: Myxococcaceae bacterium (assembly GCA_017881265.1). Taxonomy (GTDB): domain Bacteria; phylum Myxococcota; class Myxococcia; order Myxococcales; family Myxococcaceae; genus JADGRA01. The sequence continues at coordinate 67,165 of JADGRA010000047.1, read as the reverse complement.
GCTGCGCAGCGAGAAGTCCCTTGCCAAAAGCCGGGGCGCGTCCACGTAGGTGTTGCGGTGGATTTGGCCCAGGCGCAGGAACTCCGCCTCGGCCAGCCCGGGCAGCGTCCGGAAAATGCGCCGCTGTTCCGGCCAGGTGAGGCGCGTCTGGAAGCCCACCAGGTTGTAGGCCGTCCCATGGGCGTCCTCCTGCCGCAGCTGCACCACGGCATGGGCCTGCTTGCCGGTGCGCGGGTCGAGAAGCCCCACCGGCTTCATCGGCCCGTGGGCCAGCACCTCGTCCCCCCGCTCGGCCATGACCTCAATGGGGAGGCACCCCTCGAAGTAGCGCGGCTCCTCGAAGTCGTGTGGCGTCACCTTCTCCGCCGTCCGCAGCGCTTCGACGAAGCGCCGGTAGGCCTCCTCGTCCAAGGGCAGGTTGAGGTAGTCCGCCCCCTCTCCCCGCCCCCAGCGACTGGCCCGGAAGGCAAAGCGCATGTCCACCGAGTCGGCGGAGACGATGGGGGCGATGGCGTCGTAGAAGTACAGGCGCGTGTCGACGTGCCGCTCCAGTTCCCGGGTGAGGGCCTCCGCGGTGAGCGGGCCGGTGGCCACCACCACCGTGCCAGCGGGAAGCGCCTCCACCTCCCCGTGCCACAGCGACAGGTGCGGGACGACCGCCAGCGCCTGCGTCACGCCGGAGGAGAAGCGGCTCCGGTCGACCGCCAGCGCTTCCCCGGCCGGCACGCGCGCCAGGTCCGCCTGGCCCAGCACCAGCGACCCCAGAGCCCGCAGTTCAGCATGCAGCATGCCGATGGCGCTGTCCGGCGCGTCGGAACGAAAGGAGTTGCTGCAGACCAGTTCCGCCAAGGCGTCGCTGTGGTGGGCCGGGGACCGCCGGGTGGGCTTCATCTCCCGCAGCACCACCGGCACGCCGCGGCGGGCGAGCTGGTAGGCACACTCGCTTCCGGCGAGACCACCGCCAATGACTGTGACGACTGGGGTGCCCACGGCTTGCCAGCTTCCTGCAACGGCTGACCGCGGAAGTCCAGGGGCCCCGTCGCCGAGAGGGGCCGGCCATTCGCCTACTTCACCAGGTGCACCCCGAGGGGCGAGGCGAGTCCCGTCGCCGTTCCCGAAATTGTCGTGACGCTTTGAATGGTGAGGTTGGGAAGCGTACCGGCCGTCTGCACGACGTAGACAGCGTTGCCCCCGTAGTCAACGACGTAGACGACTGGCGGCGACACGGTGGCGTCGACGGTGATGCCCCCGGGGTAGGATAGCGGGAACGCCGCCGAGGGGGCGAGGGTGGAAGAGGCAGACGCGAAGCCCGTCGCCGACGTGGGGTACAGGTTGACGCCCACGCTGGGGAGGGCGAGGAAGAAGGTGTTGCTGGCGTAGGCGAAGCCCTGCACGTTGCCCGGGGTGTTGAGGTTGCGGATGGGTGAGACGTTACCGGAGGCGCCCGCATCAAAGGTGCTGACAACGCCGTTAAAGGAGTTGGCCACGTAGAGGGGCTGCCCGGCGGAAACGTCGCCGAGGGCCACCCCACTCGGGTTCACCATGTCCGTGTTGGTGCCGGACAGCGTGTAGTCACTCGTGGTGCTGCCGGCGGGGAAGTGCCAGACGCCTATTGCTCCCCCGCCGGAGGCCCCACAGTTTGGGCAGGCGGACACGTAGACGTCGTTGCCGGGGCCCAGCGCTAGGCCCTGGGCCGACGCAAGCCCCGTCGCCGTCAGCGTCCGCAGCGGCGCGACGTTGCCGTTGGCGTTGGGCGCGTAGACGGTGACGCCCGCGCCAGTCCGGTTGGCCACGTAGAGGCTGCCCTGGCTATCGGTGCTCAGTCCGATGGGAATCGACAGGCCGGTCTGCGCCCCGGAGATGGTGCGCACCGGGGCCACGTTCCCGCTTGCGCCGAACGGGAAGACCAGCACCGAATTTCCCGCCTGGCTGACGTAGATGCCAGCCCCCGGCGTGGCGGCCCCACACACTTCGTTGCAGCCGCCCAGGTGCGTGCTGTAGTCCGCCGTCGCCGTCAGCTGGCCCGAGAACACCGGGGTGGTGAAGGCAGCGGTGAAGGTATTGGTCGCCGTGCAGTCGAAGACGGGGGGACAGCCCGGGCTGGTGCAGCAGAAAGGCCCGCTCACCACGTCGAGCACGGAGACTGTCTGTCCCGGGGGGACAGTTGGCGTCGCCGGCGTATACGTGCCGGGGGAAAAGGGAGTGCAAGTTCCCGACGTGATGGTGTCGCTGACGGTGAGGGACTTCACCGTCACTGGCTGGCACGACCCGTTCGTCACCTGGTAGGTCGCGCGGTAGGGGTCGTGGCAGAGGAACTGCGACGGCACCGTCACGGCGAGAGACACCCCTCCGTCGACGACGCAGGCAGCGCCGCCGTCGGGCTTCGGAGGTGGTGGCGGCGGCACCACCTGCAGCGCCACGGCGCGGTTGTTGGCCTCGTCCACCAGGTAGATGTCCCCCGCCGCGGGCGAGGAGACGAGGCGCGCCGTGCCGGCGTTGGCGATGCGCGGGTACAGGTACAGCCAGCGCGGCTGCAGGTCCGGTCCGAAGGCGGCGATGGCGGCGCCAAAGCTGGACGTCCCGCTGAGCAGCACCGCGAAGCTGCCGTCCGCCGCGGAGTAGCTATTCTGCGCCAGCGTGGACGTCAGCACCGCGTCCGCCGCGTCGTACAGCCCGGCGATGGACGTGATGATGTCCGGGGTGGTGCTGTTGAGTTTCCACAGCTCGAAGTTGGTGTACGGCGGCGCATTCACCAGCGTCACGACTCGGCCGTCGGCCAGCACCCCCACCACTTCCAGCTGGGTGGTGGCAGGCGTCCCCAGCGGCGCGGTGTAGGCCCCGAGGATGGTGCTGCCGGCCCCCACCCGGAGGATGGGGTACTCGGGCGGCAGCGCCGCCGTCACCCCGCAGCGGGAGGTGAGTTGCACGACGAAGGTGCCGTCCCCCACCGACAGCAGCTTGTGGACGCCCGTCACCTGGCAGCCGCGGGCGGTGCCGTTGGGGTCCGCCGTCGGGCCAAAGCTCAGGCCGCCGTCGCCCAGGTTCGCCAGGTTCCAGCTGGCACTGCCGGCGCAAGTGGAGATGACGTCATTGGGCGACAGGTAACTGGACCCGCTGCCGGCCACCCCGCCGCCGCTGGGCGGGCCAGTGAGGCCGGCGTCCGAAGCTGTCACCGTCTGCAGCTGCGGGTTGAGGCACGTCACGCTGTCACCGGCGTCGGAGCAGCCCGTCACCGAGTCTGGCAGGCATAACAGGTTGGCAACGCGCGTCAGCGGCGGCACCACCTGGCCCAAAAGCGTTCCGCCGGGAACCAGCGGTGCCCTGGACGGGGGCGGCGGCGCCAGCAGAAGTTGACTGGAATTGCCCTGGGGAAGCGCGAAAAGGCTCTGTCCCAGCGCGTTGAGGCCTTTCGCCAGGTAACCGCCGTCCGGCAGCGCGGCGGGGTCAAACCCGTAGAAGGTGCCGTCCACCGCGTCCAGACGCCCCGGAATCCAGGCGGAGGCGGAGCTCACCGGCGCCGAGGTGGCCAGGGGCAGGATGAGGCCCCCGTCGAAGGCCAGTGGCTGGGTGGCCCAGGCCAGCGGACCGCTCGCCGCCGGCTGCCCCGGAATGTAGCGGTCCCACACCACGCGGGTGAGCTGCACGCCCAGGTCCACCTGGGTGGTGTTGCCGTTTTCCCCGGTGGCACTCACCGTCAGGCGCACCGCCCGCTGCGTGTCGGTGAGAACTTCGATGGGGACGGGCACGCCCGGGGTGTACGGGTAGCTGTCCGTCCCAAGGCCAGGCGTACTCTGGAAGTAGACGCTGTAGGTGACGACGCCGGAGGGTCCGGTGGTAGCGGTGACGCTGGTGGCCGGAAGTCCGTCCAGGAGGACTTGCGGAAAGCTGCGCAGCCCGCCATCGGTGGCCACCAGCACCGTGAAGGGCGTCTTCGGCTGCGCAGTGGGCGGGTAGAGGACACTCAACACGGGCCCGTCGGTGTTGAGGAAGACGTCGACCCCCTTCTGCTGCGTCGCGCCGGCGTCGCCCCCGCTGACGGCCGTCACCTGCACCGGCAGCAACGGGTGCCCGGCGTCGGGGTTGACCTGGGTAACGTCCTGGCAGAGGGAGAAGTCCACCAGCGCCTGGTACGGCGCCGATGCCCACGTGTAGATGACGTGCGCCCCGCCGTCGGGGGGGCCGCACAGGACATTCACCTGGCGGATGCCGTCCACCGAGGCCGCCGCCACCGACACCTGGGCGGTGAGGTTGATGACGTCGCCCGACTTGGGCGCGAGGATGTCCAGCGACGGAGGGGGAGGCGTCTGGGGGACGGTGGGCAAGTCCAGGTTGAGGCAGCCCAGGCCCAGCAACAGCGCGAGGAGGAGGGATGCGGCGGCCGGACGCAGCGGGAAACCGCCTCGCGGACTCTCTCCCACCGGCATGTGCCGCCCTCCCCGAGTGGCCGACTGCGGCCCGGGGCATTCAACGGTGTTTCTTCGACGCAGGGAAGCCCTTTGCCGGAGGAGATGGCCTGGCCTGGAGTGGACGCCCCTGGGGCGCCTGCCACCCGGGCGGCAGGTGCAGCTTGGGGGCCCGCCTCAGCGCCCCCTGGCGGGTGCGCCCGGTGGGCCGTCAGTTGGTGGTCTCGCCCGGCCCTGCTTCCTTCTGCAGGACGACGAAGCGGTAATTCTCGAGCTCGTTCTGCCCGGCGGTGTACAGCACGGTGAGGAGCAAGTCGTAGGGGATGCGGCGGTCGCCGATGACGGACAATTCCTTGCTGAAGGGGGCGGTCGGGTTGCGCTCGGCGATGTACTTCAGCTTCTCCACTTCCTTGCGCAGGGCCTGGTCGAGTGGGACCACCAGCCGGCCGTTGAGGGCGGCCGGCGGGACCTGGCCATGTTCCAGGGCCACCACCACCCGGTCGCCCACCAGGATGTCCTTGGGCGTGATGGTGACGGCCACCGTGTCGCGCGGGGTGGCCCGGGTGGAGGAGACGGGAGGCTTGATGTCCTCGGACTGGGTGAGGGAGATGGCCGAGGCGGTGTAGGACTTGAGCAGGAAGACCAGGATGATGGTCATCATGTCCATCATCGCGACGATGTTGAGCTCGCGGATTTGGCCCGCGTTGTCCCGCTCGATGCGCTTCTTGCGCGTCATCGCCTTGCGGAACATCAGCCGCTGCAGCGTCTCGTCGTCCAGCGGTGCGGCCGCCGGGGCTTGCGGGCCGGCCATCTACAGCGCTCCCAGGGTGACGTCGGGGAACAGCACCTTGCGGTCCGGCGGCGGGGACTCCCGCACCGCATCCATGGTGCCCACCAGGACTTCATAGGGGATGTCCGCCTCGGCGCCGATGATGACCTTCGTCTCGGTGGGAAACTCCTTCTTCACCCCCACCAGCTGCGCGGTGAGCGCCGCATAGTCGTAGGTGCCGTCGGCATTCTTGGGCAGGGTGGGCGGCACCTCGTCCGGGTTGACGGAGCCGGTCTGCGGGCCGAGCAAGCCGCCGGCCCCGGCCACGTAGAAGCCCTTCTTGGAGACCAGCACCGACAGCAAGAGCTTGGGCTTGTCGCTGTCATCCTGCGCCGCGGCGCTCGGCCCGCCGTAGCTCGGCGCACTCACGTTGAGGATGCCGAAGGCCGCCAGGCCGGTGATAGACAGCAGCATGAACATGATGAGGTTCATGAGGATGTCCAGGTAGGGAACGATGTTCAGTTCCCCGAGTTCGTGCTCGTCCCGGACCTTCAGCTTCCGGCGGCTGTAGAAAAACGCCATCCCGTCAGGCCGACTTCTCGTAGTCCATGGCCGACGTCTCCCCGGCGGCGCGCCGGGAGAGGATGTTCTCTAGCTTCAGCGCGCTCAGTTCCACCGTGTCGACCATCCGCTTGGCGTACGAGGAGAGGAAGAGGTGGGCGACGATGCAGGTCACGGCGATGGACAACCCGAAGGCGGTGTTGTTCATCGCCTCGGAAATGCCGTTGGAGAGCAGGGCCTGCTTCTGGTCGGCCGGCACGTTGCCCAGTGCCTGGAAGGTCCCAATCAGGCCGACGATGGTGCCGATGAGGCCGACCAGAGTGGCGATGTTGGCGAGCGACCACAGCCAGGGGATGCGCGTCTGGATGGGCGGGGTGTGCTCGAGGATGGCCTCCTCCACCGCCTTGGCCACCTCCATCTCGCCGCGGTTGGCACGGGTGAGGCCGGCGCTGATGACCTTCGCCAGGGGCGCGTTGGGCGCGGCCCGGCACAGCTTCACCGCCCGGTCGACGTTGCCCTGAAGGACCAGCTTCGTAATCTGGTCCATGAAGGGCTCGGCATTCAGGTTGTAGCGGAACAGCAACGTCACAATCCGCTCGACGATGACGGCGATGGCCACCGCCATCCAGAAGATGTTGACGTACATCAGCGGTCCGCCCTCCTGGAAGAAGCGGACAATGCTGTTCTTGACACCGCCCCCAGCGACTGGCGCGGCAGCGAGGACCACCACATCCAAGATGTGGTTCAGTGCGGAGAGTACCAACGGATGGTTCCTTTCGGAGCGGGAGCGCCGCTCAAGGGCGCGGGCAGGGAAGACGGGTGAAAGCGGCCCCGCGAGAAGCGGGCGTCCCTCGGTGCCATCTTCTAAATCGTCCCGTTTCGAGGCGGAGGTGTCAAGAAGTCAGGAGGGCGGCGTGTGCCTCAGGCGGCGGAGGAGGAGGTCCCGCCCTCGTCGACGGAGCGCCGGTAGCCGCAGTCCTTGTTCGGGCACACCACGCTCGCCCCATCGCGCTTGCTGTACTTCTGCAGCAGGTATGGCGAGGCGCAGCTGGGACAGGCCTCCGGCAACGGGCGGTCCCAGGCCGCGAAGGTGCAGTCCGGGTAGCGGTTGCAGCCGAAGAAGGCCTTGCCCCGCCGGCTGCGCCGCTCGGTCAGGTAGCCCACCTTGCAGGTGGGGCAAGCCACGCCGATGGACAGGGGCTTGCTACTCTTGCACTCCGGGTAGCCCGAGCACGCCAGGAAGCGGCCGAAGCGGCCCCGCTTGATGACCATCGGCCGTGCGCACTTCTCGCACACCTCGTCGGTGGGCTGCTCCTCCACCGGGACCACCTTGCCGTCGACTTCCTTGAAGTCCTTGGTGCTCTTGCACTCCGGGTAGCCGGTGCAGGCGAGGAAGCGGCCCATCTTCCCCCACTTGATGGACATGGGCTTGCCGCACTTCTCGCAGACGATGTCGGTGGGCGTCTCCTCGCGCTTGACGTCTCGCATCTGCACCGCCGCCTGCGCCAGCGTCACCTTGAAGGGGTCCCAGAATTCCTGCAGGACCGTCTTCCACTTCGCCTCCCCCTCGCTAATCCGGTCGAGCTTCTCCTCCATCCCGGCCGTGAAGGTGACGTCCATCTCGTGGGGGAAGTGCTTCACCAATTCCTCGGTGGTGATTTTTCCGAGCTCGGTCGGGTGGAAGCGGCCCTCCAGCTTCTCCACGTACTTCTTGTCCTGGATGACGCTGAGGATGGCAGCGTAGGTGGACGGGCGCCCAATCCCCTGCTCTTCCAGTTCCTTCACCAGGCTGGCCTCGGTGAAGCGGGGCGGCGGCTGGGTGAAGTGCTGCTCGTGCAGCAGCTGGCGCACCGTCAGCAGTTCCCCCTCCGACAGCGGCGGCAGGGCCCCGGTCGCCTCCACTTCCGCCTCCTCCCCGGGCTCCCGCTTCTCCGGCTCCTCGTCGACCGGCACTTCGCCGTAGACGGCCAGCCACCCGGCGAACTTCAGCGTCGAGCCGGTGGCGCGGAAGGTGGCGCGCCCGGCCGAGATGTCGGCCGTCGTCGCGTCATACACCGCGGGCTTCATCTGGCAGGCCACGAATCGGTTCCAGATGAGTTCATACAGCCGGGCCATGTCCGGCTCGAGGAAGGGCTTCACCCGCTCCGGCGGGTAGTCGAGCGAGGTGGGCCGGATGGCCTCGTGCGCATCCTGGGCACTCTTTCGGCCCTTGAAGACGACCGGTTCCTCCGGCAGCGCCTCCGCCCCGTAGCGGGTGCGGATGAGGCCACGCACCGCCTCCACCGCGTCCGCCGACAGCCGGACCGAGTCGGTGCGCATGTAGGTGATGAGGCCGACCTGCCCCTCCTCGCCGAGCTCCACGCCTTCATACAGGCGCTGGGCGAGCATCATGGTCTTCTTGGCGGTGAAGTGCAGCCGGTTGGCCGCGTCCTGCTGCAGCTTGCTGGTGATGAAGGGGGCCGGTGCATTGCGCCGGCGCTCGCGCCGGTCGACCTTCGCCACCCGGAACTCCGCCCCTCGCAGCTCGGCCAACAGCCCCTCGGCCGTGGCCCGGTCGCTGACCTCGGCCTTCTGCCCGTCCAGCTTCAAAAGGCGGGCGCGGAAGGGCGGCGGCTCCTGGCCTTCGAGCTCGGCGTCCAGCGTCCAGTACTCGACCGGGACGAAGGCCTTTATCTCCCGCTCGCGCTCCACCACCAGGCGGACCGCCACCGACTGGACGCGGCCGGCGGACAGGCCACGGCGGACCTTGGCCCAGAGGATGGGGGAGATTTCATAGCCCACCAGCCGGTCGAGGATGCGCCGGGTCTGCTGCGAGTCGTACTTGCTTCGGTCGAGCTCGATCGGCTGGGCGATGGCCGCCTGGATGGCCTTCTTCGTAATCTCATTGAAGAGGACGCGCACCGCGTGTGGGTGGCGCAGCTCCTCGGAGATGTGCCAGGCGATGGCCTCGCCCTCGCGGTCGGGGTCGGTGGCCAGAAAGACGGTGTCGGCATTCTCGGCGTACTTCTTCAACTCACCGAGGGCCTTCTCCTTGCTCTTGATGACGACGTACTCGGGCTTGAAACCATGCTCGACGTCCACGCCCATCTTCGACTTCGGGAGGTCCTTGATGTGGCCCACCGAAGCCTTCACCGTGTAGCCCGGCCCCAGGTACTTCTTGATGGTCTTCGCCTTGGCCGGCGACTCGACGACGACGAGGTAGCGGGCGCCGGGGCGCCGCGCCGCGGGCGCGGCCTTCACCGTGGCCAACGTCCGAATGGCCTTGGCCGGGGCCGCGGCAGCACTCAGCGTCTTGGCCGAGCTGCGGCGTACCGCCGGCGCGCGGCGCGCCCGGGTGGCGGCTGGCGCGGCGGCCTTCGGGGCGGCGGCAGTGCGCACCTGCGCCTTGGGAGGCTTGGCCTTCTCTGCCGTGGCCTTCTTGGTTCGCTGAGCCATCGTGTGTCACACCCTCTCGCGCTGCGTCTGTTGGCACGAAGTCCCCCGCACTGCGTGTCCAGGCCGGCCCGCCGCCTGGCCTAGGCACCCCGGCGGCGGGGCGTGGGCGACACAGGCGAGGGAGGAAGCGAGGGGCATGGCGGTCGGGGGGCCGAAAAAGCCCTTCAGACGTCCCCGGGGGGCGCCACCTCTATAGAAGTGACCCGGGTCCGCTTGGGGCCGGCTGTCATAAGCACCAAGGACAGTCCGGTCAAGCGGCTGACCCGCCGGGGCCTCCCCAAAAAGGGCGAGATTACCGAGAAGAAACGGGGGTTTTGCTGGGCGCGAGGAGGACGATGCGGTCGCCGCTGACAATCTCCCGGATGGTGCGTGTCAGCATGCAGGTGCTCGCATGCTCCTTCACCTCGGCGGCGATGCAGCGGCCAATTTGTTCCACCGGCAGCCGGGTGTCCTGCCACGCCGAGGGGTCCACGCCCTGGTCCAGCGGGTCGGACTGGCGGATGATGGTGAAGGTGTTGCCCGGCTGCACGCCGTCGGCGCTGCCCAGGTCCACCACAATCTGGCTGCGCTCGGCGTTGACGGTGATGTACGGGTTGAGGTTCGCCACCACCGCCCCTTGCAGGTCCCGCGCGTTGGTGTTGGGCACCACGGTCCCGGTGAGCACCATCGGCTCGCCTGGCGGGCCGACGAGGTCCCCGCGGTACATGGCGTCGAAGGTATAGCTGATTCGCGCGCGGACGTAGTACGGGTCGTTCGTCTGAAGCACGCGCGCCTGCCCCACCAGGGACGTCAGGTAGCCCACCAGCTTGCCGCTACGCGGGTGGTACACTTTCCGGTTGGGCCGGTAGATGAGGTAGTCCTTGCCCACCACCGCGGCCGACCGGTCCCGGAAGGTGAGGTAGACGATGTCGCCGGTGGACAGCATCTCCGTCTCGGCGAAGCTTTTGGCCAGCACCCCGGTGTTCACGAGGTCCCGGTCGGTGACGAAGCCCTCGCGCGGCAGCCGCTCGCGGCCCACCTGCGGTTGGTAGGGCTTGGTGCCCACCATGGCGACATTGTTGTCGTCCACCGGCTCGACCAGGCCGATGTCTCCCTCCCCGGGCGCGACAGACCCCGGCTCAGTCTCCATCTCCACCTGGCCCGCAGGCTCCTCGCCCGAGCCCGAATAGAAGCGGACCCGGTTGCCCGGGTAAATCCAGTGCGGGTTGGCGATTTGCGGGTTGTAGGACCACACCTTCGGCCAGTACCAGGGGCTGCCCAGGTACGTCTGGGAGAGGTCCCACAGCGTGTCGCCCTTCACCACGGTGTGCGTCGTCCCCGGGGCCTCCGGCTGCGCCGCGGCGTCGGCCTTGGTGCGCGGCTGGGATGGGTTGGCCGGGGGGGGGGCGGCGGGGGACTCCGGGCCCGGTTGCACCGGCTTGCCCGCGGCCTCGGAGGTGTCTTGGTCCGCCGGCGGCGCCGGCGGCACGGGCGGGGTTTGAGCGCGCACCGACGCGGCAAGAAGCAGCACACACACAGCAAGGGGAAGTCTCATCAGGGGTTCCTCGAAAGCGTCGACAGGCGGGCCTGCGCCTGGACGGCGGCGGCCGTCCCAGGGAAGTTCTGGACCAGAAGCGCGTAGGTGGCGCGTGCCTCGGCTGTCTGGCGCAGCCGGACGCGCACCTCGCCCAGCTTTAGCATTGCGTCCTGCACCACGTCCCCGGCCGGGTACCGCTGCACCACCGACTCGAGCAGCGTGGCCGCGCGCGCCAGTTCCCCGCGGCCCACTTCCCCCAGCGCCGCGTAGTACAGGGCGTCGTCGGCCTTGGGGTGCTTGGGGTAGCTGCCGGCGAAGCGCTTCAGCCGGTCGATGGCGCCGCTGACGTTGCCGGTGCGCAGCGCCTCCAGCGCGGCCTGGTACTCCTGGTCCGCGGAATTCGGCGCCGTGGCCGGGGCGGCCACCTCGGCCTTGGTGTCCAATTCCTCCAGCACCGCCGGGTCCGGCTCCTGCACCGGCGTCCGTACGTCAATCGGCGGCGGCGCCGCCTTCGGCTTCAGCTTCACCACAGTGAGTGCTGGCGGGGAGGCCGGGACGGCCTCGGGCACGGCGGCGGCGGGCGCCGGGCTGGGAACGGCGGCGGGCGACGCGGCGACGGCCGACGCCGTGGACACCGCCCGGTCGCGCTCCAGCGCGTCGAGGCGGCCCAGCAGCTGGACATTCTCTCGCTGCAGCGACTGCACCTGCTCCTGCAGCGCGCGCACGTCGGCCTTGCTGGCCACGTCAGTGGCGCACCCGCACGCCAGGACGAGGGGCAGAATGTGAAGACGCATGGGGAGGCCGTTGCCGCTAGCACTCATGAGGATAGGAAGGCCCGAAGAAGAGCGTCAAGAAAGCGGCGCCGGCGCGATGAAGGCCAGGTGGCGCCCCGTCACGCCGGCGTCCCGCCGGTGCGAGAAGAAGCGGGCCGCATCGCACGCGGTGCAGGCCGCCTGGACGTCCACGTGCTGGGGCAACAGGCCTGCAGCCAGCAGGGTGGCGCGGACCGCGCCACTCAAGTCCAGGTGGGGACGTGTGCCCCCTGGCCGCACCACCGCGTCGCCGAAGTCCGCCCGGAAACGCTCGGCAAGGTCCGGCCCCACTTCGTAGCAACAGGCCTGGATGCAGGGCCCCACCGCCGCACGCAGCGTGGAGGTGGCCGCGCCTTGGGCCACCAGCGCCTCCACCGCCCGTGCCGCCACGCGCAGCGCTGTCCCCCGCCAGCCGGAGTGCACCGCGGCGACCCGGCGGCCGTCGGCGGAGGCGAGCAGCACCGGCACGCAGTCGGCGGACTTGACGCCCACCCACACCCCGTTGCCCTCCTCCGTCCACAGCGCATCGGCCTCCTCGGCCGCGCCCGGCGCGGCCCGCACCACGCGGTCCCCGTGCACCTGGCGCACCGTCGCCAGCTGCTCCGGGTGCTGCCGCGCGGACTGGGCGAGCAGGCGCAGGTTTTCCTGCACGTGCCCCGGCCGGTCGCCCACCGACTCGCCCAGGTTGAGGGAAGCCATGGGCCCCTGGGAGACGCCGCCCGTCCGCAGCGTGAAGCCGTGGGGCACCGCAAACACCGACGAGGTGAGGAAGAGCATAGCCAGAAGGAGGGCCCCGGGACCCCCAGCGCCCCGGGGGGGGCCCGCGCTGGGCGCCGCGCCCCTTCTTGTAAGCCTAGCCCACCCGGTGGGGAATGCTTTGCCGGCCCCGTCGGTGCAAAGCTCACATCCCCTCCCCTTCTCCCACGGCCCCGCCAACAGGTGCGTTCCATTGCCCAGAAACTGCTTGGCAGCATTGGCGTTCCCGCGCTGCTAATTGCGCTGGGCGCGGTGGGGGTGTTCGCCCTGCGGGCGCGCTCGGCTGCCGAGGCAGCGGCGGTGCAGGAGGCCGAGCAGGTGGCGGACCTCCTCAGCGCCACCTTCCAGGCGGCCACCTTGGGCGTGCACCTGGGCCCGGACGAGGCGCACCCCGCCGTGTCCCCGGCCCTGCGCGCCTCCGCCGCGCTGAAGGGGGTCCACGTGGTGCGGGTGCTTGGTCCGGATGGCCAGGTCGTGTGGTCGAGCACTCCCGCGGACGTGGGGGGGAGGAGTCACCTCGACCGCGGCGAGGGCGAGCAGCGGGTGCAGCTGCGCGAGGGGAAAGTCCTGTTGGCGCGCAGCCTCGGCGGCGGGGACTGCAACAGCTGCCACTTCGGCGTCGCCGGGCAGCTGCAGCTGGCGGTGGACAGCCCGCGCTCGCCGGGCGAGGTGGCCTCGGGCACCCAGGCCGCGGTGGCCGGCGTCGTCCTCATCGCCGGGGCGCTGGCCCTGGCCACCACCATCTCGCTGCGACAGCTCATCACCCGCCCCTTGCGCCGGCTGGCCCATTCCATGGCGCAGGCCGAGGCGGGCGACTTGGGCGTGCGCGCCGAGGTGCACGGAGAGGACGAGATTGCGCAGCTGGCCAAGAGCTTCAACCACATGCTGGAGACAGCCGCCCGCCTGGAGTCGGAGGGGCTGGACGCCCGCGGCGGCCTGGCCCGCGCGCGCGCCCAGCTGTCACTGCAGGGGGAACTGGAGCGCGCCAACACGGAGCTGTCCCACCGGCTGACCGCCTTGTCGCTTCTGTACCACGTCTCGCGAAGCCTGAACGCGACGCTCGAACTGCCCGAGCTGCTCGGCCGCATCAGCACGCTGGTCACCGAACGGCTGCGCATCGACTACTTCTCGGTGCTGCTGGTGAGCGCCGAGGGCCGGCTGGAGGAAGCGGCCAGTGTCCCGCCACGCATCAGCGGCACCCGGGGAAGCTTCCGGCTGGGCGAGGGGGCGGCCGGCCGCGCCGCAGAGTCCCTCCTTCCCGTCTACCTGCCGGACCTCTCCGGCGCGCAGGACGCGCGGCCGCTCGGGCCCACCACCGGCTCGCTGCTGTCGTTGCCGGTGGTGCACCAGGGGCGGCTCCTCGGCGTCCTCAACCTGCAGCGTTCCGGCACCGAGGCCTTCGCGGCCGAGGAGGTGGAACTGCTGGCCGCCGTCGCGGACCAGGCGGCCATGGCCATCCAAAACGCGCGGCTGCACGCCGAGACGGTGGCCCTCTCCATCACCGACGCCCTCACCGGCCTGGCCAACCGCCGCCACCTCTTCCGCCAACTCGAACAAGAGGTGGCCCGGGCCGCCCGCTTCCACACGCAAGTCGCGGTGGTGATGATGGACCTGGACCACTTCAAGGACCTGAACGACGCCGCCGGCCACGTCGCCGGCGACAGCGTGCTGCGCCAGGTGGCCGAGGTGCTGAAGGGCCAGGTGCGGCGGGTGGACGTGGTGGCCCGCTACGGCGGCGAGGAGTTCTGCCTGGTGCTGCCGCAGGTAACGAAGGCCGACGCGATGGAGGTGGCCGAGAAGCTACGGCGCAGCATCGCCGAGCAGCCCGTCCACGGCGTGCCGGCCGGACGCGTGACGGCGTCGGCCGGCGTGGCCCACCTGCCCACCGACGCCACCACGCTGGAGGGCCTGTTGGAAGCGGCGGACGCGGCGCTGTACGCGAGCAAGCACCGCGGCCGAAACCAGATTACGGCCTTCGCCCCGGACCTGGACAAGGCGCCCGGGGAAGTCCCGGTGCGCGCCTAGGGCACTTCGAGGGCAAACAGCTTGGTGACTGCCTGCTCGCCCGCGCGCATCTGCGCGCGCAGCAGCACCGTGCTGCCGGACTTCGCGGCGCGGAGGATGGCGCTCAAGTCCTGGGCCCGTGTCACCACCTGGCCGTTGGCCTCGACGATGACGAAGCCGGGCTCGAGTTCCGCCTTGTCCGCCGGGGAACCGGGCTGCACCTCGGTGATGAGCACGCCAGGCGGCAAGCCCTGCGCCCGGGCCCGCTCGGTGGTCGGCGTGGCGAGGCTCAGGCCAAACTGCTCCTTGTTGCTCTCGTCATGCGAGTTGCGGTCCGTCGGGCCACGGCGGGAAACCTCCTCCTCGCCGGGACGCGTCGCCAGGACGACTTTCACCTCCCGGGGCTTGCTGGCGCGGTAGACGGTGAGGGTCACCGTCGAGCCCGGCGCGCGCAGCGCGATGTTGCGCCGCAGCGCATCGTCGGAGACGACGGGCTGCCCGTCGAGGGCGGTGATGACGTCGTCCTGCTTCAAGCCGGCACGCGCCCCCGGGCGGTCCGACTGCACGGAGGCCACCAGCGCGCCCTGGGCCGGAACGCCGAGGGCCTTGGCCAACTCCGGCGTCAGCTTCTGCAGCCCGATGCCGATGTAGCCGCGGGTGACGGAGCCATTCTTCTCCAACTGGGGCACCAGGGCCTTGGCCAGGTTGCTCGGCACGGCGAAGCCGATGCCCGAGCCACCGGCGACGATGGCGGTGTTGATGCCGATGACTTCTCCCTTCAGGTTGAAGAGGGGGCCGCCGCTGTTGCCGGGGTTGATGGCGGCGTCCGTCTGCAAAAAGTCGTCGTAGATGCCCGCGCCGATGTTGCGCGCCTTGGCCGAGAGGATGCCGACGCTGACGCTGGACGCCAGGCCGAAGGGGTTGCCGATAGCCACCACCCAGTCCCCGACGCGCATGGCGTCCGAGTCGCCCAGCTTCAGTACCGCCAGGTTGGCCGGCGGGTTCTTCAGCTTCACCAGCGCGATGTCGGTGGCCGGGTCCGTCCCCAGCACCGTGCCGTCGAAGCTGCGGCCATCGTCGAATTTCACACTGATGGTGACGGCGTTCTCGACGACGTGGTTGTTGGTGAGGATGTAGCCCCGGGAGTCGATGACGAAGCCGCTGCCGGCGCCCTGGCGCACCTGCGGGTGCCCGTTTCCGCTCCCGAAGAACTGCTCGAACATCTCATTGCCACCGCGCTGGGCGCGCGACTTGACCTCGACGTTGACGACGGCGCCCTTCACGCTCTCGGCCAGCGGGGCGAAGGAGGGCAGCTGCGGGGAGGGCACCTGCACCGCGGGCGGGGAGTCGGCATGGGCCAGCGGAGCGACGGCGAAGAGTCCGCCCAGGGCAGCGGCGGAGGCGGCGGCGAGGACGAGCAGCGAACGGCGAAGGGAAGCGGGTTTCATCGGGTTGGTCTTCTTTTCCTGGGGTGTGAGTCCCTGGGGAAACCGCGTCCAGGGAGGGACGACTCTCCCCGTGGGCCAAAGGGGGGAGAGGGGCCTTGGTTAACGTTAACGTTGACGGCCCGCATAACAGCCGGCCGGGCCCGGACCTTCCCGGGGGCCTTCACCGGGGCGCAAACACGCGGAAGTCCAGCGCGGGGAACAGCACGTCCTCGGCGAAGGCGGCCGCCACCAGGGCGCCATCGCCCGGCCCTCCCTGGGCCGTCTGTAGCAGCGCCCAGAAGCGCTGCAGGTGGGTGCGCACGCGCGTCCGCGCGTAGTCCACCACCGTGCCCGCGCGGAGGATGAAGGGAAAGTCCGAGGACTGAGCCAGCAGCAATTCCCTGGCCGCCTGGTCCAGCAGCCTGCGCACGCGCGCCGGGCGGGCCGCAGGCGCCCCGGCCTCCGCCGAAAGCGCGGGGGTGGCCCGGTGGACCTCCGGCGGAATCCAGTCATTGCTGGGGTCGAGCCAGGTGCGCGCGCTCCCCTCGCTGCCCCAGCTGCTTTCCGCCGGGGCGGCCAGCTGCGCCTCGGGGGAGACCTGCAGGTCCTCCAGCGGCGTGCGCGTCTGCAGCCCCTGGCGGTGCGCCTCGCGGAAGAGGGCCTCCAGGAAGGCGGGGCCCTCGTGCCACCAGTGGCCAAACAATTCGGCGTCATACGGCGCCACCAGCACCGGCGGGCGCTGAAGGCGCGGGGCGAGGGCGGCCAGGCGCTGCAGGCGGCGGCCGACGAAGTGCCGGGCGTGCGCCTGGGCCTGCGCCTGCGCGGCCTCGGGGTGGTACGGCGCCTTGTCCTCGGTGCGCCCGGTGACGCGGTGGTAGCGCAGCCCCACCGCGCGCCGCGGCTCGCCCGGGCGAAGCACCGGCTCCAGGGCCGAAAGCGGCAACTCCCAGCCGGCGTCGCGGTGGAAGTCCAGGTAAGCGCCGTCGGCCGGGTAGCCCGACTCGGCGCTCCACACCTCCTCGCTACTCTCCGGGTCCCGGCCGTACACCGCCACGCCGGCGCGGGTGAAGAGGGGCGCGTAGACGGACGCCACGGGCCGCGGCTCGGCGAAAACGACGCCGCGGGCTTCCAGAAACGTGAAGCGCAGCCCGGCCGCCGCCAACCACGCCTCCACCCCGGGGAAGTAGCCGCACTCCGGAAGCCAGAAGCCCTGGGGGGGCCGGCCGAGAAGTCGCACATGCGTCTGCACGCCCAAGCCCACCTGGGCGTGCAGCGCCTCGGGCAGGTGGCGCAGCAGCGGGAGAAAGGCGTGCGTTGCGGCGGTGGTGATGAGGGCCAGCTGCCCGGCACTCTCGGCGCGGGCGAAGGCGGGCAACAGCCTTCCCCCGTGGCTCTCCCAGCGCCGCAGCAGGTGGCGCAGCCGCTGCAAGTGGTAGCGCGCCACCGGCCCGAGTGAGGCGTCCCGGGCCGTCCGCTGCACCTCCCGCTCCGCCAGCGCCTCGTGCTGAAGCAGCCAGTGCGCCACCTGCGCGCGCAAAAGCGGCTCCTCCAGCATGCTTAGCAGCGTCGGGCTGAGGCTAAGGGTGAGGCGGACCGGAATGGCGTCCTCGGCGAGGCGCTCCAGCACTTCCAGAAGGGGCAGGTACGTCCCTGCCACCGCCTCCGGCAGCCAGTCCGCCTCCAGGGGGGTGGGCGAGGCCAGGTGGCGGACGTACGGCAGGTGGGCGTGCAAAAGAAGCAGAAGCGAGCCGTGCGCGGCGGAGCCGGCCATGGGCCCCACGCTTTACGGACGGCCGGAGCGGGGGCCCCCGGGCCCCGGCCCGCCGCGCCAGTCCAGACTTGCGGGGAGCTCCACGCGGCCCGGGGCGGCGACGGGCGCCTTCTGCCCCGCGGCGGGCGCCGCGGCGGCGGCCCCCGCGCGCGGGACCAGCGGCTGCTCCCACGGGACGCGCACCATCTGCACCTCCAGCTGGCCCGAGGGGACGGCCGGGGCCAGGCGCAAGGGGGCGCTGCGGCGCCCGGTGGGACGGGCATGGCCGTCGCTTCCGACGAGCCAGGCCTCGACGCTGTAGGTGTGTCCCGGCTCCAGGCCCTCCAGGTACAGGCTGCGCCGGCCGAGCGGCGCCTCGACGGTACGCACCAGCACCGCGCCGTCGTACAGACGGAACAGGACGCGGGGGGAGTCGAGGCCGAAGGCCGCGCCGCGTTCCAAGTCCTTGCGGAAATCCCAGAAGAGAAAGAGGGTGGCTGGGTCGCGGGCCAACAGGTGCGGCACTTCCTCGCCCACCGGCGTCGGCCGGACGGCGCGGACGGCCGGCGCCTGCCGCCGCGGCGAAAGCTTCGGCGCGGGCCGCCGCGTGCGCCGGCGCTTTTGGGCATGGACGACGAAGAAGCCCTCCTCCACCAGGACGTCCTCCGGGGGACCGAGGGCTGCCGGTACGCCCGGGTGGGCCAGCGCGACCGGGGGTGCCACATGAGGTGCGGGCGCGGTGGAGGTGGGCGGCTGCGCACCTGCAGCGGGGGCCTTGCCGGTCGTCGACGGGTGCAAGATGGACGTCGGAGAGACAGACTTGGGCGCAGCTGGCTTCGCGGAGGCGGGCTTCGCCGAGGCGACGTCCGGTGCCGGCGCGCGCCGCCGCCCGGGCTTCGGCGCCACCGCGGGCGCCACCCTTGGCAGCGGCGCCTCCCCGAGGGCCGCGAGGAGCGCGGCCCGGGTACGCAGGGACTTGGCCCGGCGGGGCAGGTGCTCCCGGGCGAGGGCGCGCAAGCTCGGTGTGTCCAGAAGCTCGAGGTCGTCCCGGGTCATCGCTGGCCTGCCCTGGTGCCCAGGGCGCGGAGCCCTTCGTCGCGTGCCGGCGGTCGGTTGTCAACTGAGCGCACGCTGCCTCCTTTTCAAGCCCCAGGGCCTCTGCCGTAGACTGCTTTGGTCTCGTGCCGTCGCAGCCCCGAAAGGGTCCATGGAGCGCCGCGTCCTCATCGTCGAGAGTCAGCACGAATTCGCCCTCACCATGGCGTCCGTCCTGCGGACCGCCGGCTACCAGACCGCCACCGCGGACACGGCCGCCGACGCCCAGCGCGAGCTCGAGCTGCGTCGCCCGGACCTCGTCGTCCTTCGCGCGGAGCTGCCCGACCAGTCGGGCTTCGTGCTGTGCGGCCAAATCAAGAAAGGCAAATTCAGCCATCCCATGCCCGTGCTGCTGCTCAGCTCCGACGTGGGCCAGGACGGCCTCAGCCAGCACGCGCAGAGTCCCAACGCCGCCGACGCCTACCTGAGCATCCCGTTTGAGATGCAGGACCTGGCGCAGATGACGTCCGGGCTGGTGCCGCTGGACGACGTCGAGCGCTCGCTGGAGGACGCCCTCAGCGGCACCCTCCACACCCCCACCCGGGAGATGGCCGCCATCCCACCGCCGCTGAGGGCCCCGCCGCCGGGAAGCCCACCCCGGCTGCCCCGCCGCGAGCGCCGCAGCGCCCTCAACGACGAGGACCGGGCCTTCCTCGACCGGGCCTTCCAGTCCATCGCCGACCGCAAGGCGGAGCTGCTGGCCGAGTCCCGTCAAGTCCGCCGCACGGCGCCCCGGCGCGAGCAGATGGGCACGCCGGAGGGAAAAATCCAAATCCTCCGCGATGAGTTGAAGGCGCGCGAGGCGCAGTTGGCGCGCATCAGCGAAATCTGGACGGTGCGCGAGCGCGAGCTGCTCAGTGTCGAGGACCGCCTGCACGAGAAGGACGTCGAGCTGCAGGGGCTGAAGATGCAGGTCGACGACCTGCTCCGCCGCTTCAACGACGCGCAGGCCGCCATGTTGCAGAAGGAGCGCGAGCACGGCGCCACCGTCGACGACCTGCTGCTACAGAAATTCGCCACCGAGAAGGACCTCATCGAGGTGGTCGCCAGCAAGGAGCGGGACCTCAACCTCGCCCGGCAGGACCTCCTGGCCGGCGAGGATGAGTTGCAGCGCGCGGCGGCCTCGGCAGCTCAGGCCGCCGAGGCGCACGCCGCCCTCGAGCGCCAGCTCCAGGTCAGCACGCTGGAGGCCGAGGTCCGAGAGCAGAAGCTGACGGAGGAGCTCGCCCAACAGACGGCGCGGGCCGGACAGCTGGACACCGAGCTCGCCCTGTTGCGTGAGGCTCTCTCGCGCACGGAGGCCGAGCGCAACGCCCACGACGAGGAGAACGCCCGCACCATCGCCTCCCTAAAGGAGGGGTCGGAGAAGGCCAGCGCCGCCGCCACCGCCACCCTCCAGGAGCTGGAGGCCCGGGCCAGCCGGGCCGAGGCGCACGGGCGGGCACGGGACGAGGAAGTCCAGGCCCTCACCGAGGCCCGGGCCAAGGCCGACACCGAGCATGCCGAGGCCGAGCACGCCCTGGAAGCGCAGCTGGGGGCGGCGACGGCCCATGGCGAGGACTTGCGGCTGGAGGTGGAGCACCTCACGGCGCAAATGGCGGACCGGCTCGCCGAGCGCGACGCCAAGCTGGCCGCCACCGAGCGCGAGCTCGCCACCTCCGTGGAACAGCGTGAGGCGGCCGACGCGGACTTCCACCGGCAAATCCAAGCCAAGCTGGAGCGCATCGGCGAGCTGGAGGGCGAGCTCGACGCAGCCCGGGCGTCCGCCGAGGAGCGCGAGGCGGAGCTCGGCAGCGAGTACGCAGCGCTGGTGGAGGCCAAGCGGCTCGCCGAGGCGGACCTCACCTCGCGCCTGCAAGACAGCCAGCGGCAGCACCAGGGGACCGAGCAGGAGCTGTCCGCCGAGCGGGCGGCCCACGCCGACGTCGCGGGCCGGCTGGCCGCCACGACCGCAGCCCTGCAGGAGCGCGACGCCGAGCTCGCCACCGCGCACGGCGAGCTGGAGGTCCGGGGCGTGGCCGCTGCAGAATTCATGCGGCAGCTAGAGGAGGCGGACGCGCACGGCCGCTCCCTCACCGAGCGCGTGGCCAGCCTCGAGGCGACGCTGGGCGAGCGCGAGAGCGCGCTGGCCTCCCTGCGCGGGGAGCTGGACGCCACCCAGGCGGCCCTCACCGAGTCGCAAACCCAACTGGCCTCCACCGAGCAGCTGGTGCTGGAAACCCAAGAAGGGCTGCAGCGCACCACCGACGCCCTGGAGAACTCGCGCGCCGCGGTGGAAGAGCAGCGCGCGAGTCTGGCCCGCGCCGATCAGCAGGCGACGGCCCAGGCGGCACGCCTCGCCTCCCTGGAGGCGGAGCTGGCCGATCTGACGGACCAGCACAGCCACCTGAAGCTCGAGCTCGGCGCGCGGATGGCTGAAGTCACCCAGCTCACCGCCCGTGCCGCCACCGCCGAGGACGAGCGGATGCACGTCGAGGAGCGGCTGGCCGCCTTCCAGGAGGAAGCGGGGCGGCGCGAGGAGCTGCTTCGCGGAGACCTCACCGCCCTGGTGCAACAGGTGGAGGACGCCCGGACGCGCATGGCGGACTTGCAGACAGAGGCGCGGCGGGAACGCGACGCACTCGCCCGCGACGCCCAAGGCAAGGGCGAGCAGCTGCGGGCGGCCGAGGCGCGGCTGCGAGAGCTGCAAGAGGGGCTGCAACGGCAGACGGCCGAGCTTTCCGAGGAGCTTCTGGCCTCCACCCGGGAGGCGGAGCGCGCCGGCGCCGAGTCCGAGAAGCGCCGCCAGGCGCTGGCGGCGCTGCAGGCGGAAAGCGCCACCGAGCGCGAGCGGCTGAAGGAGGGGCTGGGCGCGCAGCTGCGTCAGGCCACGGCCCAGGCCGAGGAGTACCGGGCACACCTGGAAGCCGCCGAGGCGGAGGCCCGGGCCAGCCAGGAAGACGTGGCCAGCCACGTCGCGTCGGTCGAGCGGGCCGCCGCAGCGGAACGGCAGGCCGCCGCGGCCCGCATCGCGGAGCTGGAGGCGGCGCTGGGCCAGGCCACCACCACTGCCACTGCCAGGACGCGCCGGGCGCAGGAGCTGGAGAATGCGCTGGAGGCCTCGGCCTCCTCCAAGGTGAGGACGGAGCGGGACCTGCAGGCCAAGCTGGCCGCGTCAGACGCGCGCGCCAACGAGGCCGCGTCGCGGCTGGCCCAGGCGCAGAAGGAGCGCAAGGAACTCGAAGGGCGCATGGCGGCCGAGGTGAATGAGTTGGTGGCGCGCCAGCGGGCAGAGCTCGAGCGCCGCGACGCCGCCAAGGCGCAGGAGGTGGCGCGGCTGCAGGCCGCCGTCCAGGAGCGCAGCCGGGCGTTGAAGGTGGCCGAGCTGGAACTGGCGCGGCTGAAGGCGCGCCCAAGCGCCCCCGTTACCCGCAGCAGCCAGGAGGTGCCCGTTGCCGCGGACGCGGCGGTGCCCCGCATCTCCAGCCCCGGCGTCAGCCGTCCGGTGGCGGCTCCCCTGCCCCGCATCCCCGAGACCAGCCAATCCGGGCGGCGTCCGGACCCCGAGGACTGGAACGCCCTGGTGGACGAGTTGGACAAGCCCCGCCGCTAGTCCCGGAGCCTCCCGCTGGGGGACAGGAGGCGCACCCACCCTTTCGAATGGGGATGAGTCTCACCACCGCCCTCGTCGTCGGTCTGTTCGGACTTCTGTTGGGCGTGGCTCTCGGCTGCACCAGCGTGGGCGGGGTGCTGCTGGTGCCCTTTCTCACCTACGGGGTGGGGCTGCCCGTGCACGCCGCCATTCCGGTGGCGCTCTTCAGCTACCTGTGGAGCGGGCTTCTGGCGGTGTTGCTGTACGCCCGACGGGGCTCCATCCCCTGGGGCATGGCCGGCTGGCTCAGCGCCGCCGCGCTGCCCGGAGCGTACCTCGGCGCGCAGGCGGCCACCCTCGTCTCGGGCGCCGTCCTGCAGGCCCTCATCGCCGCCGTGCTGGTAACGGCGGGGCTGAACGCCCTCGGCCGGGCGCCCCCACCTGCCGCCCTCGGCCGGGCGCTGGGGGGCGGCGCGCTGCTTCTCCTCGGCGCCCTCACCGGCTGCGTCTCCGCGCTGGTGGGCGCCGGGGGCGCCTTCCTGCTGGTGCCGCTGCTGGTGGCCCTGCGGCAACCGGTGTTGCTGTCGCTGGGACTTGGCCAACTCATCCAGGTGCCCATCTCCGCCGTCGCCTCGCTGGCCGCCCTGCGCGAAGGACGGCTGGACGTCCGGCTGGGGGCGTTTGTCGCGGTGGCCCTCAGCCTCGGCATCGCCGTGGGGACCCCCCTGGCGCATGCCTTGCCCCAGCCGACGCTGCGCCGGACGCTGGGCATCGCCATGCTGGTGGCGGGCCTGGCGGTGGCCGTCCGTCTGGCGTTGGGCTGAAGGCCGCCCCCTACAGACGCGACTGGCCCCAAGCGATGGCGCCGATGCGCGAAGGGGACGAAACCACTAAGCTTCCAGGCCCTTCTCCCCCCCCCGTGCCCTCGCCCCCGCCCACTCCTGTCTTGCTTTCCGTCGATGAGACGCTGACGCGGCTGGAGGCCACCGGCTACCTGGCGTCGCGCGAAATCGCCACCTGCGCCTTTCTCGCCGACAACATGGAGAAGCCGGTGCTGGTGGAAGGGCCGGCCGGCGTCGGGAAGACGGCCTTCGCCCGCGCGCTCGCCCGCGCGCTGGGCCGTCCCCTCATCCACCTGCAGTGCTACGAGGGGCTGGATGAGAGCAAGGCCCTCTACGAGTGGGAGTACGCCAAGCAGCTTCTGTACACGCAGCTGTTGAAGGACAAAATCGGCGAGACGCTGCAGGGCGCTGGCACCCTTGGCGAGGCGGCGGACCGCATTGCCCGAAGCGACGCCGTCTTCTTCTCCCAGCGCTTTCTGCTTCCCCGCCCCATCCTCCAGGCGCTGCTGTCGCCCCAGCCGGCGCTGCTTCTGGTGGACGAGGTGGACAAGGCGGACCCGGAATTCGAGGCCTTCCTCCTGGAAGTCCTCGCCGACAACGCCGTCACCATTCCCGAGCTGGGGACGCTGCGCGCCACCGCGGTGCCCCGGGTGGTGCTCACCTCCAACGCTGCGCGCGAGCTGTCCGACGCCCTCAAGCGGCGCTGCCTGCACCTGCACATTGACTTTCCCAGCCGCGAGCGTGAGCTGCGCATCCTCCGCAGCCGCTTCCCGGCGTTGCCGGCCCGGCTGGCCGAGGGCGTGGTGGCGGCGGTGGCCAAGCTGCGGGAGATGGAGCTCAAGAAGCCGCCCTCCATCAGCGAAACCCTGGACTGGGCCCACAGCCTGGTGCTTCTCAACGCGGACGTGCTGACGCCGGAGCTAGTGGCGGCCACCCTCAACGTCGTCCTCAAATACGAGTCCGACGCCGAGCGGGCCCGGCCGCACGTCCCGCAGCTCGCCCAGGCCTGAGGAAAGCGCCCATGGCCGTGGGCCGTCCGCCTTCTGCAAAAGCGGCCCCTCGCGCCGAAGCGCGTCTGTCCGCGGCCCTGGGGGACGCTCGCGCCCGGGCCCTGGTCCAGGCCGCCGACGCCACCTTTGACGGCCCGGCCGTCCTGTCCACCCTGGAGCGCCTGGTGCCCGCGCTGGCCGGGGCGCCCGAGGCGCCCGCCGGACTGGTGGTGGCCCTGGTGCAGGGCAGCGAAGTGCTGGCGCGCCTTCTGGCGCTGCGGCCGGGGCTGCTGCGCTGGCTGGCGGGCGCCCGGCTGGAGCGCCCCTGGCCCCGCGAGCGCACCCTGGCCGCGGCGCGCGGGGCCGTGTCCGGCGTCGCGGTGGCGGACCGGGACGGCCTGCACCGGCGGCTGCGCCGCTTCAAGGCCCGCTCCCTGTTGCGCCTGGCGGCGCGAGACCTCTGGGCCCATGCCCCGCTGCAGGAGGTGGGGCGGGAGCAGGCGGACGTTGCCGAGGCAGTGCTGCGGGCGGCGCTGCCGCCGCTGGAGGCGGCGCTGCGCGTCCGGCACGGGACGCCCAACCCCGAGGGCTTCTGCGTGCTGGGCCTCGGGAAGCTGGGCGGTGGGGACTTGAATTTCAGCTCGGACGTGGACTTGGTGTACCTCTACCGGGGGGAGGGGGAGACGTCCGGCGGCACCCACGGCAGCGTCCCCACCCTCACCTATTACGCCCGGGTGGCCGAGGGCCTCACCCGCGCCCTCGGCCAGGTGACGGAAGACGGCTTCTGCTTCCGGGTGGACTTGGGGCTGCGGCCCGAAGGCCGTGGCGGGCCGGCCGTGCTGTCCCTGCGCGCCGCCCTGCACTACTACGAAAGGGCCGGCCGCACCTGGGAACGGGCCGCCTGGGTGAAGGGGCGCGCCGTGGCCGGGGACGAGGGGCTGGCGAGGGAATTCCTCGACGGGCTGGCCCCCTTCCTCTGGCGACGCAGCCTGGACTTCGGGGCGGTGGACGCGCTGCGGTCGCTGAAGGCCGAGATTGACCTGCGGGGCAAGGCCAGCGCCGACGACGTGAAGCTGGGGCCGGGCGGCATCCGCGAGGTGGAATTCTTCGCGGTGGCCCTGCAGCTGCTGCACGGGGGCAAGGCCCCCCCCTTACGCGTCAGCAACACGCTTCTGGCGCTGAGGCGCCTGGCGGACGCGGGTCTGCTCGCCCAGCGCGACGCCGATGCGCTGGCCGACGCCTACCTCTTCCTGCGCCGGGTGGAGAACCGGCTGCAGATGGTGGAGGAGCAGCAGACGCAGACCCTGCCCAGTAGCCCGAGAGAGCGCCTGCGCCTGGCCCGCACCTTGGGTCTTGCGTCTGCCGAGGCGCTGGACCGCGAGCTCGACCGCCACCGGCGCTTCGTCGCCTCCGCCTTCCAGACGCTGCTCGGTCAGACGGCGCGCAACGAGGCGCCGGATGAGCCGCTGCTGGCCCTGGCCCTGGACGCGGAGCTGCCGGATGAGCGCCGGGCCGAGGCCCTGGAGGCGCGTGGCTTCGCCGATGCCGAGGCCTCGCTGCGCTCGCTCGAACGGCTGCGGCGTACGCTGCTCCAGAGCGGCCTGCAGGAGGGGCCGGGCCCGGGCCTGCCAGCCGCGGTGCTGCTCTCGGAGTGCGCACGCAGCCCGGACCCGGACCAGGCCCTCTTCTTCCTGGCGGAGTTTCTCTCCTCCCTGGTGGCGCCGGTGGGCTACCTGCGGCTTTTGCTGCAGCGGCCCGCCGTCGGCCGGCGCCTGGTGGGCCTGTTTGGCCAGAGCGCCTTTCTCAGTGGGTACTTCGTCCGGAACCCGGAACTCCTGGACCTGCTGGTGCAGGAGAGCAGCGGAGGGCCGCACAAGCCGGTGGAGCGCCTGGCGGCGGAGCTCGGCGGCCGGCTGGCGCGCTCGCCCCTGGACGAGGAGCGCCTCGGGGCGATGCGCCGCTTCAAGAACGAGGAGGTGCTGCGCATCGGCCTGGCCGACATCGCCGGGGAACTCGACGTGCCGGAGGTGGCCACCCAGCTGAGTGCGCTGGCCGACGCCCTGCTGGACGCCTGCCTCTTCCAGGCCGAGGCCGAGCTGCGGGAGCGCTTCGGCGCGCCACGGTTGCGCGCCGGGGGCCGCGCCGCCCTGGCCGTGCTGGGCCTCGGGAAGCTGGGCGGCGCCGAGCTCGGCTACCAGTCGGACCTGGACCTCCTCTTCGTCTACCAGGGCGGGGGCACCGACGAGGAGACAGCCGGCGGGACGCGGCCCCCCATCGGCCACCCGGAGTACTTCGCCCGGCTGGTGCAGCGGCTCCTCTCGCTGTTGACGGTGCAGCTGCGCGAGGGGCGGCTGTACCAGGTGGACGCCCGGCTGCGGCCCAGCGGAAACCAGGGCACGCTGGTGGTGAGTGAGACGGCCTTCCGCGAGCACCATGAACGGCGTGCCCAGCTGTGGGAGCGGCAGGCCCTGGTGAAGACGCGCGCCGTGGCCGGGGACACCCGCTTCGGCGCGGCGCTGGTGGCCCAGGTGGTGGTGCCCCTCGTCTATGAGAGGCCACTGCCGGCCGGGGCCGCCGAGGAGATTCACCGGCACCGCCAGCGCATTGAAGTGGAAGTCGCCGGCGAGACGGCGGGCGAGCTGGACCCCAAGGCCGGGCACGGCGGCCTGGTGGACGTGGAATTCGCCACCCAGTACCTGCAGCTGAAGTCCGGGGGCCGGGTGCCGGCGGTGCGGCGGCCCAACACCCTGGCCGCCCTGGAGGCCCTGCAGGCCTCGGGCCTGCTCGCCCCCGGGGATGCCCTCACCCTGCGCAGCGGCTACCTCTTCCACCGGCGGGTGGAAAACCGGCTCCGGCTGGTGCACGGACGGGCCCTGGCGCGCCTGCCCACCACCGGGGCACCGCTGGCGCTGCTGGCCCGGCGGCTGGGCCATGGCGGCGCTGACCCAGGGGGGGCCTTCCTCGCCGCCTACCGCCGGCAGGCCGAGGCCGTTCGGGCCGCCTACCACCGTGTGCTGCTCGGAGGGCCGTGCTAACTAGAGCGCCCGAGCGCAGCGCATGGGGGCGCGCGCTGGGGGAAGCGCTTGTCTTCGAGCGAACCTGTCCACGTCCTCGTCGTCGACGATGACCGCCACGTGCAGCGGATGCTCGGCGATGCGCTGAGGGGCGCCGGCTTCAACGTCACCATGGAGCGCGACGGCGAGTCGGCCCTCAAGGCCTTCGAGCAGCGCCCCTTCGACGTGGTGGTGCTGGACGTCCTGTTGCCGCTCCTCAACGGCTATGAAGTGGCCAGGCGCATCAAGTCCACCCCGGCCGGCGCCCAGGTGCCGGTGCTGATGATTTCCGGCATCTACAAGTCCCGCCTGCAGGCCCAGGAAGCGGTGGAGCGCCACGGCGCGGCCGCCTTCGTCGAGAAGCCCTTCAAGCTGGGGGCCCTCTTCGAGAAGCTGCGGGACGTCCTGAAGGACCGCTACCCCAGCCCGCCCCCGCCGCCCACCCCCGTCCCGGAGTCCCCCCGCGGCGACCCGCTGGCCGACCCGCGGGCGCGCGCCGAGGCGGCCCAGGTGGACTCGGCGCTCGCCCCCGCAGCCGCGGCGCGCGGGGACTTCTCCGAGGCCCCCTTTGCCGAGGTGCTCGCCTCGTTGCACCGGCAGGGCGCCACCGGCGCGCTGCTGCTGCGCCGGGACAAGGTGAAGAAGATTATTTTTCTCCGCCAGGGCGTGCCGGTCAGCGTGAAGAGCAACCGCCTGGGGGAGTGTCTCGGCCGCGTCATGGTGCGCGAGGGCATGCTGTCGGAGGCGGACTGCGGGGCCTCGCTCGAGCGGATGAAGGCCTCCGGGCGCCAGCAGGGCACCGTCCTCATCGAGATGGGCGTCATCAGCCCCCACAACCTGCGCTACGCGCTGGACCTGCAGCTGCGGCTCAAGCTGATGGACGTCTTCTCCTGGTTCAGCGGGGAGTGGCAGTTCAACCCCGCCCTGCAGGCCCCGCCGGACACGGTGCGCTTGGAACTGTCCCCCGCCGCCATCATCCACGAGGGTGTCCGCCGCGGCTTCGACGAGGCGCGCCTGCGCGCCCGGCTGGGCGACGTTTCCGACCGGGTGGTGTGGCCCACCGAGGACCCCCTGTTCGCCGGTCAGGACATGGGCCTCGGCGAAGAGGAGCTGCAGCTGCTCGCGAAGATGGACGGCAGCCGCACGGTGGCCGACCTGCGCGCGCTGGCGCTGCTGCCGCCGCTCGACACCGACCGGCTTTTGTACGCCCTGCTCGCCTCGCAGATGGTGGAGCTGCGCACCGAGCGCCGGGAGCGGCCGGCCGAGCCCGAGGCGGCCGAGGTGTCCAGCGTGGAGGCCGTCACACAGGAGATTCCCCAGGGGGCGGACGACGACGAGGAGCCGCTCGAGCTCAAGGATGAGGTGGTGGAGGACGAGGACGGCGCGCAGCGCGAGCGGCTGCTCGGCACCCTCGCCGCCATGAGGCGAATGGACTTCTTCGAATTGCTCGGCGTGCGCTCCGACGCCCCGCCGGACGAGGTGCGGCGCGCCCACCGGGAACTGGTGCGCGAGTACCACCTGGACAAGTTCGTCGGTTCCTCCAGCGCCGAGGTGCAGAAGCTGGCGGCTGCCATCCAGGAGCTGCTCGGCAAGGCCCGCGACGCCCTGGTGGACGCGGCCGCGCGGGCCGAGTACCGGAGCCAGCTCGGCTCGGGGGGCGTCCGACACGAGGTCGGGGAGGCAGTGGGGCGCATGCTTCAGGCCGAGAGCACCTTCCGGCGCGGCCAGCAGCTGCTCGCCGCGGGCGACGTCGCCGGGGCGCGTGTCCTCTTCGAGGAGGCGGTGCAGTTGCAGCCCGAGGAGGGGGAATTCGTGGCCTACCTCGGCTGGGCGCGCTTCCAGCAGTCCCCGGACGTCGCCGAGGAGGCGCAAATCTCGCGCGCCGCCCTGGAGCGCGCCGTCGCACTCAGCCCCACCCTGGAGAAGGCCCACCTGTTCCTGGGCTACGTCCTCAAGGCCCTGGGCCGCGCGGAGGAGGCCACCCGGGCCTTCGAAAGGGCGCTGGAATGCAACCCCTCGAGCGGGGACGCCCTGAAGGAGTTGTCCATCCTGAGCTGGGCCCACCGGCTGCAAAAGGGGAAGGACAAGCGCGGCGGGCTTTGACTTTGGGGGGCGTCACCTCAAACACTCTGCCCCTCATGAGCTCC
Organism: Myxococcaceae bacterium; assembly: GCA_017881265.1. Taxonomy (GTDB): domain Bacteria; phylum Myxococcota; class Myxococcia; order Myxococcales; family Myxococcaceae; genus JADGRA01. The sequence goes on along the minus strand of JADGRA010000047.1, from coordinate 38,035 downwards.
ACCTCCTCGACAGTCCTCACCGCGGACCGCATGTGGCTCGATGGAAAGCTGGTGGCGTGGGCCGACGGGCAGGTGCCGGTGATGACGCACGCCCTGCACTATGGCCTGGGCGTCTTCGAGGGCATCCGCGCCTACGCCACCGTCGACGGACGGCTTGCCATCTTCCGCTTGCCGGAACACCTGAGGCGCTTCTTCGACTCGGCGCACATCGTCCAGCTGAAGATGCCGTGGAACGAGGCCACCCTCAGCGAGGCCTGCCTGGAGCTGCTGCGGGCACAGAAGGACCGCTTCAAGGGCGGGGCGTACCTGCGGCCGCTGGCCTTCATGGGCGACGGCGCGATGGGCCTCGGGGCCATCAACCCCACCCGGGTGGCCATCACCGCCTGGGACTGGGGCGCCTACCTGGGCGAGAAGGGGATGCGCGAGGGCATCCGCGCCAAGGTGAGCAGCTTCTGCCGAAACCCCATCAACGTCAGCATGGCGCGCGGAAAAATTACCGGGCAGTACGTCAACTCCATCCTCGCCAAGCGGGAGGCGGTGCAGGCCGGCTATGACGAGGCCATCCTCTTGGACCTCACCGGGCTGGTGGCCGAGGCCTCCGGGGAGAACGTCTTCCTCATCAGCCAGGAGGGCGTGGTGAAGACGCCCCCCCTCTCCTCCCCCATCCTCGACGGCATCACCCGCAAGACGGCGATTGCCCTCTTGCGCGAGCTCGGCCACACAGTGGAGGAGGTGCCCTTCACCCGGGACGCCCTGTACCTCGCCCGGGAAGTCTTCTTCACCGGGACCGCGGCCGAAATCACCCCGGTGCGGGAAGTGGACAACCGCGCCGTCGGCGCGGGCCGCCCGGGGCCAGTGGTGAAGGCGCTGCAGGAGGCCTACTTCCGGGCCGTGCGCGGGCAGACGCCGACGTACGCGGAGTGGCTGACGTACGTCTGAGGAGCGCGGTTCACCCCAAAATGGGGGGCGGGCGCCCCGACGGCAGCCGCTGGGCCGTGCGACGCTGGCCACGTCGCCCTTGCGGAGTTGCCTCCGGGACTCTATTGTCCCGCGCCCGTTCGAGAGGCGCCCCTTGGCTCTCGACGCGTGCGCGCCCCGGCCCCGTGAAAGAGCGTTACCAGGAAATCGACGACAAGAACGAGTCGTTGCGTGAACTCTTCGCCGAGCATCCCAAGGCGCGCGAGTTCCTCGACCGCTTCGAGATGTCCTGGGTGTACCACGACAACGCGCTCGAGGGCGTGGTGTACGCGCCGCAGGAATTGCAGGCGGCGCTGCACCCGGACGGCCCACCGGATGCGTCCATGGTGCCGGCCGTGCTGGACATCCGCAACCACAAGGCCGCCATCGACTACATCCGCGAGGAAGCCAAGTCCGCTGGCCGCAAGCAGTCGGCGGTGTCGATGACCGTCATCAAGCGCATCCACGACTTGCTGCTCGGCAACACGCCCGAGGCCCAGGCCTCCCGGGCGGCCGCGGAGCGGCGCGAGCGCACCGAGAAGGAACTCACCAAGGAGCGCGACCGGGCCGGCCTGCGGCGCGACATGCCGTTGCACCGGACCTACTTCCACGACATCGCCCAGCCGGCGAAAATCCCGGCCCTTCTCGAGAAGCTAGTGGAATTCACCGGTTCAACGGAGTTCCGCGAGTACCACCCCATCAAGCAGGCGGCGACTTTCCAGTTCCAGTTCCTGCAAATCTTCCCCTTCTCCGAGCACTCCGGGAAGGTGGGCCGCGTGGCGAGCAACCTCTTGTTGCAGCGGCACGGCTACCTGCCCTGCGTCATCCACTCCATCGACCGGCAGCGCTACTACGAGGCGTTCCGCGGCACGCCCTCCACCTTCCGCACCCTCCTCATGGATGCGATGGAGAACTCGCTCGACAACGGGCTGAAGTTCTTCCGGGACCAGGCGCGCCGCTACCGCGCCATCAACTAAGGGCGCACCGCCGGGGGCGCACCATGCGGCTCGGCGCCCACACCTCCATCGCGGGCGGCATCTCCCAAGCCATTTCCCGGGCCCATGCCGACGGGGGCCGAAGCCTCCAAGTCTTCACCCGGTCGGCCCGCGGTTGGACGTCGCCGCCGCTGTTGGAGGCCGAAGCCCTGTCCTTCCGCCGGCAGGCGCGCGCCGGGGCCCTGGCGCCCATCGCCCACGGCAGCTACCTCGTCAACCTCGCCACCGAGGACCCGCTGCTGCGGGAACGTTCGGTTTCGGCGGTGGTGGATGAGTTGCAGCGCTGCGCGGCACTGGCCATCCCCTCGCTGGTGCTGCACCCGGGCAGCCACCCGGACGTCCGCACCGGGCTTCGCCGCGTCGCCCGGGCCCTCGACGACATTCACGCGCGGACGCCGGGCCTTCGGCCGCGCGTCTGCCTGGAAGTCACCGCCGGCCAGGGAAACTGCCTGGGCTGGCGGCTGGAACATCTGGAGGAAATCCTCCTCCGCGCCTCCAGCCCATCGCGCCTCGGCATCTGCCTGGACACCTGCCATTTGTTTGCCGCCGGCTATGACGTCTCCACCCGGCCCGGCATGACGGCCGTGCTGGACGAGTCCATCCGCCGCTTCGGACTTCGGCGCATCCGCTGCTTCCACCTGAATGACTCGGTCGGGCCCCTGGGCTGCCGGAAGGACCGGCACGCCGAGGTGGGCCACGGGGCCATGGGCCTGCGCGGCTTCCGTGCCCTCGTCAACGACGAGCGCTTCCGGCACACCCCAGCGGTGCTGGAAACCCCCCGGCCAGACCGCTACCGGGCGACGCTGCGGCGCCTGCAGTCGCTGGTGCAAGGCCCGCGTCCGCGCCCGCAGCGCGCGCCGGCCGGCTGAGCCAGGCGAACCGGCCCGCCCTGCAGCCCGAGCGCGGACGCAACGCCCAGCAGCTGGGGGGGGCCAGGCGTCTGTTGACCCCCCGCCCGGGACGTGGGCGGGAAACGACGACGGACGGGGCGTGGCGGCGGCCCCCGGGCCACCCGGAAATTTCCCAGGCAATGCGAGGGGTTGGCCGGCTGCCCGCCCGGCGCGCTGGAAACCCCCCGTCCGGAGAGCTATGGCAGAAGGCCCCGGCTCCCGGTCCGGCAGCAAGAGGCGCTCGTCCCCCCATGCCGTCCCCGTTGTCGAGTCGAACGAAGTCCGAGGAGCCCCCGGAAACGCCCCTGGCGGACATGCCGGCCCGGGACAAGCTGGGCGCGCTGCTCGAGCTGGCCCACCATCGCAAGCGCGCCCTCGTCCTCACCCACGACAACCCGGACCCGGACAGCCTGGCGGCCGCGGTGGGACTCACCTTCCTCCTCGAGCGGAAGGGGGGCCTACAGGCCCACGCGGCCTATGGCGGCATCATCGGCCGCTCGGAGAACCTGGCCCTGGTGAAGGTGCTTCACCTTCCCGTCGTCCCCGTCAGCCAGGTGGTCTTCGACGAGTACGACTTGCTGGGCCTGGTGGACACCCAGCCCCCCACCGGAAACCATTCCATCCCGCCCCGCTACCCGGTGGACATTGTGGTGGACCACCACCCGCTGCGGGACGGGAGTCTCCAGGCCCCCTTCGCGGACGTGGGCGGGGACTTCGGCGCCACCTCCACCATGGTGGTGGAGTACCTGCGGGCCGCGCGGCTGGAGCCTTCCGCGGAAATGGCCACCGCCCTCTTCTACGGCATCAAGACGGACAGCCGGGACTTAGGCCGGCAGACGACGCCCCGCGACGTGGAGGCCTACCTCTGGCTCTTCCCGCGCGTGGACAAGCACCTGCTCGGCCGGATTGAACATCCGGACCTCCCGGCCGAGTACTTCCGGCTGTACCACCTGGCCATCGAACGGGCGAAGCTGTACGGCGACACCGTCGTCGTCGCGGACTTGAAGGACATCTACACCCCGGACATGGTGGCCGAGGTGGCCGAGCGCCTCATGTCCCTGGAAGGGGTGAAGTGGTCGCTCGCCTATGGCACCTACCAGGGCAGCCTCTACGTCTCCCTGCGCGTGCGCGACCGGCGGATGAATGCCGGCCGACTGATGCGCGAGCTGTGTGAGAACCGCGGCGGCTCGGCCGGCGGACACGGCAGCATGGCCGGCGCGCGCCTGCCCCTGCCCGCCTCCCGCGACGCCGCCGCCCGACTGAAGCGCAAGCTGCTGCGCGACTTCCTCCAGGCCTTCGGCGCCACCGGCCAGGCCCCGCGCTCGCTCCTGGCCGGCGACACGTAGCCGCCCCCCCGGACGGGCTAGAGTCCCCCCCGGACGGGCTAGAGTCCCCCCCGGACGGGCTAGAGTCCCCCCCGGACGGCCGCCCCCCCCCGAATGGTGTACCTCGACCACAACGCCAGCACCCCGCTCGCCCCCGAGGTGGCGGAGGCCCTGGCGCGTGCCCTCTCCACCACCCTGCCCACCAACCCGAGCAGCGTGCACGCGACTGGACGGGCCGCCCGCGCCCGGCTCGACACGGCCCGGGCGCGCGTGGCTCGCCTTTTGGGCTGCGAGCCGCGCGAGGTGGTGTTCACGGCGTCCGGCACCGAGGCCGATGCGCTGGCCATCAAGGGGAGCTGGCTGGCCCGTCCGGAGCCGCACCGCACCCGCGTGGTGACGTCCAGCGTGGAACACCCGGCGGTCGTCTTCGCCGCCCAGCAACTGAAGGCGCTGGGGGCCACGGTGACCGAGGTGCCCCCCGCCCCGGATGGCCAGGTGCCGGCCGAGGCGCTGCTGGCGCAGCTCGGCCCGGACGTCGCTCTCTGCTCGCTGATGTGGGCCAACAACGAGACGGGCGTCCTGCAGCCGGTGGCCGAGGTGGCCCGCGCCGCCCGGGCGGCGGGCATCCTCTTCCACACCGACGCCGTGCAGGCGGTCGGGAAGGTGGAGGTCTCGCTTCGCCACGTGGACGCAGACCTCCTCTCCTTGAGTGCCCACAAGTTTGGCGGGCCTGCGGGCGTCGGCGTCCTCGTCGTGCGGAGGGGGGTGAAGCTGGAGGCCCTCTCGGCGGGACACCAGGAAGGGGGCCGGCGGGGCGGCACCCCGTCGGTGGCCTTGGCCGAGGCGCTCGCCCTAGCGCTGGAACTTTCCCAGCAGGGCCTGGCCGAGATGGCCGGAAGGACGGCGGCGCTGCGAAACCGTCTCGAGCATGCAGTGCTGGAGCGCACGCACGGGGCGCGCGTGAATGGGACGGCCCCCCGCGTCCCCAACACCACCAACTTGCGCTTCGACGGCATCGACGCCGAGACACTTCTCATTGCCCTCGACCTGGACGGCATCTGCGTCTCCACCGGGGCCGCCTGCGCCTCGGGCACGCTGCAGGCAAGCCATGTCCTCACCGCCATGGGGCTACAGCCGAAGGCGGCCCGCTCCAGTCTGCGGGTGTCCCTGGGCCCGCGCACCACGGCGGACGAGGTGGACACGGCCGTGGACGCGCTCGTCCGCCACGTGACGCGCCTCGGCCTCGGCGCTGCGGCGGCCTGAAGGCGTCGGCCCCCTTTTCGGGGGGCCTACAGCGCGGGGAGTTCCTCGAAGGCGCCGAAGAGGCCCCGCACCAGCGCCGCAATGGCCAGCGGCGTCCCCACCCGTTCGTCGTACAAGGGCTCCAGCGCGCGGGCGAAGTCCGCGGCAGTGGCGAAGCGCCGCTGCGGGTCCGGGTCCAGCGCGCGGGCCATGGCCGCATCCAGCGCCGCGCCGGCCTCCGGGCGGGCCTCGGACAGGGGCCGCCAGCGCCCGGCTTCGATGGCGGCGAAGACGGACTCCGGGTCCCGCCCCTGGAAGGGGCGCTGCAGCGTCAGCAATTCATACAGCATGATGGCCACCGCCCAGACGTCCGCGCCCTGGTCCACCTCGCCCTGCAGCACCTCCGGGGCCAGGTAGTAGGGCTTGCCGGCCAGCTGGGCATCCCGTCCCCGCACCGTCCGCACCCGGGCGATGCCGAAGTCTCCCAGCTTCACCTCGCCGCCTCGGGAGATGAAGACGTTGGAGGGGGAGACGTCGCAGTGGATGAGACCGAGCGGCTCCCCGCGCGCGTTCCGCGCGTGGTGGGCGTAGTCCAGCGCCTCCAGCAGCACGTGCGTCAGGTAGACCGCGAAGTCCACCGGCACCGGGATGTGGCGCTCGCGGCACTTGCGCAGCACCTGGGCCAGGTCCCGACCGTCCACCCACTCCATGACGATGAAGCAGATGCCCTCGAAGAGGTCCACCTCCAGCGTCTGCACAATGTGGGGCGAGTTCAGCGTCGTCGCGAGCTCTCCCTCCCGCGCGAAGCGCTGCACGTAGGTGGGCACCTGCGCGAGCTCGGGCAGCAGCCGCTTGAGGGCCACCTGCTGACCTGCCCACGGGCCGCCCAGCGTCCGGGCCCGCACCACCTCCGCCATGCCCCCCCGGCCGAGCGGGGCGAGCACCTCGTACTGCCCGAACACCCGTCCCGGGTGCCAGCCGGCCTGGGCGAAGGGACTCACGGGGCGCCCCGTCCGGAGGCCCGGGCCGGCCGGTGGGCGGCGTTGGCCCGCGCCCGCTGCAGGAGGAGGGCGAAGCGCGCCGCGTCCTGGGTCTGCAGCGCTTGCAGGTCCGGGTCGTGCGCCATCTCCTCCGCCGAAGCGAAGCCGTGCTTCATCGCGTCGTCCAGGGCCTGGAAGGACTCCTCGAGGTCGCCCTTGCGGGCCTCGGCGCACGCCAGGTTGTAGAGGACGAGGTCCCCGGGGGCGTACTGGAAGGCCTTCTTGTAGGCCCCGATGGCCGCGTCATTCTCACCCAGCAGCACGGCCGCCATGCCGAGGCCGAGGTAGGAACTGGCCGGGTTCTCCTTGGCCTGCAGTGCCTTCTCGAACTCGGCCCGCGCGGCCTTGCCCCGCCGCTCCTCCAGCGCCTGGGTGCCGAGGGCCAGGTGGTGCGACAAGTCCGTGCGCAGCTTCGCCCGGGCGCCCAGCACCAGCCGGCGCCCGTCCAGGCCGGCCGAGGTGCACCCTTCGGGCAGCAGGAGGTCTGCCACCAGCGTGCCGTCGGAGGTGTTGTAGATGGCGAAGTAGTCCAGTGCGCCCGCCGGACAGCTGGAGCCGGCCAGGCACAGCTGCACCGTGCCCACCAAAAGGTTGCCCTCCCACACGGCGTCCACCACCGTCCGGCCCGCCTCATAGCCACAGGGGTTGGGGGTGCCGGCCTTCCCCAGCACGCGCAGCGCATCCGGCGTCTGCCAGCGCAGCTCGCCGTCGCCACCCCAGCGCGCACGTTCGGGAAGCTGCGGGGCAGCCAGCGCCAGCGTCGGAACGAGCCAGAAGGCGCACAGGGCGCGCGGAGAGGAAGTCACAGGACGGGACGCGGGTGGAGCCCCTTCGGGGGGGTGGCAGGCAACCCGCGGGCACCTGCACACCTAAAAACACAGTCTACTCCGTCGCCGTGCCGGAAGGCCTGAAAGTGTCTGCCCGGCATGGCTTCGCTTGACCCGTCCGGGGGGCCTTCTTACTCTTAGCTGTACAGAGGGAAGTCGCTTCTTCCCTCGACCCTTTCGGGGCTCTCAGACGGAAAGAAGGAGGCACGAGAAGCACCCGGCCCGGCTGTCCCCTGCGGGGTGCGTGATGCGCGGCAGAAATTCGAACCGATACGTCCATTCCGGGAGCCATCCTTGGGTGCCATGCGTCACGCCCGCCCTCCTGTGGAGAGCGGGAGACCTACGGCCTCCGTCTTGGTTCCCACCTTTCTGACAGGGTTCAATGGACGCTGCGCACACGGCCCAGCGGCGGGGGACTCTTTTCTTCAGGAGTACGGCAGCTGCCTGCTGCCCCACGCCATGAGCGAGGCCCAGGACGCGGAGGAGAAGGCCCGCGTCCGTGCCGCGCTGCGCGCACGCCGACGCGCCCTCCTCCCCGAGGATGTCCGCCTCCGCGGGGAGCGCGTGCAAGGGCGGCTTCTGTCCATGCCCGCATGGCGGGCCGCGCGCACCGTGGCCCTGTACGCCGCCCTCCCCGGCGAGGTCCCCACCGAGGCGCTGCTGGCCGCCGCCGTTGCCCAGGGCAAGGCGGTGGCCTTCCCGGTGGTGCCTCCCACCGGACGCTGCCTCGATTTCCGTGCGGTGGACGCGGCCTCCCAGCTGGCCCCGGCCGGCCGGCTGCGGATTGCGGAGCCCTTGGAAGCACGCCCGGCCGTCCCGCTTCCATCGATTGACCTCTTCGTCGTCCCCGGCCTCGGCTTCACCCGGGTGGGCGACCGGCTGGGCCAGGGCGCCGGGTACTACGACGCCACACTGGCCCGGGCGCCTGCGGGCAGCGTACGGGTGGGGCTCGCCTTCTCGGAGCACGTCCTGGAGGACCTGCCGGTGGGCCCGGGCGACGTGCCGATGCACTGGGTGCTGACGGAGGACGCGGCCTTCGCGGCGCCGGGAGCCGGGGCAACTGTGCTAGGTGCTCGGCAGCAATGACCTCTCCTTTGCGCCGCGCCACGCCCGAGGAGCAGTTTGCCGAAGTCACCCGCGGCACCGTGGAGCTGCACGTCGCCGAGGAGCTAAAGGCCAAGCTGCGCCGTTCCTATGAAAAGGAGCAGCCTCTGGTGGTGAAGGCCGGCTTCGACCCGAGCCGCCCGGACCTCCACCTTGGCCACACGCTGCTGCTCAGCCGGATGCGGCGCTTCCAGGACTTCGGCCACCAGGTGGTGTTCCTCATCGGCGACTTCACCGGGCTGATTGGGGACCCCTCCGGGAAAAACGTCACCCGCCCGGCGCTCTCCCGCGCCGAGGTGCTGGCCAACGCCGAGACGTACAAGACGCAGGTGTACAAGGTGCTCGACGAGGGGCGGACCCAGGTGCGCTTCAACTCGGAGTGGCTCGACGCCCTCGGCACCGAGGGGCTGGTGCGACTGGCCGCCCGCTGGCCACTGGCCCGGATGCTGGAGCGCGAGGACTTCAAGACGCGCTTCCGCGACGGCAAGAGCATCGCCCTGCACGAGCTCCTCTACCCGCTGCTGCAGGGCTATGACTCGGTGGCCCTCAAGGCCGACGTAGAGCTCGGCAGCAGCGACCAGCTCTTCAACCTCCTCGTCGGCCGGACGCTGATGCGCGAGCTCGGGCTCGAGCCGCAAGTCATCCTCACTGGCCCCATCCTCGAAGGGCTGGATGCGCGCCTGCAGGACGGACGCATCGTCGGCGAGAAGATGTCCAAGTCCCTGGACAACTACGTCGGCGTCTCTGAACCACCGGACAGCATGTTCGGAAAGCTGATGTCCATCTCGGACGACCTCATGTGGCGGTACCTGGAATTGCTCTCTGCCCGGCCACTGGCCGAGGTGCGCGCCGCCCGGGCCGAGGTGGCCGAGGGACGGCTGCACCCCAAGGACGTGAAGGTACGCTTCGCCATGGAGATGGTGGAGCGCTTCCACGGGCCCGAGGCGGCCCGCCGCGCCGCGGCGGACTTCGACGCCCGCTTTTCGAAGAAGCAGCTGGACGTGGACAGCCTCCCGGAATTCGCGGTGCCGCTCCCCGAAGGCGCGGGCACCGTCCCCCTCGTCCGGGCGCTGGCCGACACCGGGCTGGTCACGTCCACCAGCGACGGCCGGCGCCTCATCGCCCAGGGCGCGGTGCGCCTGGACGGCGCCCGCGTCTCGGACGTCAAGGCCGAACTCACCGCGGGCAGCTACCTCGTCCAGGTGGGGAAACTGCGGGCGGCGCGCCTGCGCGTCGGCCCGCCCTAGCCTGGGCCGCCCGGGGCCTTCAGCCCCAGGCCCACCAGGTACACCTCGACGCTGGCCGAGCGGGTGGCCTCCGGCCGCACCACCTTCACCTGCTGGTAGTCCCGGCGCAGCTCGGCCCGGAAGGCCTCGAAGTCCCCGCCCATGAAGAGTTTCACCAGGAAGCTCGACCCCACCTTGCCGCGGGTGCGCGACACCTCCAGCGCCCGCTCGGCGAGGCGGAGACTGCGGGCCTCGTCGCTGCTGCGGATGCCACTCGTCTTCGGGGCCAGGTCCGAAAGCACGGCGTCGAAGGCCCCAGGCGCCAGCTGCTCCAGCACGGCCAGGGCGTCGGGGGCCAGCACGTCCAGGACGGCCGTCTTCACCCACGCCTCCGCGAAGGGACGCAAGGGGACGACGTCCACGCCCACCGCCAGCCCCGCCGCGCCCACCGCCTGGGCGATGACTTGCAGAAACCCCCCGGGCGCCGCGCCGAGGTCCAGCACGCGCGAGCCGGGGCGGAGCAGCTGAAAGCGCTTAGCCAGCTCCTCCAGCTTGAAGGCGCTCCGGGCCCGAAACCCCTCGGCCTTCGCCTTCTGGAAGTAGTGGTCTTTCGGCCGGTAGGGCTTTCCCATGTCCAGCCTTGTGTCCCTAGCGCGGTGCGGCGCCCGGACGCCAGTGCACAAGGTGGGGGGACGAGCAGTAGAGTGCGCCCCCGAGATGCCCGGGTGCGCATGGTGCGGCAGCCGTCTGGACGTGGTCGGTAACCAAATCGGCCGGGGAGACACCTGCCCCGAGTGCGGCCACGACCTGCACGCTTGTCGCCAGTGCCGCCACTACGACGAAAGCGTGGCCAAACAATGCAAGGAGCCGTTCGCCGAAGTGCCGAGCGACAAGGACGACGCCAACTTCTGCGAGTTCTTCCAGATTGGGGACGGCGGCCGCATCGGCGAGGCCAACCGGAACCGATTCCTCTCGGAGGCCGAGGCACTCTTCGCGAAGAAGTGAGGCAGGGAAGACCGGGCAGTAGCCGCAGGCCCGGGGGCCGCGGCCTGCTGCTGGCAGCGGTGGCCCTGGCCGGCTGCCAGTACATGCCCCATGCCTACGAGCCGCGCTCTCCGCAAATCCCCGAGGCGCGCACCGTGCCCGTGCCGGGCGCCATCCTCACCTTCACCAGCGATGGCTCCGGCTCGGCCATCGTCTTCGTCCACGGCAACCTTGCCGACTTGCGCGTCTGGGCCTCCCAGACCGGCCCCGCCTTCAAGCGCTTCCAGCGGGTGGCCTACAGCCGCCGCTACCACTACCCCAACGCCTGGGACGGCGACGGGACGGACTACACCGACGCCAACAACGTCAAGGACTTGGTGGCCGTCATTCGGGAGCTGCACCTGGGCCGCGTCCACCTGGTGGGGCACGGCGCCGGGGCGCAACTCGCGCTGGAGGTGGCCCTCGGCCACCCGGATCTCGTCCGCACGCTGGTGCTGGTGGAGCCGGCCACCTCGGCCGCAGCGGCCGTGGAGCCGGACTTCGGCCCGTTGAACGCCGAGCGCGCCCAGCTGTACCAGCAGATGGAAGCGCTGCTGCGGGCGGAGGAAGCAGAGAAGGCGGCGCGCCTCCTCTACGACTGGGCCAACGCCAGCAACGGGGCCTACGACGACCTGGCCGCCCCGCTGAAGGGCGAAGTCCTCGACAACGCGCGCGTGCTGGGTTTCTTCCTCGCCGCGCCACCGCCGGCCCTGCCCTGTACGCAACTGGCCAAGGTGGCCGTGCCCACCCTGGTGGTGACGGGCGAGCGCACCAACCCCTTCTTCGAAGCAGTCGGCGACGCCGTCGCCAAGTGCATCCCCAAGGCCACGCGCGAAACCGTCCCGATGGCCAGCCATGTCGTGCAGCGTGAGAACCCGGACACCTTCAACGCCACCCTGGTCGGCTTTCTGGCCACCCACTAGGGCGCCACCGGGGACTCTGCCGTGGCCGACACCGGGAAGGCACCAGCGCAGTCGCCGGGGCGCACATCACCCGGCCGGGCCCGGCTCGACCACCTTGTCCTTGCCGCCGAGTCGCTGCCCTCCGGCGTGGCGGCCGTGGAAGCGGCACTCGGCGTACGGCTGTCCGCCGGGGGCAAGCACACGCGCATGGGGACCGAAAATCGCCTTCTGCGCCTGGGGGACGACGCCTACCTGGAAGTCATCGCCGTCGATCCAAGCGCGCCGCCCCCGGGCCGCCCTCGGTGGCTGACGCTAGACGCGCCTTCCACGCGGGCGCGGCTTCGGGCCGGGCCCTGCCTACTCACGTTCGTCGTCCGCTTCGACTCGTTGCCACTGCCAGCGCTTCGCTTCGAGGTAGGGCCGTGGGAGGCGTTCGAGCGCAACGGGCTGTCCTGGCAACTCACCGTGCGAACAGACGGCACGCTTCCCGCTGACGGCGTAGCCCCAAGTCTCATCGTCTGGAATGTCCAGCGCCACCCCGCCTCGCATCTCCCCGACGCGGGCTGCCGTCTGGAGGCCCTCGCGCTCGAGCACCCGCAGGCCGACGACGTCCAGCATGGCCTCGAGGCGCTCGGCCTGGGCTACATCTGCACCCAGGCACCGCTGCCGCAACTCACCGTGCGCCTGCAAACTCCCTACGGCCCGAGGACGCTCCGCAGCCGCGAGCCGCTGGCGCCGTGACAACGACCCAAGGCCCGCCACCCATCGAGGCCGTCGAACTTGGGAAAATAGTCCTGGCCGCGCACTAGTGGGCCGGCGCTGCCGCCGACCAGTGCGCATTGCGAAACTGCCACCGCCCCGCGTCGTACTCGACCACGGCGGTGAAGAAGCCCCGCTCGTCCAGGCGGTGCCCGGCCGCATCCACTTGTAGTTCCCGGTAGGAAGCGGCCAGCCCCGCGAGATTCTCGGCCAGCGGGTCCACGCGTAAGTCCTCCCCCCAGCGCAGCTCGACGTGCGGCAGGGTGTGGACGAGATCCCGGACGGCCGACGTGGCTGCCGCCCGATTGGGGAACACCAAGGTGCCGTCCGCCGCCATGAAGAAGGCGGGGCTTCGGCCAAGATGCTTCTCCCAGGCCGCCGGACCATCCCGGGTCACATCCTCCGCCACCGCGCTGGCGAAGGCGCGCACGGCAGCGTCGATGGCGGCGGCGCGCGCCGGTGTCAACGCCAAACACTCACCGCGCTGGGTGTGACAGCCGCCGGTCGCCAAGGCCAGGACGAAGGCCCACTGCCACGCGCGCATGCATCCGCCCCTTTGGCAAGCGAGCGGGCGACTGTAGACGACCCCGGAACGCGTTGGAGAAGGGCACCCAGTCTGCCGTGGCCCCCGCCCCCCCCCCGGGTTGGGCCGCCCTTGCCCCTAGAAACCCTCGAGCTTCGAAATAATCTCCTTCATCACCTCGGACGTCCCCCCGCCGATGGTGACCAGGCGCACGTCCCGCCAGGCGCGGGCGATGTGTGTCTCGTCGATGTAGCCCATGCCCCCAAGGAACTGCTGGCAGTCGTAGGCCACGCGCTGGGCCAGGTCCCCGGCAAACAGCTTGGCCATCGAGATTTCGCGCACCGGGTACTCCTTGCGCTCGAAGAGGTCCACCGCGTGGTAGGTGAGCTGCCGCGCGGCCTCGATGGCAGCCAGGTGCTCGACGAATTTGTGGCGCCACACCTGAAAGCCCAGGATGGGCCGTCCAAAGGCTTTCCGCTCGCGGCCCCAGGCCAGCGCCTCCTGGACCATCAGGTCCATGCCGGCAACAGTGCCGATGGCAGCCACCAGCCGTTCGCCCTGGAAGTTGCTCATGATGTGGGCGAAGCCCTGGTTCTCCTCGCCCAAGAGGTAGCGCACCGGCACCTTGGCGTCCTCGAAGTAGAGGATGGCGGTGTCCGAGGCGAGGTTTCCAATCTTGTCGAGCTTCTTGCTGACGCCGTAGCCCTTGATGTCGGTGGGCACCGTCAGCAGCGAGATGCCCGGGTAGCCCTCGCCGCCCGTGCGCACCGCGCAGGTGAGGAAGTCGGCGCGGGTGCCGTTGGTAATCCACATCTTGGACCCGTTGAGGACGAAGTCCCCGCCCACCCGGCGCGCCGTCGTCTTGATGCCGGCGACGTCTGAGCCGCCCCCGGGCTCGCTGATGGCCAGCGCGGCGATTTTCTCTCCCTTCAGGGCCGGGGCGAGAAACTCCGCCTTCTGCTCGTCGGTGCCGATTTCTCCGATGATGGGAGTCGCAATCTGGCTCTGGACGAGGAGCGCCATGTTGACGCCGGCGTTGTGGCTGCGGGCGAGCTCCTCGCAGAAGGCCGTCACGTACCAGTAGTCCAGCCCGCTGCCGCCCCAGGCCGGGTCATGGTTGATGCCCAGAAACCCCAGTGCGCCACACTGGCGAAACACCTCGCGGGGAAAGATTCCGGCCCGGTCCCATTCCAGGGCGTGCGGGGCGAGCTCCTTCTCGACGTAGGCGCGCAGCGTGCGGCGGAAGGCCTGGTGCTCCTCGGTGAAGTGGGTGCTCACGGGCGGGTGGTGCCTCCTGTTGATTCTTGAGTCAATCCCAAGCGGCTCCCCCGGCGCAAGCCGCGTCGCTCAGTCCACGCCCAGCGCTTGCATTTCCTCTGGGGTGAAGCCCGCCTCGCGCAGCACCTGCCTCGTGTGCGCGCCCAAGGCTGGCGGCGGGGCCTCCGGCAGCGGCCCCAGGCGCAGGGGCGTCGCCAGGCGGCGCTCGCCGTCGGGCCCCTGGACGAAGAGGCCCCGCGCCAAGAACTGCGCGTCCTGGGCCACCTCCTCGGGCGTGCGCACGGCCTCCACGCAGGCGTCCAGGCCGGCCAGGCGCGCCTCCCAGGTGGAGAGGGGCGCCGTGGCGAACAGGGCCTCGAGCTCCCGGTGGACTGCTTCCGCCTCCTCGCCGCCGGCGTAGCCTGCCTCCGCCAACTCCGGGCGTCCTAGACGCTGGCACAGGGCGGAGAAGAAGCGCGGCTCGAGCGCCGCCACCGCAAGTTGCCGTCCGTCCGCGGTGCGGTACAGCCGGTAGCAGGGCAGCCCGCCGTTGAGGAGGTCCCTTCCCGGCCGCAAGGGCAGCCCGCCCGACAGGTGTGCCGAAAGGTGCAGGTGCAGAAAGGCCGTGGCGGCCTCGGCCAGCGCCACGTCCACAAGGCGCCCCTCGTCGGTGCGGGCCCGCGCGCAGAGCGCTGCCAGGATGCCCACCACGGCAAACAGGGCCCCGCCCACGTCCGCCAGTTGGCCCCCCGGTACGCCCGGGCCCTCCGCGCCGCCGGCGTAGCCCACCACCCCGGCGCGGGCCTGGTAACTCAAGTCATGGCCCGCCCGCAGGCGGTCCGGGCCGGTTTGCCCGAAGCCGGACAGCGCGCACACCACCAGCCGCGGGTGCGCCGCCCGCAGCGTCTGGTGCCCGAGGCCAAGCCGGTCCAGCACCCCCGGCCGGAAGCCCTCGACGAGGACGTCGTAGTGGCCAGCCAGACGCAGGACGGCCGCCGCGGCACCCTCCGCCTTGAGGTTGAGGACCAGCGAGCGCTTGCCGCGGTTGAGGCCGGCGAAGTAGGTGCCCGTCTCCGGCGCGCCGTAGGGCAGCGCCCGCGTCGGGTCGCCGGAGGGTTCCTCCAGCTTGTCCACCTGGGCCCCGAGGTCCGCCAGCAGCAGCGTGGCGTAGGGCCCGGGCAGGTGCCGGGTGAGGTCGAGGACGCGCAGCCCCGCGAGCGGCAGGCCCTCGGACATGCGCCGCCTTAGGTGAGGAGCTTGCCGAGCTTCATGGCCAGGCCCATGTCCATCGGCTTGAACTTCAGCTTGCCCTGCATGGCCGCCATCTGCGCATTCAGCTGCTTGTTGTGGATTTTGACGAAGTCCGCGTCGGCCACGGTGACCGTCATCTTCGGCTCCCCCACCGCGCCCGACGTCACCCAGCCCGAGGGCTTGGTCAGGTCCAGCGTCCAGGTGCCACCGGTGTCTCCGGTAATGACGAAGTGAATGATGGCGTTGATGTCCTTGGCCAACTCCGGCTTCGCCGTCAGCAGCGCGGGGATGGTGCTCTCGAGGATGCTCTTGGAAGTGACGTCGGCCATGGTCGGCTCCGTGGGGGTGATTCAAGAGTCAACGGCGGCCGCACCGTAGTGGCGTGCGAGGCGAAGCGTCAAGCACGGGGCGCCTCCCCGGGGTCCGCCAAGACGACGTCAGGCCCCACGCCCGGCGCTGGTGCCAGCGCCACCCACCCCGAGGCCCGGCCTGTAGGCAGGCGAGCTTGGCTTGCGCGCGGCCCCTGTTTGGGGCAGATGTTCCTTCGGTGTTCTTGGAGGCGCCCCCTGGGGGGCGTTCGCCACCCTGGAAGAGGCGTCAAATACATGTTCGGTCTCAAGATGAGCGAGCTCGTCATCATCCTCGTCATCGCCCTGGTGCTCTTCGGCGGGGCGAAGCTGCCGCAGCTCGGCTCGTCGCTGGGGCAGGCCATTCGCAACTTCAAGAAGGGCTTCGGCGGCGGGGAGGAGCAGACGCCGCCCGAGGCAGCGCCGCGGGCCGGCGGAACGCTGGCTGGCGGAGTCGATGCCGACGGGAATCCGCGGCCGCGTGCCACGGCGCCCACCAGCAAGGACGTCTGAATCTTTGTTTGGCCGTGGGGTGGTGGTGTGGGTCGCCCTGAGCGTGCTTCCCGAGCGGCGACTGGGCGCGCCTCACACCGCGGCTGACTCCTGGCACCGCGTCCGGCTGCAGCGCGCGACGTTCTGCTAAGCGGCACGCTGGCCTACCCTGCGACCCGCCACCCATTGCCAGGAAGGCGGCGCGGCGACGGCCCAGCAGTTTACAGCGGGCACGCGTAAACGCGTTTTCGTTCAAGAGTGACTCCCCAGGGTTTGCTTGTCTCCTTCGGGCACGCTTTAACCATCGTCGTCGGCTCGGCCATTGGACGGTGCCGTCGGGTGGACGTGACGCGGGGGGCTTCACGAATGTGGCGAGAGTGCGCGCTGGTCTTCTTGGTTGTGGTCGGGACCGCCTGTGGGTCGGATCCGGACTACTCCACCAACTTCACCGGCCTCTGGGTTGGACAAGAGACGTTCACCCTCACCGACCCCCGTTCGGGTCAACAGGCCAGCAGCCAGGGGCAAGCGTCGTGGACAATCCTCGGCAACGGCAGGAACTCGCTCCTCCTGTCCCAATTCTGCGACTTGAACAACAACGCCGGCCCCCACGTGACGCCGACTTCGGCGACGGAATTCTCGGTGCAGCCGTACGCCTGCACCGTGGTCGTTAGCTCCTGCCCAGAAAACGTCTCTCTCACCAGCGGCTCCGGCTCGTTGGCCTCCCCCACCCTCACCATCACCCTCGCCGGAAGCCTTCAGGCAGTCGGCAGTACGACGTGCCCTTCGGGGACTGCCAACTTCAACATTTCGTTCGTGGCGAGGCGAGAGAACCTGTGACAGGCGTCTAGCAAGCCCCGGGGGAGAGACGGAATGCTCCCCATGGCCCTGTTTCGTTGCAGCGACTCGCCGAAGGCACGCTCGAAGTCAGCGTCATGCGGCGCGGTGACCCGTCGGACATAATCCCCCGCGAGCACGCAACCCGCGGCACCCGCCCCGACCGCGAGGACTGAACCCGAGAGACCGGACCCGCACCAACGACAGCCCCGCCAGCAGAAGCGAGGCAACGGAGAGGACGACGGCGGTCGTCGACATGGCGCACTCCTCTGGGCTGACGTCTTCTGTGCCCAGCATCGCCCATGCCACGAAGCGCCCGTAGTCGGCAGAGACGAGGTTGTCTCGCAGACCTTGCCGCCCCTCGCCCCCTCCCCGCAGGCTCTGCACGCCGGTTTTCACGGGTCGAGCACCTGGCTGCTGCTTCAGTTGCCCAGGGAGGTCACGCCGGAAACGGCGACGTCCGTTGCAGAGACACGTCGCCACTCGCACAGCGCTCGGCACCAACCTCCGCAGGATTTGCAATCGTTAAATTTGCGGTAGGCACGCGGAAGTAACGCGGAAACGTCAGTGGACCCGTAGGCCCCAATCCACTAGACAGCTGGGGTTCCCAAGGAGGACGCCTTGAAGAAGACCCTTCTGCTTTCGGCGGTGCTCATCGGAGCCGTTTTCGCCTCGCGTGCTGGTGCACAGGCCGGCGGAGGAATCCAGGCGCACCTGGCCGCGCTCAAGAACGCGATGGTGGCGAGCCAGCAGGACCTGCGCACCTACCAGTGGATAGAGACCGACACTGTGTTCGTGAACGGTGAGCAGAAGTCTTGGAAGGAAGAGAGCTGCTACTACGGCGCCGACGGCTCCATCCAGAAATTGCCCGTCGCGTCGTCTCCTCCCCCGCCGAGGAAGTTTGGGTTTCGGGGCATGATTCAACAGTCGGCGCAGGAGAGCATGACCGACACCATGAAGCAGGCGGTTGCCCTGGTGAAGAGCTACGTCCCGCCGAACACCTTCCTCCTCGACCAGGCAAAACAAGCGGGCAACGTCAGCTTCGACATCATCCAGCCAGGCCAAGTCGTCCGCCTCAACTTCAAGAACTACTTCCTCCCGGGTGACGTGTTCGGCATCACGGTGAACATCCAGACGAATCGCCTCCTCGGGATGAACGTCTCGACGTACCTGGGTAACCCGTCCACTCCCGTCACCATGGTGGCCCAGATGGGGACGCTGATGGATGGCGCGACCTACACGGCCCGGACCGAGCTCTCGCTGCCATCCTCCAACCTCGTGGTCGACGTCACCAACACCGGCTACCGGAAGAACTACTGAGCAGAGGGCAGGTCCTCTCGACCGCCCGTTTCTGGGGCGGTCAGGGGATGGGCCCTGCTTCCGAAGCGCACTTCACCTGCTCGAACGCCGGCACCTCGAGGGGGAGGAGTCCGAGACGTCGGCACCCGGCGGGCATAAACTGTCGAACAGCTGCCTGGGCGCGAGCCGTCGCCGGTCAGGGCTGCTGGGCCGGCACCACCGTGTAATAGACCCCGTTTGAGCCGTAGGTAGGCCTGAACCAAGTGTACCCGCATTGGTAGTAGGTGACCCCAGCCACGTTGGGGGTGATGCACCCGGGCGGCAGCGACGCGTAGGTCCCGCCCATCATGTACCCCGCCTCGCCGGGCGCCGGTTGAACGTACGTCGGGGGGGCGCCGGCGGGCGGTGCCGACGCGGCGCCCGCCACGTAGCCCGACGTGTAGGCCGAGGAAGAGACGGCAGCGGTGCTCGACGAGCCAGCCGCCACCCCGGCGTTGTAGGCGTTGGTGGTGGCGGCGGCGGTGTTGGCCTGCGAGGCGGAGGTGGCGATGGCTGCACCGACGACCACGCCGGCCGCGACTGCACCGGCCGTAGCGCAGTTGTAGCAACCCGACGACGGGTAATAGGCCACGGTGGCGGGCGGGTGGTAGTAGGCCGGCGGAGGCGGGTACGGGTACGGGGCGTGATAGACGGTGGCAGACGAGTGGTAGTAGGGGCTGTTCACCGTCGTGTAGTTGCTGCCTTCGGCGTGGTAGGCGCTTCCGCCGTAGGCATTGGTGGCCGACGTCCCTTGCCCCTCTGTATGCGTCGCGCTTCCACCGTACGCGTTCGTCGCGGTCGTCTGGTCACTTCCTTGGGCGTGGTAGGCGCTTCCGCCGTAGGCATTGGTGGCCGACGTCCCTTGCCCCTCCGTATGCGTCGCGCTTCCACCATAGGATCCGGTGGCCGTCGTGGACCCTTCCGAGTGGCTGGTGGTCCCGCCGTAGGAGTTGGAATGCGCGTACGCAAACGCCGCGGCCGGCAGCAGGAGCGCAGCGGCGAAAAGAAGCATTCGAGACACTGCATCCGTCTTCATGTGACGTCCCTCCATCACTTCTGTGGTGCAGGTGCCGCTTTGGCCGGGGGAGTGGGGACAGAAAGCCCCGGCCGCTCGAAGGGGATGGGCTTCGCGTTCCGGGCGGCGGCGGGAAGCGTGAAGGTCGAGGCCGGGAGCTGCGGGTTGATTTTCCAGGCGGAAAGCTCCATCTCGTGGCGCAGGTTCCCCCCGTCCATCAGGTAGATGGCGCGGAGACGGCGCGGCAGCTTGTCCTCGACGCCTATCCACGCCTGGATGAAGACCTCGTCGGTGGCGTAGGCCACCATGTCCGTGGCCACGCCCCCCACCGCCTCGGACTTGCCAATGTAAAAGGCGAGGCGCAGGTCCGGAGCCAGGTCGCCGTACGGGTCCGCGACGATGAGGTCGGCGAACGGGAAATAGATGTGGGCGAGGTGATGGGCCGCCTCGAGGGCACCGTCGATGGTGGGCGGAACCGTCGCCTGCGCGAGCAGGCCATCGGCCGGTACGTAGGCCGACAGCTTCGTCCCGTTGATGTAGAGGTCCGAACGCGGGGCAGCGCCGGTGGTGACGACCCTCAGCCGGTCCGGGCGCTGGAGCACCACGTCTGAGCGGGAGGCGTAGAGTAACGGAGGGCCGAGGCGGCTCTGGGCTTCGTCGGCGATGACGGCGCTGAAGGAAAGCGCCCGGGCAGAGGCCAGCCGTGCGCTGGCAGCCTTGAGGACTGCTACGGCCTTGGCTTCGAGAACCTGCGCCTCCGGGGTCCAGCCGGGACGGGTTGCCTCCGCTTTCCCGGAGGGCGTGGCCGGCACCTCGGTGGCACCAGCCCCCTGGGCACCCAGTGCGAAGAGGACGACTGCAAGCGCGGCGGCGGGATGGACAGCCTTCACCGTGTCTCCCCTTTCCAGTCACCAGAAGGCCTCGGCCGGCTGTTGCGCGGTCGCTGGCCGGACTGGGTGAGTCTTTGCAGCATGAAGCGACACCGCTGAGCAAGCCCCATCGTGATGCCGAGCTCCGTGCTGGGGCGAGCTGCCAGGCGTGCAGCACGCCGCCCGGGGGGGGCACGCGCGAATCAATCCTCAGAAGCGAGACTCATCGCCCCCTCTCCCGCGGGCGGTCTCTCTCCGCCGACGCGCCGTTGGAGGGTCTAGGCACAGAGGCCCGGACTGACGTATGGCTAGCGCCCGTTCGAATCTCGCTGTTTGGAACCCGGGATGAAAATCATCAAACGAGCACTCACCGCGCACCCCATCAACCAGTTCAAGAAGAACCCACGCTTCTACTTAATGTACGACGGCTTCTGGCTCGCCGTGTGCGCGGCGTTACTCGTGGTGATGGGCGTCACGGGATTCCGGCCGGTGCTGCCGGGCCTGGCCTGGTGGTACTTGCCGGTGTTCATGGTGCTCGTCTTCGCCTTCATGTGGGCGCAGGTAACAGTTCACAACTGCACGCACGGCAACCTGCCCAAGTCCATCAACCGGGTGGTGGGAGAGATTCTCGGCCTCATCATCCTGGTGCGCTTCGCCAGCTGGGACATCGTGCACATGCGGCACCACAAGTACTCCGACGACCAGCGCCGCGACCCGCACCCCAACTTCCCGTCCTTCTGGAAGACGGTGAAACACACCATCGTCCATACCGAGATTCAGCTTCAGCAGCAGTACTACGACACCTGGGGCGACACCCCTGCACACCGACGCTCCGAGGCGTTTCGCGCCCGCGTCAGCTACGGCACCAACTTCGTACTCGTCGCGTGCTGGGTGTGGCTCCTGGGGCCGGTCTTCTTCCTCACCGTCTTCTTTCCGGCCAACGTCCTCGGCGGCCTCTTCATCATTCACTTCAACTGGTCGACCCACAACGGCGAGGCCGGCAAGACGATTGACGAGATGCACCCAGTCAACCTGAACCACGGCTACTACGCCTGGGGCAACCGCCTCTTCTGCGGCATCTACGCCCACCGCACACACCACGAACGGCCATACCTGCTGAACCCGGCCCGACAGACGGATTTCGCGTCGGCCACCCGCTCGCGGGAGCAGTGGGAACAGGCCGCGTAGGGCGGGAGAGTCCCGCGCGTTTCTGCCCCGACCGGCGGGGCACCGCTTCTTGACGTCGGCGTCTGTCCTTCCGGCGCGGATGCGTTCCAAGGGAGGGAGGGACGTGGCCTTCGACCGCAACACCCCCGCTGCCGCCACGTCGGCCCGCAGCGCTACCCGCCTGCCCCTCCGCTGTCGCGCTACGTCGACTTCCTTTGGGCGTTCGACGGCTTTCGACCGGGCCATGCCCGCGAGCGGCTGTTGCCCACGGGCAGCGCGGACCTCATCCTGAGGCTGGGCGAGGGCACCAGCGGCCAACGCGTGCTGGTCGGCCCGTCGTCGACGTTTTCACACCTGCAGACGTCGGCGCCGGTGTCGGTTCTCGGTGTGCACTTCCGGCCTGGAGGCGTTTCCCCCTTCCTCGGGGTGCCGGCGGGCGAGGTGCGCGACCTCACCCTGTCGCTGGATGCGCTGTGGGGTGCGCAGGCGGGCGAGCCTCAGGAGCGCCTCCTCGGCGAGGCGACGCTGGAGGCGAAATTCCGGGCGCTGGAAAGGGCGCTGCTCCCCGTCGCCCGCGCGGCGACGCCGCATCCGGCGGTTCCCTTCGCGCTCTCGCGGTGGCACCGGCGGCCCAGCGAGACAGTGGCCGAGCTCGCCGACCCTTCCAATCTCTGCCTCTACGTTCCAGATGTCGACGCCGTGTACGAGCGCGCCCTGCGGGCGGGCGGGAAGTCGGTCCGTGTCCCCGAGACGCAGTATTACGGCGACCGCTGCGGCGGCGTGGAGGACGGCGTGGGGAACGTCTGGTGGATTGCCACCCACGTCGAGGACGTCTCAGCCGAGGAAATGAAGCGGCGGGCCGCGCAGCCCAAGCGTTGAGTCGCGGGCCCGCGGGCACTTGGCCGCCTGCCGGAGCGCGGGCCTCACTCCGGGCGAAGGTACACCACCCGGCCGAGGCGCACCGTCGCGCGCACCCGCGCGAAGTTGGTGACGTCCTGGCTCGGGTCGGCATCCAGCACCACCAAGTCCGCCAGCCGCCCCACGGCCAGGGTGCCCTTCTCCTGGGACACGCCGAAGCGCGCGGCCGGCGCGGTGGTCAGCATGCGGAGGACGTCCATGGCGTTCAGTCCGCAGGCGGCGAGGGCTGAAAACTCCTCCTCGGTGCGGTAGTCCGTCATGTAGCCGACGTCGGTGCCGAACAGCAACTGTCCGCCGAGGCCATGGAAGGTCCGCACCTCCTCGTAGATGGGCTGCAGGTAGGCGGCTTTGGTGGTGACGGTGGTGGCGAACATCTTGAGCGTCGGGACCATCGCCATGTGCTGCTGCACCATGGTGTCCAACAGCGCCCGGTCGATGCCCTGGGGGGAGTCGGGCGCGTGCGCCAGGACGTCCACCCCGGCCTGCATGGCCACCAGCGTCCCGGCGAGGTCACTGGGGTGACTGAACGCCAGCTGGTGGTGTGCATGCGCGACGGCCACCGCCGCCGTGGCGATGGCCTCGGGCATGGGCAGCACCCGGCCCCGGGCCACGTAGGCGCCGGTGAAAAGCTTCAGGACGTCCGCCCCCCGCTCGATGTTCTCCTCGACGACGCGCGCGGCCTGCTGCGGCGTCGACGGCTGGGGCATCAGCCACAGCAGGAAGAAGGGAAGCTGCTCGCGCAGGTAGTAGGGAATGCCGTTGGGTGGATAGAGCCCGGAGCCGGAGGTGTAGATGGCCGGTCCGAGCAACTCGCCCCCTTCAATCCGCCGGCGGAGCGACAGCGTGACGCGCAGGTCCGAACCGACGTCCACCACGGTGGTGAAGCCGCGGCTGGTGAGCATGTCCTGCAGCTGCGCGTCCAGCGTCGCGGCCGGCTTCCAGTCGGCGAAGCTCCACTTGTCCTCGGTGAAGTGGACGTGCGCGTTCCAGTAGCCGGCCGTCACCACGCAGCCGTGGCAGGGCAATAGGCGCGCCCCGTCCGGGACAGGGACGTCCGGGCCGAGCGCGGCGATGCGGCCGTCGCGCACTAGCAGCGTGGCGCCTTCCAGCGGCGCCGCGTCGGGGGACGGGTACAGCTTCGCGCCCTGGATGGCCAAGCTGCCGGGCGCCAGATGCACGGGCGGGTGCGGCTGGCGAAAGGGGCGAAGCACCAGCAGGTACGCCGCGCCCAGGAACAGCACGGCCCCGGCCGCCAGGAGGCCGAGGAGCCGCCGGAGCCAGCGGCGACGCCGTGCCGAAGCCTTCTCAGCCAAGGGTGTCCGTCCGCTCGCGTGCCCGCATGGCCCTACCAGAGCTCGAAGGTCGGGGCCTCGCCAAGCCCGCCCGTCGACGTCGCTAGATGGTCACCTTCTCGCCGTCGTACAGCCCGTCGAGAATCGCCTGGAACTTGACGGTGCAGGCCTTGCGCTTGACCTTCAGGGTGGGGGTGAGCTCCCCCGTCTCCTGGCTGAAGTCGTGGTCCATCAGGGCGAACCGCTTGAGCTGGTTGTAGGGCGGCTCGTGCGCGTTGAAGTCGTCGATGCTGGCCTGCACGGCCTTCACAATCTCCGGCCGCTTCGCCAGGTCGGCGTAGCTTTGCGCGGGTGGAGCGCTGGCAGCGGCCAGCACGCGCTTGGCCGCCTCCTCGTTGACGGTGATGAGGGCGGACAGGTACTTGCGCTTGTCGCCGTACACCATCACCTGGCTGATGATGGGGCGCGTCTTAAGCGAGTTTTCGATGTTCTGCGGCGCGACGTTTTTCCCGCCGGCGGTGACGATGATGTCCTTCTTGCGGTCGGTGATGCGCACCGAGCCGTCCGCGTCGATTTCGCCGATGTCCCCCGACCGGAACCAGCCGTCAGGGGCGATGGCCTCCTGGGTGGCCTCCGGGTTGCGGTAGTACCCCAGCATGATGTTGGGCCCGCGGATGAGGATTTCCCCGTCGTGGGCAATCTTCACCTCGCAACCCGGGATGGGCGGGCCCACCGTGCCGATTTTCGCCTTGCCAGGTCGGTTGATGGTGGCCGCAGCCGACGTCTCGGTCAGCCCGTACCCCTCGAGCACCATGAAACCGAGCAGGTCGAAGAAGTAGGCGATTTTGCGCGACAGCGGGGCGCCCCCGGAGACGAAGAGGTGCACGCGGCCACCGAGCTTCGCGTCCAGCGTGACCCGTACCTTGGAGAAGACCAGCCGTTTGGCCAGGGCGAAGGAGAGCGAGCTGTACTCGCGCCCCTGCAGCCGCGCCTCGACGTAGGCGTCGAAGAGGCGCATCGCCCAGCGGAAGAGGCGACCCTTGAGCCCCGGGGCCGAGGAACCGTTGCTGACCACGCCCTCGTACACCTTCTCGAAAATGCGCGGGACGGACGGCAGGATGGTGGGAGCCGTCTCCACCAGGTCCGCCATGAGCTTGTCCGTGCCCCGGGAGAAAATCATCCGGAAGCCCATGCTCAGCCAGGCGGCCTTCACCACCTGGGCAAAGCTGTGGGCCAGCGGCAAAAAGAGCATCACCGCGTCTTCTGAATCCATCAGGTGAATCAGCGCCACGATGCTGGCCTCGTAGGCCCAGTTGCCGTGGGTGAGCTGCACCCCCTTGGGGTTCCCGGTGGTGCCGGACGTGTAGATGAAGAGACAGGGGTCAGCCATCTTGATGGCCGCCACGCGCGTCTCGAAGCCTTTGGGGTCGGCCTTCTCCACCGCATCGCCTTTGGCGATGAAGTCCCGGTAGGCCACTTCGTTGGCTCCGCCCGGCGTGCCGTCGAAGAGCACCAGGCTTTTCACCGCTGGCGTCCGGGCGATGCAGGCCCGCACGCGGCTGAGCCGACCCGGCTGTCGGCCGTCCGGGACGTCATCATCCACGAAGAGCAGCGAGGCACCGGAGTGCTCCAGGATGTACTGCACCTCCTCCGGGGTGTTGGAGGCGTAGATGGGGATGGTGACGGCGCGGGCGGCGGAGACCGCCAGGTCCACCACGCACCAGCGCAGCGAGGTGGCGGCAAAGATGGCCACCCGGTCGCCCGGCTTGACGCCCTGCCCGACCAGCGCCGCGGAGAGGCGGCGCACCTCTGCCAGGATGGCGCCCCAGGTGACGTGCTTCCAGGTGCCACCCTCGTACCCCGTCGCGCCCACCACGTCGGCCCGGGCCGCGCGCGCGACGAGGAGGGACACCAGGTTCTGCTGCGCCGTCGCCGGCGCCATCTGCTGCTCGGCTCTCAAGGTCAGTGCTCCTTGTCCATCTCCTGGGCGACTTTCTTCCCCATCGCCTTGCACCGCCGTTCCTCCGCGGGGTCACTCGGCATGCTCCCCTTCTCCAGCCGCGCCAGCGTTTCCCGGGCGGCAGCGGGGTTGCCGTCCCGCCACTGCGTCTCGGCCAGCCAGGCCATGGCCCGAAGCGCGTTGGGGTCTGCGGTGAGCGCCCGCTGCAGCCAGTTGGCGCTCTTACCCAGGTTACGCTTCGGCCAGGGCAGCTCGAAGTAGTACCGGCCCTTCACCGCCAGGGGCGCGGCGTGGACGTACTTCGGGTCGATGTTGATGGCCTTGTCCAGCCGCTCATTGAATTTGGACTCCAGCCCCTGGCCGAGGGCGTTGAGGATGCCCACCGCCTGGCTGTAGCTGCCGATGCCGGCCGCCGCGTAGTAGTAGCCCTCCACCGCCCCCGGCTTGACGCGGGCCGCGCGGTCACCGAATTCCCAGGCGGCCTGGCCAAGCGCCTTCTTCTTCTCGTTGTCCGTCTCCCCGTCGCCCGCCCACAGGCGAATCCGCGCCGCCTGCCACAGGTAGGCGAAGTCCTCGGGGTGCGCCTTCGCCCCGTCGGCCGTCAGCTGGAGCAGCTGTTCCTGCACGCCCGCCTCATCCCGGCGCATCCACAGGGCGTCGAAGTCAGCAAGGGCGGACTCCGGCGTGGCGACGGCCGGGCCGGCGTCGACTCCGTCGGCGGCCGACGCCAGAAGGGGCAGCAAGAGAAGAAGGCACAGCAGGGCGCGGGGCATGGTGCGCGGGCGTTTAGCATGGCGCACGCACGCGCTCCATGGCCAGCAGCCCGTGGGCCCCTCTAGGACCCCGCACTGCGCAGGGCGTCAGAAAACCCTGCGGGGGCAGGCCGCCCGGGTGGGCGGCCCCGCCTCACGCCGCGTCTGCGGCGAGGTCCGGCTCCTGGTCCTGGTTGAAAGCGCTCAGGTAGCGCGCCAGGAAGTGCTTGGTCTTCAGCTCCACCTGACGCACCCGCTCCCGAGAGACGCCCCAGCGCTGGCCGAGCTCCTCCAGGGTGCGCGGCTTGTCCTGCGTCAGCCGCTCCTGGACGATGTCCCAGCCCAGGTCGCCAATGCGCTTCTTCACCTTGGCCAGGGCCGCCTGGACTTCCTCATCCTGCTCCTTGCCGATGAAGCTGTCCTGCGGGCCGACGCTCGGCTCCTCCAGCCGCTCGAGGAAGGTGGTCTCGCCCTCTTCGTCGATGGTGACGTCGAGGCTGAAGTCCACCATGCTGCCGCGCTCGGCCTCGCCGCCGCGCACCTGGCTGCGGTTGTCCTTCAGGTAGCGGGTGATGTAGGCGCGAATCCACCACACGGCGTAGGTGGCGAAGCGGACGTTCTTCTTCGGGTCGAAGTGCTCGATGGCCTTCATCAGCCCGACGTTGCCCTCCTGGACGAGGTCGTCCAGCCGGGCGCCGCGGTGGGCAAACTTCTTTGCCACCGCCACGACGAAGGCGAGGTTGGACACGGCCAGCGTCTCCCGCGCCTGCTCGTCCCCCTTGCGGGCACGGCGCGCGAGCGCATACTCCTGCTCACGCGTCAGCTGTGGGCGACCGCCCATCTGCCGCAGGTAGGGCGCGATGTTTTCGCGGGGAAAGCTGCTCGCCATCTGAACTGACCTCCTCGGGGTACTGCCGTCACGCCAGGCTGTACGTCCCACTGGCTCACTACTGAGACGCACGAGGAGGCATTGCGTTTCCGCACATTGCGCGCCGGGGGCGTCCGCCGTGCTCATCAGCCCCATTCCCCGGGTTAATCGACGCTAACCGTTGGAATTTACAGGGCCTGAAATACCTTCCCCGGGTTGAGGAGGCCCGCGGGGTCAAACAGGGACTTGAGTTGCCGCTGCAGCTGCAACACGCCCGGGGACTGCTCCAGCGGCAGGAGGTCCCGCTTGGCCAGGCCCACCCCATGTTCGCCGGTGATGGTGCCCCCCACGGAGATGGCCAGCTCGGCCATGCGCCGCAGGGCCGTCTCCACCAGCGGGCGCTGGTCCGGGCTGTCGAAGAGGATGTTGGCGTGCAGGTTGCCGTCCCCGGCATGGCCGTAGGTGGCCACGGTGAGGCCGAGCTCCTCCCCCATCGCCTTCAGCCGCTGGATGGTGTCCACCATGGCCGAGCGCGGCACGGCAATGTCCTCGGACAGCTTGTGCCGGGCGAGCGCGCGCAGGGCGGTACTCACGCTGCGCCGGGCGGCCCACAGCTGCTCCCGCTGCGCGTCCCCTTGGGCCAGCAGCGTCTCGCTCGCCCCATGCGCGGTGGCAATCTCCGACAGCTGCGCCAGCTCGGCGAAGACGGCGTCGTCCTGGTTGCCGTCCACCTCCGCCAGCACCGCCGCCCCGGTGCCGGGAGGGAAGTTGAAGCCCCGGCCGTCCACCGCCCGGATGGACACGTCGTCCAGCAGTTCCAGGGTGCGGGGCAGGATGCCGCCGGCCAGCACCGCCGTCACCGCGCGCGCGGCGGTCTCGACCGCTGGAAAAATCAGCAGCGCCGTCTGCACCACCCGCGGACGGGGCAACAGCTGCAGCGTCACCTCGGTGGCCACCCCCAGCGTGCCCTCGCTGCCGACGAGGAGGCCCACCAAGTCGTACCCGGCCACGCCCTTGATGGTCTGCCGCCCCAAGCGCAGCACCTCCCCCCGCGGCATCACCCATTCGAGGCCGAGCACGTAGTCCCTGGTGACGCCGTACTTGAGGGCCCGCGGGCCGCCGGCATTCTCGGCGACGTTGCCGCCCAGGGTGCACCACTCCCAGGAGTTGGGGTCCGGCGGGTAGAAGAGGCCCACCTCCTCGACCGCCTTCATGAGGTCCCCGGTGACGACGCCCGGCTCCACCACCGCGGTGAGGTCCTCCACCGAGATGCGCTTGATTTTCTTCATCCGCTCGAGGCTGAGCACCACCCCGCCATCGACCGGCATGGAGCCGCCACTCTTGCCACTCCGGGCCCCGCAGGGCGTGACCGGGACGCCGTGGGCCTGGGTGGTGCGCAGCACGAAGCTGACCTGGTCGGTCGTCTCGGCGAGCACCACCGCGTCGGCGGGCGTCGTACCGAGGTCCGACTCGTCCCGCCCGTAGTCCTCCAGGGCCTCGGCGTTGGTGCGCAGCTGGTGCGGCGCGAGGCCGCTCGCCAGCGCGCGCAGGCAGGCCTCCAGCTGTGCAGCGGTGGGGCGGTGGGTCACCCGAAGACCTCCACCAGGCTGCCCGTCATGGCCAGCGGCGCCTCGGCGCACAGAAAGCACACCACCTTCGCCACCTCCTCCGCGCTCATCTTCGGCGCAAAGCGCGAGCCACGCAGCATCTCGGTGTCGGTGCTGCCCGGCAGCACCGCCGCCACCAGCACCCCCCGGCCTTTGACTTCCTCGGCCAGGGCCCGGGTGAGGCCGTTGAGGCCCCACTTGCTGGCGCAGTAGGCGGACAGGCCGGGGGTGCCCAGCGTCCCGCTGATGGAGGAGATATTCACCAGGCGCCCCCAGCCGCGCTCGGCCATGTCCGGCAGCAGCCGCCGGGCCAGGTAGAAGGGCCCGGCCAGGTTGACGGCGAGGACCCGCTCGAAGTCCGCGTCGGAGGTGGCCTGCAGCGGCTGCCGCAGGGCAATGCCGGCGTTGTTGACGAGCACGTCCACCGGCCCCAGGGCCCGGCGCACCTCGGCCAGCGCCGTGTCGAGTTCGGCCGGACGGGCCACGTCCGCGCCCACCGCGTGCGCCCGGTGGCCGGAGGCGCGCAGGGCTTCGGCCACCGGTGCCGCCCCATCCAGGCGGGTGGAGAGGACGGCCACCGCCGCCCCCTCCTCCGCCAGCGCCTGGGCGACGGCACGGCCGATGCCGCGCGAGGCACCGGTGACGAGGGCGACGCGTCCGGCGAGCCGCGCCTTGGAAGACCTCACCGCCCCACTCCACGGCAGGCGGCGATGCGCACCCACAGCTCGCGCCGCAGCGGCCCGTCCCGTCGCAGCGCACCGGTGTAGGCCTCCGAGTGGGTCACCGCTTCGGACTGCTCCTCGCCGCGCACGCGCAGGCAAGCCTGGTGCGCCTCCAGCACGCAGGCGGTGGCGGGACTGCCGAGCTCGCTCGCCAGCGCCTGGGCCACGTCCCGCGCCAGGGCCTCCTGCAGCACGAGGCGGTGGGCCAGCGTGTCGAGCAGGGCCCCGAGGCGCCCAAACCCCACCACGCGCCGTCCGGGCACGTAGGCCAGGTGGGCGCGGCCCTCCACCGGCAAGAGGTGGTGCGGGCACATGGAGTGGAAGCGCAAGCCCGTCACCACCACCAGCTCACCCCGGGAGCCGGCCGGTGCCGGGTAGGTGTCCGCCAGGGCCTCGGCGGCGGTGCGGGAGTAGCCGTCGAGGAAGCCCGAGGCCCACGCCGCGGCCACCCGCGCCGGCGTCTCCCCGAGGTCCGGCGAGTGGACGTCGAGGCCGGCGGCTGTGAGGAAGTCCGCCACCGCACGCTGCATGGCCGGAAGGTCCGGGCCCCGGCCCTTCTTCAGTCTGGCCGGTAGCTGACGCAGTACTCGGGCGTTTCCCACAGGCGGAGCTCCTTGAGCTCGGGGATGGCCGGCGCGAGCCGGTCCCACATCCAGACAATGACGTTCTCCGCGGTGGGGTTGTCCATGAAGTCGTTCAGCGTGTGGTGGTCGCACTGGTTGAGGGCGAGTTCCCACGTCCGCTTCCGCAGCACTTCGAAGTCCAAAATCATCCCGTCGCGGGGGTTGGGCGTGCCGGTGGCGATGACTTGCAGCTTGTAGTTGTGCCCGTGCATCCGGTTGCAGGGCCCGTCGTAGTACGGCAGGCGGTGCGCGGCGCAGAAGTGAAAGTCCACCGAAAGGTCCATCGGCATGTGGCGTCGTCCGTCCTTCAGCTGGGGCCGCCTGGGGAGGTGTTTCCCGAGGAGAGGCAGACCCTCCTAACTGTAGCGCCCCCGGGGCGCAACCGCCCGGCCCCGCCTCAGCGCACCGCGGCGCTGATGCGCTTGAATTCCGGCGTCCCGGCCTCCCCCAGCAGGTCGAACAGGGCCGTCTCCACGGTGGACACCATGGCGCCTGAGTCCGCTGCCAGCTGCAGGCCCACCCGGAGGTCCACCTCTAAGCGCGACAGCACCGCATCCGCGCACAGCACGGGCAGCGCGCCCTCCTCGGCGAGGGCGCGCACCGTCTGGTACACGCAGACGTGCGTCTCCATGCCAGCCACCAGCACCTGGCGACGGCCGCGCAGCTGGGCCCGCACCGCATCATCCAGCGCGGAAAAGCGCAGCTTCTCCACCGGCACCAGCCTCCCGAGGCGTTCCCGCAGCGCGGGCACCGTCCGGCCCAGCCCCTTCGGGTATTGTTCCGTGTAGACGATGGGCAGCGACAGCGCTTGGGCGCCCTCCACCAGCGCGCACGTGCGCTTCACCATGCGCTCGAGCTCCGGCTGCGGCATCGCCGCCGCCAGCTTCTCCTGCACGTCCACCACCAGCAGGGCGGCGTGCTCGCGCACTAGCCGGAAACCCCTCATACCGCGTAGCCCATGGCGCCTGCCTTCACCGGGGCCTCCGGGTCCAACATGACATTGACGCAAGCCACGGTGCCGCTGGACACCGCCCGTTCCAGCGCCGGGCGGATGGCACGGGGCTCCGTCACGTGCTCCCCATGGCCGCCCAGCGCCCGCACCACCTCGTCATAGCGGGTGGGTGCCAGCAACGTGGCGGGCGACTTCTCCGCGCCAAACATCCCCACCTGGGGAATGCGGATTTGGCCCCAGGCGGCGTCGTTGCCCACCACACACACCATCGGCAGCTTGAAGCGCAGCGCCGTGTCGAAGTCCATGCCATTCAGCCCGAAGGAGCCGTCGCCTTGAATCACCCACACCTCGCGGGCGGGGTGAAGCAGCTTGGCGGCGATGGCGAAGGGCGCGCCCACCCCGAGGCAGCCCAGTGGCCCCGGGTCCAGCCAGCGTCCCGGGCGCTTGAGGCTGATGACTTTCGCCGCCATGGCCACCCAGTTGCCGCCGTCGGCAACGAAGACGGGGTCGCGCGCCCCGGCGTTCGCCACCTCGGAGAGCTCGCGCGCCAGCCGGTAGTGGTGAATCGGGACGTCGTCGCTTCTGCACCAGACGTCCAGCGCCTGGGCCTTCTTCGTCTCGCTGGCTCGCAGCCCGGCCAGGTAGGCCGTCCGCTTGGCGCCGGGGGCGCCGGCGGCGAAGGCCTGCAGCGCGGAGGCGCTGTCGGCGATGAGGCCGACGTCCACCGCGCGGTTGCGGCCAATCTCCACCGGGTCCACGTCCACCTGGACAATTTTCGACGTCGCGCTGAAGGTGGGCTCGGCGCCGTAGTTGAGGCGAAAGTCGAAGGGCGTCCCCACCACGAAGACGAGGTCCGAGGCGCTGAGCGCCTCCTTGCGGGTGTGCTGGAAGAAAAGCGGGTGCTCGGGCGGCAGGCACCCCCGGCCGGCCCCATTGAGGAAGACGGGCACCTGGGCGCGCTCGCAGAAGCTGGCGAGGGCCTCCCAGGCCCCGTCCCACCAGACGCTGGAGCCGGCGATGCAGGTGGGCCGCTCCGCCGCCGCCAGCAGCGCCATGGCCGTCTCCACCCCGGCCGGGTCCGGCGGCTGCCGGGCCGTCGTCCGGTAGTGGGTGGGCATCTGCACGGACGCCTCGTCCACGGCGTTGCACAGCACGTCCCAGGCAAGTTCCAGGAAGACCGGGCCCGGGCGCCCGGACAGCGCCACCCGGAAGGCCTTGGCCAGGTAGAGGGGAACCAGCTCCGGGCTGGGGACCCGGTCGGACCACTTGGCGATGCGGTGGAAGAGGTCCACCTGCTCCATCTCCTGGAGGCTGCCCCGGCTCTGGTTGAACATGGGTGCGGCACCCCCCAGAAGCAGAAGCGGCGAGCTGGCCGCATACGCGTTGGCCACGCCGGTGAGGGCGTCGGTGACGCCCGGACCCGCCGTCACCACCGCCACGCCCAGCGAGCGGGTGGTGCGAGCGTAGGCATCGGCGGCGTGGGCGGCCGCCTGCTCGTGGCGGGTGTCCACCACAGCGATGCCCTCCTCCACCAGCCCCGCGTAGATGGGGGCGATGTGCAGCCCGGACAGGGTGAAGACGTGGCGGATGCCCTCCCCCTTCAACATTCGGGCAACCAGTTGTCCGCCGGTGACCATGGCCATAGCTGTAGGCTGTCCTAGCTCCTGTGCTCCCTCAATTCCAAGCGCTGCGTGTCGGCGCCACCGCCCTCGCCCCGCGCCTCTTCGCGTTGACGTCCCAGGGCGGGCTGGCCGTCACGCGTCCGGATGGCAGTCTCCAGCCCATCCCGGTGGGCGCCACCCCGGTCGTCCTCGACGCCCCGGAAGTCCGGGCCCGGCGGGACGTCGCGGCCTTGCTGGCCTCGGCAGGCTTCAAGATGGCCCAGACGGTGGTGCAGGGCCCGGAGCGCGCCTGGCTGCTCGACTCCCTTGGCCCCGTCGAACTACGCATCGTGCAGAAGGCGTCAGCCGCGCTGGTCGGGCTGGCCATCGCCCGGGTGGACTTCTTCGCCGCCCGCCGCCTTTGGGCCCTGGAGCTCAACGCCACCATTCCGGCCATGCCGGGCTACTCGGACATTGCCGCGGGCAGCTACATCCAGGCCGCCGGGGAGCTCGCCGGCCTTTCCCCGGAGAAGCTGGCCCATCTCAAGACGGCCAACGGCAGCAACGTCGCCGCGCTGTACCAGGCGCTGCTTCAAGGCTACGCCCGGGCCCGCGGGGGTGCGCGCCCGGAAAGGCTGGCCGTCTTGTGTCGGCGGGCCGACGCCCAGCTGAGCGAGCTGACGTACCTGGTGCAGCAATTCCGCGCGCTGGGGACGCAGGCGCACGTCGTCTACCCGGATGAGTTGTCCGGCACCCGGGCCGTGCAGGCCCAAGGCCACCGCTTCGACTTCGTCTACCGGCACCTCTTCATCCGCCGCCTGGAAGACGCCCCGCACCCCTGGCTGGAGGCCTTCTTCAGCGCCCCGGGGGACTTCGGGGCGGTGCTGATGAATGGGCCGGCGGCGCATATAGAAACCAAGGCCAACTTCGCCCTCCTGTCCCGGGCCCTGGTGGAGCCGGCCCTGGCCAGCCGCGCCGCTCTCACCGGCGAGGAGCTCGCGGCCGTGAAGCAGGTTGTCCCGTGGACGCGCCTTCTGCAGCCGGGGCCCGGCGTGGACCCGGACGGCGCACGCGTGCCGGACCTGGTGGCGCGCGTGGCCGCGGAGGCCCCGCGCTTCGTCCTCAAGCGGGCCTGGGACTACGGAGGAAAAACCGTCTTCATCGGCAGCCACGCGCACGAGGCGGGCTTTGCAGAACGCGTCCGGGCCGCGTTTGGCGCGGCGCTCGACTGGCCGGCCGTCGTCGCATCAGCGTCCGTGGACAGCCGGGGTGGCGGCTTCGTCGTGCAGGAGCGGGTGGAGATTCCCTTGGAGAAGCACAGCATCGCCACGGACAAGAGCCTCGCCGAAGCGGAGGTCTTCGTGGACTACTCGGCCTTCTGTTCGGTGGGCCTCGGGGAGCAGCCTCCCTGGGGCGGCGTGGTGCGCGCCTCGGCCTCCCCCATCGTCAACATCCTGGGCGGGGGCGGCGTGCTGCCGGTGCTGACTGCGGAGGTGGCTGCGGCGCTGGACGCGGCGCTCGCCGCAGCAGGCGTCGGTGACTGAAGGCATCCTGCTGGGCAGCTCCCACCGGCCACCGGCTCGCCCTTCTCCAGGACGACGAGGTAGCTGCGGGCATCCTGGTCCGGCGCGGTGGCTGCGATTCTCGCCGGGGTCTCGAGGACCGTCTGCTCGCGCGCCATTCCCGGCCGGTTTCGTAGCGGACAGTTCGCTGCACGAGCAAGCAGCCGACCAGCGCGCTCAGCCCCGCCGGAGCCTCGCTCGCGGGACGGGAACAGGACAAGCGGCCGTGCGGAGCGCAGGACGTACCAGCCGGGGCCAGCGGCACGGCACGACAGGCCGGACGCGAAGCAGAAGCTGCGCTGATGAAATGATTGGCCTCTATGACGCTACGCTGCCTTGCGGCCCGCCGGGGGTGCTTGGGGGGCAACTTGGTGACAACTGGCACGCCAGCGACGGACAGGCGGCGGCGTGCGCACCCCCTGTGGCCGGAGGGTCCAGCGGTAACCACTCGCCTGTTGGGCCGTTCCGGTGACACTGAATCCGGGAGTGCAGGCTTCTGGGAATGGGTTATGAGACGAAGCAACAATGCCCCCCGGGGGTGTTTCCCGGGTGGCGGCACGAATCCCCACAAGGGGGAGAAGGCAAGCCATGCCCTTTGAAACCACAGACTTTCGCACCCAGCCCGCCCAGGTTGCCGTCAGCCAGGCGGCCCGGGGCTTCATGGCCGGCGTCTACCGGTGGATGACGCTGGGCCTCGGCCTGACAGGTGTCGTGGCCTGGTACATGGCCAGCAATCCCCAGCTGCTGGCCCAGGTGTGGGGCTACAAGTGGGTGCTCTTCATCGCCCAGCTTGGACTCGTCATCGTCCTGTCGGCCGGCGTCACCCGCCTTTCCTTCGGCACGGCGGCGGTGCTGTTTCTCGCCTACGCCGCGCTGACGGGGGTGACGTTTGGAACGCTGTTCTACGCGTACACCAGCGGCTCCATCGCCAGCGCGTTCCTGGTGACGGCCGGTTCCTTCGCGGGCTTAAGCCTGTTTGCCACGGTGACGAAGCGCGACTTGTCCGGCTGGCGCACATTCCTCTTCATGGGCCTGATTGGCGTCGTCATCGCCAGCGTGGCCCAGATTTTCTGGCCGAACCCGATGCTCAACTTCGTGGTCGCCTGCGCCGGGGTGGTGGTGTTCGCCGGCCTCACCGCCTACGACACCCAGAAGCTGCGCGCCTTCGCCGCCCAGGGCGGCGGCGTCGCGGCGCTCAGCATTGTCGGCGCGCTGACGCTGTACCTGGACTTCATCAACCTCTTCCTGTCGCTGCTGCGCCTCTTCGGAAGCCGGCGCAACTAGCTCCCCGCTGGGGGACGGCCGCCCTCAGCCCCGCTTCGTCAGCCGGGCGACGACGTCGCGCAAAAGCCCCTGGGCCTGCGGCGTGACGAACGTCCGCACCCAGCCCGCCGCGTCGGTGGGGCCCGCGGCGGCAATGGCGGCCAGCGCCGGCCGGCGCAAGGCCGCCTTCACCTGGGCGAAGGCGAGGGCGGGCACGGCGGCCAGCGCCGTCGCGCGTTCCATGGCGCGCTCGAGAAGGTGCTCTGCCGGGACCAGCGCGTGCACCAGGCCCAGCCGAAGGGCTTCCTCAGGGGTGAAGAGGCCGCCCTCCGCCGCCACCGGGAACAGCGAGGGCGCCGGCACCTGGCAGCGCAGCGTCTCCACCACGGCCACGGGCAGGCCGATACCCAGCCGGACTTCGTTGAGGCCAATGCGGCCCTCGCCCACCGCCATCAGGCGCTGGTCGGCCTGGAAGGCCAGCACACACCCACCCGCTACGGCGTGGCCATTCACCGCCGCCACCACCGGAAAGGGCAGCGTGAAGACGCGCAGCATGGCGGCCGAGAAGCGCTGGATGAAGTCCGCCAGCGCCGCCTCTTTCAAGTCCACCAGGGCCGGCAAGTCGAGGCCTGCGGAGAAGGCCCGTCCGTCCCCCGTCAGGACGAGGGCGCCCGGGGGGGCGGCCAGAAGGCCGTCCAGCAGCGTCCCCAGCGCATCCAGAAAGCCTGGGCCAATGGCGTTGGCCTTGCCGGCCCGCATGCGCAGAAGCGCGACTGCACCAAGTCGTTCCACGTCCATGGCCGTCCTCCCCGGCTGCCAGGTGCGCGCTAGGGGGATGAATCGGGCGGCAGGGCGCCCGTCGTCCCCTTCATGCGCAGTCGCTCCACCGGGACATTCCCCAGAAGGTGCGACTCCACAATCTCCACCACGTCCTCCACGCGCACCCCGGCGTACCAGACGCCCTCCGGGTAGATGACGACGCTGGGCCCGAAGGCGCAGGCGTCCAGGCAGCCCGCGGCGTTGGCGCGCATCTTTCCCTTCAACCCGCGCCGGTGAAGTTCTTCCTTGAAGCGCTCGAGGACGGCCTCGCTGCCCTTGAGGGCGCAGGAGCCCTTGGGGTTGTCTTCCGCACGGCGGTTGGTGCAGACGAAGACGTGGCGTTGGTAGGGCGGCATGGCAGTGGCCCTTTCCCTAGCATCCCCGGGGGCCGCCGCCGCTGCGCTTGTCAGACCCGCCTGTGTCAGACCCGCCTGGCACTCTTGGAGGTCCTGGTTCGGGGCAGCTGGACGCTGCGTCCCGGGCCACAGGAAGGACTCGGGGTCATGCACATTCCTCGCGCTACTGCCCGCGGCCGTGTCTATTACTTGTGCGGTAGCGAGTGAGTAACCACCACCTCTTGTGGTCGCGGGCTTGACAGCCCGGGGACCCTGAGGTTTCATTCCGGAAAGCGTCGGCGCCATGCAGTCCCCCGGTGGCGGTCGGTTCGACAGAGCGGTCCGGGAGGGTGGTCTTCCCGGAATTCCCAAACATTTCAGCTTCTTCCACCGGTCCCGGTCCCCTCGCGAGGGGCGGCGGGCCGTAGGCCCGGTGCGTCCAACTTCCGAAGGGTTAGTTTGTGGAGGCACCATGGAGCGTGAGTTGAAGCCGTCGGCGAGCAGGGAGCGGAAGGCTGGGCGGAAGTCCCGCGGCAGTGGCGGGCTGGCTGTCCCCCGCTACTTCACCACCCCGGGGGTGGACCCGGCCGACGAGATGGCGTGGGAGCTGCGGACGGCCTCCATCAGCGGCGAGGACGGCAAGTCCGTCTTCGAGCAGCGAGGGATTGAAGTCCCCAAGTCCTGGTCGATGCTGGCCACCAACGTCGTCGCCAGCAAGTACTTCCGCGGCACGCCCGGAACGCCCGAGCGCGAGTCCAGCGTCCGGAAGCTGGTGGCGCGCGTGGTGGACACCATCACCGGCTGGGGCGAGCAGGGCGGTTACTTCGCCGCCGAGCCGGACCGCGAGGCCTTCCACGCCGAGCTCACCCACTTGCTGCTTCGGCAGAAGGCGGCCTTCAACTCCCCGGTGTGGTTCAACGTCGGCGTCGAGGCCCACCCGCAGTGCTCGGCCTGCTTCATCAACTCGGTCCACGACTCGATGGAGAGCATCCTCGGGCTGGCCAAGACCGAGGGCATGCTCTTCAAGTACGGCAGCGGCACCGGCACCAACCTGTCGCCGCTGCGGTCGAGCAAGGAATTGTTGGCCGGCGGCGGGACGGCCTCCGGGCCGGTCTCCTTCATGAAGGGCTTCGACGCTTTCGCCGGCGTCATCAAGAGCGGCGGCAAGACGCGCCGCGCGGCGAAGATGGTCATCCTCAACGCCGACCACCCCGACATCCTCGAGTTCATCCGCCGCAAGTCGCACGAGGAGAAGAAGGCCTGGGCACTCATCGACGCCGGCTACGACGGCTCCTTCACCGGTGAGGCCTACTCCTCCATCTTCTTCCAGAACTCCAACAACTCCGTCCGCGTCACCGACGACTTCATGAAGGCGGTG
>JADGRA010000046.1 GCA_017881265.1 Myxococcaceae bacterium | reverse complement strand
AGCCACCTTCAACTTCCCGGACACGGTCACCGGGAATCTGGTCGCCACCAAGCTCGTCGTACAGAGCTTCCAGCTGCTCTACGCCATCACTTACAGTTTCTGAGCCGTCGGCTGCCGTCCAGCCCATACTGGCTGTGGGGCCCCCGCGGGTAGGACGGCTCGGTACTCATCGACGTGAACGCCAGCGCGGAAGATGACGCCAAGCTGTGTGACACCGCTGCTCTGGGGGCGACGTATGTCTCCCCACTCTCCATGCCCTACGAGAGCAAGTTCGACATCGTCATCTGTCGTGGCTTGAAGGTCCCGGTCGCCGCGTTCTGGACACGGCAGAGAATGTTCAAGTGAACCACGGACGAACCGCTCTCGCCGGCGCTCACGGGCGCAGCGAAGCCGTGTAGGCGGCAATGGCCACCATGTCGACGAGGGTCAGCTTCGCGACGACGGCCGTCATCAGCGGGCTGCCAGACCCGGCGCGTACACCACTTTGGAAGTCGTAGAGTTGACGGACGAGGTAGCTTGGGGAACGGCCGGCAAGGGCCGGCGCCTTGCCGAAGCCCTTGAGGTCAGGGCCATGGCAGAGTGCACACGGCACGGTGCGGCCTGAGCCTCCCGTCGTCACGAGGGTCTTTCCCTGCCTGAGGCTGCCCACCGGCACGTACGCGACGAAGCCGGATTGGTCGTCGCGAAGCTCGGTCCGTTCCAGGTCCTCTGGCATCTCGATGATGCGCTGCCCAATCGGCTCTCTCCGAGACGCGCCGGTCGGAATCAACATCCAGCCTGACACGCGTGTTTCCGGAACCGTCTTCGTCTCGACCACGCGAATCCAGCGCCGAGGCTTCAACGCCGAGAAGTACTCGGCAGCTGTCCGTGTCTCCTCCTCGGTTGCCTTAGTTTCATACGCAATCATGAAAGCAGTGGGTTTCGCGCTGGGTTCCGAGCTCTTGCGCAGGCCACTCCGGAAGTCGGCCATCTGCTGGAGGATGTAGTCCACCGAAAGGCCCGCCAGGCTCGAGTTCTCCGGGCGGCCCAGCCCATTGGGCAGGTGGCAGTAGCCGCAGGCGAAGACCTCCGGAGCCCTGCCGTGGCGGACGACGTCCGGCATCGCGGAGTGTGCCGCCGGATGCCAGTCCGGGACGTTGAAGAGGTCTCGAATCTGCGCAGCAGTGAAGCTGGCGTCGCTGCCGGGCACGCGCTTTTGGGCGTCGTTCGCCTCTCCAGTGCCACCCTTGGAGGGGGCGGCCTCCGGGTCGACGGCGTAGGCCCAGGAAGGCGGCGGTTCCCGGCTGGCCGGCACGCCCGCGTCCCCGGCCAGGCTGGCGGTGGACAGTACCCCAGCAACCGCCGGCAGCACGGTGAATGTCCACGCCAGCAGCTTCCAGACGCGGAGACCGGCGGCGGTTCGGCGGCGTCCGAGGCCCCTTTCACCCGCGTTAGCGGCCATGCGCCCCTGCAACGTCACCCGCTACCGTGCCGTCGTTCGTGGCGGCCTGACAGGCGCCTCACGGGGCAACCATAGGCACGAGGGGCCTGGTGCCACCAACTGTCTCCAGCACCGTTCGTTCGGTACGCGTGTCCGGCGTGAATCTGGCCTGGAACCGCAATTCCCGGGCAAGGAGGCCCGCACGTGCGCTAGGCTGCGCGCTTGGTTTGTTCGCACCGGGAGGGACTGTGCTCTTCAAGAAGCTCTTTCAAGTGTTGGTTCTCGGAGGGGCCGTCGCTGGAACGGCCTCCGGCTGCGCACAACGGGCCGAGGCGCAGACGGCGCCGGCCAAGGGCTCCATGCGCGACGGCGGGGCAGCGACCGATGCCGGCGTGCACGACGAGGCGTCCGGCGGCGGCGGCGTCAAGGGCTGGTAAGCCCTCGCCTCACCACCGCGGCGCAGACAGCCCCTGCAGGACGTACAGGTAGCCGAGCGTCCTTTCGTAGTCGAAGGCGATGGTCCGCCCGTCGGGTGTGAGGCGAACCTGAGGAATGCGAGACACGCCCGTGGCGTCGCTCGGCGCAAGAGAGCGTTCCTCGACGATGCGGCGGGTCCGAAGGTCGTAGCGGAGCAAGCGACAGGGAATTCCTAGAGACCGGACCCAGAGCTCACCCTTCGCGGTCCAAACAGCAGGCACCACGCCCTTGCCGAGCTCTGGCAATGCGACGGGTGGGCCCCCGGCCAGGGGCAAGACCGTCACAATCTCGTCGAGACCCATCGCCGCCACGAACTGGCCGTCTTGAGACACCTCGAAGAAATACTTGTGGACGGCAGTCTCTGAGATGCGCTTCGGGCCTCCGCCCTCGCTCGCAACGCTGTAGAGCATGAACTGCTTCTCGGCCGTCGGGCGCGCGGCGAACACCATGTGCTTGTCGTCCTGAAGCCACCGCACCCCAGCCACGTCCAGTCCAGGAAGCGCGAGGGTTCTGGGAGCGCCTGGGCCGACGGGGAGCAGCGAGAGGGCGTCATGGTAGTCGTCGGGGCGGGCCAAGACCCATCTTATGTCGTGGGAGAGGGCGAGTGCGTAGCCGGGGCCCAGCTTGAGCGGCACGGAACCGTCCGTCGATTCGATGAACGTGTGGAAGCCGTCCGTATAGGTGCTGAAGACGACTTGTCGCCCCTCATCGGACAGGGCGCCGAGGAATACGCGGTCCGCCCAAGACAGCTGGCGCTGGGGCTGCCCATCTGCGGGCACAACGTTGAGGTCGCGCCGGGAATCCTGAGCGTCGACGAGGACTGCGCCATCGCGCGAGATGTCCTCGAGTCTCATTTCGTAGACGCCCTGGTAGACGAGCCTCCAGCGTCCCGAGAGCCGAGCGGCCCAGAGCGCGTCCGTGGTCGAGGCCCACACCTCCGCTCCGGATGGGGTCCAGGCCAGTCCAGTCAGTCCCCCGCCGTTGACCAGCCCTGGCACTGAGCGCAGCTTCCCACGCCGGTCGACTAGTACAACCTCCTGTCGCGTCGCGGGTCCGGCCGCGTGAAGGAAGGCCACTGTGCTTCCATCTGGAGAAATGCGCGGGTTTACAATCCACCCAACCGTCTCGAAGAGGGGTGACCCCAGCGGATACTCGAGCTGGCGTCTTCCCCCGACGAACCGCACCACGGCGAGCTCGCCCTGAG
Source organism: Myxococcaceae bacterium (assembly GCA_017881265.1). Classification (GTDB taxonomy): domain Bacteria; phylum Myxococcota; class Myxococcia; order Myxococcales; family Myxococcaceae; genus JADGRA01. Next base: position 18,531 of record JADGRA010000046.1, on the reverse strand, counting down.
GCGACCAATCCGCGTATTCGACGTCTTCTGCAATCTCCCGGGCAGCGCCGCCGGCAGCCGAGGCGATGGCCAGGGTCCCTCGCTCGACGGCGTCTACCAGCCGCGGGTGTAGCAGGACCGCCAGCTCTCCCTTGCCCGAAACACCCAGGAGCGCCGCGTCCCGCAGGCCCAAGGGTTGCGCATCGTTACTTCCGGCCGGCCGCGTGAAGACCTCGAGTGCTTGGCCGCTCCAGGCTGCGCTGAAGACGACTCGCCCCTCGGAGTTGAAGCGGCCGGCCGAGAGTCGTCCCCAGCGAAACGTCGCCATCTCGACGGCGGGCATCGGTGGCCGACTTCCGCGGCCCACCACGTACGTGGCGGCTGCCAAGCCGAGGGCAGCGAGGGCTCCGACGGCCGGCAACAGCCAGCGCTGCCGTCGGCCAGGTTCCGCCGGAAGGGCGCGCGTGACCAGCGGCGTCAATGCACCGGTCGGCGACCGAAGCAGTTCCAGGTGGAAGGCCAGGTCCCGCGCCGAGTGGAACCGCCGGCCGGGGTCCTTCTCGAGGCAGCGATTCACCACCTGGGCCACCGGCGCCGGAATTCCGACGGGCAGCGCCTCCGGCTCGGCGTGCAGGATGGCGTACCCGCTCTCCACCACCGACTTGGCGGAAAACGCCCGTCTGCCGCACAGCATCTCGTACAGCACCGCGCCGAGGCTGAAGAAGTCCGTCCTGGCGTCGACCGGGTCGCCTCGCACTTGCTCCGGCGACATGTAGCCCGGAGTCCCCAGCACCATGCCCGTCCCGGTGCGTGCACCCGAGGGCGTCGCCGTCTCGTCCATGAGGCCGTGAGGCGCTGCATCGCGGGCCGCTTCGATGAGCTTGGCGATGCCAAAGTCGATGACCTTGACGTGCCCATCTCGGGTGATGAAGACGTTTTCGGGCTTCAGGTCTCGGTGGACGATGCCGCGCTCGTGCGCCGCCGCCAGGCCTTGCGCCATCTGCGCGGCCCAATCGAGCGCCAGGGGAACCGGAATCGGCCCCTTCGCAAGCCGCTCGCGCAGCGCCTCCCCTTGCAGGAGCTCCGTGACGAAGTACGGCTTTCCGTCCTGCAACCCGACGTCGTACAGGGCAACCACATTCGGATGGTTCAGTGAGCCGGCCAGCTTCGCCTCGCGCTCGAACCGCTCGAGGAGGTCGCCGTCTGCGCTCAGTGCCTCGGACATGACCTTGACGGCCACGTCACGACCGAGGCGGGTGTCTCTTGCCCGGTAGACTTCCGCCATGCCGCCCGCACCGAGCAGGGAGACAACTTCGTAGGGGCCCACCCGGGTACCCGCCGTCAGACGCACGGAAGCAGCGTAGCCCAGCCCAGCCACCCGCGCCGGGAGTTCTGGCGCTCCCACAATTTGCCGTTCGGCCGACCCTCAGCGCTGCCCGTCCACTTATTTGTCGAGCCCCTCGATGGTGGCCGCCGACGCGGGTCGTTCCTTCTGAAGGCGCGCCGCGACGGTTTCGGCGCTGGCGAAGGCCCGGATGAAGTTCTCGCCCGCTAGCTTGCGCAGGTCCGTGTCCGTCCAGCCCCGCCGGATGAGCTCGGCGAAGAGGTACGGGTAGCGGCTCACGTCCTCGAGGCCCACCGGGCCGCCCGTGCCTGCGAAGTCACACCCGATGCCGACGTGGTCGATGCCGGCCACTTTGGCGACATGCTCGATGTGGTCGGCGACTTGCGCCAGCGTGGCCTTGGGGGGCGGACCCGCGACGACGGCCCGTTGGGCCTCCAGCTTGTTCATCTCTTCAATGGTGACCGCGCCTTGCATCGTCTTCTCAATCGGCCGGTACCATTCCGCGAGCTCCTCCGAAACGAAGGACGGGACGAAAGTCACCATGACCACGCCCCCGTTCTTCGGCATCCGCGCGAGCACTTCATCCGGGACGTTGCGCGGGTGGTTGGTCAGCGCCTTGCTGCTCGAGTGAGAGAAGATGACTGGAGCTTCTGAGACGTCGAGGACCTGATTCATGACGGCTGGGGAGACATGGCTGATGTCGACCAGCATGCCCAGACGGTTCATCTCGCGGACGACCTCGCGGCCAAACGGCGTCAGCCCGCCGTGCACCGGTTCATCGGTGGCGGAGTCGGCCCAGTCCGTGTTGCGACCGTGGGTCAACGTCATGTAGCGAATGCCGAGCTGGTAGTAGGCGCGGAGAGTTCCCAAACTGTTTTCCAAGGCCCGCCCGTTTTCCATCCCCAGGAAGGAGGCAATTTTTCCTGCGCGCTGTGCCGCTCGAATGTCCGCGGGCCGTGTGGCGAAGACGAGCACCTCCGGGTAGGCGGCAATCATTCGACGAGCGAGGTCAATCTGCTCGAGTTGCATGCGGGCGCTGCCGGTGGCGAGCGACGGAATCCAGACGCTCCAGAACTGGGCGGAGACGCCGCCAGCCCGAAGCCGGGCCAAGTCGGTCTCGTGCGGACCGGGCTTGCGTAAGTCGTAGGCTTCGACCCTGCCAAGCGACTGGGCGTACTCGCGAATGAGCCAGACCGTGTCGTTGTGACCGTCCACGAAGGGCGTGCTTCGCAGCAACTCTCTGGCGTGACGAAGGTTCGCTTCGGTGGCGGCGGTGGGCGGTGCCGTGGTTGCCCCAGACGTCGCTACGGTGAGGACGACCAGCAGCAGGCAGTGCATTTCCACCTCGGCTTTTCGGTAAGGGAATCACCCGCGCGACGGACGTCCAGGCGGCTCACCTGGTGCGCGGGCGTGCTCTTCTCGGAGCTTACGTCGCGGCCGGGCACGCAGCTACGCACGAGAGGACCGGCCCCTTCGTCCCCCCCTCGGAACGTGGGGGACGAAGGACACGTCCGGGCCGCAGCATGAAGGGCTGTAAGGTCCGACCACGGGTGGGCCGTCGGGTGACTTAGTCGAGTTCCAGCGGCCGGTAGTTCCCGCTGGCGTCCAGTACGGTGCCCCAGACCTTGTGGGACCCCTGGTGCTCGAGGGGCCCGAACGACACCTGCGTGCCGAAGCCCACGTCGAGGCCTTGGATGGTCTCCAGGGCGCGGACCATGTTTTCGGTCGTGACGGTGCGACCAGAGCGCCGCAGCCCTTCCACTAGCAGGTTACCGACCACGTAGCCTTCCAGCGAGCCGAAGTCAGGCTTCTCCGCAGGGGCGTACCGACCGAGCGCCTCCTGGTAGCGCAGCACCGCGCTGGAATGCGACGTGGGGATCGGGACGGCTTGGGCGACGATGACGCCACCCGGGAATCTCGGACCGAGGGACAGTAGTTCCTCGGCCAGCGCCTGGCTGCCAACTAGGGACGTGCTGGCGAAGACCATCTGCGGTCGCTGGGCCCAGACGCGCTCGATGAAGCGGGCTGCCGCGCGGTAACTGGCCACTATCACCACCGCCCGGACACGCTCCCGGCGCTCGAGCACCTTCGCGACGGCGTTGCTGACGTCGGTGGTGTTGCGCCGGTAGGTCACCTTGAGAACGGCTCTCACCTCCGGGTACCGCGCCAGAGCCTCGGCGACGCCAAGGTACCCAGCGTCCCCGAAGCTGTCTTCCTGGGCGAAGACGGCAATCTGCTCGGGCCGCAGTCGGCGCATCTCCACCAGGTAGTGAACGATGGCGGCCGTCTCTTCCGCCACACTCACTCGGTAGTTGAAGACAGTTCGGTCAGGCGGGGTTTTGCGCAGGGAGGCTGCTCCACTCGACGCTCCAAAGAGGAGCATGTTTCGCCCCAACGCATACGGCAGCGCTGCCACGGGGGTGCCAACGTTGCCAACGAAGCCAAAGACGCCCTTCTCCTCGGCGAGTTGGCGCACGGCCTCACGGGTGCGCGTGGGCTCGTAGCCGTCATCGACTGTCACCAGCCGGACGGCACGGCCGTGAATCCCGCCCTCCGCGTTGACCGCAGCAAACGCCGTCTCCAGACCCAGCTTCATCTGCCGACCGAGTTCCTTGGACGGTCCACTCAACGGCGCCGCCATCCCAAACGTCACCTCGGTGTCCGTCACCCCGGCGGGCATCCGCCGGGGCGGAGTGGATGGCGAGAGGGTCGGGCCTGCCGGCGGCAGCTCCTCGCCGGCCTTCTCCCCCACCAGCTCTCCGACGGCGACGGCCAGCGCTCCGCCGACAACCAGCGCCCCGCCGAACGCCAGAAACCAGCGTCCAATGGGTCCCGGGACAAACTCCCGCGAAAGGCGCGGCAGGGGCTCGGTAAGCGGTCCCTGCGCCCCACTGGGAACGGCAGGAAAGTCGCGACGTGACGGGACCACCGGGCCCGGACCGGCCACCGGCGTACGTCGAATGGCAGCACCGTCTGGTCCGCCGAGCGGGGCCGGCGGCACCGAAACGGTGGGCCGAAATTCACGGAGTGCTGTGGAGGAGTCCTTGCGCTCTGGCGCCCGCGCCCCCGGAAGCACCAGGGCTCGCCAAGGCTCGTGGACGGTCCGGCGCTGACTCCGAGCACCGAGTTCGACCTGGAACGCACCGTCGTTGAGCCGACGCATCGCGGTACGGACGGCGTCCGCGCCCTCGCACCCGTCGAAGCGGGCATCGACGACCCGGCCCCCCTCGACAAAGAATTTGCCGATGGGCTTCTCGCTGCCTCGGTCACCGGCGGTGACGGAGACGGCTGCCGTCTGCTTGCTCAAACAGTAGAACTCGAGCAGGTCCGCGAACTGGACTTCCCTGAAATTGCCAACGAGTGACACGGTTTGCGCGACTCCTCGGCCTGGTGAACCCCTCGCGAACAGGCGCTCCGCCTGCCCCAAAAACAGTCTAGGGAGGCTTCGAGGGCCGGCAAGTTTTCAGCCACAGGGTTGTAGCGGTCACCACCCGCCCGGCCCCAGGACTCCACAGCCCCCCTCTCCCCCGCGGTTGTAGAGCAGTGCTCCCGGCCGCCCCTGGACCCCGAGGCGTTCTTCTGCTTCGGCGAGACCTGCCGGCGCCGAACGGGCGAGGGCGCGTCGGGTAGTCTTCACGGCGAACAAGTCGCGGGCCCTGCAGCAGACCGCTTGTGGGAGGAACCATGCCAGCGCTGGAGTCCCACCGGCCACGGAACACCGGGGCGATTGCCCTGGTCACCCTGGCCACCACGGCGACGCTCCTCGTCTTGGACCTGACCTGGCTTGGCGTGGTCGCGCGAGGCGTCTACGACGCCTCGCTGGCCCCCCTCAAGCGTCCCGTGGTGTTCCTGCCGGCGGTGGGTCTCTTCTACGCACTCTACGTGGTCGCGGTAGTGCGCCACGCCGTGCTTGGCGCGTCGAGCGTGGCGGAAGCGGCCCGCCGGGGCGCCGGGCTTGGCCTAGTCGCCTACGGCACGTACGAGTTGACGAATTGGGCCGTCCTGCGGGACTGGCCGTCGCTCCTCGTTCCCATCGACATCTGCTGGGGCATTGCGCTCACGGGACTCGCGGCCATGGTCGGCAAGCTCGTGCACCAAAAGCTGAGCGCCGGTTCCCCCCGGTGAAGGCAGGCTCCACCCGGCCTCCGGCACGGCCGGACGACTCGTTTCTGTCCATCTGGGGTCGGCGAGCGATTTCCGTCCCGGCCTATTTCATTCTCATGGCGGTCATTCTCATCACCGCCCCCTTGTGGATGGTCACCACTGCACTGGCGGACCTCGTGACGGGCAAGGCCCGCGTGTGGCCCAAGACGCGTGCCCTGGCCTTCTTCGCCCTGTACCTCGTCTGCGAGGTCCTGGGCGTCGTTTGCGCCACCTCTCTCTGGCTGGTCACCTGCGGCGGGAGGTTGGGAGGTCCCGGGCGGTACATAGAATTGAACGCCGCCCTCCAGCGGCACTGGACGACGGCGCTGTTTGGGGGCGCCCTCCGCCTCTTCGCGATGCGGGTGCAGGTGGAAGGGCAGGAGCTCGCCCGCAGCGGCCCGCTGCTCCTGTTCGTCCGTCACTCGAGCACTGCCGACACGGTTCTGGCGGCAGCCCTCGTCGCAAATCCCAACCGGCTACTGTTGCGCTACGTGCTCAAGCGGGAGCTCTTCTGGGACCCCTGCCTCGACATCGTCGGCCGCCGCCTCCCCAACGCCTTTGTCGACCGCGCGAGCCCGCGCAGCCAGGCCGAAGTCGAAACCATCGCGCGGCTGGCCGAGGGTCTCGATGCACGTTCTGCCGTCCTCATTTACCCCGAGGGAAGCCGCTTCAGCCCGAAGAAGCTCGCGGCCGCCGTGGAGACACTCCGCGACAAGGGCAAGCTGGACCTGGCAGCCATCGCCGCCGGCTACCGCCATGTCTTGCCGCCCAAGGTCGGCGGGCCGCTCACCCTCATCGACGCCGCGCCCGGGGTGGACCTTGTCTTCGTTGAACACACCGGTTTCGAGGGCGCCGCGTCCTTCGCGACGTTCTGGAATGGTGCCCTGGTTGGCCAAACGGTCGAGGTCCGACTTCGTCGCATCCCAGCGGCAACCATCCCCAGTGTTGCCCGGGACCGTTGGCTCTTTGAGAGATGGGCCGAAACGGATGCTTGGATTTCGGCCCGGGCCCCGCAACGGGAAGAGGCGCCATGACACCTACGCTCGTTGCCCAGAACGCGCTGTTGGTTTGGGCCCTGATGACCGTGCTGTGGGTCATCAGCCTCGTGCGGCGTGACGTCAGTCTCGTCGACCCGTGGTGGTCCGTGGCGTTTCTGCTCGTAACCGTGCGCACAGCGGCCGCGACTGGACTCACGCCGGCGAAGACCCTGGTACTCGGCATGGTCGCCGTGTGGGCCATCCGCCTCTGGCTGCACTTGCTGCTGAGGAGCCGCGGGAAGCCAGAGGACCCGCGCTACGCCGCGTTTCGGCAGCGCTTCGGTGCCGCTCGCTATTGGTGGGTGAGTTACTTCCAGGTGTTTCTGCTCCAGGGCTCTCTCGTCGTGCTGATTTCGGCCCCGCTCCAACTCGCGGCCGCCGCTTCTGCTCCTGACCCGATTGGCTATACCCAGCTCGCCGGCGCCCTCGTCTTCGCCGTTGGCTTCGCCCTGGAAGTGGCGGCGGATGCCCAGCTTCAGGCGTTCCGCACCGACCCGGCCCGCCGCGGACGTGTCCTCGACACCGGGCTCTGGCGCTACAGCCGCCACCCCAACTACTTCGGGGAGGCGCTGCTGTGGTGGGGCTTCTGGCTCAGTGCCGTTCGCTACCCGTATGGAGCAGCCACCATTCTCGCGCCAGTTCTGATGACCTACCTGCTGCTCAAGGTCTCGGGAGTCGCCATGCTGGATGCGCACCTGGCCGCCACCAAGCCGCAGTACCGCGACTACATCCGGAGGACGTCTGCTTTCTTCCCCCGTCCGCCTCGGCCCTGACCGTCCCGCGGCCGTGGCCAGCCGAATATAAGCGCCGCAACACCCCATCGCATTTTTGGACTTCCTTTGCTCCGGCCCTGTTCTGCCTCCTTCCAATGCGCCTGCCGGCCGGGCGGGCAAGCCGCCGCGGGGACCTCCCGTAAACACGTCGTGCCAACGCCGGTCAGTTGCTGGCGAAATGCGAGCCAATGTCCGTGTAAATGCAAACGGCGTTGACGTCCCTTGGTCCCACGCGTCGAATGAATGGGCAACAAAGCCCAATTGGGGGGGACCATCATGTACTTCGCACGCATTTCAAGGGCTCGGGGGCCTTTGCACCCAGCATTCGCGGTACCGCTACTCGTGGCAGCGCCTTGGTTGTGGCTCATGTGCGGGTGTACCGCACCGGCCGACAACACGGGTACCGGGAGGACCTCAGACTCGACTTCCTTGAGGAGTTCCAAACGGCCCCCTTGTCCTCGGAGCTTCAGCATTACCAACCTTGGTGGTCTCGGTGGCACCTTCAGCATCCCGATGGCCATTAGTGAAGCTGGCCAGGTGGTCGGCCATGGCTACACGGCAGGGAACACGGAACTCCATGGCTTCTCCTGGACTCGGGACGACGGACTGGTGGACCTCGGCACCCTCGGCGGTAACTACGCCGACGTAGCCGGCGTGAATTCGAGGGGCGAAGTCGTCGGGGCGAGCACCACCCCCAACGGCACACAGCACGCGTTCCTGTGGACCATGCGGGACGGAATGGTCGACCTTGGGACCCTCGGCGGTTCGTATGCCAACGGTGCAGGTGCGATTAATGCCAAGGGCACCGTCGTCGGGTTTGCCAGCACCGCCAACGGTGAGGGCCACGCGGCCTACTGGACGAAGAGACAGGGGTGGGTCGACATTGGCACGCTCGGCGGGAGTTTCAGTTTCGCAAGTGGAGTCAACGACGAGGGCCAGATAGTCGGCCAGAGCCTCATCGCGGGTGACGTCAGCTACCACGCCTTCTCCTGGACTCCGGAGGATGGAATGGTGGACCTCGGGACGCTCGGCGGAAGCACCACCGTGCCGTTGGGCTTGAACGAGGACGGACAGGTAGTGGGTCAGAGCTTGACCGCCGGAGACGCGTGGTACCATGCGTTCTCCTGGACTCGGGAGCGCGGGATGGTCGACCTCGGTAGCCTAGGCGGGGACCAGGTCTACGCCACCGCCGTCAACGGACGCGGACAGGTGGTTGGGTCGAGCAACACCAACGGCAATGCCGCCCAGCATGCGTTCCTTTGGACGAAGAAGGGCGGGATGGTCGACCTCACTACCCTCGGTGGACTGATGAGTAACATCGGCACGGGCCGGGCCATCAATGCGAGAGGCCAAGTCGTTGGACATAGCGGAACCACCGGAAACGCCGCCGACCACGCGTTCCTTTGGACGAAGAAAGACGGGATGGTCGACCTCGGCACCCTCGGGACCTACAGCCTTGCCGTAGCCATTAACGACAGCGGCCAAGTCGCTGGCCAAAGCGGAGACACGACGGGCGGATTCGCGGCCTTGTGGGAGCCGAACCGCTCTGGCTGTACGGACGACGTCCCTGCCGACGAGTGACATTCCCCTCCGAAGCCCCAGCTCAGCAGACGACGGCCTCCGGCACCGCCCAAGGCTGCCGCGGCTCGCGGCGAGACCCCATTCCTGGTGGAGGCGTACCGGATGTGGTGCTCGGCGGCCTCTGGCGAGATGCAGAGAAGGTCGGCGATGTCGTGTCGTAAGTCCGATTGCTGCGAGGCCCAGCACTTCGACCTCACGTCCGGGAGAGTCAGCCACGGTGCTGCAGCCTTGCGGACGCCAGGGTAACTGACGTTCCGTGGTTGGCCTCCTGGAGGATGGTGTTGGTCGCGCGCTGCTCGTCACGCGGCGGATGTGCACAGGCCGCGAGCGTCAACACCGCCAGCACACCAACATCGGGAAACGTGAAGTTTGGCCCCCGTCCCGCAAATATGTCGCGCTGGACCGGCCGCCCCGAAGTGCAACCACGGCCAGGGAGGAGAAAACCCCCGCCACCAGAGTTCTCCTCTGACGACGGGGGCTGTGCCTGTCGGGGCGACAGGATTTGAACCTGCGACCACTTGCACCCCAAGCAAGTGCGCTACCAGGCTGCGCCACGCCCCGGGGGACTGCTTCAGCACTCTACACCGTGGAAAGCCGGGCCCTCCCCTTACCGGCGGTCCCAACCGCGGTCAAGCCGGTCAGACGTCCGTCGGGTCGTCGCCCTCATCATGGTCTGACGAGGGGGTGCCCGGCACGGGAGGCACGTACCCGTTGTTGAGGGCGCTCTTCAGCACCTGGCTCGGGCGAAACGTCAGGACGCGGCGTGCGGAGATTTCAATCTCCTTGCCCGTCTGCGGATTGCGGCCGACCCGCGCATTCTTCTGTCGCACCTGGAAGTTGCCGAAGCCGGAAACCTTGATGCGGTCTCCTCGCTCGAGCGTCTCCTTGAGGGTGTCGAACACGAGTTCCACAATCTCGGCGGACTCCTTCTTGGAGAAACCCACCCGCTCGTAGACCCCTTCGATGATGTCCGCCTTCGTCATGGACCCCCACTGTGCCGAAAGGTCCCAGAACCTGTCAACCCAGCGACCTCACTGACCTTTTGGGCGAGCCAGACCTACCCCATCCCCGTCAGGTCCGGAGCTCCGCCCCCAGGCGGCGGTTGACCTCCTCGACGATGTGCGCGTGCGCCGCCTGCACCTCGTCGTCCTTCAGCGTGCGGTCCGGTGCCCGGTAGCGGAGCGCAAAGGCCAGGTTCTTCCGCCCCGGTGGCAGCGGCTTGCCGACATACACGTCGAAGACGAGCACCTCCTCCACCAACGGCCCACCCACCTCCTGGATGACGGCACGGATGTCCTCGGCGCGCTCTGTCTCGGGCACCACCACGGCCAAATCGCGCAAGACGGCTGGAAAGCGGTTCAAGGCGCGCAGCCGCGGGACCACGTCCGCCACCCGCACCAGGGCCTCGAGGTCCAATTCAAAGAGTTGGACGCCCTTCGGCAGCTCCAGCGCCCGGGCCACCGCGGGATGCAGCTCGCCCACCGTCCCCAGCACCGTCTCGCCACTGACGAGGGAGGCGGAGGCCCGGGGGTGGTACGGGGCACGCCGGATGAGGCGAGCCGAGGGCGTCGGCGCCCCGAGGGCCCGCAGCACCGCCTCGACCGCCCCCTTGGCGTCGTAGAAGTCGTTCACGGCTTCCCCCCCGGTCCAGCCCCTGGGGAGCCGGCGGCCCCACAAAAGGCCGCCGACGCGCACGGGTTCCCGCGCCACCGGGCGCAGCCCAACGCCTCCCTCCGGGTCCCGCAGGTAGACCCGCCCCAACTCGTACAGCCGCACACTCTCCTGGCCCTGGCGGACGTTGTGGGCCAGGTTGGGAAGCAGGCTCGCGAACAGCGACGTCCGCATGACCGACTGCTGCGGGCTGAGTGGGTTCTTCAGCGTCACCGCTTCGACGGGCGTGCCGAGTTCCTCCAACGGCCGCTCCGTCACCTGCGGCAGCAGGACCGGGTCCACGAAGCTGTAATTCACCACCTCGTCAAAGCCTGCCCCCGCCAGCGCATTGCGCACCCGCCGCTCGACTTCCACGGCCAGCGGCTCCGGCTTGAGGCTTTCGGTGAGCGCCGGGAGGGTGGCGGGGACGGTGTCGTAGCCGCGGATGCGAGCCACCTCCTCCACCAGGTCCTCGGGGAGGGAGACGTCCACTCGCCAGCTGGGCACACGCCACAGCGTCGCGCCGGACTGCTGCATTTCGGCGACGAAGCCGAGCGCCGAGAGAATGCGCGCCACCTCGGACTCCGCGACGGCAGCCCCCAACAGGCGGCTCACTTGCCCCGTCTCCAGGCGAACCACGGTGGCGGCGGCCGGGGCCGGGTAGACGTCGATGCGCCCACGGCGGACGGCCCCGCCGGCCAGCTCGGCCATCAGTGCTGCCGCTCTGTCCACGCCGGCCGGGCCCGCCGCCACGTCCACGCCCCGTTCGAAGCGGTGGGAAGCCTCCGTGTGCAGCTGGTGGCGACGGGCCATCCTCCGCACCGTCACCGGGTCCCAGTTGGCCCCCTCCAAAAGCACCCGCCGCGTCCCTTGGGAAACCTCGGACTCCGCGCCGCCGAAGGTGCCGGCCAGGGCCTTGGGCCGCTCAGCGTCACACACCACCAAGTCCTCGGCGAACAGGGCCCGGTCCTTACCGTCCAGCGTGGTGAGCCGTTCTCCCGCCCGCGCGCGGCGGACGACAATCTGCGCACCGGACAGCCGGTCGAGGTCAAAGGCGTGCAGTGGCTGGCCGAGCTCGAGCATCACGTAGTTGGTGATGTCCACCACGTTGTTGATGCTCCGCACGCCGCAGGCCTGAAGCCTCCGCACCAGCCACTCCGGCGATGGCCCGATGGTGATGCCTTCCACCACGCGGGCGGCAAAGCGCCGGCAGCCCACCGCGTCCTCGACGCGCACCCGGGCCGCGGCGTGCACGTCCTCCGACGTCTCGGGGACCTCGGGCGCCTTCTGGCGGAGCGCCTGGCCGGTGAGGACGGACACCTCGCGCGCCACGCCGAGGTGGCTGAGGGCATCCCCCCGGTTCGGTGTGACGTTCATCTCCAGGACAGCGTCGTCGAGACCGAGAGCCTCCGCGAGGGGCGTTCCGGGGGTCAAATTGGCCGGCAGCAGCAGGAGGCCCGCGGCGTCGTCGGCCAGGCCCAGCTCCCGGGCGGAACAGAGCATCCCCTCGCTGTCGACGCCCCGAAGGGTGGCCCGGGCGATTTTCGTCCCGTCCGGAAGCACCGCGTCGACGGTCGCCAGGGGAACCAGGTCGCCCACCTGGAAGTTCTTCGCTCCACACACAATCTGCAGCTGGCCGGCGCCAGAGTCCACCTGGGTCACTGAGAGCTTGCTGGCGTCCGGGTGGGGGTCGGCCGCGATGATGCGCGCCACCACCACCCCGGCCAGCCTGGCGCCCGGGAACTCCACCGCCTCGACCTCCAGCCCGGCGAAGGTGAGCTGCCGTGCCAGAGCGTCCGCCGGCGGCAGCGTCGCGAGGAGGTCGAGGAGCCAGTTGCGCGAGACTTTCATGGTCAGAACTGTTCCAGGAAACGGATGTCGTTCTCGAAGAGGCTGCGGATGTCGTCCAGGCCATGGCGGAGCATCGCGATTCGCTCCACGCCCATCCCCCAGGCGAAGCCAGTCAGCTGGGAGGCGTCGTACCCGCCGGCGGTCAGGACGTTGGGGTGAACCATGCCGCAGCCGAGAATCTCGAGCCAGCCGGTGAATTTGCAGACCCGGCACCCTTTGCCAGCGCACGTACCGCAGCTGACGTCCATCTCGGCCGAGGGCTCGGTGAATTGAAAATACGAGGGCCGGAAGCGCGTCTTGCGGTCCGCACCGAAGAAGCTGGTGACGAAGGCCGTCAGCGTCCCCTTCAGGTCGGCGAAGGTAATGCCGCGGTCCACCAGCAGGCCTTCAATCTGGTGGAACATGGGTGTGTGGGTGGCGTCCGAGTCGACGCGGTAGGCCTTTCCGGGGACCACAATCCGCAGCGGGGGCGGCCGGCTGCGCATCGCTCGAATTTGCCCGGGCGAGGTGTGGGTCCGAAGCAGGACCTGGTCCGCCGGCGCCTTGGACCAGGGGGCGTCGACGTAAAAGGTGTCTTGCATGTCCCGCGCAGGATGGTCCGCCGGGATGTTGAGGGCCTCGAAATTGAGCGCGTCGAGCTCGACTTCTGGCCCGGTGAAGACGTCGAAGCCGAGGCGCTGAAAGCTGCGGATGACGTCTTCGAGGGTGCGCGAAACGAGGTGCCGGTGGCCGGAGGGCTGCTGTCGGCCCGGCAGCGTGACGTCGAGCGGTGGGCCGGCGAGCTCTGCCTGCAGGGCCGCTTCCTCGACCGCCCGCACGGCCCCGGCCAGCAGCGCCTCAAGCTCGGCCTTCACCCGGTTGGCGACCTCGCCGACGCTGCGCCGGTCCTCGGGGCTCAGCTTGCCCATTCCGCCCAGCACCTGGGCCAGCTCGCCCTTGCGGCCAAGGTAGCGGACGCGCAGCGTCTCCACCTGGGCCGCATCGGCGGCCCGGCGGACCTCCTCCCGCGCGCTCGTCAGCAGTCCCTCCAGCCGGTCCCGCATCTGCCCCTCTCCCTACAAATGAAAAAGGGCTACCCCGGGGGGCAGCCCTGTTCGGTTCCGAGCGCCTGGGCTTCCCGGCGAGGGAGTGCCCTGGCGCCTGTAGTTCCCGTCAGGCCGCCGCGATTTTCGCAATCGCGGCAAAGCCCGCCGGGTCCGCCACGGCGATGTCCGCCAGCACCTTGCGGTCCAGAGCCACCTTCGCCTTGGACAGCGCGGCGATGAACTTCGAGTAGCTCACGCCGGACAGGCGGGCCGCGGCGTTGATGCGCACAATCCACAACGCACGGAAATCGCGCTTCTTTTGAGCACGGTCCCGGCTGGCGTAGTCCAGGGCCCGCTGCACCGCCTGGTTGGCGCGCTTGAAGCAATTCTTTCGCCGCCCACGAAACCCCTTGGCCAGCTTGAGTACCCGGTTGCGGCGACGGCGTGCCTTGAAACCTCTCTTGACTCTCATTCCCTCGTGACTCCCTCGTCGCCGTCAGCCCCCGTAGGGGAACAGCTCCTTGATGACTTTCTTCGCGTCCATGTCACGCAGGTGCCCGGTGCCGCAGTGCCGACGGTCCTGTCCGGCGCTCTTCGCGTGGGTGAAGAGGTGCTTACCGAAGGCCTTGGCGAACTTCACCTTGCCCGACTTTTTCACCTGGAAGCGCTTCTTTGCGCCGCTGCGTGTCTTCAACTTCGGCATTGCCGATGTCCTTCCCGTCAAATCTAGCCCGGCTCGGCCGGGGCCTTGACCGTCTCTCTGGCGAGAGCCGGCACGTTGTCCTTCTTCTCCGACGTCTCGTCGTCCTCTTCCGTCGTCCCGTCCTTCTTGGCCGCCGCCTTCGCTGCGGCGGCTGCGTTCTGACGAGCCAGGTCGCGGGCCCGCTGCGCCACTTTGGCGTTGGGGGCGAGGATCATGAACATCTGCCGACCCTCCATCCGCGGCACTTGCTCGACGACTCCGACGTCCTTCACGTCCTTGACGACGTCGTCGAGAATCTGCTGGCCAATCTCCTTGTGCGTAATCTCGCGCCCGCGGAACATGATGGTGATGCGCGCCTTGTTCCCCTCTTCGAGGAAGCGCTTCACGTTGCGGACCTTGAATTCGTAGTCGTGTTCCTCGGTCTTCGGCCGGAGCTTCACTTCCTTCAGGTGGACCACGACCTGCTTCTTCTTCGCTTCCGAGGCTCTCTTCTTCTCCTCGTACTTGAAGCGGCCGTAATCCATGATCTTGCACACCGGAGGCTTGGCCATCGGGTTGACCTCGACGAGGTCCATCCCGGTTTCGTTGGCCTTCTCCAGCGCTGCTTCGATCGTCAGGACACCCAGCTGTTCACCGGCCGCACCGACGACGCGGACTTCGCGTGCACGGATGCGCCGATTGGTTCTCTGGTCACGAGCGATGTGAGTCGACCTCCAGCCTGGGTAGACCCCTCCCCTAGCACCGGAGGGGCCGAAAAAGAGGGCGCAAAATACCCGCCCGACGCTCCAAGTCAAGCCACCCCGGCCTCCAAGGAGCCGGACGGGCTTCCAGAGGGGCCCCTCACTGCCCTTTCGCAGGTGCCGGGGGGCTCCGGGGCGCGAGGATGGCCGAGAGGAGGTCTGGTCGCCCGGGCAGCCGCTCCAGGCGGGGGTAGCGCGCTCCGCCCGTGTATTCCAGTGAATAGGTGCGGAAGGTGTCCGCGTTCTCCACCAGGAGTTGGACCGGTTCGGTGGCGCTCCGGGCCACAGCCATCCGGAGCACCTCCTCCGAGAACTTCCGCCCATTGACGGCCACCAGGCGCATCGCCGGCCCGAGCCCCGCCCGGAACGCCGGGGACTCCGGAACGACGTCAATCAGGGCCCCGACGTTGCCCTCCCGCAGGTCCACCAGAAGGCCGATGGACGCACGCAGATCGGCCTGCTTGTCGCGGGTCTCCCGAGCCCGCTGCAGCGCCGTGCGCTCTGGCCCATAGGCCAGTTTCCATCCCGCCGCCTCGAGCCCTTCGAGCGGCGCTCCTGGCGCGAGCGAATTGAGCCGCTTCTGGAGCAGGCCCCGCCAGTCGAAGGCCACGACGTCGTTGAGGGTCGCCACGACGTCCTCGAAGGTATACGGCTTGAGCTCGGGGCCACCACTCTTCCCGCCGTGGAAGCGGCGGCAGAAGTCGTCGAGCGAGCGAGCATTCTTCGTCTTCTCGCGAATGGTCACGTCGACCTCGAGCCACATCAGTGTTCCTTCCTCGTAGAAGTCCACGCCGCGTCGCCAGGCCTGCCAGTCGGGGCGGGCCGCGTACAGAAGCGGGGCCTCGATGGCCGTGTCTGCCAGCGGTCGCCACGTCCGCCCGCGGTGCTGCTGCATGTCGTCGGCCTGCAGGGCGATGTTCTCCCGACCGCTCGTGCCGGGCAGCAGCCCACTGCGGGCGCCTAGCACGCTGCCCAGGTACTGGGTGAGGCCCTCGTACACCCAGAGCAACTCGTCCTTCATCGGCTGCTGGTAGTCCACTGTCGCCAGCCCCGCCGGTCGACGGTATTTGCCATTCCACGAATGACTGTACTCATGCGACCAGAGGCTGCTGTTGGCCAGGAAGAGCTCCGGGTCCACGAGGGTGCGTCCCTGGACGCGGTCATCGCTCGCCTGGTGGTGCTCCAGCCCGAAGTGTGCCACCGAGTCGCTCAGCGTGGTCAGAAACCGGTAGCTGTCGTAGTGGCGCGCCCCGAAGAGGGCATTGGCCTCGGCCACCAGCTTCGCAAAAGCCGCCTGCTGTTGGGGAGTCAGCTCGATGTCCCCTTGGGTCTCGCCGGCAAGGGTGAGGAAGTGCGGCGCTCCGTCCACCGTCCCGAGGGCCACCTCCCGCAGGTGCGCGCCGGCCAGCACCGGCGAGTCCACCAGCCGGGCGATGGAGACGGGGGCAAACGAAGTGGAGGACGCACCGGCGCCCGCCCCTGCGGCGGGCAGAAGCGGCGTGGACAGGGTCCAGCCGACGGGAAGCTTGACGCTCGGCAGGATGGGGACGTTCCGAGGCTCGGTGCCCGCTGGGTAAAAGAGAACCTGGTTCCAGCTCAGCAGCACGAGGTTGGCGGTGGCCGAGGCCCCGGCCGAAAAGCCGTCCACCCCCGGCGGCGGGGAGAGCAAGTCGAACGTCACGTCCAGCTCGGAGGTCCCAGCCGGCACCTCGACTCGGATGGAAAACATGTCCACGTCATCGCGCCGCCACGGCAGCACGGCCCCTCCCGCCCGGACCACCAGCCCGGCGACGTCCACCACCGGGCCGCTCGGCATGTGCTCGCCCGGAATCCACTTCGGGTAGACCAACGTCATGGTGCCGGAGGTTGCGGGCACCACCAGGTGGGCGTGAAACAGCCGGCGCGGAGCGTCCGTCAGGTCCACCTCCACCAGCATGGGCTTCTTCGGCGCCAGGGCCTGGGCCCCGGCGCCCATGGGGAGGGCGAGGCCAACAGCGACGACACGGGCGAGCCAGCGCTGGCGCAGCCACGGCGGGACGACGGGCAAGGGAACCTCCTTGGGGAAGCGTCGGGACTGCGGGGAGAACGGGACCAGCCTCAAGCGGGCGGCGCACCCTCGGTGCCCAGAAGTGCCAGGAAGGCCTCCACCGGCATCGTCTTGAGGTCCTCGCCCCCGTAGCGTCGCGGCGCGACGGCCTGGGCCTCCACTTCGCGGTCGCCGATGACGAGGGTGAAGGGAAGCTTCTGCAGCTGTGCTTCGCGGATTTTCGCGTTGAGGGTCATTCCCCGCTCGTCCAGCTCGGCGCGGGACCCGGCAGCGCGCAGCCGCTTGAGCACGGTGCGGGCCCAGGGCAGGTGTCGGTCCGCCACGGTGACAAGTGCCACCTGCACGGGCGCGAGCCAGGTCGGGAACGCGCCCGCGTAGTGCTCGATGAGGATGGCGATGAAGCGCTCGAAGCTTCCGTAGATGGCCCGGTGCAGCACCACCGGCCCGTGCTCGGCGTTGTCCTCCCCCACGTAGGTGAGGCCAAAACGCTCCTTGGCGCTGTGGTCGAGCTGGATGGTGCCCAGCTGCCAGGCCCGTCCGATGCTGTCGGTCACCTCGAAGTCCAGCTTCGGGCCGTAGAAGGCGCCGCCGCCCGGGTTGTCCGAGTACTTCACCCCCAGCCCGTCGAGAACGCTGCGCAGCTGCCCCTCGCTGTGGTCCCAGAAGGCGTCGTCCCCGAGGCGCTGGGCCGGCCTTGTCCCCAGCCTGGCCACGTAGCTGAGGCCGAAGGCCGAGTAGACGCGGTCCAACAGCTGGGTGAAGCGCTTCACCTCCGAGGACACCTGGGCCTCGGTGCAGTAGATGTGCGCGTCGTCCTGCGCGAACTGTCGCACCCGCGTCAGTCCGCCGAGAGAGCCGGAGGCTTCGTTCCGGTGCAGCACGTCCTGCGTGGAGAACCTTAGCGGAAGGTCCCGGTAGCTGTGCTTCTTGAAGCCGTACAGCAGGTGATGTGAGGGGCAATTCATCGGCTTCAGGCTGAAGTCGTGCTCGCCGGTCTCGCTGTCCAACACCAGGAACATGTTCTCGCGGTACTTGCCCCAGTGCCCGGACAGCTCCCACAGCGCCTTGCTGTAAAGCAGCGGCGTCTTGACCTCCTGGTAGCCGTCGGCGGCAGTCCAGGCGAGCATCCGCTTGGCAAGCAGCTGGTAGAGGACCGTCCCCTTGGGCGTCCAGAAGGCGGCCCCCGGCGCGTAGGGATGGAACTGGAACAGCTCCAGTTCCTTGCCCAGCTTTCGGTGGTCGCGCTTCTTCGCCTCCTCCTGGCGGGTCAGCCACTCCTGCAGCGCCTTCTTGTCGAAAAAGGCGGTGCCATAAATCCGCTGCAGCATGGGGTTGCGGTGGTCGCCGCGCCAGTAGGCCCCGCTGCTGGAAAGCAGCTTGATGACGCCAATTTTTCCGGTGGAAGGGCCGTGTGGGCCCAGGCAGAAGTCCACCCAGTCGCCATGCCGGTAGATGGACAGCGTCTTCGCCCCCTTGGCGACGATGTCCTGCACAATCTCCACCTTGAAGGTCTCACCCTTGCCCTGGAAGAGGCGGACTGCCTCGTCGGCGGAGACTTCGGTGCGCACAAAGGGAAGGTCCTTCGCCAGCTCCTGGTTGGCCGCCTCCTCGATGTGGGCCAGGTCCTCGGGGGTGAAGGGCGTTTCGCGAAAGAAGT
>JADGRA010000045.1 GCA_017881265.1 Myxococcaceae bacterium | reverse complement strand
TGGAGTGTCGCCCGGGCGAAAGGACCAGTGCGTGCGCGGCCAGCGCGTCGCGGCTGGGCGGGCCGCCGTCCACCTGCACCCTGCCGTAGGGACGGACGAGCAACTCCACCGGGAGACTCTCCACCTGGGCCGGGCGCTTTTCCACCGGCGCGGCGGGGGTGGTCCGCCGTTCGGGGACGGACGGAGGTGGGGCCGGGGCCACCGACGCGGCGGGCGGCGGGCGAAGGGGCGAGGCGAGCGTCCCGGCCACTGCCTCGGCCGGAGGGGGGGCGGGCGCCGGGCGGAGACTGCGTGACAGCTGGCGTCCGCCCAGCGCCAGCACCAGCAGGGCGGCCAGGCCGAGGCCGGCCCCCTGCAGGCGACGCCGGCGCCGGCGGAGGAAGTCGCGCCGCTGCGCGCGCTGCAGCACGGAACGCCCCCGGGCGTCCTCCGGGCGAAGCCCCAGCAGCTGGTCCACGCGGGCCAGGGCCAGGGTGGTGCGCCCGCTCGCCAGCGCCGACTCCGCCTGCTGGCCGACGGTGTCCGCCAGCTGTGCCACCAGGCGCTCGCGGGCCGCGCCCGGGTCCAGGTGGAAGGCCGCCAACTCGCCGGCGGGGTCCCCAAGTCCTACCTCGGCCAGCGCGGTGGACAACGCCGCCTCCAACTCGGCGGCAGTCGGGTAGCGGTCCTCCGGCCGGCGCTGCAGGCAGCGCTGAAGGATGCCGGCCAGGGTGTCAGACAGTGCGGGCGTGGCCGCCCGGGGGTCCTCATACAGGCCGTCGAGGATGCGCTTCAGCATGGCGGAGGTGCTAGGGGCGGCGAAGGGCAGGGCGGCCGTCCACAGCCAGTACAGCAGCGTCCCCAGGGCGAAGATGTCCGCCTCGGGGCCCGCCGCGTGTCCGTCGATGACTTCAGGGGCCATGTAGGCGGGCGAGCCCACCAGCGCCCCCGTCTGCGTCATGCGCTCGGCAGGGTCGAGGACGCGAGCGATGCCGAAGTCCATCAGTTTGAGGACGCCGTCCTCGCGCAGCATGATGTTTTCCGGCTTGAGGTCCCGGTGCACCACGCCCGCCTGGTGGGCGTGGGCCAGGGCACAGGCCACCTGGTGGACGAGGATGGCCCCCAGTTCCGGGGGCCAACAGCGCTGGCGCTCGGCGAAGGCGCGCAGGGTTTGCCCGCGGACGAGTTCCGTCACGAGGAAGGCGTCCTCCCCGGAGGGCTCCCCGACGTCGAAGACTTCGACAATGTTGGGGTGGTGCAGCCGGGCCACCGCGCGGGCCTCGCGCTCCAGCCGCCGGCGCGCATCCCCGTGCTGCAGCAGAAGGTGCGGGTGCAGTACCTTGACCGCCACCTCGCGCTGCAGCGCGGTGTCCAGCCCCCGGTACACGACACTCATGCCGCCCGTCCCCAGCAGCTCGAGCAGCCGGTAGCGGCCCAGCTGGCGACCGACGAGGCTCATGCCTGCTTGCAACTCCGCACACTCATGCCCTGGTCAGGCCTCGCACCATGGCCCCGGGGGAAAGGCTGCCGGCGCCCGGGGGCGCGGCAGTTTAGGCGCGGCTGTCGGGGAGCGGCAATGCGAAGGCTGACACCGCCGCCATAGCCGCGGACACGAAAAAGGGGCCGCTTGCCCTTCAAGGGAAGCGGCCCCTTGCGGGGTGCAGGCCCCCCGGGGAGGGCCCAGGGGGGGCGGGCGTGCCGTCAGGCGCGAACTTCGGGGGCGGGGGCGACGTCCCCCTTGGCGAGGTCCGCCGGCGTCTGGAAGGGGTTGGTTTCCAGGGCGTTGACCAGCACGTCGTCCATGCGGGTGACGAAGATGAACTCAATCTCCTTCTTCGCCTGGTCCGGCACGTCGGTCAGGTCCTTGCGGACGCGCTCCGGGAGGATGACGCGCTTGATGCCGGCCCGGTGTGCCGCCAGCACCTTCTCCTTGATGCCGCCCACCGGTAGCACCAGACCGCGCAGGGTGGCCTCCCCGGTCATCGCCGTGTCGCCCCGGACGCGGATGCCGGTGAGCAGCGAGGTGAGGGCGGTGAGGATGGTGACGCCTGCCGAGGGCCCGTCCTTGGGGATGGCGCCGGCCGGGAAGTGCAGGTGGATGTCCATCTTCTCGAGGAAGTTGGGGTTGATGCCCAGCACGTCCGCCTTGCTGCGCAGGTAGCTGAGGGCGGCCTGGGCCGACTCCTTCATGACGTCACCGAGCTGCCCGGTCAGGGTCATGCCGCCCTTGCCGGCCATCTTCGTCGCTTCGATGAAGAGCAGGTCGCCGCCCACCGCGGTCCAGGCGAGGCCGGTGGCCACCCCGGGAACTTCGGTGCGCTCGGCCACCTCCGAGTAGAAGGACTCGGGCCCCAGAATCTCCTTCACCCGCTCGGGGGTGACGGTCTGCTTGGCGTCCTTGCCGCCGGCCACGTCCACCGCCACCGCACGGCAGCAGTCGGCGATGCGCCGCTCGAGGCTCCGCACTCCGGCCTCGCGGGTGTAGCTGGTGATGAGGGTGAGGAGCGCCTCGTCGGTAATCTCGATGTGGTTGGCCGAGAGACCGTGCTCCTTCAGCTGCTTGGGGACGAGGTGCAGCCGGCCAATCTGCTGCTTCTCCTCGAAGGTGTAGCCGGCCAGCTCAATAATCTCCATGCGGTCCCGCAAGGGGCCGGGGATGGGGTCGAGCTGGTTGGCCGTGGCGATGAAGAGCACCCGGCTCAGGTCGAAGGGCACGTCCAGGTAGTGGTCGCTGAAGCTGTTGTTCTGCTCCGGGTCGAGCACCTCCAGCAGCGCCGCCGACGGGTCGCCACGGAAGTCCGCGCCGAGCTTGTCGATTTCGTCCAGCATCATGACCGGATTCTTGGTGCCGGCCTTCTTCATGCTCTGGATGAAACGGCCGGGGAGGGCGCCGACGTAGGTACGCCGGTGCCCGCGAATCTCCGCCTCGTCGCGCACGCCGCCGAGCGACAGGCGGACGAACTTGCGGCCCACCGAACGCGCGATGGACTGCCCGAGGGACGTCTTGCCGACGCCGGGCGGGCCGACCAGGCAGAGAATGGGCCCCTTCATGTCGTTCTTCAGCTTGCGGACGGCGAGGTACTCGAGGATGCGCTTCTTCACCTTTTGGATGCCGTAGTGGTCGGCGTCCAGCGTGGCGCGGGCGTTTTCGATGTCGAGGTTGTCGTCGCTCTGCTTGCTCCAGGGCAGGTCGGCAATCCAGTCGAGGTAGGTGCGCGCGACGGTGTACTCGCTCGAGGCGGCGGGGATGGTCTTCAGCCGGTTGAGCTCCTTGGTGGCCACCTTCTCCACGTCGGGCGGCAGGCCCGCCTTCTTCAGGCGCTCCTGCAGCTCATCCAGTTCCTCCTCCTCCTCGCCCATCTCCCCCAGCTCTTCCTTGATGGCCTTGAGCTGCTGGCGCAGGTAGTACTCGCGCTGCGTCTTCGACATCTCGCCCTTCACCGCGGAGTCGATTTTGTTGGAGAGCTTGAGAATCTCCCGCTTCCGGTTGAGCACCTCGAGGACCAGCTTCATCCGGGCCTTGAGGTCCACCGTCTCCAGCACCGCCTGCTTCTCCTCGATGGGGACGTCGACGTTGGCGGCGATGAGGTCGGCCAGGTGGCCCGGGTGGTTGATGGACTCCACCAACTCGGTGGCGGCCGCCGGCAGCTCCGGCATCAATTCAATGACTTCGCGGGCGAGCTTCTTCAGGTTGATGCCGAGGGCTTCCACTTCGACGTTCTCGGCGGCGGTCTTGTCCTCCACTGCCTCCACCCGGGCCTTCAGGTAGGGCGACTCCTGCACCAGTTCCAGCACCCGGAAGCGCGCCAGGCCCTGCACCACCAGCGAGTAGTTGTCCTCGCCCATCTTCAACAGCTTGACGATGCGGGCCACCGTGCCCATGGCGTACAGGTCGTTGGAGCCCGGGTCCTCCTCCTCGGCGCGGCGCTGGGTGACGACGCCGATGACCTGGTCGTCGCGGACCGCGTCCTTGATGAGGGCGATGGTCTTCTGCCGCCCCACGGCGAGGGGAAGCACGCCCCCCGGGAAGAAGACCGAGTTGCGCAAGGGGAGGATGGGCAGCACCGCCGGGATGTCTTCCTTGTTCATGCTGCTGGGAGGCACCATCGGTGCAGCCATCGCGGTGGCGGACTGGCCGCCCTTCTTCTTGTCATCCGACATATGAATCTCGACTCCGTTCTCAGAAGCACCGGAACAGCGGACGCCCCTTCACACTCTGGTACCGGACGAACTGCACGCTAGCAATCAAAAGTCCGGAGGAGAAACCTTCGGCAGGGGCGTGCGCGGGAAACACCATTTTACTTGGGTAAGACAGTTTCCGGCGACGTCAAGGAAGACCCCGCGCTTAGGTGCACGGCGCCCTCCGGGCCCCGGGGCCGGCGCGCTTTCCTCGGCAACGAATGAATTGCGGCGGTGGCGTAGACGAACGGGGGAGGGTGGTCCGTGCGGGAACTTGAACTTCTGGTCCTGCTCAGCGCCCTGGCCGGCTACGAGACGTCGCCAAGGACGTGCTTGTCCGCCTGCAACCAACTCCTCCGGTGTTTCACCACCCCCACCGGCCGGAGTGTGCCAGTAGCATGCGGCCAACCCTCGACGGGTCAAGTCACGTGTTTTCTGGTGAAGACGGTGTGCAGCGCGAGCGACCCCAGCATTGCGGAGTCTGACTGCAACGCCAGTTGCTCCTCGCTCACAGGCACCCAGCAGGCCGAAGTCCTTCCATGCGTGACGGCGGCGGGGACGTGCGACGAGGCACTCCTCTGTCACTGAGGGCGGGGCGCCTGGGTTAGGGCGTCGGCGGTTTGGCCCTAGCGACACCCCCTTCAAAAGAGGTTGTGTGTCGGCCGTCCCGGAGATACTGAACTTCTGTTTAGTTAGGACGCTGAGGAACGCCATGGACGCGGCACGGGGCAACCTCGAGACGGTGGAACGCCTGCGCGCGCACATCCAGGCGCTGCAGGCGGCGCCCCGCACCCACCTGGCCGTGCTGCGCACGGGCGTGGCGGCGGTGGACGCGCTGTTGCCTTCAGGGGGGTTTCCCCTGGGACAGGTGGTGGAACTGTGGGGGAGCGCCGCCTCGGGCCGGCTGCGCCTTGCCCTGCGGGCGGTGGCCGAGGCGCAGCGCGCGCTCCGGCTGGCGGCGTACGTGGACGGCCCCGGGGAGTTGTACCCGCCGGCGCTGGCGGCCCTGGGCGTCAACCCCGCGCGCCTCCTCTGGGTGCGTCCTTCCGCCGCGGCCGCTTCGTCTCCCCGTCCCCGTCCCTCGCAGCTGGACTGGGTGGCGCTGCAGCTATTGCGCAGCGGGGCCTTCGCCTGCGTGGTGCTGGACCTCACCCACACCGGCCACCGCCTTCCGCCCCAGGCCTGCAAGCGTCTTCTCGACGCTGCCGCCCATGCCGGAGGGCTGCTTTTGCTTCTCACCCCGGAGGAGGCTCCCGCCGATGGCAGCCTCCGGCTGCGGATGGAGGCGGGCCCGCACGGCGTGCAGGTGCAGGTGGTGCGGAGCCGGCAGGGCCTGCGGGCCCGCTCGGCCCACGTCCCCTGGGAGGCGCTCGGGGCGTGGGGCGCAGCCCCCCAGGACGCCGGACGCCTCGTCCCCCTGCCGGCCGCGGTGGAGCTGGACCGGCCCTTCCAGCGCCCGCGCCCCTCCGAAGTGCGCAATGGCCGCTGTGGCATTCAAGGGCAGCGGCCGGGGCGCGACTTGGCCCTGCCGGACCTCACCTCCCCCCGTCCCTGACATGCGCGTGGCCTACCTGCACCTGCCTCGCTTCCCGGTGCAGCGCCGGCTGCCTCTCCTCGCCGCCGCGGCGCCTCCTGGGGCCGGGGAGGGCCCGCTGCTCGCGCTGGTGCAGCTGGTGCGGGGCGTGCAGCGGGTGGCCTGCGCGTCGGCCTCGGCCTCGGCCGCGGGGGTGCGGACGGGCATGTCCCTCACCGCGGCCCGTGCCCTGGTGCCGTCCCTGCGGGACTTGCCCTACCACCCCGCCGAGGAGGCTGCGGCGCTCGGCACGGTGGCCGAAGGGCTGCTCGGCCTCTCCCCGGCCAGCATGTCCTCGGCGCCCGACGGCTTCTGGCTCGACGCCTCCGCCGCCTCCCTCTTCGGCGGGGAGCAGCCGCTGCTCAAGCGCGCCCTCAGCCTTCTGCAGACGCTGGGACTTCGCGGCCGGGGGGCCGTCGCCTCGGAGCTCTTCACCGCCCGGGCGCTGGCCCGCTTTGGGGGCGGCCGGCTGCAGGTGGTGCCCCGTGACGCCTCGGCCGAGGCGCTGGCCCCCTTGCCTCTGCAGGCGCTGGACGCCCCGGTGCGCGACGCCCTCGGCGGCTTCGGCCTGCACACCCTGGGGGAGGTGGCGCACCTGGACGCCGCGCAGCTGGTGGCGCGGCTGGGAGCGCGCGGACTGCGCGCCCAGCGGCTCGCCCGGGGCGAGGACGACATGCGCTTCCTCCCCGCGCTTGTCCCGGAGGTGGTGGAGGAGCTGCGCGTGCTGGAGGCTCCGGCCGAGGCCGTCGAGCCGCTCCTCTTCGTCCTCAAGGGCATGGTGGACGCAGCCTGCGCGCGGCTGCGCGGGCGGGGCAGGGCGGCCGTCCGTCTCACGCTGACGTTGCTGCTGGAGCCGGACGGCCCGCGCGCGGTGCCCCTCATCCTGGCCCGTCCGAGCGCCGAGCCGCGGCTGCTGCTCGACTTGCTTCGCCACCGGCTGGAGGACCTCCGGCTGCCGGCGCCGGTGGCCACGGTGGTCCTGACGGTGGACGAGTCGTGCGAGGACCGCGGCCAGCAGCGCGTCCTCGGGGCCCTGCCGGAAGGCGACGCGGGGCTGGACAGCGTCCTGGCACGCCTGGCGACGGCGCTCGGTCCGGACGCCCTGTCCTCCCCCCGCGCCGCCGAAGACCATCGCCCCGAGACGGCGCGGGCCCGCGGGCCCTTCCGCCCCCCTCCGGCCGAGCAGGGGCTGCATGCAGAAGCACGCCGCGCGCCGGCCGCGCTGCTCCCCGACGTGGTTTCCCCGGAGCGCCCGGCGCGCCTCTTCCCGCAGCCGGCCGCCCTGGCTGTCGAGCTCGGCCCCGCGGGCGAGTTGCAGGGGGCACGTCTTCTTGGCCGGCGTCGCGCGGTGCTGGGCCTGGCCGGGCCAGAGCGGCTGGGCGGCCAGTGGTGGACGAAGACGCCCTTCGCCCGCGACTACTACCGCGTGCACTTCGAGGGGCTGGGGCCGGCCTGGGTGTTTCAGGATGCGCGCGACGGCCGCTTCTACCTGCATGGCTTCTTCGACTGACACGTCTTTCCCCAAAGGGAGGGCAGCCGACATGGCACTGGGGCGGGCCTGTGTTTATGGCTAACCCCCCCCTTTTTCGTTTCCGCGCCATGGCCCACAACGCCTCCCTGTCCCCGGCTGCCCTCCTCGTCTCGGCGGACCCGCTGGTACGGGCCGGCCTGCGCGGCGTCCTCGCCCAGGCCCAGTGGAGGGTGGCCGGGGAGGTGGACGCGCTCGGGCGCGCGGCCTCCGCCTGGCAGGAGCTGCCCTTCGACGCCGTCCTGTGGGATGCCGGACACCTGTCCGCCGTCGGCCCGGACGCCGCGGGCGCTGCACCGGTGGTGGCGCTGGTGGAGGATGAGCGCGCCGCCCGGGTGGTGCTGGCCGCGGGCCTCGCCGGGGCGGTGCTGCGCTCGGCGGAACCGGCCACCGTCGGTGCCGCCCTCTGGGCTGCCGCCCGCGGGTTGACGGTGTCCGACGGGCATTTCCGCGCCTTGCGTCCGCTGCCGGAGCCGCTCGTCCCGGCCGCCCCGGGGGACTTCACCCCGCGGGAGCGCGAGGTGCTGGCGCTTCTGGCCGAGGGGCTGCCCAACAGCGCCATTGCGGAACGACTGGCCATCAGCCGGCACACGGTGAAGTTTCACGTCAACGCGCTGCTGCAGAAGCTGGGCGTCGAGCGGCGCACCGAGGCGGTGGTGCGAGCGGCGCGCCTGGGCCTCGTCGTGCTGTAGCCCCCGGGGTGGGCCGCGCCTGGCCAAACGGGCAGGGGCCGCGAACTGCCCGTCGGGGCGATGTGCGGCTGCTGCCACGGCGCTTACCCTCTTGGCGCCATGAATGACTCCTCCCTTCCCACGTCCGTTGCCGTTTCCCTGTCTGACAGTCTCGCCGACGTCACCGCCTCGGTGGGCCGCTCCCTCGTCGGCATTGCCGGCCGGCGCTGGCCCGCAAGCGGCGTCGCCCATGCCGCGGACCTCATCCTCACCGCCGCGCACGCCGTCAACCGTCTGGACCACCTGGCCGTCACCGTGGACGGGGTGGAAACTCCGGCGGAACTTCTGGGGCAGGACCCGGCGCTGGACCTGGCGCTGCTGCGGGTGAAGGGCGCGGCCCTGGTGCCGGCGCGCTGGCGCGCCTCCACCGCGCTGCGGCCGGGAAGCCTGGTGCTGGCCGTGTCGCGGCCGCGCGGCAGCGTGCGCGTGCGGCTGGGCCTTCTGGGCGGGGTGGGGCCCGCCTACCGGACGGCGTGGGGCGCGCGCGTTGAGGCCAGCCTGGACGTGGAATTGTCCGCGCGTCCCGGGCTGGCCGGCGCCGCGGTGGCCGACGTCCAGGGCCAGCTGTTGGGGTTGGTGGTGTCGGGCCTGGGGCGTTCCCGCCGGCTGGTGCTGCCGGCCGAGACGCTAGCGCGGACGGCGGAGGAACTCCTCACCCAGGGACGTGTCCGCCGCGGCTACCTGGGCGTCGGGACGCAGCCGGTGCGGCTGCCGGTCAGCCTGCGCGGGGTGGCCGGGCGAGAGCAGGGCCTCCTGGTGGTGGCGGTGGAGGCGGGCAGTCCGGCCGACGCCGCCGGTCTCACCTTCGGGGACGTGCTGCTGCAGGTGGGCAGCGCGGCCACCGCGGACGTGGGGGACTTGCTGGGCGCGCTGGCCGAGGCCCCCATCGGCCAGCCGCTTCCCCTGCAGGTGCTTCGGGCCGGGGCGGTGCAGGAGCGCTCGGTGTCGGTGGGCGTGCGGCCGTGAAGGGGCTGGAAGCCTTGTCGGATGAGCTCGAGACGCTGGTGGCGCGGGCCAGCCGGGCGGTGGTGGGCGTGGAGCAGGGCCGCGGCGCGGGCACCGGGGTGGTGGTGGCGCAGGATGGCTACTTGCTGACCAACCACCATGTGGCCGGGTCGGGGCGCCAGCTGCGGGTGCGGCTAGCCGACGGCGCCGCGGTGGACGCGGAGCTGGTGGGGACGGACCCGCCCACGGACTTGGCGGTGGTGCGGGTGCGGGGCATGGACTTTGGCCACCTGACGCTGGCTCCGCAGGTCCGGGTGGGGCAGCTGGTGGTGGCCATCGGCAACCCCTTTCGCTTCGAGCGCTCGGTCAGCGTGGGGATTGTCAGCGCCACCGACAGAAGCCTGCCCGGCCCGGGTGGCACCGTCTTCGAGGGACTGGTGCAGACAGACGCGGCCATCAACCCCGGCAACTCCGGGGGGCCGCTGGTGAATGCGGCCGGCGAGGTGGTGGGCATCAACACCGCCGTCATCCCCTGGGCGCAGGGCATGGGCTTCGCCGTCTCCTCGCGCACGGCCAGCTGGGTGACGAGTGTCCTCATCCAGAAGGGGGAGGTGAAGCGGCGCACGCTGGGCGTGGCTGCCAGGTCCGAGTTGCTGCCCCGCGCCGTCGCCCAGGCGGCGGAGCAGCCGCGCGCCGTGCACGTATTGCAGGTGGCCAAGGCCTCCTCCGCCGCCGATGCGGGGCTTCGCCCGGAGGACCTCATCCTCGGCGTCCACGGGGAGGCGGTGGCCAACGTGGACGACATCCACCGCCTGATGGTGCTGCGGGGGACGGACACCGTGCCCCTGGCGGTATGGCGTAGCGGGGCGCGCCTGCACCTGGTGGCGGTGCCCCGCGCCCGTCGGGCCGCCTGAGGCGCGCGGGGCTGGGGGGGTGTCGCTGGCACCCCGGACCGTGGGCATGGACACGTCGCCCCGGCCGCCTTTTCTTTCTGCTTTCGGGCGGTTGTCCCTTGGCTCGGGCGTTGCTCTGGATTGTCCCTGTGCCAACGCGTGTGACGGGCGAGGATGAGAAGGCCATCGAGTCTGCCGAGCGGCGAAAGGGCATGCAGGCCATTGGGTGGGCGGTGGCGTGCTTCCTCCCGGTGGACGCCTTCCTCGTCCGGCGCCTGGACGGCTGGCTGTTTTTGGCGCGCCTTCTGTGGGTAGGCCTCCTCGTCGGCGCCGCCGCGCTGACGAGGGCCTGGGGCGCCCGGCACCAGCGCCTGGTGGACCTCGTCGTCACCGCCGGCTCCAATGCGTGCCTGGCCTGGCTGGTGCTGCTGACGGGTGGGGCCAGTAGCCTGTACTTCCCCTGGTTCCTGGTGATGCCGGTGGCCCTCACCCCCTTCACCCTGCGCGACCAGCGCAACACCGGCGTGGCGTGGGCGCTGTCCAGCGCCGCCAGCCTGGGGCTGCTGCTGCACGCCCACGCGGACGCGCAGGCGCTGGTGGCCTGGCTGGCGCTGCTGGGTGCCTCGGGCTTCATCGGCCTGTTCGGCACCACCTTCCATTCGCGGCTGTCCGGCCGGCTGGTGAGTGTCCGCGCCGCCCGCGAGGCGATGGCCCTCAAGCTGGCCGAGACGGAGCGTGCGCGTGGCCATGCCGAGCGCCTGGCGCTGGTGGGACGGCTGGCGGCCGGGGTGGCGCACGAAATCAACAACCCGCTGGCCTTCGTGAATGCCAACCTCGGCTTCGTCCGCCTGGAAGCGGAGCGCCTGCCGGAGGCCACCCGCACCGAGGTGGTGCTGGCGCTGCACGAAGCGGAGCGCGGCGTCGAGCGCATCCAGAACATCGTCCGGGACTTGCGCGTGTTTGCCCGGAAGGACCGCGAGGCGCCGGAATTGTGTGACGTCGGCGAGGTGGTGGCGGACGCCGTGCTGCTGGCCCGCGCCAGTGCCCTCGTCCCGCTGCAAGTCACGGTGGCGACCGGGCTGCCCCCGGTCCGCGCCGTGGCGCGCCATTTGAGTCAGGTGGTGCTGAATTTGCTGGTGAATGCGGCCGACGCGCTAGTGGCGCTGCCCGAAGGTTCCCCGCGCGCCGTGCAGCTGGTGGTGACGCTGCACGGCCAGGAAGTGTGCGTCGCAGTGGAGGACACCGGGGCGGGGCTGCCGGCGGGCGCGCAGGAACTCATCTTCGAGCCGTTCTTCACCACCAAGCCGGTGGGCAAGGGCACCGGCCTTGGTCTGGCGCTCAGCCGCGAGTACGTGGAGCGCTACGGTGGACGCCTTCTGGCCGAGAACCGTGCCGAGGGTGGCGCGCGCTTCACCATGCGCCTGCCGGCGGTGGACGGGGCCCCCGCGGCCGACGCGCCCTGGGAGAAGGACCCCGTCGGCGACCCGGACTGCACCCCGGTGCCACGAAAGCGCTCCGGGCCCCGGCCCTCGGCGTAGAGTCGGCCGTGGACCCCGGGGAGCTGTCCTCTTCTCCCCCCGGGACGGGACGGGGACTCTCATGGCGCGTGGTGCTGCTTGCGTGCTGCTGGCCGGGCTGGGGGTGTCCTTGGTGGCGGTGGCACAACCGGCCGTGGCACCGGCGGACCCGCGCCCGGCGCTGTTGAAGCGGGCGGCGGGGGAGACGCCCCTCGCCAAGGACCTGGAGGACTTGACCGACCACGTCGGCGGCCGGCCGACGGGCACCCCGGCGTGCACCCGCGCCGTGGCCTGGGGGCTGGACCGCTTCCGCGCCCTGAAGCTGCCGCGCGTGTACACGGAGTCCTTCACCCTGCCCGTGCTGTGGCTTCCCGGCACGCTGGACGTCCGCGTCACGGCGCCCGAGTCCTTCGCCGTGCGGGCGGCGAGCGCGCCGGCCTCGCCGTCGACGTCCTCGCCGCTGGACGCGCGGGTGGTGGACGCCGGCGAGGGCACCGAGGCGGACTTCCTGCGTCTGGGCAAGGCGGCGGCCGGCGCCATCCTCCTCGTGCACCAGAAGGAGATGAAGACGCTCGACCAGCTCTTCGAGGAGTACATGAAGTCCCGCCCGCTGCTGGCGGCGGCGCGGGCGGTGCGGGCGGTGGCGGTGCTTCTCGAGTCGACGCGGCCGAGGGGGCTGCTGTACCGGCACCCGGTGGACTTCGGCGCCCTGGCGCCGCTGCCGGTGGCCGTCATCTCGAGGGAGAGTGCCGAGCGCATGGGGCGGCTCTTGCAGCAAGGGGAGGTGCGCGCGCATGTGGCCATCCACAGCCAGACGGGCGGCACCAACGTCTCGGAAAACGTCATCGGCGAAATCCCCGGGCGGGAGAAGCCCGGCGAGGTGGTGCTGCTGGGCGCGCACCTGGACAGCTGGGACTTGGGGACGGGCGCCGAGGACAACGGCGTCAACGTGGCCCTGGTGCTGGACGTGGCCCGGGCCTTCATGGAAATGGGACTGGTGCCGCGCCGCACGGTGCGCTTCGTCCTCTTCACCGGGGAGGAGCAGGGCATGTACGGCTCGGCCGGCTATGCCGAGCGCCACAAGGCGGAGCTCCGGGACCACGCCGCGGTCGTCGTCTTTGACCTGGGCTCGGGGAAGACCAGTGGCTTTCAGGTGAGTGGCCGCCCGGAGCTGCGCGCGGCCGTGGCGCGCGCCTTCAGCGGGGTGCCCGGGCTGGGCGAGGAGGCGGCGCACGCCGTGGACGCCTTCGACGGGACGGACAACTTCGACTTCCTGCTGGCCGGCGTCCCCACCTTCGTCGCCGACCAGGACGGCGCCCCTTACCTGCCGGACTACCATGCCGAGTCGGACGTCTTCGAGCGGGTGAACCTGCCGGAGGCCAAGCGCAACGCAGCCCTGGCCGCCGTGCTGGTGTGGGCGCTGGCCGAGGCGCCGCAGCCGCCCGGCAAGCACCAGAGCCGCGCCGAGGTGGAGGCGCTCCTCAAGGCCACCAAGCTGGACCAGCAGATGCGGGCCTTCGGGCAGTGGGAGGACTGGGCGTCAGGCAAGCGCGGCTTTCCACGGCCTCCCTGACTTCCTGTGCCCCCGGGGCAGACTCCCCCACCCAGGGCGACAACCGAGAGGTCCTGACAAGCACGGGGGCCCCCTGGGGGTGCTCGGCAGAGGGAGTCAGCTACTGGGCGGTCGGGTTGACGGTGTCCCAGACGCCCATGAAGCCCTGTCCCTTGGTATCGCCGGGCAGGGTGTCCCCCGCGTAGTAGTAGAGCGGGTGGCCGGCGAAGGCCGACTGCATCTGGCCGTCGGGCCGGGTGAAGGTGGTGAGCTTCGTCGCGTCGATGCCGGTGGGCGTGACCGTCCCTTGGGCCAGGAAAAGGGGCCACGTGCTGAGGCAAGCACCCGCGCAAGCCGAGACGGGGGAGGTCCCGGCGGTCCCGACCGTGTCGTCGGCAAAGGCGTAGACGGCGCGGCCCTGTGGGTCGGCCAGGTAGAGCGGGGTGCCGTTGAAGTTCTTGGTCATCGCCACGAGGGAGTAGGAGGGGTCACGCAGGACGTACCAGGCCTCGAAGTTGTCGCCGTTGGTGTCCCCCGCCGCGGAGTCCCCGGCGTAGAAATACAGCGGCCAGCCCTTGTAGGTGGTCTGCTTGGCGCCGTCCGGCCGGCTCAACTCGCCGAAGTCGGAGGCGGAAAGCCCCGTCCCCAGCGTCGCCGTGTCGACGTGAAAGATGGGCCACACGCCCAAGCACCCGCCCGCGGACGTGCAGTTGGACACGGCCTGGTGGGCGGCGGTGCCCGGAAAATCGAGGCCAAAGTAGTACAGCGTCTGTCCCTGGGCCGAGACGAGGTAGCTGCCCAGGGCCGGCTTCGACGCGAGTAGGACGCTGGCTGACGCCGGGGGATTGCCTCCCGGGGGGTTGTTCGGGGCGCCGCTCCCGCCACCACACCCGCCGGCGATGAGACCTGCGGCGGCGCTCGCGATGAGCCACGCCGGCCAGCCGTGGAAGTGAACCGTCTTGCTTCGGACCATGTGCCTTCTCCGGGAGAGGTTTGTTGGGGACGCGAGGACCGCGTCCGCGTCACTCACCTAAGGAACCGTGCACGCTCGCCACATCCCCTCTTCGGGGGGGGCGTGTTGGCGAAAGCAGCCTATTTGGCCCGCGCGGAGGTGTGTTTCTTCCGGGCGCGCGCCCGTGCGCGCTCCCCGCGGTGTCGCTCACCCTCAGATGCGCCGCGAGCGGTCCGGGCCCCATCAACACTGGTGGCGTCGGCCGCGGAAGGGGGGCTACCGGCCGCACACACAGGCCGCTGCGGGCTGGCGCATCTCCCGGCAGCTTCTGAGCGCCCGGAGGGCATCGCGGAGAAAATTTGCCATCAGCTGCGACCGGGAGGAGACGCCATGCACGCGGTAGAGGGACTTGACGTGCGCGTGCACGGTTTGAGGGCTGATGGCGAGCGCCGCGGCCACTTCCTTCTCGCTCGCGCCGGTGAGCAGACAGGCGAGGACTTGCCGCTCCCGCGAGGTGAGGGCCGAGGCGGCCTGCTGACCCCGGCGGGTTTCGCTGTGTGGCACGAATTCTTCAAGCACGTCGCTCACCGCGCGGTTCGACCTCCTGCTGTTTGGCCAGACACCGGAGGCCGGGCCCCGTTGCACTGTCTCCGGTCCGGACCGGCCAACTGGACAGACTGAACGAATGAGCAGTAAAGCCCCAGCTGCCATGTACGCCGAGCTCGTCTGCCGCTCCAACTTCTCCTTCCTGCAAGGGGCCTCGCACCCGGAGGAACTGGTCAGCCGGGCGGCGGAGCTGGGGCTGTCGGCCCTGGCCCTCACCGACCAGGACGGGCTGTACGGCGTCGTCAAGGCGTACCTGCAGGCGCGCGCGCTGGGGCTGAAGCTCCTCGTCGCAAGCCGCCTCACCCTCACCGACGGCCCCGAGGTGGTAGCCCTGGTGCAGGACGCAAGGGGGTATGGCCACCTCTGCGCCCTCATCTCGGCCGGACGGCTTGCCCACCCCAAAGGCCAGGCGGGGGTGCCCTGGCAGGCCCTGGCCGAGCGGGCCGAGGGCCTGCTCCTGGTGCTGCCCGCCCCGGCGGACAAGGCCCAGGTGGCGCCGCTGGCCGAGGCCTTTGCGGGGCGCTTCTACGTTGGCCTATGCCGCACCTTTTCCGCCGGGGACGAGGCGCGGCTGCAGCAGGCGCTGGCGCTGGCCCGCGGGCTGGGGCTTCCGTGCTGCGCCCACAATGACGTGCACACCCATGTGCGCGAGCGCCAGCCGCTGCAGGACGTGCTGGCCTGCATCCGCCACGGCGTCAGCGTGGCCGAGGCCGGCTTTCGTCTCTTCCCCAACGCCGAGCGCACGCTGAAGGGGCCCCTGGAGATGGCGCGCCTCTTCCAGGACTTGCCCGAGGCGGTGGGCCGGACGCTGGAGGTGGCCGACGCCTGTCAATTCTCCCTCGACTCCTTGCGCTACCAGTTTCCCCAGGAGGATTTGCCGGCCGGGCACACCCCCCAGAGCTGGCTCGCCGTGCTGGTGGAGGAGGGTCTTCAGGGACGCTACCCGGGCGGCGTCAGCGAGGCGGTGCGCCGGCAAATTGCCCACGAGTTGGCCCTCATCGACCGGCTGCAGGTGGCCGGCTACTTTCTCGCGCTGCACGACATTGTGCGCTTCGCGCGCGCGCGCGGCATCCTCTGCCAGGGCCGGGGCAGCGCCGCCAACTCGGCCGTCTGCTACGCGCTGCGGATTACGGCCATCGACCCGGTGCGCATGGGGCTGCTGTTCGAGCGCTTCCTCAGCCTGGAGCGGCCGGAGCCCCCGGACATCGACGTGGACTTCGAGCACGAGCGGCGCGAGGAGGTGCTGCAGTACGTTTACAAGAAGCACGGGCGGGGGCGGGCGGGCATGGTGTGCGAAGTCATCTGCTACCGGGGCCGGCTCGCCGTGCGCGAGGTGGGCAAGGTGCTGGGCCTGTCCCTCGACCAGGTGGACCGCCTGGCCCGCGTCACCGAGATGAGCGGCTCCTCCACGCTCCAGCCCGCGGACGTGCAGCAGGCCGGGTTGCGGCCGGAGGACCGGGGCGTCGAGCAGACGCTGGCCCTGGCCTCGGCGCTGGAGGGCTTCCCGCGTCACCTCTCCATCCACGTCGGCGGCTTCGTCATCACCCACGGCGAGCTGTCGGACATCGTCCCGGTGGAGAACGCGGCCATGGCCGAGCGCACCGTCGTCCAGTGGGACAAGGACGACCTGGCCGCCCTGGGCATCTTCAAGGTGGACTTGCTCGGCCTCGGCATGCTCACCGCGCTCAGCCGCGGCTTCCAGCTGGTGGAGAAGCACGAGGGCAAGCACCTCAGCCTGGCCACGCTGCCCCCCGAGGACCCCGAGGTGTACGAGATGCTGGGCCGGGCGGACGCGGTGGGCGTCTTCCAGGTGGAGAGCCGGGCGCAGATGAATCTGCTTCCCCGGCTCCGGCCGCGCAGCTTCTACGACTTGACCATCGAGATTGCCCTCATCCGCCCGGGCCCCATTCTCGGCGACATGGTGCACCCCTTCCTCCGGCGACGGGAGGGGCTGGAGGACGTCACCTACCCGTCGGAGGAGGTGAAGGCCATCCTGGAGAAGACGCTCGGCATCCCGCTCTTCCAGGAGCAGGCGATGCGCCTGGCGGTGACGGCGGCCGGGTTTGGCCAGGCGGATGCCGATGCGCTCCGGCGTGCGCTGACGCACAAGCGGGCCTCGGCGCTGCTTCCCAGCTGGCGCGCGCGCTTCATCGAGGGGTGCGTCGGCCGCGGCTACAGCCGCGCGTACGCCGAGCGCTGCTTTGAACAGTTCAAGGGCTTCAGCCACTACGGCTTCCCGGAGTCGCACTCGGCCTCGTTCGCCCTCATCGCCTACGCCTCCGCCTACCTGAAGCGCTACCACCCGGCAGCCTTCGCCGCGGCACTCCTCAACAGCCAGCCGATGGGCTTCTACGCGCCGCACACCCTGGTGGAGGACGCCCGCCGGCACGGCGTGGCGGTGCGGGCGGTGGACGTGCAGCACTCGGACTGGGACTGCACGCTGGAGGCGGGCGCGCTGCGGCTTGGCCTGCGGGAAGTACGGGGCCTGCGGAAGGCACACGGCGAGGCGGTGGCCACCGGCCGTCCCGCCGGCGGGGATGCGGACTTGCGCGCCCTGGTGCGGCGGACAGGGCTGCCCCGCGGTGCGCTGGTGCGCCTGGCGCGGGCCGGGGCCCTGGATGGGCTGTGCGGGGACCGCCGCCAGGCGGCGTGGGAAGTCCAGGCGCTGGCCACCACCGACAAGGGGGACCTCTTCCACGGCGAGCCACTGGACACCTCGCCCCAGCCGGGTGGGGCGGCCAGCCTGCTGGAACGCGTGGTGGAGGACTACCGCCACACCGGGCTGTCGCTGGAACGCCACCCGGTGGCCCTGTTGCGCGAGGCCCTGGCCGCCCGCCGGGCCCTGTCCGCGGCGGAATTGCAGCACGCGCCCCACCGCGCGCGCGTGCGCGTCGGCGGCCTCGTCACCTGTCGGCAGCGTCCGCCCACCGCCAAGGGCGTGGCCTTCCTCACCCTGGAGGATGAGACGGGCATGGCCAACCTGGTCGTCCCCTCGAAAACCTTTGAGCGGCAACGCCCCGTGGTGCTGGGCGCGGCCTTCCTCCTCGCCGAGGGCCGGGTGGAGCGCACCGGCCAGGTCGTCAACGTGCAGGTGAGCCGCGTCTTCCCCCTGGCCCTGCACGCCCCCAGCCGGCAACTCGCGCTGCTCGACCTCTGACCCCCCTTGTGGGGAAGTGCCGACGCTGCCCTTGAAAAGTGCGTCTGCCCGTTTGTCCCGTGGTGCCTACTCCATCGCCTGGCGCTGGCAGCCTTCGATGATGTCCTCCACCTTCCGTCGCGGGCGCGCTAACCTCTCGGGAACACGCCCCATGCGCCATCTGCTTGCCACCGTAGGACTTCTGCTGCCGGGCGCTGCCCTGGCCCAGACGCCCCTGTCCCCGCCGACGACGCCGACGCAGCCCCAGCTTGGCCCCCAGACGCCGCTCGCCCCGCCCACGACGGCGACGCAGCCCCAGCTTGCACCCCAGACGCCGCTGAAGCCGCAGCAGCCGGGGACGTCCGTCACCCAGACCCAGCAGCCGGCGGAGCAGCCGCTTCGGCAAACGCCGCCGCTTGCCCCGCCGGCGCCGCCCACGACGCGACGACCCCTGTCGCAGCCCGCACTCACCATGGACGGCGGGACCGGCCCCTCCTCCACCGTTTCTTTCCCAGCCTCCCCGCAGGGTGGCGCCCAGCCGCGCCGGGACGGCGGCACGCCATGAAGTTTGCCTGGCCTGTCGGCGTGGCACTTCTGGGTGTGGCCGTCCTCAGCTGCGCCACGCCACCGGTCGTCACCACCCAGGACTACCAGCTGGGCACCTTCACCGTGTGCGGCAGCCCCCAGGCCAGCAACGCAGAGCTCGACCAGCGGGCTGCCCAAGTGTGCACCACGCAGGCGCCCCAGACGCTTCGCTGCAGCAAGGGCGTCACCTACACGCCCGTGGGCATTCACGGCGCCGTGCCCACCACCGGTAACTGCTGCGACTACGGCTGCCCCCCGGCGCTGATGCGCCAGTCGCAGCTGTCGCGCGAGGGCACCCCGGTGGCGTTCAGCCAATAATCATGTCCTCGCGCTCCAGCGTTCCGCTGGAAAAGCGCGCGAGGTTGAAGCGGCTGAACAAGTCGTCCGCTTGACCACTCACCATCCACTCCGCCATCCGTTCTGCCACCGCCGGGGCCATCATGAAGCCGTGGCCGACGAAGCCCGACATCTGCAGCAAGTTCTCCAGGCCGGGCGTGCG
Source organism: Myxococcaceae bacterium (assembly GCA_017881265.1). Taxonomy (GTDB): domain Bacteria; phylum Myxococcota; class Myxococcia; order Myxococcales; family Myxococcaceae; genus JADGRA01. The sequence continues at coordinate 9,735 of JADGRA010000045.1, read as the reverse complement.
GCCGAGAATGGGGTTGTTGTCCGGCGTCACGTCGTAGCAGCCCGCCCACTGCCGCAGGACTTTCACCTTGCCCAGCACCGGCAGCTGCTCGGTCAGGGCGCGGGCGAAGCGCCCGAGGAAGCGCAAGGTGGACCCCTGCTCCAGCCCGGCCGGCTCGCGGGGGTCCCCCATGCCGCCGACAATCTCCCCCCGCATGGACTGGCTGAAGTAGAGGCCCGAGTCCAGCAGGGACACCAGGGGACCGAGGAAGGGCTTGAGAGGCTCCGTACTGAGAATCTCATGCCGGTGGGGTTGGTTGGGCAGCGCCACGCCGGCCAGCTGGGCCACCTGGGGGCTCCACGCCCCGCTGGCCAGCACCACCGTCTGGCAGGCAATCTCTCCCCGGTCGGTCTGCACCGCAGCCAGCCGTCCCCCGGAGCGCAGAAGGCCCGTCACGTGGGTGAAGGTTTCCACCCGCACCCCGCGCTTGCGCGCCGAGTGGGCGTAGCCCCACAGGAAGGGCCAGGGGAAGATGACGCCATCCTCGGGGTGGTAGGCCGCCAGTGCCACGTCCTTCAGGGTGAGTTGCGGCACCAGCTCCCGCGCGGCCTCCGGGGAGAGAATCTCCGTCCGCACCCCGTGGCGGTTGTGCAGCTTGGCGTTGCGCTCCAGCCGCTCGGCGATGGCCTGGCTCTTCGCGAGGAAGAGGTAGCCGCCCTGGCGCAGCCAGATGTTGATGCCCATCTCCCCGGCGAACTGCTTCATCAGCTCCACCGAGCGCTTGGCCAACTCGATGTTGGCCTCGGTCCCCCACTGCATCCGCACCCCGCCGCCGTTGCGTCCGGAGGCGCCCGCGCACAGGTAGTCCTTCTCCAGCACCACCACGTCGGTGCAGCCCCGTTTGGCCAGGTTGTGGGCAAGCGCGAGGCCCATGATGCCCCCGCCGATGATGACGACGTCGGCGCGGGCGGGGACCGGCTCCTCCGGGCGCAGCGCGGCCACCGGGGCGCCGAGGAAGGGCGGGACGCCGGGGGAGGGCGCCTCGGCCTCATCCACCTGCAGCGCGGCCAGCACCCCCAGTTCCGTGGGTTCAAGCGGCGGGCGCGGGGTGAAGGGCAGGACGGCCGCGGGGGCGACGCCGGGCGTGCGCGCCAGCACCTGGGCCACCGTGTTGAGGCAACTCTTCCCCTGACAGATGCCGGTGCCGAAGCCGGTATAGCGCTTGATGCTTTCCACGTCGTGGAAGCCCTTGGCGATGGCGCCTTCCACGTCGTCCAAGGTGACGTCCTCGCAGGGACAGACCAGGGCCTTGCTCAAGCGGCCACCTCCCGCACCAGCGCCCGGGCGGCCCGGCGGCCGGAGTCGGCGGCCAGCGCGGCGGTGGTGCCGCCCAGCGCGTCGCCGGCGACGTAGACACCCTCGGCCGCGGTGCGTCCGTCGGCGTCCGCCTGGACGGCGAACACCCCCAGCTCCGGCCGGAAGACGGTGTGGGCCCCGGCGTGGCAGGCCACTTCGTAGGCCGGCGTGGGGGGCAGCGCGAGGACGACGGCGTCGCAGGACACTTTCTTCTTCGTGCGTCGGGACACCTCCACGCTGAGGGCCTGCACCCGTCCTCGGCCGTGGGCCTCCAGCACGCGGCCGGACAGGGCGCCGGCTTCCGGGCTGGGCCCGGTGTCCAGCACCAGCGCGGGGCGCGCGCCGGCGTCCGTCAACAGCTGCACCAGGCCGCGCAATTCCGGCCCGTGGCCCACCACCGCCGGGGCCTCGGCGGGCAGGACGCCGCGGCGACGCACCAAGTCGCTGACGGCGCGTCCGGCGAAGACGCCCGGCAAGTCATTGTCGATGAAGGGCAGCAGTTGCGCGTGCCCGCCCAGCGCCAAAAGGAAGCGGGGCGCGCGGACGAGGAGCAGCCTCGGGGCGTCCCGGCCCGTGGCGACGGCGGCGAGAAAGCGCCCGCGGCCGTCCGAATACAGCCCCAGCACGGTGGTGTGCAGCCGCACCGTCCCGGCCTGGGCGCCCACCGTCAGCGTCGCGGGCGCGCCGGCCTCGGGCGGCCCCAGCCGCCAGCGTCCCCCCAGGGCCTCCTCGCGCTCCAAAAGGACGAATGGGACGCCGGCCGCCGACAGCACCTCGGCGGCGGCCAGGCCGGCGGCCCCGCCGCCGGCGATGGCCACGGGCGTCTGCAGCACTTCCGGCGGCTGGCGCTGCGGGGGGACCCCGTCCGGCAAAAGGCCGAGGCCCGCCAGGTGGCGCGCCACCTTCACCATCACGCGCTCGGCCACCGGGACGCCGGCAAACATGGCGTGGTGGTCCAGCCCCCCAGGAAACAGCCAGTCGATGGCGTGAAACACGTCCACCTTGGCCGAGGGGTAGCTGTTTTGACGCTGCAGCTGCAGCCCGGCCCGCGCCGGGACCTGGCAGGCGTACAGGTTGGGCGTGCCGTCCACCCGCATCAGGCAGTGAGAACAGGCGGCGGCCAGACAGAAGGGGCCCCGCGGACGGTGGTACTTGATGCTGCGGGACAGCACGGCATGCCCGGCGGCGAGCAGCGACACGGCCACCGGCTCGCCCTGGCGCGCCGGGACGCTTTCGCCCTCGAAGTCGACGCTGACGCTGGCTTCTGTGGGGACGGGGACGAGTCGGCGCATGGCGGGGGAGGGCCCCTTCTAGGCTTTTCGGGTGGGCGGCCCCAAGCCCTTCAACGCGCCGCTGCCGGCTCCTCGGGGCGGACGCCGGGCGGTCCGGCCAGCGCAGCGCGCTCTTCGTCGGACAGCTTGGGCAGGTGGCGGACGAAGGCCACCAGCTTCCACAGCGTCTCGGGCGACTCGCTCAGGGAAAAGGCCGGCATGCCGGTCATGCGGACGCCGGCGGAGATGACTTGGAAGAGTTCGCCGTCCGTCCCCTCTTGCGCATCCGGCTGGGCCAGGTCCGGCGCCGGTGGGTTGAGGCCCTTGGAAATGCCGGTGGGCCGCACCCCCGGGGCCCCGTGGCAGACGAGGCAGTGCCCGCGGTATTCGGCCAGCCCGCGGGCCAGGACTTCCGGGGTGATGCTGACGGGGTTGGGGCCCTTGGGGGCGCGGCGCGCCACCGCGCGGTCGACGACGAAGCTGGCGAAGCCTTCCTCCAGCCGAGACGGCTTGGCCGTGGCGGAGACGTCATACAGGCCGGCGCCCAGCGCCGCCCCCACCAGCACCAGCACGCCGACACCTGCGCCGAGCAGGACGGGGAGGGCGTTCGGCCGCTTCATGGTTCCGGCTCCTGCAGGTGGGCAGCGAAGGTTTGTAAGTCCTGCGCGTTGACGTCGGACACCGCCCACCATGCCATGCCGCCGCACGTCCAGTGAAGAAGGTTGAGGCCCGCCTGGCGCTCGCGCGTGGCGGCGCTGCACACGGACGTCTCCACCGGCCAGACCAGGACGTTGATGACGTGCTGGCGACTCCGGTAGACGAGAGCGGCGACGGGTTGGCCGCCCACGTAGTCCAGCCGGCCCCCCTGCAGCGGGAAACCCGCCGCGGCGAAGTCCCGCACCACAAGGCCGAAGGGGAGCCTGCCTGCAAACCAGGGCTTCACCGTGTGCGCGTCGGTGGAGGCCACGTCCGTCAGGTGCTGGGCCTGCAGCGACCGCAGGTGCGCTGCCACCACCTCGCCCCGCAGCGATGTTTCCTGCCCGAGAAGCCCCGGACGCAGCACCAGTAGCAGGGCCGCCCCGGCCGCCAGCAGACTGCCGCCCCAGGCAGCCCGTACCTGGCGCTGACGCCGCCGCGGGTCCGCGCGCCGGAGGGCCCGACCAAGGCGCCCCAGAAACACGGGCGACGGCGCGGCGGGGGGAAGCGTCCGCTGCAGTGCCGCGCACAGGGAAAGCCGGGCTTCGGCGTCCTCCCGGCAGCGTGCACACGCCTGCAGGTGCGCCTGCACGGCCAGGCTGCCGTCGACGCCGAGTTCATTGTCCAGGTAGGCGTCCAGTCGCTCCCCCAGGTGGCCGTCCGTGCCCATGTCGACAACAGGATGGGCTGGGGGGCCGGGCTTATTCCCGGGGGGGGGCCGGTGGCAGACGTCAGTGGAAGACGAGGCAGTCCAGGACGAAGAGGACGAGGAGGCCCAGGCCGAGAAGCCCCTTGGCCAGAGAACCCAGGACGACGCCGGCCCCGGCGCCCACGCCCGACCTGGCCGCCTCGGCCGGGCTACGCCGCGACAGGACGAGTTCCCCCAGGGCCGCCCCCACCACCGGGCCCAACAGCAGGCCGGGAAGCCCGAAGAAGAGGCCCACCAGCCCCCCAACGACGGCGCCCCCGACGCCGGCCTTGGTGGCGCCGGCACGCCGGCTGGTGAGGGCGGTGGCAGCGAAGTCCACGACGAAGCCGAAGGCGGCCACCACGGCGAAGACGGCCACCGTCCACCAGGACAGAAGCCCCGGCACCAGCAGCTTGTGGACGAAGGCGCCCAGCGCCATGAGGGGCAGCCCGGGCACCACCGGAAGCCACACGCCGAGGAAGCCCGCGGCGAGCAGCAGCAGCGACAGCACCCATCCGAGGAGCACCATGCGTTGTCGCCTCTCTCCGGCGTCCACCGCCGCCGCCGGGGCGGCGGGGGGGGCTAGAAGGTGAGGTGCCGGCCCTTCTGCCGGCGGGTGTAGATGCTGAAGGTGGCCGTCACCTCGCCAACGCCCATGTTGCCAGACTCGCCGATGCCCGAGGCGCCGAATTCCTCCCACTCCAGCGCCGAGTCGGTGCCGTCATTCTCCTTCAGCATCCCGCCCAGCGTCCGCCGGCCGAGCTGCAGCTTGGCGTCGTCGCGCGTCCACACCGAGGTCGCCAGGTCATGGGGATTCTGGAAGAGGCAGAAGCGGACGTACGACTCGAAGTCCGCCATCTCCATGCCGACCAGGATGGGCATGAAGAACTCGGTGGTGGCCAGCGGGAAGTCCCCCACGCCCTTGCCGTCCCAGTTGACGCGCACCGTGGTGTCCGGGCGGATGCGCAACAGCGCCGGCTTCACCGCCTCGGAGTGCTCGCCGTAGGCCCCGTCGGCCCGCCCGCCCTCGCGCAGCACCCGCACCCCGGGCTGCTTCTTCGCCGCCGCCACAATATCCACCAGCGTCTGTGCCTTGTGCACCATGAGTGGGCTGACCACCTTGTCGTCGGTGGCTTCGCGAGGGTCGGCCACCCGCCAGGTGCCCATCTCCTCGTCGATGTAGCCGAGGAGGCTGTCCAGCGTCTTGGCCGAGGCCGCAATGCCGTGCAGCGAGGTGCACTTGTGTGAGCCGAAGCCCAGCTTGGCGTAGGTGAGGCGGACGGCAATCTTCTTGAGCTCCGCCTCGGTGTAGCCGTCGTCCACGTAGGCCCAGTTGCAGCCGCCGCCCTCGAAGCGCAGGCGGTTCAGCCCGCGGCCCGCCTGGATTTTGCTCGCCGTCTCGCTAGAGCCAGTGACGGCCACCACTGCCACCCGCTTGTCGGTGGCGAGGCTGGCGATGCCACCGCCGAAGCCCTCCACCTTCTGGACGTAGGCCGGGTCCGCCCCGGCGGCCAGCAGCATGCGCACCATGGTGGTGTTGGTGAGGGCCGCGAAGGGGTGGCCCTTGTAGATGAAGGGCACCCCGGCCAGGTACGCACCCATCAGGTGAATGCCGGGGATGCCGTAGATGAAATTCATCGGCGAGATGATGACGCTCACCCCGGCGGGCAGGTACGCGTTTCGCCAGTAGCTGTGGCCGGGCACCATGGGCGGCAGCATCTCGCCCTGGATGCAGGCCTCGGCGGACCCCTCGAGGTGGTCGGCGGCGCGCTTGGCCTCGAAGAAGTCCTTCTGCGCCTCCAGATGCGTCTTGGGAATCTGCTGGCGGATTTCCCGCAGGCAGTCCTCGGTGAAGTAGTCGAGCATCCGGCTCCAGTTCTTCACCACGTGCTTGCGGTAGCTGAAGACTTCCTGGGCCCAGCCCAGGCTCTTCCAGGCTGCGTCGGCGGCCGTCACGGCGGCCTCCACGTCTTCCTTGCCCGAAGCCGGCACCTCCATCAGCGCGATGCGGCGGTCGGCGAGGCTCTGCAGAAGCGCCATCTCGCCCTTGGCCGGCAGGCTCCACTGCCCGGCGATGAGGTTGGTGACGCGGACGGGCTTGTCCCCGGCACGCTGGGGAATGTTTCCCCCGTGGCAGAAGAGGTAGGGCCGCAGGGCCTCCAAGTCCTTGTCCGAGAGCAGGTTGGAGAAGAGGGAGTAGCCAGCCCGCCGCGTCGGGTAGAGGGCGGCGAGGGGGTCCGGGCCCACCTGGCCGGCCTCGTTGAAGGCAGAGATGGCACCGGTGAGCTTCGGGAAGGCGGCGGTCAGCGACATCGGGCGACTCCCTTAAAAGGGGGATGCGGGAGCGCCTCCTATAGCGCTCCCGGGTCGCGCACCTCAATTGCGCCACAAGGGCCCCAGGGTGGGGCCCCCGCAACTGCCCCCCGCCCGCCCTAGATGGGCGTCGGGTAGCCCTGGGGCTTGCCGCCAAAGCGCGTGCGGATGACGGCGCCGAGCGACACCAGGGAGACGCCGGCCAGCACCATCGGCCCGAGGTAGGGGATGAGCTCCACCAGCAGCAGCACGCCGATGCCCACCGCCAGGACGGCGGCTTGCGTCTTGCGCGTCGACTTCAGCACCGGAAGCCGCGTCCCAATCTCCGCCGCGATGGCGGTGGAGCCCATGCCGACGCCCAGAAGGACGAGGAGCCACAGCACCACCAGGAAGGGCCAGCCAATGATGACGAGGACGGCCAGCATGATGGTGAGGGGGATGAGGGCCACGCTGCCCACCAGCCCGGCCACGCCGCACTTCACCGGGTCGCGCTTCACCTCGGCCTCAATCTGCTTCATCCGCGCCGGGACGAACATGAGGAAGATGAAGGAGAGCCCGAAGAAGGCCGCGAACTTGAGGAGGAAGCGCGGGATGCTCCAGCCGAGGCTGGAGTGGCTGGAACTCTCCGTGTGCTTGCTGGTGACGCTGCGCCAGGCCTTGGCGCCCTTCGTCATGACGCCGCTGCCGGCCGAGCTGCCGAAGGACATCTGCTCCCCGTGCACCTCGGCGCCGTCGTCCACGTGGACCTCGCCGCCGAAGGCCACCACGTCGCCCTGCACCTCGGCATCGGAGCCGACGTGCACGTTGCCGCCGTAGACGGCCACGTCGCCCGTCACCTGGCCCAGGACGTCCAGGTTCCCGCCGAAGATGACGACGTCACAGGCCTCCTGGCCTTCCTCCACCGTGTAGTTCCCGGTGGCGGAGACGTCGCAGTCGTTGCCCGCGTGGTGGGGCAGCCCGCGCATCTTCAGCTTGTCCTTCATCTCCCGCAGCCGCTCGCGCAGCTCGGTCCGGCGTTCCTCGGCCTGCGCCCGACGTTCCTCTGCCTGGGTGCGGCGGTCCTCGGCCTGCGTCTGACGGTCGTCGTCCGCGGAGTCCGAGTCCATGTCCTCCTCGTCGGAGTCCGAGTCCTTGCTGGCCACGCTGGGCGGGACCGGCGGCACGGGCGGGACGGGCGGAAGGGGGGGCAGCGGCGCCAGCATGGGCCCGCCCGGCAAGGCGTTGCCGGGCCGCTTCAGCCGGGAGGTGACCATGGCCGCCTTCTCCGGCCCACTCGGGGGCCGCAGCGTGTAGACGCTCCCGTGCTGCTCGAGGACGAGGCTGTAGGCGGCCGCCAGGGTGTCCAGGGCCTCGCGGGCCGGGACATTCTCGAAGTGGAAGTCGCCCGCCTCGTCGAGCTCGGCGCCGCCGCGCACCACCACGCTCAGCTTGGCGTCGTCGGCGATGCGCTTGACGGCCACGCGCAGCGGTCCGTGCACGTTGAGGCTGATGCGGTGTTGCTCCGGGGGGCTGGCGCTGCTGGCCGGCCCGGCCAGGGCCGGACCTGCCGCCACAATCGCCAGGGCGGCGAGGGCCGCGGTGGGCCACGTCTTCATGGATGGACCTCAATCTCCACTGCGCGCGGGGGCGCCACGCGGCGCAGGCCCACCAGGGAGAGGAACAGGAGCAGGGTGAGCGACACCGTCAGCGGGATTGCGGTGGTCGACCAGACGACTTGCACGGCGTTGTTGAGACCCCAGAGGGCTGTCTTCCAAGCCACCACGGCGCGGGCGGCCGAGGCGCCCAGAAGCCCAATGGGGCCGCGGGTGGCGACGAAGCTGAGGACGGCGGCCATCAGCGTGGCGGCCAGGATGGACAGGCCCACCCGCATCTCGGCGCGCACCGGCAGCGGCTCGGCCGCCACGCGCTGCATGACGCGCGCCACCAGGTCCGCCGGGGGCAGGGGGTCGGCCAGGCGGAAGAGGTCCTTCTCCAGCTGGCGGTGCTCTTCGAGAATCGCCGCGCAGTCGGGGCATCCGGCCACGTGCTCGGCGTACTCGCCGGTGCCTTCCAGCTGGGCCGCAAACAGGGTTTCGAAGTCGGGGCAGTCCATCACGCCGCCTCCTCGGAATTGGCCGTCATGCGCTTGCGCAGCTTCTCTCGCGCGCGGAACAGGCGGGCCATGATGGTGCCAGGGGCGACACCCATCACCACCGCAATCTCCTTGGTGGTGCGCTTCTGCACGTAATACAGGCTGAGCACTTCGCGGTCGTCCACGGACAGCGTGGAGAGGGCGGATTCGAGGGACCGCCGCTCCTCGCCGGCGATGACGCTGTCCTCCTGGCTGACCTCGCCCGAGGGCAGCACCTCATGCATGTCATCCACGTTGTCGGTGAGCATGCGGCTTCGGCGGCGCAGCAAGTCCAGGCACAGGTTTCGGGCGATGGCCATCACCCACAAGTCGAAGGGCTTGCCGTCGTCGTAGCGGTGCAGGTTCTGGTACGCCCGCAGGAACGTCTCCTGCGCCACCTCGGACGCCTCCGCCTCGACGCGGAGCAGCCGCAGGCACAGGCCGTAGACGGGGCGCTGGACACTGCGCACCAGCGTCTCGAAGGCGCTCCGGTCACCCCGACGGGCAGCCCGCACCTCGGCACGGTAGGGAAGCGTCGGCGTTCGCTCGGCCAGCATGATGCCCAGCACGGCCGGGAGTCCTGGAAGCGACACGGAGGAAAGCGCAGTCACAGTCCTCTGTACGCAGCCCCCGGAGCGCCATTGCCCTCCTTGTGCAACTGGGTCGCCAGCCTACGGAAACGTCGCAATTCCAAGCCCTTAGCACGTCACCCGGACAGACTTCACCCTCATGCTTTCGAGGGCTTGCGAAGGCCCTTGTCCGCGGCGCGCGCGGCGGCACGGGCCCGCTTCTTGGCGGCCGCCTGGGCACGAAAGCCAGGCACGTGTGGTGCGGGCACCGCGGACGGGGCGGGACGGGCGGCCGGCCGCTTTGCCAGCAAGCCGCCGGGCGCAGCCCGGGCCGGGGTGGGCGGCGGCGAGGCGGCGGGGCGCTCCCCGGGTGCCAGGGACACGTACGGCGTGTGTGCCCCGGAGCGCCAGGGGATTTCAGCGCCCTTGGGTTCCTCCGCCGGGGCCCCGGCCCGGTGGAAGAGGCGCTTCACCACCAGGGTGGCATAGCTGCCCGGGGACAGGGTGAAGGCGACGTTCAGCTTGGACAGGCCGCGGTTCAACTCGTCCGGCGCCTCCCGGCCCAGCACTAGCTTCTGCGGCTGCACCAGCAGCGGGCGCTCCTCGTGCTTGAAGTACAAAAGCCGCTCTGCCTCGGGGATGCGCAGCGACTGCAGCGTCAGCTTCTCCTTGCCCAGCGCCCAGTTGACGGCCTCGGCAATGCGCGGCTCCGACAGGGGCGTCGCCGGCGCCAGCAGCGGGAAGGTGGCGCTG
>JADGRA010000044.1 GCA_017881265.1 Myxococcaceae bacterium | reverse complement strand
ATCCGGGTGAGCTGCCAGTGGTGCGAGGACTCGGACCACGTCATCGACGTCCAGCCCGACGGCCCACGGACGTTCGCGCTCCCCGCCCGGCTGAAGACGGCCTACCTGCGCTTCGACTTCGAGCCGAAGGACGCGACGGTGACGGTGGCCGGGCAGCGCCGTACGTCGGAGGAGAGCCTGTCCCGCCCCTTCACCCTCGTCTCGCCGCACGCCGCCACCCGCTTCATCCACCAGGTGGCCTACGTCGTTTCGCATCCCGGCTACCGGGACACGGCCGGCACCGTGGAAATCCTTCCCGGGCAGAACGAGACGCTCTCTGGCAAGCTCGAGCCCCAATGACGTTGCTTCTCCAGGTGGTCCTGCTCTGGGCCGGGGCGGCCCCGGCTCCCCAGCCGGCCGACGAGGCGCTGCGGGCGGACCTCGCGGCGCTGTCCACCGCCTACGACTACGGGCGCTACGCGGAGGTGCTGTCGCGCGCCGACGCCCGCATCGACGGGGTGGGCCTGGACGCGGCCACCCTGGTGGAACTGCACAAGCTGGCCGGCCTGTCCGCCTTCAACCTGCACCGCCTGGACGAGGCGGAACGCCACGTCGCCGCCCTGCTCCGGCTGGACCCGGACTTCAGCCTCGACCCCTTCGTCTACCCGCCCCCGGCGGTGGCCTTCGTCGAGAAGCAGCGCCGGGCCATGGCCGCTGAAATGGAATTCCTCCGCGAACAACGCCGGCAGCGGGAGGCGGCCGCCAAGGCGGCGGCCGAGGAACGGGCCGCCCTGGCCCGGCAGACGGAACAGCAACGCAAGGCGCTGGAGGAGATGTCCCGGCAAATCACCGTCCGCACGGTGGAGAAGCACAGCGTGCTGGTGAATTTCGTGCCCTTCGGCGCGGGCCAATTCCAGGAAGGGCGCGTCGGCGCCGGCATCGGCTTCGCGGTGGCCGAGGGCGTGCTGGCGGTGGTGAGTATTGTCGGCTACTTCGTCTACGGCTCCCTCATCACCACCCGCACGCTGCAGGTGGACACCTTCCCGGGCACCACCCAGACGATTGTGCAGACGGGCATCCCCGCCTCGCTGGCCGGGGAAGCGCAAACCTGGCGCACGGTGAAGGTGACCAGCGGCATCGGCTTCTACGCCGTTTACGTCGCAGGAGTCCTGGACGCGCTGATGCACTACCAGGCCGAGGTGGTGCGGACACAGGTCGAGACGCTGCCGCCTCCTCCCGCGCCAACGTCGGCCCCACCGCCCGACCCGAGTGCCCCGCGGGTGGAGCTGGCCCCGGCGCCGCACGGCAGCGTGGGGCTCGGGCTGGGGATGCGCTTCTAGCGCTGGGACGGACGTGCCCTTCCTTCTCGCACTGGGCTCGGACGGCGTGCGGAAGTCCTTCCGCCTCCTCAAGCGCGTCACCAGCGTCGGCCGCCACCCGGACAGCGACGTACGGCTGGAGGACCCCGCTGTGCCGGAACATGCCTTCACCGTGCTTCGGGAGGGGGAGTCGTGGCGGGCCGGGGCGGTGGACGGCCCCTTCTCGGTGGACGGCAAGCGCAAGGACGCCTGTGTCCTCACCGAGGGCCTCCGCCTCACGGTGGGCCACACCGAGCTCACCTTCTCCGAGGCTGGCGACGTCGCTCTCCCGGCCGAGCCAGCCGACGCGCCGGCCATTCTCCGCCGCCTCATCCGCTTCAGCGCGACGCTACTCAAGTCCCGCGACGCCGACGCGCTGCTGGAGATTCTCTTGGACGAGGCGGTCGCCCTGACGGGCGCCGACCGCGGGCTGGTCCTCGTGCTGCAGGAGGGCGAGCTGGTGGTGCGCGCCGCGCGCAACGTCTCGGGGCAGACGCTGGCCAATGCCCGGCACGGGCTGTCCGACACCGTCCTGGGCAAGGTGCTGCGCTCGGGCCAGCCGCTTCTGGTGCAGAACGCCCTGGCGGACCCGGAATTCTCCGCCTCGGCCTCGGTGGTGGACCTACAGCTGTCGTCCATCCTGTGCGTACCGCTCGGGGATGCGCCGCCGCCCTTCGGGCTTCTGTACCTCGGCACCGACCGCTTTCGCGGCGGCTTCGACGCCCAGGTGCTCGACCTGTTGACCATCTTCGCCGCGCAGGCCTCGCTCCTGCTTCAGAATGCGCTGCTCCTGGACGAGCTGCGCCTGGACGTGCGGGAGCTGCGCGACCAGTTGCAGCAGCACCGCTACGGGGAGCTGGTTGGCGCCTGCGAGGGCATGCGCGATGTCTACCGGCGCGTTGACAAAGTGGCGCCTACCGACATCACCGTCCTTCTGGAGGGAGAGACCGGCACCGGCAAGGAGCTTATCGCCCGGGAGATTCACCGGCGCAGCCCGCGCGCCGACGGGCCCTTCGTCTCCCTCAACTGCGGCGCCATCCCCGAGACGCTGCTCGAGGCGGAATTGTTTGGCCACGCGCGGGGGGCCTTCACCGGCGCGGTGGCCAACCGCCCGGGGCGCTTCCAGGCCGCCTCCGGCGGGACGCTCTTCCTCGATGAACTTGGCGAGATGAGCCCGAGTCTTCAGGTCAAGCTACTGCGGGCGCTCGAGGAGAAGCAGGTGACCCGCCTCGGCGACACCCGGCCGGAGGCGGTGGACCTGAGGGTGGTGGCCGCCACGCACCGGGACCTTTCGGACGAGGTCCGCCGCGGCAACTTCCGCGAGGACCTCTACTACCGCCTCAACACCCTCTCGGTGCGGCTGCCGCCTCTGCGGGACCGCGGAGACGACCTGCTGGTGCTGGCGCGCTACTTCCTCGGCATGTTTGCCAGCGAGTACAAAAGTCGCGCCCGCGGCTTCAGCCCGCAGGCACTGGCCGCGCTGCGAAAGTACGCCTGGCCGGGAAACGTCAGAGAACTGAGGAACCGCATCCAGCGCGCGGTGGTGCTGGCCGAGCGGGCGCTGCTGCGTCCCGAGGACCTGGAACTCAGCGCCGACGACGCGAGCCCGGTGCTGCCGCTGGCCCAGGCCCGGGAGGACTTCCAGCGGCGCTACATTGAACAGATTCTCGCCCGCAACGGCGGCAACCGCACCCGCGCCGCGCGAGAACTCGGCGTCGACCCGCGGACGGTGTTCCGCTTCCTGGAGAAGCAGGAGGCCGAAGGCCATCCGGTGGGCCCGGACGAGGAGCCGGCGTGAAGGGCGCCGCGTGGCTTTTGGTGCTGCCGCTCGGGCTTTTGGGCTGCCTACTGCCCCAGAACGATACCATTCTCTACGACATTCCCCCGACGGTGAATCGCCCGCCGGCCATCCTCGAGGGCCAGGTCCAGCCCGCGCCCCGCGTCTTCAGCGTGGACGGAGGGCCTGGCTGCCCCAACCTCACCTTCAGCGCGCCGGTGGAGGACCCCGACCTCAGCGACACGCTGTACTTCGACTACTACGTGGACAGCCTGGCCGACACCGGACAGGTGGCCCAGGGCACCATCCCGCCCAGCGGAAACGCCGTGCGCTCCGAGGCCGCCACCTACACCGTGAGTTTCGCCAGCCCGGGCCCGCTGACGCCGGGGGGACACTTCGTGGAGGTGCTGGTGGCGGACGGGCCGCTGGTGGAAGGCGCACCGGTGCCCCGCACGGTGTCCCTCGCCGATGGGGGCACCCGCGTCGACACCACCTTTGCGGTGAGTTACGTGTGGCTGGTGACGGTGACGGACGGCCCGTGTCCCTGAGGCGCCTTCCTAGCGTGCACCCTCGCGCAGGCGGCTGAGCGCGCGGCGAAACGCGTCCACCGCCGGCCCCATCTCCCCGGAGTACTGGACGGCGGACGTGGTGTAGAGGTTCTCGAGGGTCTCGAGCCGGCTGAAGACGTCCCGGCGCAGGCTGTCATCGGCGCAACTGGACTGCGCCTGGCGAAGGCCATTCACCCAGGCCACCCGGAAGGCAGTCCAGCGCAGCGACGCCTCGGCCGCCGGCTGGACCGAGGAGAGCCCCTGCCGTCGCGCTTCCAGCTGTTCATACAGCTGCTGCGCGCGGACCGCGCACTGCTGGGCCGTCAGCGGTTCGATGGCAGTGAGTGGCTGGCGCGGCGTCATGTCCAGCACCGAGCGCACCACGCTGAAGATGACAAGGCCGGAGAAAGTAAGCACCACCACCAGGTACGCCCCCAGCGCCACCGCCCGGAAGGGGCGGTAGCGCGCATTGCGCACTCTGGGAGCGTCGTCCGGCACGGGCATCTCCTTCAGGCTGGCGTGCATAAGCCCCGACCTAGCGACAGGCAAGCGTGGTCTCAGCCTGGGCGGCCCCGCAACCACTGCGGGCCAGGTCGTCCCGGCCCGTTGCGTCAGCGTGCGGTGGGAGCAGCCGAGGGACCGGGAGGCGCCGGGGGCCCGCCAGCGTCGGCCGCAGCGGCCGCCAGGGCCCGCCGGGCCGCCGCCAGCCGGGAACGGAAGGCCGGGGCCCAGGGGCTGTCCGGGGAGGCCTCCAGGGCGGCCCGTGCCAGCTGCGCCGCCCGTTCCGGCTGGCCGGTCTGCTCAAAGGCCAGCGACAGCAGCGCCATGGCCTCCTCCCGGCGCTTGGGGTTCTTGTCCTTTTCCATCACCCGGCTCAGCAGGGGGATGGCCTCCGCGGGCCGGCCGTTGCGCGCATCAGCAGTGCCGAGCAGGAAGGAGGCCTCCAGGGACTCGGCCTCCGGGGGCTCCAGCGCCAGGAATCGGGACAACTCCTCGGACGCCGAGGCGAAGTCACCCCGGCGGCTGGCCAGTCGGCCCCGCTCCAGCGCCGCCGTCCCCACTTCCCGCCGCGTCATCTCGACGCGCTCCTGCAGCGCCCGCCGCTCGAGCGGCGTCAGGTGGGCCTGGTCGAGGCGGGCCAGGGCAGGGACGGCCTTCAGCCGCTCGTCCACCGGGCCCTCGGCCAGCGTCCGGTAGACGTCGCTCGCGCTGCGGCTCGCCGCGGCGGCGCTGGCCGCCTGGGCCCGGGCCTGTTCGAGGGCGGCGGCTGTCTCGGACAGCTGCTGGGTGAGGCGTTCGTGCTCGTGCGCTGCCACCGAGCCACGGACGATGGAGACGATGAGTCCGGCCCCCACCGCCAGCACCGCGAACAGGACGTAGGCCGCGACGCTGGAGAAGCGCTGCTGCAGCACCGCCTCGTCCAGCCGGCGGCCCACCGTCTTCACCTCCGCGTGCAGCGTCTTGAGCTGGTTGTCGGCGCGGATGACGAGGTTGCGGCTCTCAATCACCTCGCGGCGGATGTCCGAGAGCTCCTTGTCCAGGTCGGCCATGGGGGGCCCACCAGACCATCCGGCGCCCCGCGCTGCCAAGCCTTCTGGTGCCCCCTTCCTCAGGGGCGACTCGCCCCGGGCGCGACCTCCAGGAGCGGCAGCTCCAGTGTCACCAGCGCCGCGTGGCGGCACGGGCGCGAAAAGTCACTGTCGTCGAGCTCCCGCAGCAGTCGAAGTACCCCGCGCTCGGAGGACTCGGCCACACTGAGACTGGCCGTGGCGCAGGCGAGCGCCGCCCGGAGCGTTTCCGGCTGTCCGTCCGGTGCCTGCACCACGGCCCGGAGGAGGGCCTCGCCGGCCAGTCCCGCCAGGGCGGCGGGAACCCGGCGCCAGCGGATGGCCCCGGTGCCGAAGGACTCATAGGCGAGGCCCAGGGCCGCCAGCCCCTCGGCGCGTTCCTGCAGGCGGGGGGCGTCGGCCGCGCCGACGGCCACCGGGGGCCCGAGAAATTCCGCCTGCCCGTCCTCCGGCGTCGGCCGCCGCGCCAGCCGCTCGAGGCAAACCCTCTCGTAGGCTGCGTGCAGGTCCAGCACCACCAGCGAGCCGCCGGGCCCCTCGCACACGAGGGCCTGTCGGTCGAGCGAGCCGAGGACGCGCAGCCGCCCGAAGAAGCCGGGCGCCGGGGCCTCGTTGCGTCCGGGACGCGACTCCCCGAAGGCCGGAGCCCGGGCGGCGGGAACGTCCCCGCCAGGCAGCGCGGGCGGAAAGGGCATCGCGGCCCCTTCGGCTTGCTGCGCCAACCGCAGAAAGCGCTCGACCGCCTGGGCATAGTCCGGCGTCACCGCCAGCCCCGGCGTGTTGCCCTGCAGCCAGTCGGCGCCTCGCACGGCACGCGCCACCGCGGTGTGCACCGCCTCGGTGACGCCGGCGGTGTCCGAGAAGCGCACCTCCAGCTTCTGCGGGTGGACGTTGACGTCCACCGCCCCCGGCTCGAGGTCGATGAAGAGCACGCCCACCGGCTGCCGGCCTGGCGGCAGCAGGGGCTGTAGCCCCCGGTGAATGGCGGCGTGCACGGCGCGGTCGCGCACGTAGCGGCCGTTGACGAAGGTGTACAACCCGCGCGCCGTCGACTGGCTGTACTCCGGCGAGGCGATGACGCCGTGGACGCGGACGTCCAGGCGCCGTTCCTCTACCGGCAGCAGGTGGGGATGGACTTCGGCTCCCAGCGCGGCGGAGATGCGCTCGGCGACGTCCTCGCCGCTGGGCGGCAGGCTGAGCAGGACGCGCCCGGCATGTTCCAGCCGGAAGGCGACGGCCGGGTGGGCCAGCGCGAGTCGGAGCAGCGCCTGCTCGCAGTGGCGAAGCTCGGTCTCCTTGCGTCGCAGGAATTTTCTCCGGGCGGGCACGCCGTAGAAGAGGTCCTCCACCACCACCTGGGTGCCGGCCCGGGCCGGGGCCGCCCCCGTGGAAACCACCACGCCCGCCTCTATTCGGATTTCGGTCCCAGCGCTGGCCCCTGCCTCGGCCGTCCGCAGCGTCAGCCGGGAGACGGAGGCCACGGCGGCCAGCGCCTCGCCCCGGAAGCCGAAGGTGGCGATGCGCTGCAGCCCGGACAGGGTGCTCAGCTTGCTGGTGGCGTGCCGGCGCAGCGCCAGCGGCGCGTCCTCGGCTGACATGCCCCGGCCGTCGTCCACCACCTCGATGCGTTCGGTGCCGCCGCCCTCCAGCCGGATGAGGAGGCTCCTCGCCCCAGCGTCCAGCGCGTTCTCGCCGAGTTCCTTCACCACCGACGCCGGACGCTCCACCACCTCGCCGGCGGCGATTTGGTCGACCAGCTCGTCGCTGAGCAAGGTGATGGTTTGCATGGCAGCCAGTGCGTCGGCGCTTCCCAGCTCCGGGCCCGGTGCGGTACACCGCACGGGAGGGATGGGGCAAGCCCGGAACACGCGAATGATGCGGGTGGCAATGACCGGGCCCACCGGCGACTTCGGGACGCTCCTGCTGCCGCGCCTGCGCGAGGACGGCCGCGTGGGCCACATCCTCACCCTGGGGACCCGGGGAGCGAGCGGCCCGCGGGTGGTGCACCACCGCGTGGACCTCACCCGTTACGACGTCGAGTCCGAGCTGGTGGACCTGCTCCGGGAAGCCAATGTCGAGGTCCTCTACCATCTGGCCTTCCTGCACGGACGCACGCGCAGTGCCGGATTCGCCCACGAGGTGGAAGTCATCGGCACCCTTCACGTGCTGGCCGCCGCGGCGCGGGCGGGGGTGAAGAAACTGGTCGTGCCGTCCTACACGCTGGTGTATGGCGCCCGCCCGGAGAACCCGGCCCTCTTGCAGGAGGAAGCTCCGCTGCACGGCAGCGGGGCCAGCCGCTTCGTCTCGGACCGGGTGGAGGTGGAGAAGCAGCTGACCGCCTTCGGGAAGGCTCATCCGGAGGTGGAAGTGACTGTGTTCCGCTTCGCACCCGTGCTGGGGCCCACCGCCGACAACCCGGCGACCCGCTACTTCCGGCGGCCGCTGGCCCCTACCCTCCTCGGGTTTGACCCGCTCTGGCAGGCCATCCACGAGGAGGACGCCTGCGCGGCGCTCCTGCACGTGCTGGACCGCCCCTCGGCCGGGGTCTTCAACGTCGTCTCGGCCGACGTGCTGCCCCTGTCCGCAATGGTGGCCCTGGCAGGTAGCCGGGCCCTGCCCCTGCCGGCGCCGCTGGCCCGGGCCATCCTCCGGGGCCTCAACGCCGCCGGCATCACCGCGACGCCCGCCAGCCTCTTGGACTACCTTCACTACGCCTGCATCGCCGATGGGACCCGGTGCCGAGAGGTGCTCGGCTTCGTGCCTCGCCACAGCGCGCGCGAGGCGCTGCAGGCGCTGAGGACCTGACCCATGCCCAAGCGCGTCGTCCTCGGCAATGACCCGTTCGAGCGCGGCGCCGCCGCGCGGCCGGCGGCGCCCAAGGCGGAACCAGCTGCGACCGTGGACCCCACCCCTCCGCCCACGAAGGCGCCTCGGCCTGCGCAGGCCCGGGCGCCGCGCCCGAGGCGCCCCGAGGGAGCGCCGGCCTCCGTGAAGCCCCCAGCTTCGCCGCCAGAGCCGCTGCAGTCGTCCGCCGAGGAGACGGCGCCAAAGCTTCAGGGCTGGGCGGCCAACGCCAACCAGGAAGTGGGCCGGGCCCTCGCCGTGCTGCGCAGCGCGGCCGAGGCCGTGCGCGCGGGCCTGGGGAGCCCCGCCGACGTGGAGCTGGACGTGTACGGCGGCGACGCGAAGCTGCAGGCGGCCGTCGCGCCCCTGGCCGACTTCCTATACACGCGCTGGTTCCGCGTCTCGGTGGAGGGGGCGGAGCACGTCCCCCGCGGGGGCGCCCTTCTGGTGGCCAACCATGCCGGGGCACTGCCCATCGACGGGCCCGTCCTGCACGAGGTGCTCCGCCGCAGCCGACCGGACCTGCCCCCCTCGCGCTGGCTGGTCGAGGACCAGGTCTTCTACGCCCCGCTCTTGGGGACGCTGCTAAACCGACTGGGGGCAGTCCGCGCCTCCCCGGAGAATGCCACCCGGCTTTTGTCCGAAGGGCGGCCGGTGTGCGTCTTTCCAGAAGGCATCCAGGGCATCGGCAAGCCCTTTCGCGAGCGCTACCGGCTGAAGCGCTTCGGACGCGGCGGCTTCGTGAAACTCGCGCTCCGGACAGGCGCCCCCATCCTCCCGGTGGCGATTGTGGGCGGCGAGGAGTCCCTCCCCCTGCTGGCCAAGCTGCCGGCCGCCTTCCTAGGTATGCCCTACTTGCCGGTGACGCCGCTCGGTCCCATCCCCCTGCCAGCGAAGTGGTCGGTGCGCATCGGCCCACCTCTGAAGCTCCCCGCCCACCTCGCCGTGGCGGGGGCACCTGCCGGCACGGAGGCCCTCGGCATGGTGGAGGACCTGGTGGAGCAGACGCGCCGGCACATCGAGGAGATGCTGCAGGAATTGCTGCGGGCTCGTGGGGCCGTGTTCTCCGGGTGAGGGCCTTCATCCGCCCTGGCCGTCGGCCGGCGGCTTGAGCAAGAATGCCCCCCCGTGCCGGACTTCGTCTCTCTGCGGTCGCTCCTCCCTGACGTGCTCGCCCGGCTGAGTGACTCGGGCAGCACCGGCGCCCTGCAGTCCCTGTGGCGCGAAGTCATCGGCGGCCCCATCGCGCAGAATAGCTGCCCGCGCAGTCTGTCCGGGGGCGTGCTGCGGGTGGACGTGGCGAGCGTCGCCTGGCGCACCACGCTGCAAGCCGAGGAGCCCGCGCTGCGCGCCCGCCTCAACGCCGCGCTGCGGGCCGTGTCCATCGAACGCCTCGAGTTCGAGGTCCGCGCCCGCGCACCGTGACAGCAGTCCTTCTCCTCGTCCTGGTCGTGCAGGCAGCGGCCCCGGCCTCGGTGCCGGACGTCGAAGCCGGGGTGTCCCAGCACCTGCGGACGGCCTTTGAAAGCATCGGCCGGACGGCCCCACGCATCGACCCGGCACTGTCCGCCGCAGCGCGGGCGCTGGCCTCGGATGCGCTCGGCTCCACGGGCCCGGCGGCGGCCTCGGCCGAGCCCGAGCGCGTCACCGACGCTATGTCCCGGGCGGGCGCCTGGGACGCCCAGCCGAAGGTGTGGATTATTCGCGCGGCGCCCCTGGAGGAGGGACTGCTCGCCTTTCGACGGCGGACGGACCTGGGCGTCGATGCCGCCTCCCACGCCGGGCTGGGCGTGGTGGGGGACGCGGACCACGGCGTCATCGTGGTGGTGCTGAGCGACCGCAAGGCGGAGCTGCGTCCCTTTCCTCGGAAGCTGAAAATCCCCGGCCTGCATGAGTTGTGCGGGGAACTGTGGCCGCCCCTGGGGAAGCCCGAAGTCTTCGTCACCCTGCCCACCGGGCGCGTCGAGAAGGAAGCGCACGTGCGGTCCTCGACCAGCGGCTTCTGCGCCGAGATTGGCTTTCCCACCCCCGGGCGCTACGCGGTCGAAGTGCTGGGCACCGGGCCAGCCGGCCCCGAGGTGGCCGCCCTCTTCTCGGTCGAGGTGGGGGACCTGCCGGCCGGCGTCTCACCCAGCGCTACCGCGCCGCCTGGGGCAGCGTCGCGGGCCAGCCTGCCGGAGCCGGCCACGCTGGCCGAGGCGCGTGCGGTGCTTCTTTCCCGCATCAACGCCTTGCGCCACGACAACGGCGCGCCGCCCCTCTCACCCGACGGACGTCTCGACGAGGTCGCCCAGGCCTACGCCGACCGCATGGCGCTGGGACACTTCTTCGCCCATGTCGCCCCGGAGGGAGACTCCCTCAGCGAGCGGTTGCGCGCCGTGGGCTATGCCTTTCGGGCGAATGGCGAGAACCTCGGCCGCGCGGGCACCGGGCCGCTCGCCGCGCATGCCAGTGTGGAGGAGAGCCCGGGCCACCGGCGAAACCTCCTGCTCCCCGTCTTCTCCCGCCTCGGCGTGGGCATCGCGGTCGAGACGTCTGGCGGACGCCGCGAGACGCTGGTGGTGGAAGTGCTGGCAGCGCCCGACGAGCACTCGGGGGACCCGGTGGGCGACACCTACCGGCGGCTGGCGGAGCAGCGCTCGGCGCTCGGCTTGCCCAACCTCGTCCGCAGTCCGCAGCTGGAGGCCCTGGCGGCGGAGCAGGCCCGCATTGCCCTGGACGCTGAGGACCCCCGCACCGAACGACTCCTCGCGCCAGAGCGGCTGCATGCGCGCGTCTCCGAGACGCTACGGGGGGTGGAGTCGACGAGCGCCGACCTCTTCGTGGCCGAGGACCTGTCGCAGCTGCCCAAGACGCGCGGAGTGGCCGACGGCCGGAAAAATCTCGTCGGCGTGGGGGCGGTGCCGGCGGGCCAGGGGCCCGGGGGCGCAGAGACGTACTGGGTGGTGGTCATCTACGCCGACCGCCCCTGAAGGGGCCGACGCGTCCCAGGGAGGGCACTCCCCCAGGGTTGGGGCCTAGATGGCCCGGCGCTGCGTGGCATACGCCTCCAGCCCGAGGGCTGGGGCGGCCGCGCTCGCGTAATGCGGACACTTGACGCAGGTGAAGCTTTGCCAGCCGCGCCGGACGGCCTCGTCGAGGCAGTTGTCGTACTGGTGGCAGTTGAGGTTCCGGTGCGTTTCCACGCCGGCGCGCTTGGGGCCCGCCTCCGGGTTGATGGTTTGCTGCAAGTCAGTGGGACAGGGTTTCATCGGACAGACGCCTCCCTCGAGCCAAGCGCAAGCACCTTGGGTGAAGGGGGCACGCCGGACGCGCGTCCGGACCGACCAATGTCCACATGGGACCCCACAACGGTCTCCAATGGTTCCCCTCACCCCCGGAAGGACAACGTCACTTCACCTTCCGGACCGCGCGCGTGTTTAGGCAACTGTGGCTGGCCTTGTCAAAGTGGCCACGTTGAAGACTTTGCGCCGGAACGGCCGTCGCACACACAGCGCGCGCCATCGCTCGCGGCTGCCGCATTGCGTTAATGTAAACTCTAGCAAAGTTAGGACATTCCGCGCGCGACGTCCGCTGGAGGCCTGGACTTGACGGCGCCCTTGGAAGGCGTACCAGCCTCCCCTGCCAAATTCGCGCACCGACGGTGGCGGAAGCTAGCGTCGGCGGCTGCGCCCCGCAGACGCTCCCGGGGGCGCCGACACCCGTCCTTGAGAACGCCTGCCCACGCCTTGCTTGGCTGCGTGCTGCTCGCACTCGTCGGCTGCCACGCCCACAGCACGGCCCCCGCGCAGGCGACTGCGTACTTCGGCCTGGACGGTGGAGCCATCACCGGCTCGGTGGTGGTGACCCTGGGCGTCACGTCCTCGTCGGCTGGCCTGAGCTTTCTTGTCCAAAGCCTGCCCGGCGTCTACCCGGCACTCAGCTTCGTGGCTGAGTTGCCCGGCCCCTTTCTGCAGGCCATCACGTACGACGACACCAACGCGCTGTCGGCCAGCACGACGGTGCAGGAGGCGGCCACCGGTGGCGTGCTGTGGGTGCAGGCCTTCGCGTCGGCCGGGGACGCCGGCACCTTCGGCCTGGTCCTTTCCGACGCCGGACCGACCGCGTCCACCGACGCCGGCCTCACCTGGCCGTCGCCCCAGGGCGTCCTGTATGGGGCACTTGTTCCGACGGGCGACATCACCGACGCGGGCATCTCGCTGACCGTCATCTTCTGAAGACGGGCGAGTAGCGAGCCCTCGGACACGGGCCTACCTGTGCGCCGGCGCCCCCTCGCGACGGCCGGTTGTTCGACGGCTGTGGCCTGACTTGGTACATGCTGGGGCACCGTGACCCGCGATGTGCTGGCGCTCGTCCTGCTGGGAGCGCTTCTCCTGAGGCCTGCTTTGGCCTCGGCCCAGTCGGACAAGCTCCTCGAGGCCACCCGGCTGCAGCGCCCCGGGGCGCTCGAACTCGCGCAGGCCGAGCTCGCCGCGTGCGTCAAGCGCAGCTGCCCTGACGCGGGCCGCCTGTCCCTGTTGCTGGGCGAGCTGCTGCTGTCCCGCGGAGAGGCGGCCCAGGCCCTGGCGGCGCTGCGGCGCTTTCCGGCGCCGGCCCCACTGGTCCCCTACCGGGACTTCGCTCTCGGCGAGGCCCTCTTCTACCTACGCGACTACCGCGGGGCGGCCACCCACTTCATCGATGCCGCCGGGGCCCCGGGCGCCGTGGCCGGCCGTGCCGCGGCGCGCGCTGGCGAGGCACTGCTGCACGCGCGCGAACCGGGGCAGGCCCTGCCACTGCTGGAGAGGGGGCTTTCCTTGGTGGGAGGCCCCGAGCTGGTTGGCGCCCGGGCGGAAGCCCGGGCCCAGCTGGGAGACCTCGCCGGCGCCCAGGCCGACTTGCACACCCTGCTGGTGCGCTACCCACGCTCGCCGGTGGCCCTCGAGGTGGACGCGCAGCTGCGCGGCAGCTCCGCCCCCGCGGTGGCCCTCACGCTGGAGGAGCGTCTCGGTCGGGCCAAGTCCTTCCTCGACGCAGGGGACCCGCGCCAGGCGCTGTCCGAGGTGGAGCGCATCGACAGCAACGGACTGGCCCGAGACGCCGCCGGCAAGGCCCAGCTCGCCCTTTTCCGCGCCCAGGCCCTGTACCCGCTCGGCCGGGCCGAGGAAGGGGACGCGGCGCTGGAGGTGGCCGCGCAGGGGCCGTCCGCGACGGCCTCTGAAGCCCTCCTCGTCCGCGCCCGGCGCCTCTTGCGCCTCAACGACAATGCCGGGGCCCTTCTCAAGTTCCAGGAGGTGTCGCGCAAGTACCCGGCCGAGCTGGCCTCGGAGGAGGCCGACTACTTCATCGGCTGGATTGCGCTCCAGGACGGGAAAAACCTGGCGGCGGCGCAGGCCCTGGAGGCCTTCGAGAAGAAGCACCCCGAGTCCCACCGGCGGGATGATGCCTGCTGGTTTCGGGCACTGGCCCTCATCCGCATCTCCAACTGGGCCGAGGCAGACCGAGCCCTGCGTGAGCTGGTCGAGCGCTACCCCAAGAGTAGCCTCGTCCCCCAGGCCCGCTACTGGCGCGCGCGGGTCAAGCACCTGGCGGGCGGAAACGCCGTCGACGACTACCTGGACGTGGTGCGCACCTACCCGGCGAGCTTCTACGCGCTGGTGGCCAGCGAGCGCCTGCGCGAGCTCGGCGTCAAGCCCCCGCCCCTCTTCGCCGAGCGGCCACACCTGCCCGCCCAGGCGCAGCCCAGCCCGGAGCTGGCGCTCCCCCGCGCCCTGGCCGCGGCCGGACTGTGGCGAGAGGCGGATGAGGAGCTGCGCAGCCGGCTCGGGCAGGTCCACACGCCGGAACAGGCCCTCCGGGTGGGCAGCTCCCTCGCGCTGCTCGGCGAGGCCTGGGCGGCCTACGGCCTGGCCAACCGCCTCCTCTGGGGCCGCGCCTACTCGCAGAAGGACCCGGTCTCGCTCGCCCTTCTGTACCCCCGGCCGTACACCTCACACGTGGAGGAGACGGCCCGCGCCGCGGGCGTCGCCTCCGGGCTCCTCTACGCGATGATGCGGCGGGAGAGCGCCTTTCAGCCCGACCGGCTGAGCGGGGCCCGGGCCCGCGGGCTGATGCAGCTGATGGCCCGCACGGCCACCGCCATCGCCAAAGAACTCCAGCGCGACGCCCCGGAGCCGGATGAACTGTACCGTCCCGAGCTCAACCTGGACCTGTCCGCCTGGTACGTCTCCCAGCTCTCCAAGCGCTTCGTCCACCCCGCCCTCATCGCCGCCGCCTACAACGCCGGCCCGACGGTGACGCTGCAGTGGGCCGCCCAGTATGGAAGCCTCCCCGTCGACCTCTTCGTCG
The DNA here is from genome assembly GCA_017881265.1 of Myxococcaceae bacterium. GTDB lineage: Bacteria > Myxococcota > Myxococcia > Myxococcales > Myxococcaceae > JADGRA01. The sequence continues at coordinate 13,017 of JADGRA010000044.1, read as the reverse complement.
AGTCGCTTCCCTACAAAGAGACGCGCGCCTACGTGAAGCAGGTGGTGGCGGACCTCTACCTCTACCAACTCTTCTACGGCGTGAAGGCCGACGGGGTGCGGCTGCCCATGTCGCTGCCGGCGCCGGCCTCCGCCGGCATCGATTTCTAGCCTTCGCCCCACGAAGGGGCGCCCCCAGGAGCAGACGGATGACGCCACGCCGCCGGCCCACGGCGCCTCCCCTGGGGTGCTGTCGCACCACCCGTGCGCGTCGCGGAGACCTCATGCTACAAAACCTCGCCGGCGAGCAGGGGGCTTACATGCACCTGAGGGGGCGGGACGCAGAGCTGTCTGGCCGACGTCCAGGGGCGTGGGCGGCAGCGCTCTGGGTGCTGGCCACGGCGGGCTGCCTCAACCTGGACTTGCCCACCGTCCCGCAGGCGCCGCCGGCGCCCTTCGTCAAAATCGTCACCCCCAGGCAGGGCGACACCGTCTCTCTCACCACGCAGGTGTCGGTCGAGGCCGCCTCCGTCAACGGCATCGGCTCGCTCAGCCTCCTCTGTGGACCCCTGGACGGCGGAGCCCGCACCGCCTACAGCTGGGCGGCGCCCCCCTACTTCGCCTTGGTGGACCTGTCGCGCTGCCAGGGCCTCACCCAGCCGGACCCCACCGACGCGGGCGCCCTGCCCATCCTGAAGCTGTCCGCGCAGGCCTTCAGCGACGCCGGCGCCTTGCAGCAGGACAGCGTGGACGTCTTCCTCAACACGAAGGGGCCCGTCCTCTCCGTCCAATACCCGCCGACGGCCCAGCCCAAGGCTCCCTTCACCGTCCAGGTGACGTCGGACTTACCGCTCCGTTCTTTCCCGGAAGTCACCCTCGACGCGCGGCCGGCCAGCAGCGTCACGGCCACCCAGGGCGACGCGGGCCCGGTGACGTACAGCATCTTCTTCGCGGCCACCCCGGGCCTCGGGACGGACAACTACCCCTACAGCGTGGGCGTCCCCGTGCCCATCGAGGTCCTCACTGAGACGTCGCGCACCGTCCGTCTCGCCGTCGGCGCCACGGCAGCCAACGGAAACTCGACGCAGCTGGACCTGGCAGTGGACCTCACCCGGCTGGTGTGGGACCGCTACATCCCCGGCAAGCCCGCCGCGACCGACCCCATCACCTGGGCCGCCGAGCCGGTGGCCTTCGCCGGCGGGCTGGTGATGCCCCTGGCCACCACCGCGCCGGCCAGCGCCGCCTCCACGTGGATTCCGGGACTGCTGCGCTCCAGCGACGGCACATTTTCTGGCTTTCAGACCTCGCAGCTTCCCGGAGGCCTGGACGGGGGCTACCTGGCGCGCGGGCTGAACGCGCAAGGGGAGACCCTCTTCTTCGACTTCACGGGCAACGGTTCCAACCTGCTGCTGGCCCCGCCCCCCGGCAGCAGTGCCGCCGCGGTGACGGCCACCACGGGGCCACCGAGCGCCACTGCCCCCCTCACCCGGGTGGACGGCTTGTTGTGCCTGCAGGATTCGGTGACCGCCTGCTCGGTCACGGCCACCGAGAGCCTGACGTGTTTCGACACCAAGCTTTCCCGGGTGACAGCGAGCGCCGTTGGCGTCTCCACCGGGCCACCCACCCCCGGCGTCGTCGCCGGCGCGGGAGGCCAGTACCTGTCGCCCAACATCTCCCTGTGCGGCAGCAGTTGGAACCAGGTCAACCTCGCCACGGGCGCGGTGTCGTTCGGGCCGACCACCGACATCTACACGGGATGCCCCGTCCAGGGCGTCTCCAAGCTGCTCGCGGTGGGCGACGGAACCTTCGTCGTCCAGCTCACCATCAATTGCAACGTGGCGGGCCTCCTCGTGGCCCAGTTCCCGATTTACCGCGTCGGTCCGAACAACAACTTTCTTGGCGCCTACACGGCCCCGCAGGGCACGCCGTCGACGTCCCAGGCCGAGCTCGTGGCAGCGCTGCCCGACGGCCGCGTGGTGACGCTGAGCAACGCTCCCCCCTACACCAACTTCGAGCTGTGGTCGCTCAACAGCACCACCCCGGACGTCATCACCCCCATCGCCGGGCTCTACGACACGACGGACGCAACCTTAGGCTCGGTGCTTGCCCAGAGCACCTACTCGGGTTCCGACGGAAGCTTTGCCGTGCTGCTCTCCGGCGCGACGCTGGGCGTCGGCGTGCTCGCCTTTGGCCCCAACCTCCAGCCGCTGTGGCTCTACGTCTACCCGCGGGTGACGGATGCCTTCAACTCGCGAATGGTCGCCGCTTCCAACTTGGGGGACGTCTACTTCATCGACCAGTTCAACAACCGGGCGCTGTCGCTCCGCGCACGGCCCGTCAGTACCGTCTCCGGCATCACCGTCAACGGCCTCGTCGTGAATGCCAGCGGCGCGGCGGCCGCTGGCCTCGCCGTCGTCGTCTCGAGCGAGGCCGGCACCCAGAACACCACGAGCGACGGCACCGGTGCTTTCACCTTCGTGGGGGTGCAGACGCCCTACACCCTGTCGGCGGTGGACCTCACCCAGAAGGAGGTCACCAGCTACCAGGGCCTCACCGTCGCCAACCCCACCATCCAGCATGCGCTCGACCCAGCGACATTCAACAGCGCTTCCCTCACCGTGCCGCTGGACGCAGGCGTCTTCCCGGTCATCACCATTCTCGAGTTCGTCTCACCGGAAGTCGGCGCGGGCGCGGGGAACAACCCTCCGCCGTCGGTCCCCTTCTCCTGGAATGGGCCAGGCTCCACCACCGGGCGCGTCTCCGCGCTCCAGTTGCAGCTGAGCGATGCCGGGTACAGCCCATTCGTCCCGGTGGCGTTCACCGGCTACGCCTCCCGCCCGGGAATTGTGGTGCACAACGGAGACAACCTGCCCGAGACCCTGTCACTCAGCCCCGTTCCCACCGGCACCATCTCCGGCACGGTGACGGCGCCGGCGGGCTCGACCGTCCAGAGTCTCACCGTCAGTCTCGCTCCGGACCCGACCATCCAGGCGGGGATTCCGTTTCTTGAGTACTCGACGGCGCTGACGTCCTTTTCGTCCCTGACGCCCAACATTCCGGGCACGTCGCTGCTCTTGCAGGTCATCACCTTTGACGGCACCGGCAACTACGGCTACGCGACCTTGGTGGGACTCCCGGCCAACTCCCCCAACCTCGCCGTCAACATTCCGGCGGCCCCGACGCTGCTCGCGCCCGCCAACAACGCCTCAGGCGTCACGACGGCCACCCAGCTCAGCTGCAGCCCCTTCACCGGCGGCATCTACCATTTCGTCCTCAGTCCGGACGGCTACGGGAAGTACGACATCTGGAGCAACACCCCCACGGCCAGCATTCCGGACCTTCGCGCCGCCGGGGTGCCGTTGCCCCCCAACAACAGCTACCAATGGTGGGTCGAGGGGACCGCTCCCATCACGTCGGTCGACCAACTGGCCGCGCCGTACACGGGCAACACGCTGGTCGGCAAGAGCGCCTTCTGGAACCTGACAACGGGGCCGTGAGGCGGCGCGTCGATTGCCTCGTTGCACTCACGGCGGCACGTGCGGCCAGCCGGGGGCCACCTCAGCGCGTGTGTCGACCTCGGTCTAGGGCGGACTGGCGAATTCCACGCCCGTCGCATTGAGGCCGTTGGGAGAAATAGTGCTGGCAAGCGTCCACGTATAGTTCTGACTCGAGAGGTCTGCGCCGTAGTAGTCAATGGCGTAGCCGTCGGCATTGTCGATGGTGTCGTTGTCCACCTCGCCCGGGTAATTGGCGCTGAGGTAGTACGCGCCCGGTGGCTGGGTGAGCGCGGTGATTGGGCCGAGGCCGTCGCCACACACGACGAGCACGACGCCATTGGGCCGCTGGGGCTTGATGACGGGCTGGCCAGAGAAGGTTCCGGGCGGGTTGACGGCTGTGGGGCCTGAGGTCACGGATTGGACATACGGATTGACCGGGTCCGCGCCGGTGATGTCGTACGCGGTGACGGTGGTGTTCTTCGCCGTCCCGGTGATGGGCCAGTGCATCACCAGCGTCGGGCCGGTGAGGGGGTTCTTCGCGTAATTCACCGACACCACGTCGCTGTCGACGCCCTTCACCGGCATGGCCCAGACATTGGCGTTGTTGTCACTGATGATGGAGGTGATGTCGCCGTTGCTGTCCATCACCGCGAGCAGGTTGCCCGAGGACGGGAACGGTTCACTCCAGGTGGCGACGTTGATGGTGGGGTTGAGGTAGTCCTGCATCCGTAGGACGCGGATGCCTGCCGGGGGCGCCGTGCCCGCCTGGGCCGCCTTCAGTTCCAGGGCAATGCTGTTGACGGTATTCTTGCCCGTGGTGGTGACGGTGGGCGTGATGCTGCCGCCAGGCGCGAGTTGGGTCTGGAGCACGAAGAAACTCATCGCCTGCGGGCCGCCGCTGTTGCCCGAGGCATAATCCGCGGCCTCCAGCGTCCAGCCGCTGCCGGCCGTGAAGGAACTGACGCTGACCGTGCCCGAGCCGGCAATCGGGCCGGCGTTGTCCATCGAGTAGTGGAGGACGAGGTTTCCCGCCGCCGGCGTCACGGGCGACAGCGTGATGGTGGGCGCTTGCGCCGTGGTGCTGCTCGCCGTCACGCCGACGGCTCCGCTGGTCGCGATGTTGTAGTACTCGAGGAGGATGAAGTGGACGTTATTCAGGGCCGCGCTGAAGGTGATGGTGAAGTTCCGCGCCCCGGCATTCGCGTTGAGGAGGACGTACGCTTCTGTCTTGTTCTTGCCCGAGCCCGCGTTCGCGCTGACGGCCGGCGTTGAATTCCATGCGTTGTTGGCGTCGTCGGTGATGCTGCTGACAGTCATGCCACTCGAGTAGTCGATGAGGAGAACGACGCAGTTGCCGGCTGCCACAGGGTTCTGCATCCGGATGGTGAAGTTAGTGGCGGGGCTGAGGCCGCGGCCCGGGGCCATGGCGCCAAACGCCCGGCGCTGCGCCAGTGTGGGGACGGGCATGACGGGCGTCACCGGCGAGGACGACAGACTCGCCGGACCCGTCCCCACCGCATTCACCGCTGCCACGGTGAAGCTGTAGGCCGTCCCGTTGGTTAGCGACGTCACGGTCGCAGTCGTCCCGCTGACGGAAACAGTCGCCGACGGTGCCGGCGGACTGATGACAATGCTGTAGCCGGTGATGGGGCTTCCCCCCATGCTCGCCGGCGCGACCCACGTCAGCGACGCCGACTGGTTACCAGCCACTGCAACGAGGTTGGTGGGCGCCCCCGGGACGTCAGGAGTCGTAATGGGCTCACTCAAAGCGGCCGGCCCCGTGCCGCTCGCGTTCACCGCCGCTACCGCGAAGCTGTACGTCATCCCGTTGGCCAGCCCTGTCACGGAGGCTGTGGTCCCGCTGGGCGTAACAACGGCCGACGAGGTTGGCGGGTTGATGGTGACCGTGTAGCTGGTAATCGGCGCGCCGGATGAGGGTTCCGTCCAACTGACGCTAGCGCTACCGACACCCGCCGTTGCTGTCACGTTGCCCGGCGCGGTTGGGACGCCCGGAAGGGGTGCCATCGGCGTGACGGCGGCCGATGGAAGGCTGGCTGGCCCCGTCCCCACCGCGTTCACCGCCACCACGGTGAAGGTGTAGGCCGTGCCATTGAAGAGGGAGGTCACCGTCGCGCTCATGCCGCTAACCGAGACTTGGGCCGACGTGGCCGGCGGGCTGATGGCGATGACGTAGCCCGTGATGGGGCTCCCTCCCGTGCTTGCCGGTGCTGCCCACGTCAGCGACGCCGACGCGTCACCAGCAACGGCAACGACGTTGACCGGTGCCCCCGGGATGTCAGGCGTCGTGACCGGACCGGTCGAGGAAGCTGGACCCGTCCCAGAGCTGTTGGAGGCCGCCACCGTGAAGGTGTACGTCGCTGCGTTGGCGAGGCCGGTGACGGTGGCCGTGGTGCCGTTGACGGTGACGACGGCCAACGGGGTGGGCGGAAAGACGGTTACCGTGTAGCCCGTGAGGGGGGCGCCCGTGGTTGGCGCCGTCCAGTTGAGGCTGGCGCTGCGGACACCGGGCGTCGCCGTCACGCTGCCTGGCGCCGTCGGAACCCCTGGAGGCGGCACCATCGGCGTCACGGGCAGGGACGGCAGGCTGGCCGGTCCCGTCCCCACCGCATTCACCGCCGCCACGGTGAAGGTGTAGGCCGTGCCATTGCTGAGGGACGTCACCGTGGCGGTGGTCCCGTTGACGGCAATGGAGGCCGACGGCGTGGGCGGACTGACGACAACGCTGTAGCCGGTGATGGGGCTTCCCCCCGTATTCACCGGCGCTGCCCAGCTCAGCGACGCCGACGCGTTTCCCGCAGTCGCCACGACATTGGTCGGCGCGCCCGGGACGCCCGCAGCGGACGCCGCAGGTGTGACGGCGGCCGACGGAAGGCTGGCCGGTCCCGTGCCCACCGCATTCACCGCCGCCACGGTGAAGGTGTAGGCCGTGCCATTGCTGAGGGACGTCACCGTGGCCGTGGTCCCGCTGACGGCAATGGAGGCCGACGGCGTCTGCGGACTGACGGCAACGCTGTAGCCGGTGATGGGGCTTCCCCCGGTACTCACCGGCGCGGTCCAACGCAGAGAGACCGACTGGTTGCCCGCACTAGCGAGCACGTTCGTGGGTGCCGCAGGAACGCTCAGCCCGGGGTCGGTCGCCGACGCCACCATGCCCGTGCACGCGGCCAGGAGCCCGAGGGCCCCCATGACAGCGAGATTGCGGCAAGTCGCCATGAAACCACCCCTCCAGCCCAACGTCCCTGGTACCACTGCCGGCCGGGCGCTTCTAGAGAGCAAATCCAGAGTTTCGTCAGCGTTTCAAAATGCCTTTGACTGGAAACATTGAACACACGTGGATGAGGCAATTGCGGGCCCTAGCAACGCGCGTAGGCCACCGCGACTTCCGCGGCCACCCGGGCGTTCTGCTCCAGCAGCGCAAGGTTGGCACGGAGTGCCCGGCCTCCGGTGGACGTCGCCAGCTGCCGCAGCAGGAAGGGCGTCAGCGCCTGGCCCGAGACGCGGTGCGTCGCGGCCGCGGCGTGGGCCGCGCGCAGTGCCACCTCCAGTTCCGCTTCGCCCAGGGCTGATTCCGGCGGCGGCGGGACGCACAGCAGCAGCGCGCCGGGCTGCTTCAGCATGTCACGGTGCAGGCGGAGCAGTTCCGCCGCGGCCGCCGCGTCCTCGACACGGTGGCCCAACGGCAGGCCGGAGGTGGGCGTGTAGAAGGCCGGAAATTCCGACGTCCGGTAGCCCACCACCAGCACCCCGAGCGCCTCCAGCGCCTCCAGCGTGCGCGGCAAGTCCAGGACACTCTTCGCCCCCGCGCACACCACCATCCCCCGGAAGCGCGACAGCGCGTGCAGGTCCTCGCTGACGTCTCCCGTTCCGCCCGGGTGCACGCCGCCGATGCCCCCGGTGGCGAAGACGCTGAGCCCGAGAGCGCCGGACACGGCACACGTCGCCGAGACGGTCGTCCCCCCGGTGGCTCGCGCCGCCAGCGTTGGGGCCAGGTCCCGGGCACCCACCTTCTGCGGGTGTCCTTCTCCCTTGGCGAGTGACTCGACTTCGCTGGCGGAAAGACCGCAGCGCAGCTGGCCCCTCACCACCGCCACCAGCGCCGGCACAGCGCCCGCCCCGCGCACCGCCGCCTCGCAGGCGTGCTGGGAGGTGAGATTCTCAGGGAAGGGCAGCCCCTGGGCCAGCACGCTGGACTCGAGCGCCACCAGCGGCTGGCCCGACGTCCGGGCGGAGCGCACTTCCTCGGAGAGAGCGACGTCCATGGGCTTGCCCTACATCGGCCGCTCGGCGAGCAGGAAGCCCTGCATCTCCTCGTCGTCCAGCGCCCGGCCGTCCCGGCCCACCGCGACGGCATTCACCTGTGCTTCCTCCACTTCCACCGTGGCCCCCTTCCGCCACTCAGTGGTGTGCACGGCACCGTCCACCAGCTTCCCCACCAGCTGGGCGTCCTCCCAGGACAGCACCTCGAGCCACAAGTCCTCCTTCACCGCCTCGGCGTCTCCGTCCGGGTGCACCTCGAAGGTTGCCCGGACCAGGAAGGTGGTGGGCTCCATTAGGCCCCGCCGGTGAAATCGAGCCTTGAAAGCAGGAAGCAGCGCCCGGGCCTGCCTCTGCAGCGCCTCGCTGCGTTCCGGCGCCTCCCGCTCGAAGCGGGCCCGGTACGGGCGCAGCAACTCGGCCAGCGTGTGGCGTCCATCGGCGGACACCACCGTGAAGGAAGCGCCCTCGTGCCCTTCGAAGGTGTCCATCGGCAGGTCGATGAGGGTGAGCCGTGCCTCCTCGGAGGGGGCCAGCATGAAGGCCTCGCCGTTGCTCGTCTCCACCCGCTCCCGGAGGCGCGGACCCTCGCCCCAGGCGAGCTCGGCGCACAACTCATGGACGAAGGACTCGGCAGCACGGAGGTCGTCCTCGGCCAACCGGAAGACTTCCAGCTCCCGCGTGCCAAACTTTTCCATCCCGTGGGAGTGGACCCAGTAGGGCGCGTCGCCCTCCCCAACCTCCACCGCATGCAGGTTGACGTGGTCGCGGATGTCGAAGTCCAGCTCGGTAATCTCCGCCACGTCCTCCAGTTCATGTAGCTTGAAGGCGGTCACGTCGAGGAGAACCCCCGGGAGCCGCTCCAGCAGGGCCCGGGCACACCACAGCGCCTCGAAAACGGCCGCCGCCGGCCCGGGGACGCCAGGCTCGAAGGCGATGCGGTAGAAGCGCCGCGCGCGACGGAAGACGTTGTGTGCCTCGTCACTGCCCGTCAGCAGGTCGGGTGTCCAGCCGATGGCCGCCTCGAGCGCCTCGAAGCGCACCGTGACGGTGGACTCGGCAGAGACGAGGCGGAACCCGCTCCCGTCCTCCGCCAGCTCGAACGCGGCGTCGTCCACCGAGAAGGCCTCCGCCAGGACGCTCGGCTCGAGGGACTCCGTCTGCTCGGTGGCGACGATGTAGACTTCCCTCAACGCCCGACCTCTCGCACGTCGCCTCCTCGGCGCCCTGGGAGCGACCGCTGCCCGGGGCCCCCTCCAGCTACACCAGGACCGCCCGGCGGGGCCAGCGCCAGGCCCGACAAGGGCTTGCCGCGGTGCTGGCCTCCGTGCAACAGGTGGACTCTCCTAGCGCTCGACGCCCGATGCTTCGAAACCTCTTCTGCATGGTTGCCGTCGTCGTGGTCACCGGCGTGCTGCTGCCCTTCGCCGGGCTGGCGATTCTGCTCACCGGCAACAGCAGCAGTGCCAGCTGGTTCGCCCGCCGCCTGTGGGCCCCAGCGCTGCTCTTCGTGGCCGGGGCGCGGGTGGAAGTCGAGGGAACCGAGCACCTGGATGGTCGCCGGGCGACCCTCTACGCCTGCAACCACCAGTCCTCCATCGACATCCCCGCCCTCTTCGTCGCCCTGCCCGTCGACCTGCGCTTCGTGGCCAAGGAACAGCTTCGCTGGGTGCCCCTGGTGGGCTGGTACATCCAGATGGCCGGGCACATCCTGGTCGACCGCAGCAACCGGGCTCAGGCCATCGCGTCGCTGGACCGGGCGGCCGAGCGGGTGGTCCGGCGCCACATCAGCCTGATTGTCTTCCCCGAGGGTACGCGCTCCCCGGACGCCCGCATCCTCCCCTTCAAGCGCGGTCCCTTCGGGCTGGCGCTCAAGGCGCGCATCCCGGTCGTTCCGGTCACCATCGAGGGGTCGGCCCGGGTGATGCCCCGGCGCAGCTGGCACATTCGCCCGGGCGTCATCCGGGTGCGCATTGGTGCGCCCCTGGACACTACCCGCTTCGACGCCGAGGACCGTGCCGGCCTCGCCCGGGTGGCGCGGGAGGCAGTCATCCAGGGCAGCCTCGCCCTGGGCGGCCTCGGCGGGGTCCCGGACGACTCCGCGCCCGCGCCGGGCGCCAGCCCGGAGCGCTCGCCCGGCCCCGCCTTGCTCTAGACTCCCGACAGAACCTGGATGCCCAACCCCTCCCCATCGGACCAGGCCCGCCGTGACGCGTACCTCTACGGACGCGTCCTCACCGCGGCACGCTCCGGCACGGTGCAGCTGGACGCCGACGGTGAACCGCTGCCGATGCGGCTGCGTGCAGGGGCGGAGAGCACCGCCCTCAACGTGGTGGCCATCCTTCGCGAGACCTGGGAGGACTTCCGCAACTCGGACCGGTACTTCAAGTACAAAGCCATCATCCTGGTCGCCTGGGCCGTACTCAGCCTCACTGGCGTGGGCGTGGCCTGCCCGGCCCCGTCCGTCCACCGCGACACCACCCTCGGCGCACGGCTGGTGGTGGGCGCGGAAGACGAGCGCCCGGCGCTGGTGCTTCACAACGAGAGCGACGCGGCCTGGCAGGACGTCCTCATCATCGTCAACGGCCGCTACCGGGCCGCGGTGTCCCACGTCGAGCCGCACGCCTTCATCACCGTCACCCCGAAACAGCTGATGGGGGACAACGGCAAGCTGGCCCCGAGCGACCTGCAGGCAACGGACGTCGAGCTCCGGACCCGCAAAGGCTCGGCTCAGCTCCTGGAACACGGCGAGCTGCGCTGACCCGGGGGGCGCCCTCCGGCGCGCCCGCCCCGCCGACTCGCGCTGGCTCACTTCTCGGACTTGGCCTTGGCCTTCCGCTTCGCCGGCTTCGCCTCGGCGGGAGCTTCCGCCTTCGGGGCCTCCGGCTTCACCTTGGCCTTGCCCTTAGGCTTGGCCTCGACCTTCTGCTCCGCCTTGGGCTCGGCGGCCGCCGCGGGGCGGTCGACCAGCTCCAGGAGGGCCATCTGCGCCGCATCCCCGCTGCGGAAGCCGAGGCGGATGATGCGCGTGTAGCCCCCCGGGCGGTCGGCGTAGCGGTCCTTCAACTCGCCGAAGACCTTCTGGAGGATGGGCCGGCTGCGAATCTGCCGCTCCGCCAGTCGGACGTTGGACAGTCCCCCGCGCTTGCCGAGCGTGATGATGCGCTCGGCAAGCCGCCGCGCCTCCTTGGCCCGGGGCAGCGTCGTCTGGATGGCTTCGTGCTCCAAAAGCGACGTCACCATGTTGTCCAGCATCGCCAGCCGGTGGCTGGTGGTCTTCTGCAGCTTCCTGTGTCCGACGCGGTGTCGCATCGCATGCTCCTGGCGGGCCGTGTCAGGTACCCGCCCTCAGGGGGGGACAACGAACGACTGTTAGATGCGCGGCTCGGCGACGACCGGCGCCGGGGCGGGCGTGGCGGCGGGCTTCATCGGCCAGCTGTCCAGCTTCATCCCAAGCGACAGCCCCATCTCGGCGAGGATTTCTTTGATTTCCTTCAGCGACTTCCGGCCGAAATTCTTGGTCTTCAGCATCTCCGCCTCGCTGCGCTGCACCAAGTCACCGATGGTCTTGATGTTGGCCTGCTGCAGGCAGTTGGCCGAACGCACGCTCAGCTCGAGCTCGTCCACGCTGCGGAAGAGGTTCTCGTTGAGCTTGGCCTCCTCCTTCGGCGCCTCGAGGGCGGCCGGCTCCTCCGTCTCGTCGAAGCTGATGAAGACGGTGAACTGCTCCTTGATGATTTTCGCCGCGTAGGCCACCGCGTCCTGGGGGGAGACCGAGCCGTCGGTCCACACCTCGAGGCTCAGCCGGTCGTAGTCGGTGACCTGCCCGACGCGGGCGTTGGTGACCTGGTAGTTGACCTTGCGGATGGGCGAGAACAGGGCGTCGACCGGGATGGTGCCGATGGGGTCGCCCAGGTTCTTGTTGCTGTTGGCAGCCACGTAGCCGCGGCCCCGTCGAGCAATCATCTCCAGGCGCAGCTTGCCGCCCTCGGACAGCGTGCAGATGTGGTGCCCGGGGTTGAGAATCTCCACCTGGTCGTCGGCGATGATGTCCCCGGCCTTGATTTCCTTCGGCCCTTCCGCCTCGATGCGGAGCGTCTTCTGCTCGTTGGTGTGCATCCGGAGCAGGACTTCCTTCAGGTTGAGGACAATGTCGGTGACGTCCTCGGCCACCTCGGGAACGGTCGTGAACTCGTGGTCCACGCCTTCAATCTTCACCGAGACGATGGCCGCGCCCTGCAGCGAGCTGAGGAGCACGCGCCGGAGGGTGTTGCCCAGCGTGGTCCCAAACCCCCGCTCGAGCGGCTCGGCGATGAACTTCCCGTACGTCGCGGTGAGACTGTCCGGGTCGACTTCCATCCGGCGGGGCTTGATGAGGTCCCGCCAGTGCTTTGCTATGAATGCCTCTGCCATGGTGTTTTTCTCCCCGGGGTCTGCCACCGACGTCCCCGCCCGAATGGCGGGAGGACAGCCCCAGCGATGTGTGAGACGGAGGGACGGCTGACCTGCAGCCCCACGCTGGAGCGGCCGGCATCCGGGAGGGTCCGTCGCCCCCCGGCCAAGCGGTTACTTCGAATAGAGCTCGACGATGAGCTGCTCCTGGATGGGCATGGTGAGGTCCTCACGGTTCGGGACCGACTTCACCGTTCCCTTCATGCCCTTCTTGTCCAGTTCAATCCACTGCGGGACGCCGCGCCGTTCCACCGTCTCCAGCGCCTCGGCGATGCGAATCATCTTCCGGCTCTTCTCGGCGACTTCCACGACGCTGCCGGGCTTGACCTCGAAGGAGGGGATGTTCACCCGCCGGCCATTCACCTGGAAGTGGCCGTGGCGCACCAGCTGCCGCGCCTCGGCGCGCGTGTCGGCGAAGCCCATCCGGAACACCACGTTGTCCAGCCGGAGCTCGAGCAACTGCAGCAGCGTCTCGCCGGTCTTGCCCTTGGCGCGCGCCGCCCGGGCGAAGGTCCCGCGGAACTGGTTCTCCAGCAGGCCGTACATCCGCTTCACCTTCTGCTTCTCGCGGAGCTGGACTCCGTAGCCGGAGAACTTCACCCGGCCCTGGCCGTGCTGCCCAGGGGGGTAGGGGCGCCTCTCGATGGCGCACTTGTCGGTGTAGCAGCGGTCCCCCTTCAGGTACATCTTGAGGTTCTCGCGGCGGCAGATGCGGCAGACGCTGGCGGTGTAGCGGGCCAAAAGGGTGTCTCCTGGAAGGTGGTCTAAACGCGACGCCGTTTCGGCTGTCGGCAGCCGTTGTGCGGGATGGGCGT
>JADGRA010000043.1 GCA_017881265.1 Myxococcaceae bacterium | reverse complement strand
CAACCGCGGTGACGCTGTGCGTCAGCTTGCTATGGCTGACGGGTCTGGCCTCCGTCGTGTCCGCACGGGTGGGCGAGCGCTTCTGGGGCGCGCTGGTGGCGGCCGTCGTCGCCTGGCTGCTGCAGGCGTCCGTCCTGGGGGGCGCCGTGCAGCAGGCCGGGGCCGGCTTGCGCCGCCGGGACGTCCCGCCGCCGCTGCAGGCGCTGGGGCTGGCGGCGCCGCGGGCACTGGGCTGGGCGGTACTCGCCGCCGCCGCGCTGCTCGCCTGGAATGGCTGGCAGGTCCTCGTCGGCGCCTCCGGGGCGCTGCTTTTCCTCCGCGGACTGTTCCACCACCCGTCAGGGCTTGCCGGCGCGCTTGGCCTGGCGCTCGTCGCGACGGTGGGCCCGCTGGGCGCACTCTTCCTGCAGCTGGTGGCAGAAATGGCCCTGGTGCGTGCGGTGGTGCGGGATGAGTCGGCATCGGTGGCGGGCTGGGAGGCGGCTCGGGCGCTGGTGCAGCGCCCCTGGGCGCCCGTGGGGCTGTGGTTCCTGACGGAGGTGCTGGCGGCGGCGGTGGCTGGCACGGCGGCCGCCTTCTCCGGACTGACGCCGTCCGGGCCCTGGCGGCCGGCGGCGGGGGCGGCCGTTCTCCAGGTGGCCATCGGGTCGCTGGCCCGTGCGGTGGCGCAGCTGGTTCGCCTGGGGGCCTTCTGCGCCCTGGAACTGGACAGCAGTGGCGAACTGCCACCCGCGCCCGCGGCTGCCGCGCCGCCGGCCGTCCCGCGTGCGACGCTGGTGCTGGACCAGGAGCCCATCCTGGAGGCGCGTGCGGTGGACCCGTCGCCGGGGGCCGGGGGATGAAAGTCCAGGGAGTGCATCACATCGCCCTGCACGTCCGGGCCCTGCCGCCCATGGTGGCCTTCTACCGCGAGGTCCTCGGCCTCCCCGTCCTCGCCGAGCACCAGCGCGAGGACGGCAGCCTGCGCAGCGTCTGGCTGGGGCTGCCCGGCGCCTTCCTCGCCCTGGAGGCGATGGGGAAAGAGGCGCCGTCCCCCGCGCCGGCAGCCAGCGCCGCCTCGGGCTGGTTCCTGCTGGCGCTGCGCATTGCCCCGGGCGAGCGCGCTGCGGTCCGTGCGGAACTGGAGCGGGCCCAGGTGCCGGTGGAGCACGAGACGCGCTGGACGATGTACGTCCGGGACCCGGAAGGAAACCGGGTGGCGCTCAGCCACCACCCCCATGCGGCCGAGGGCGCCCAGAGCGGCTGGCCCGGCGGGTGACGCGCGTCAGGTGTCCGGAGGCATCTCAGCGCGGCTCAGCCACGGCAGGAAGCTGTCCCAGCACGGCGGCGACGACGCGGTCGCAGCGGGGGGCATAAAACAGAAACGAGGCGGGTGCGCCCTGTTCCGTCCGCGCGTAGAGGCTCTCGCGGGCCAGCACCTTCGCCCGGTGCAGGCGTGTCTTCACCACATCCTCGCTGACGCCCAGCACCTCGGCCGCCTCGGCGGTCGATAGCTCCTCCACCTCCCGAAGCATCAACACCGTCCGGTACATCAGCGGAAGGCCGTCCAGCACCCGCTCGAGGATTCCGTTCAGTTCCCGGGAGCTGGTTCGGTCTTCGGGCGTGGGCTGGGGGCTGGGCAGGAACTCCACAGGGTCTTCCTCGGAGGACGGCGGGGCGACAGAGAGGGCCTTGCGGCGGCGGTGGGAGAGGGCGGCATTGAGGCCAATGCGGAGGAGCCACGTCGAGAACTTCGAGGCGTGCGCGAAGTCGGAGAGGGCGCCGTAGGCCGCGACGTAGGTTTGCTGCATCACCTCCTCCACGTCCTCCTCCGAATGCAGGACGGCGCGCACCGCGCGGTACAGCCGCTGGTTGTTGCGACGCATCAGCACCTCGAACAGCGCCACCTCGCCCGCCACCACGCGCCGCACGACGTCCTCGTCGCTGGGCATGCGGCTGCGCGACCACGTGGCGACGGTGGCTGCCAGGGACATTGCTCCCTCCTCTCGGGGGCTGGCGTTGGACGCCAAAGCGCCTGCAAAGGTGACAGCGCCCCAGCGCCTTGTCACCTCCGCCCGCCTCGGCGCTCTACAGGGGAGAGGGGCAATTGGCCCGGAGGACTTCCCCATGTTGGATTCACGACTCAACTCTTCCTGGTGGGCGCTGCGGCTGACGTACGGACTCGTCCCCGTGGTGGCAGGGCTCGACAAGTTCACCAACCTTCTCACCCACTGGGCGGACTACCTGAGCCCACTGGTGCCGCGGCTGTTGGGGGTGGCGCCTTCCACCTTCATGCACCTGGTGGGGGTGGTGGAAATTGCCGCCGGCATCCTCGTCCTGAGCCGCCTCACCCGCTACGGGGCCTACGTGGTGGCCGCCTGGCTGCTCCTCATCGCCCTCAACCTCCTCACTACCGGCCACTCCTTCGACGTAGCCGTCCGCGACGTCGTCATGGCGGTGGGTGCCCTGGTGCTCGCCCGCATGTCCGAGGTGAAGGCCGACGTCGCCGCGCGCTCCAGCCAGCCGGGCAGCCTGCAGGCCGCCCGCAGCACGGTGTAGGGGATGCTCGACGGGCGGCTCGCCATCCCGCTTTGGGCCTTGCGCTTCGGCTTGGGCGCGGGGGCCATCGGCTTCGGCCTGCAGGGGTGGCAGCAGCCGGGGGCGCCGGCCCATGTCGCCGCGCTTCTGGAATTGGCAGCGGGCGTCCTCGTCTTCACGCCCTTGACGGAGCTCGCCGCCACCTTCCTCGCGGGCTGGTGCTTGCTGCTCGCGCTGGCGGCCGTCCTCCCCGGGGGCGGTGGCCTCGGCGCCAGCAACGTCCTGCTCGCCGCCTCTGCCTTCACCCTGGCCCGCCTCACCCGCGTCAACGAGGGGCAAGCCTTGGACGGTGCCCAGGGGGTTCCACGCGCCCGGGCCGCCGCACCAGCGGCGGCCGAGGGAGGGCGAGCGAGGCCGTCTGCTGCCTCGGCACTTTCCTCGGGCTAGTTTTCCCCGCTCGGCTTGAGGGCCACGTCGTACTTCAGTGTCTGCTCGGGACGGATGGTGAAGGACTCCTGCCAGACGGCATCTCCCAGCGTCACCTTCAGGTGGTGGGTGCCTTCATAGACGGGAATCTCCGCGGCCGGCTTTAGCCCGAGGACGCGCCCGTCCAGCGCGAGGGAGGCGCCGTCGGGCATGCGCACGCTGAGTGTCCCATGGCCGATGGTGAACGTCTGCCGTGTCACGCCCTCCTTGCCCACCAGCACGGCACGCTTCAAGTCGATGCCGCGCGACTTGTCGATGAGCTCCACCACGCGGCGGCCGGGGGCCGCCGGGACGGTGACGGGCGACTTGCCCACTTTCACACCGTCCAGGACCACCTCCACCGGTGGCTCCACGGTGAGTTCCAGCAACGTCGTCGGCGCCCGGCCCATGGCCGGCACCGGGGAGAGGCGGCCGTCGCCCGCGGACGGGCCGGGCAGGGCCGGGGCCGGCTTTCCGGCCGCCGCCGGCGAGGCGTCGGTGCGCGTCTCGGTGCGCCCGGGGTCGCGGGAGGCGACCGGCTGCGGCAGGGGGGTGGGGGGGGTGGGGGCGGGTTCGGCGCTGAGGGCGGCCGTGGTGGCCGTGCCGGGAGGTGACACAATCATCGGCCGGGTGGGCGCGGTGCGGCTGGCAAACCAGATGGCGCCCACCACCCCCACGGCCACCACGAAGCCCAGCACCAGCGGGAGCCGGCTTCGCCAGTCCGCCCGAGCCTCCGGCTCCAGCAGCTCCGCCGCCGGACGCACCGCCGGCCCCGGCGTCCGCTTGGGCTCGCGGGCCTTGGCCTCCGCTTGCCGGCGCGCCTGGGCGGCGCGGGCCTCCTCCAGCACCTGGACGCGGGCGGCGCGGGGGGAGTTCTCCTTCGGGAAGTGCCGCTCCATGAAGGCGGCGACATCCCCGTGCGGGGCGAGCGTCAGAGCCTGGTCCACCGCGTCCCGGAAGGCCAGCGCCGTGGGGTAGCGGTCTGCGGCACGCTTGCGGGTGGCCCGCTCCAGCACCGGCACCAGCTCGGCGGGGATGTGGTCCGCCGCCTCTAGCGGCAGCGGCGCGGCGACTACCGCATGGTCGACGTCGGGGGCCCCGTCCCAGGGCTTCTTCCCGCTCACCATCTCGTACAGAAGAAGGCCCAGCAGGAAGACGTCCGTTTGGGGGGTGCTGGCGGTCCGACCGCCAATAATCTGCTCCGGGGCGGCGTAGCGGCGGCGGTTCACCACCCGGAGGCCAGAGGCCTCCCGGGGCGCCACGGCGAGGGCGCCGTAGCCGGAGGCCTTGGCCTTGCCGGCGTAGGTGACCATGACGGTTTCCGGCCGCAAGTCCCCGTGCACCATGGGAGAGCCGTCGTCGTTGCCGGCGAGGTGCGCGTAGTGCGCGCCCAGCGCCACGTCGGCGGTGATGCGGGCTGCAATGCGGGGAGGCAGCGGGGCGACGAGGTCCAGGACCTGCCGCAGGGACTCCCCGTCGACGAATTCCACGACCCGGGCGAGGCCCTCCGGCAGGGTGGCCAGACCGAACACCGTGACAATGTGCGGGTGGGTCAGCTCCGAGGCGCGTCGGGTGTCCCGCCGCAGCTGCGCCGCCCGTTCCTCGTCCTTGGCGAGGTCCGCCGGGGCCCACACCAGCACCACGGCGCGCCCCGGACCGTCGGCCACGTCCTCAATGCCCAGCACGGCCGTGGAACGGGTGCCGGCAAGCAGGGGCCCGACCGGCCTGTACGTGAGGTTGGGCATGGGGTTGGGGGTGTCCGCCGGAGCGGATGCTACTGCGGTCTAACCGCCCGTCTCAAAAACGGAACCCCAGGGGGTAGGTAAATGGCCCCCGGCGCACCGACAGCAGCACGTCCCGGCCATGGCTCGACATGAGGCCGTCCCGGAAGGCCTCCACGCTGCCCACTGGCTCATTGTCCAGCCGGGCGATGAGGTCCCCCGGCTCCAGCCCGCGCTGCGCGGCCTGGCTGCCGCGGCGCACCCCCACCACCAGCAGTCCCCCCTTCGCTGCGGAAACTCTCACCCCGAGTCGCTCCCAGACCAGGCCGTCCACCACGGGGGGGGGAAACTTCTCGGGGGTGACGGTGAGGGTGCGCTCATGCCCGTCGCGAAACACGCTGAGGGCAAAGGACGTCCGCGCGGGGTACCCCAGCAGGCGGGCGTTGAAGTCCTCGACGTCCGCCACCGGCGAGCCGGCAATCTCCGTCGCCACGTCCCCCGCGTGCACCCCGGCCGTGGCCGCCGGGCTGCTCGGCTGGACGCGCTCCACCAGCACGCCGTGGGTGCGCTCCCACCCCAGTCGGCGGGCGAGGCCAGGACTCAACGGGACGGCGTCGATGCCCACCCACGCCGGGCGTACCCTTCCGAAGCTTTTCAGCTCCGTGACGATGCGGCGCACCTTGTCGACGGGAATGGCGAAGCCGATGCCCTGGGCGCTAGCCAGGATGGCGGAGTTGATGCCGATGACGTCGCCGTCGAGGTTGAGCAGCGGGCCGCCGCTGTTGCCGGGGTTGATGGCGGCGTCCGTCTGCAGAAAGTCGTCGAAGACTTGTTCATTGTCGGCCTTGAAGCTGCGGCCGATGGCGGACAGCACCCCCACGGTGACCGTCTTCTGAAGGCCCAAGGGCGAGCCGATGGCCACCACCGTCTCGCCAATCATCAAATCCGCGGAGGTCCCGAGCCGCGCGGCGGGGAAGGGCCCCTTGCCCTGGACGCGCAGCACGGCCAAGTCGTTGGCGGCGTCGCTGCCCACCACGTCGGCGTCGAGCTGTCGCCCGTCGGCCAGTACCACGTGAATGGCCGACGCGCCCCGGATGACGTGGTCATTGGTGACGATGAGGCCGGAGGCGTCAATCAGCACGCCGCTTCCCAGCGACTGCATGGTGCGCCCGCGGGAGGGCGTCCGGCCGGGGAAAAAGTTGTCCAGCGTGGAGCCGCGGAGCCGCCGGTCCACCGCCTGCTCGGTGCCGATGAAGACGACGGCAGGACTGACTTTCTGCACCACTTCCACCACCGCCGAATGTCGCTTGCTGACGTCAGCAGCCGCAGTGCTGGCCGCGGAAAGTGCCGCCAGCGCGTACACGCGCCACGGCCCCGCGCCGCGCCGCGCCCGTGGGAAGAGTCTCAGGCGCCGTCCCCCCAGGCAAGCACCAGCTTCCCCACCGAGGTATTGCTGGCCATGCGCTCCAGCGCCGCCCGGGCGCTGCCCATGCCCAGCACCTCCTCCACCACCGGGCGCAGCGCGCCGCTTTGGAAGTCCGGAAGGACCTGGGCCTCGAAGCTGCGGGCCAGGGAGATTTTCTCCTCCAGCGGGCGGCCGCGCAGCATCGTCCCCACCACCTGGGCCCGCCGCCCCATCAGCTGGCGCAAGTCGAGCTCCGCCTTGGGCCCGTCCAGCGTGCCCACTTGCAGCAGCCGTCCCCGGGGCGCAAGGCACGCCAGCGACTCGGCCAGGTAGCGGCCCCCCACCAGGTCCAGCACCAGGTCCACGCCCCGCCCCTGCGTTATGGACAGCACCCGGTCGGCGAAGCGCGGCTCGCCCTCCTCCACGACGACCGGGTGAAAGGGGGCCAGCGCCCGGCAGCGCTCGAGCTTGCCCGGGCTCCTGGAGGTGCCGATGGCCTCGGCGCGGAAGGCGTGCACCAGCTGCAGGGCGGCCGTCCCCACGCCACTCGCCGCGGCGTGGACGAGGACGTGGGCGTGGGGCCGCAGCCCTCCCTGCAGCACCAGGGCGTCGAAGGCGGTCAGGAAGGCCTCGGGCACCGCCGCCGCCTTCTCAAAGCTGAGGGCGTCCGGGATGGGCAGGGCCTCCCGCTCCGCCGTCACCAGCCGCTCGGCGAAGGCCCCACCCCCCACCAGGCCCATGACGCGGTCCCCGCGCTTGAAGCGCAAGACGCGCGGGCCGGTGCTGAGGACGGTGCCGGCGTATTCCAGACCGGGAATGTCCTGGGGGACGTCCGCCGGAGGCGGGTAGCGCCCCAGCACCTGCAGCAAGTCGGCGCGGTTGAGGGCGGTGGCCTGCACCTGGACGACGAGGTCCGCCGGGCCAGGGACGGGCTCCGGGGCGTCGGCCAGCTCGAGGCCCTCTGGACTTCCCGGGCGGAGGATGCGGAGGGCCTTCATGGCGGGCAACCGGGGGGTTTAGCACCAACACCGGGGGGTAGCGCTGGCGTCTTGTCTGCGGTTTTGGCTATGGAGGGCCCGCACCCATGGCTGCCCTCTGCCCCAGCTGCCACAAACCCGCCGGGCCCCGTCCGGGAAACAAGAGCGCCCCGTTCTGCTCCCCCCGGTGCCGGCAGGTGGACCTCGGCCGCTGGCTGGGTGAGGAGTACCGGGTGCCCGACCGTCCGCTGGACGCCGAGCCGGAGCAGCCCCGGCCCGCCAGCGCCCCCGCGCAGGACGAGGACGGGCGCTAAGCCTCCAATGTCCGGCTACGTCGACTTGCACTGCCACCTGCTTCCAGGCGTGGACGACGGTGCCCGCACGCCCGAGGACGCCCTGGAAATGGCGCGGGCGCTGGTGGACCTGGGCTTCGCGGCCGTGGCGCCCAGCCCGCATGCGCGGCCGGAGTTTGCCTCCGCGGAGGTGTGCGCCGCGCGACGCTCAGCGCTCCAGCGGGACCTGGACGTGGCGGGAATCGCCTTGCGCCTGTACTCCAATGCCGAGCATGCACTCATCCTCGACGGCTTCCTCGACGGCCTGGGCACCAAGGCCACCCGGGCCATCAACGACGGCCGGTACGTCCTCGTCGAGGCCCCCTACCGCGCCCCCGTGCCGGCCCTTCCAGACCTCGTCTTCCGCATGGTGCGCCGCGGCGTCACGCCGCTGTTTGCGCACCCGGAACGGTGCCAGGAATTCGAGCGGCCCGGGCGCGCGGCGGAGGTGGTGCGCCTTGGCGCCAGGCTTCAGCTGGACCTCGGCGCCCTGGTGAACCGCTATGGGCCGGTGGCCCGTCGGCTGGCGCGCAGCTTCCTGGGGGAAGAATTGTACGCCGTGGCGGCGACGGACCTCCACGGCCCGGTGGACGCGCGGGTGTGGGTGGCCAAGGCCCTCGCGGAACTCGCTGCCCGGACAGATGCCGGGAGGGTGCAGACGCTGTTGCGGGACCACCCGGAGCGCATCCTTCGCGGAGAAGCCTTGCCATGAAGCGGGGACTCAAGCTGGCCGCCAGTCTGGCCATCACCATCGCTTTCACCGCCTGGGCCTTTCGCGACACGCACTGGTCCGAGCAGTGGGCGAGCCTCCGGGCCGCCCACTACCTGTGGATTCTGCCGTACCTCGGTTTCTTGACGCTGATTCACCTGTTCCGGACGCTGCGCTGGGGGTGCCTGCTGTCGGGGCTGGCACGGGTGCCCTTTCGCCCCCTCAACGACGCGAGCGCCATCGGCTTCATGATGCTGCTCGTCCTGCCTTTCCGGCTTGGCGAGTTCGCCCGCCCCTTCCTCATCGCCCAAAGGACGCCCATCCGGCGCAGCGCGGCCATGACGACGGTGGTGCTAGAGCGAATTATCGACGGCCTCTTCGTCGCGCTGCTGATGCGCCTGCTGCTCTTCTTCGTGCCGGCGGATGCGCCCGACGTGCGCTTCGTGCGCATCGGCGCCAACGTCATGTTCTCCATCTTCTTCGGTGGCCTGCTCTTTCTCCTCTTCGCCGCCTGGCACCGGGACCGCGCGGTGGCGCTGGTGCGCCACGTGGTGGGCTGGGCGAGCCCCGGGCTGGCCGAGAAGGTGGCGGGGGTGGTGGACTCCTTCGTCGGGGCGCTGAAGAACCTGGCCGGGCCTATGCAGCTGGTCGCCTTCTTCGGCTGGACGGTGGCCTACTGGTGCGCCAACGGCCTCGGCATGTGGGTATTGGCCACCCGCGGCTTCGACCTGCCGTTGACGCTGTTTCAGAGCTACGTGCTTCTGTGCGTACTGGTGGTGGGGGTGATGATTCCGGCAGCGCCCGGGATGATGGGCACCTTCCAGGCGGCTGTCCGCGTCGGGCTCGCCCTCTTCTTGCCCGCGGAATTGGTGCGGGGGCCGGGGCTGGCCTATGCCAACGTGCTGTGGCTGTGCCAGACGGGACAGCAGATTGCGTTTGGGTTGCTCTTCCTGTCCCTCGACCACTTGTCCTTCGGCGACGTCGCAGGCCACATGGAGGAGCCGACGGACGTCACCCGGGCCCAGGCCGGGTAGGGACGACTTGCTGACGGGCGCTGGGGGTGGCCCGTCCCGCGCTACATCTTCGCGTCGAGCCAGGCCAGGACGGCCTCGCGGATGCTCTGCGGTGGATTCTGGACGGCCGGCGGCCTTGCTTGGACCGGGCGGCCGTGAAAGTCGAAGACCAGGAGCGGGCGCTCCGCCAGGGCAGCCGACGACTGCTGCCGGCCCCGCGCAGACATGGCCACGGGGCTACCCCTCCTTGGGCGCGGCGTCGTACTTGCGCAGCAAGTCGTCGACGGCCTCGCGGAGGTACTCGCTTTGGGCGATGCGGGTGCGCCGGGACAGTGCCCGGAGGCGGCGCACGTCCTCCTCTGTCACCAGGACGTGCGTGCTGACGGTGTCGTCATTCTCGACGACGTCCGGCGCGGTGGCCTGTGCTGCAGCCGACGAATCTGCCATTGGCGGACTTCCCTTCCCTGGGGCGTTCGTGACCCGTCGCTACAGCGGGTCACGGGCCTGTGCCCCGTGAGAAGGGATGGTCGAGCCAGGGCGGGGACCTGTCAAAAAACCTGCTACGCGAAGCGAGGCAGGCTCACCGGCGAGCCGGGGACGGCGACCACCGTGGGGAAGACCACCTCGTGCTGGCGGGTGGCTTTGGCCCGCCGAAGCATCCACCTGAGCCCCCAGAGCAAGCCAATTGCCGGCGCACCGACGAGCAGGAGCAGGAGGGCCTCGGGCAGCGTCAGGCGAAAGACCGGTGCGAGGAGGACGCGTCCGACGAGACTTGCCCAGGAAAACCAAATGACAAACGTGAGTGCCTTCATCACAACAACCTCCGAGTCGCAGCCTGCGCTTCGCCGGCGCCTGGGAACAGGTCGGCGTGCTGGGCCTGCAGCTACTATTGGGGCGGGAGCCTCCTCTCCATCACTGGCTCCTGCGGCGGCGGCTCCTCGCGCTCCAACCCCACGGTTTCCCGGCAAAAGCCGGGTGATGGCGACCAGGGAGGGCCCCAGGGAACGCCTCGGGTCTCATTCCGCGACGGGGCCCTTGGACTCAAGCTCGTCCAGCCAGAACTCGCTGGCGCCGCGTTCTCCCGTGCTGCGCCGGTCCTTCTCCTGCACACGGAGCTGCACGCGGCGGATTTTGCCGGAGACCGTCTTGGGCAGCTCCGTGAATTCAATGCCGCGGATGCGCTTGTAGGGAGCCAGCCGCTCCTTGCAGAAGAGGAGAATGTCCCGCGCCGTCTCGGCATTGGCCGGTACCCCGGGCTTCAGGGCGACGAAGGCCTTCGGCAGACTAAGTCGCAGCGGGTCCGGGCTCGGCACCACCGCCGCCTCGGCGACGGCCGGGTGTTCAATCAGGGTACTCTCCAACTCAAACGGGCTGATGCGGTAGTCGCTGGACTTGAAGACGTCGTCGCCGCGGCCGACGTAGTGGATGTACCCGTCGGCGTCCCGGGAGGCTTCGTCTCCGGTGCGGTAGTAGCCGGCTGCCATGACGGCCGCGGTGCGCTCCGGGTCATCCAGGTACCCCACCATCAACCCCAGGGGACGGGGCGCAAGACGCAGGGCAACCTCGCCCTCGTCGGCCTCCCGGCCCTGGCCGTCCAGCAGCACCACCTGGTAGCCCGGAAGGGGGCGCCCCATGGAACCGAGGCGCACCGGCTGCCCGGGAGAGTTTCCCACCTGGGCCGTCGTCTCGGTCTGCCCGTAGCCGTCGCGGACGGTGAGGTCCCAGTTGCGGCGGACCCGCTCAATGACTTCGGGGTTGAGGGGCTCGCCCGCGCTCACCAGCTCCCGCAGTCCGGTTGGCCGCGGGCCGAGGTCCTCGAGAATCATCAGCCGCCACACGGTGGGCGGGGCGCAGAAGGTATTCACGCCGGCCTTGGCCAGCCACTGGACGGTGCGCTGCGCGGAGAAACGTGCCTGTTCGAGGACAAAAATCGTCGCGCCGGCATTCCACGGGGCGAAGAAGCTGCTCCAGGCGTGCTTGGCCCACCCGGGCGAGCTGACATTCTGGTGGGTGTCGCCCTCGCGCAGGCCAATCCAGTACATGGTGGACAGGTGGCCCACCGGGTAGCTGGCGTGGGTGTGCAACACCAACTTCGGCTTCGCGGTGGTGCCGGAGGTGAAGTACAGCAGCAGCGGGTCCGTGGCGCGCGTCTCGCCGTCCGGCGTGAAGCCCGCAGCGCCGGAGAGGGCGTCCTCGTAGGGCGTCCAGCCTGGACTGTGGCCGGCGACGACCAGTCGCGTCTTCAGGGCCTCAATCCCGGCGAAGCGCTCGGCCATCGTGGCGTCCACCACGGCATGGCGGATGTTGCCCCGCACCACGCGTTCCTCGATGTCCTTGCGCGTCAGCTGCATGGAGCAGGGGACGACGACCGCGCCGCACTTCATGGCCGCGAGGCCCACTTCCCACATGGGACGGACGTTGGAGAGCATCACCAGCATCCGGTCCCCGCGCGCCACGCCGCGCTGGCGCATGGAACTGGCGAGGCGGCTGGAGGTTTCGGAGAGCTCGGCGAAGCTGGCCTTCACCTCCCGCCCCTCGTCGTCAGCAATCCACAGCGCGGTGCGGTGGTTTCCCTTGGCGTAGACGTCGAACCAGTCCAGCCCCCAGTTGAAGTTGTCCAGCTGCGGCCAGGCGAAGCGGGCCACCGCCGCCTCGTAGTTGTCGCGCTCTTCCAAGAGAAGGTTGCGCGCGCGCACAAACGCGTCCGTGGCATTCATGGGAGGCTCCCCGGGGAAGCGGCAGGCGCCGCTTCGCCGGACAGTATGTCGCTCACGCAGGGACGGCCCGCAAGGGCTTCTTCCGGGCTGCTGGCCCTCTGTCTTCAAACGGCTTCCGTGCTGGCGCCTCCGGCCGCGCCGGACCTCGGCCAGACCCCCCGGGGATCCGGATTGTCGGGGTCCTCGAAGGCCGCTGCTGGAAAAGCCGCTGCGAGGCGAATGAAGAGATGCCCGTCATGGAAGACTTCGCGGAGGTCGCCATTCATCCGCTCGAGCAGAGGGTATGCATCGCCCAGTTGCTTCAAACCCTCGGTGTGCCAACGTGCCCGTGCTGACGCGGTGCGCATTGGCGTGCCCGCTAGAGTGACGACGTCCGGCCGCTGGGGCCCTGAGCCACGGCGCCCTGATTCTGCGGTACCGAGCGCGCTGTCGGTTGGGGCGCCGTCGCCGTAGGCACGGCGACGGCGCCCTCTTTCCCGACGGGCGGCTATTTCCTGTGGTTGGGGCAGGGCCCGACTGTGTCGCCGTGCGTGAGGTGGTCGTCGAAGCTTATCGGGAAGGGGACGCTGAGCGTGTGCCCCTCGCCGCGCTCCTCACGGTCGAGGTGGCAGACAAACGCCTTTGGCATCTGCAGCACCCAGCCCGCCCAGCCCTGGAATCCGAACCCCCAGCCGGTCATCACCGTGCCGTCGTCGGACATGCCCATGGGGGTCCAGAGCGACACGTACTGCTCCATCGCCGTGCCCTGGCGCTGGACGAACTGGTCGAGGCTGACCGACCCCATCGCCTTCGTCCAGAGCAGTGGCACCGGCTGGAGGCTGAAGAAGGGGTTTCCGCTGAAGCCGGCCATCACGCTGCCGTCGCGGGACAGTGCGTAGGCTGCGGCGGGCGAGGCATCGACCGAGAGCGGTGAGAAGTAATCGAGTTCCGGCCGGTCGACTCGCTTTCGCCAGGCGTCGCCGAGAGGCTGTTGCCCATCAAAGAGTCCACCGGCCACCAACTGGCCATCGCCGCTGACGGCCGTTGCCTCGTTGAGGGCGAGGCCGAAGGCGTCGACCACTTTGCTTGGCTTTCCGTGCCTCCAGACAACAGCCAGCCGGAGGCCCTGGTCGTCTTCCTCCCAGCCGGCCAGCGTCGAGCCGTCGGAGGAGATTTGGTTGGGTCGGCCGTTGGCGGGAGTGCCATCCGACTTGAGGGTCGCCGCCGGCAGTAGCTTGGTGCCTTCCCTCGGGGTCCAGCGGAAGGTCTTGAAGTCGCTGCAGGAGTTGTAGGCCAAGCCGTACACGGCCCCATCGTCGGTGACGCCCCAACTGTACGTGGTGTCGGTCCCGCAGCTGCCCACCGGGTCGACGGCTACCCAACCGCCCTTCGCATCCCACCGGTAGGCCCCGGCATTGTTACCGGAAGTGTCCAGCAGGTCGGTGGTGAGGTACTTGCCGTTGCGGGAAATGCTGACCTTCTCCCCCGTCGTTACGACGTCCATCGTCACGATGCCCTTTTGCTGAGTCCAGCTGAATGGCGGGCCACCGCGGCCGTAGTTGCCCACCACCGTCGACCCGTCGCCGGAAACGGCCGACGCGCCGGCGCCATACCCCAGGGAGATGAGGACGGGAGCGCCGGGGACGCGTGCGAAGGGAATGTCGGCTTGAACGACGCGTCCTGCCTTGGCCGAGATGGCCCGGTAGGCGCAGGGGTCGAATGTCTTTTCATCCTCCGCAGAAGCCGGGCCGGCATAGAACCGCTCAGCGCCTGGCAGGAACCACAGAGGCGGGGTGGGGAAGCCACCGGCCAGGACTGCGTCGACGTAGACGACGTAGCGCGCACCCGGCCGCAGCCCGTGGAGGGTGAAGCGGCCATCGGGCCCGAACTGCCCTTGCGTCCACTGGCCGGACAGCGACGAATTCGCGTCCGCGAAGGGGTCCTCCACGTTGCGTGCAATGACGTTGACGCCCGTCAGCGGGGTCTTCCCGTCGACGTCGAAGACGGTCCCGGTGATGGTCCCGAAGTTTTCGGGCCAGCCCGGGGCCGGGTACAGGTCGGAGATGGCGGCAATGTCGTCGGTGGTGTGAAGGTGACCCTGAGCGACGCCCACGGCGTCAGTCGGGGTGGGGTTCTGAAATGGGTACATCGTCTCCACATCCGCGGCCGTCAGGTCGGTCCGGTACGGAAGCGCCGTGCAGCTCTGTGGGCCAACCGGCTCCCCGGTGTACACGGAGTAGAAGTAGGACGCGCCGTTCGTCTGGGTGTGCGCCAGCCCCAGGGCGTGGCCAAGTTCGTGCGTCGTCGTGCCCTGGTAGTGGGCCGCATTCGCGTCGTCGAAGGAAATGGCCTGGCCATTGAGGACGGTCCAGCTCTCGGTGATGGTGGAGGTGGCCTCGTCCCCCCACTCGGGCGAGGAGATGCCGAGGATGTTTGGGCCCACACCGAAGAAATTCTGCATCACCGAACCATCGGCGTCGAAGATGACGTAGATGCCGCCGCCGTTGACGGCGCCGATGACCAGGCCTGCATTGTCGCCGGTGATGTCGGGGAGGCCCTTCGTGCCAAAGTCGCCCTTCACCTCGGCACGGAAGGTCGACGTCGGGATGGCCGACCAGTCGGCGACGCCCTTGCGGACCTGGGCGGCGCCGGTGGCGTTGTCGAAGGTCACCTGGGCCGGGTAGTTGTTCCAGTCATAGACGACCGCAAAGTCGCCCTGGTCGTAGTAGACGGGGACCGTTCCAGGTCCGTAGACCCAAGGTTTGCGCGTCACCGGGTCCACGATGAGCGGGGCGCCAGCGAGGGCGGCCGTCGCGACGACAAGCACGGCGATGACGGTGAGACGTTGAAGGTTTTCAGTGATTCGCATGGCGCATCCTCCCGGTCTCTACCCACTTGCCGTCCACGGCCTGTTTGATGAGCGACGTGAAGCTGCGCGCGTTGACCGCTCCGCGCGTCGTGGCCATGACGCGTTTCTGGTCGTCGCTGAGCAGCCCAGAATCGACCTGGACGCCTTCGAAGAGTCCGGCGTTGTTGAAGGAGTTGGCGGCGCCAGCCAGGGACACCTTGAATTGCCCCTGGGCTAGCCCGGCCGTGGTGCGAAGCCCGGTCCAGGCGGCGGCCTGGCGCAGGAAGAAGATGGACTCCTCACCCTTGGCGTAGGTTGCCCATTCTGCGGGGGTCACCATGAGGTTGACGCGGCCGTTGCCCATGCGGCGCGGCGCGAGAAGCCCGAACTGACGGAAGGTGTAGTTGCCCGCAACCTGCCCCTTCAGCGCTTCGGCAACCTGGAGGGTGACCTCGGTATAAGGGACGCCCCGGGCGTCGATGCCATCACTGACCGCCTTCACGCGCGCTCGGACGATGACCTCAGACTCCTGGAGCAGGTCCACGATGGTGAGTTGGTTCTTGAAGGTGGTGGCGTGGACGCTCGCGGACGCGAGAAGCAGCGCGCCCACAATCCACGCACGAACTCGAGTGGGACTACTTGCCGGGGGCATGGGACTCTCCTTGGGGTTCGGGGGACTGGTGCTCGGCGGAAACGAAAGCGTGGGAGGTGACGAAGCGGAAATCGGCCGACGCGCCGAGCAGGCGCGAGGCACCGGCGAGAATTCGGAAGTCCTCGGAGGCCAGGTGCTCCGTCAACGAGGCCTGGTCCATCCACTCGCTGACCAGGAGGACTTGGCCCCCTCCCTCGACGTCGGCGTAGACGGCGCACTGAAGGCAGCCGGGTTCGCGGGCAATTTCCACTCTTAGCGAGCGCAGAGTCTGAAGCAGCTCCCCCCGCTTCTCCGGGGCCGGAGTCAGCAGGGAAGTCACCACGGTGACGGCGCAGTTTGAGGGTGGCTTGATGGGACGGGATTCCTTTGCAGGAGGCCGTCCCTCAGCAAGACGAGCGCCAAGGCCGGGGCGATGCTGGTCGGCCACAACCCGTTGAATTCGCTCCGGCCGGGCCTCGCGTCCCGTCGAGTTTCAGTGGCTCGCCCCCACGAATTCTCGCGGCCCACCAGATGTCGTGGGCCCGCCGGAGGGATTTACAGCCCCGCTATTCCGAGCGGCGCCGGATGTCGAGCTTCTGCATCCGGGAGCGGAGGGTGCTGGGTTTGAGCTCCAGGAGGGCGGCGGCGCCATCGCGTCCTTCCAGCTTCCAATGGGTCGCCTCGAGGACGGCGAGGATGTGGCGGCGCTCCATCTCCTCGAGGGAAGTCAAGGAGGCGTCCACGGCGACCGGCACAGCGTCGAACTTCACGTTCCCGGTGAGACGCAGGTGCCCGCCGTCGGAGATGAGGACTGCCTGCTCAATCACATTCTGGAGCTCGCGGACGTTGCCCGGCCAGGCGTGGGCTTGCAGGGTCTGCACCACCGACGTTGGTAACTCGAGCGAGGGGCGGCCCATGCGCTGGCAAATGCGTTCGACAAACGCCTTCGCCAGCATCGGGATGTCATCCTTCCGCTGGCGAAGCGGGGGGACCGTCACCGGGAAGACGTTGAGGCGGTACCAGAGGTCCTCTCGGAAGCGTCCGGCCGCAACGTCTTTCGACAGGTTGCGGTTGGTGGCGGCGATGACGCGGACGTTCACTTTCAGGGTCTGGTCGCCGCCGACGCGCTGGAAGCTGCCGTCCTGCAGGACGCGAAGCAGCTTCGCCTGGAGCTCCTGGGAAAGTTCCCCCACCTCGTCGAGGAAGAGAGTCCCTCCATCGGCCAGCTCGAAGCGCCCCTTCCGCTGCGAGTAGGCGCCGGTGAAGGCTCCCTTTTCGTGCCCGAAAAGCTCGCTCTCGGCCAGCGTGGGGGGAAGGGCGGCGCAATTCACCTTCACCATCGGCCGGTCCCGCCGCGGGCCGAGGCCGTGAATGGCCTCGGCCACCAACTCCTTTCCCGTGCCCGTCTCCCCCTCGATGAGGACGGTGGTGTCCGCCGGAGCTACCTGGCGCACCCGGAAGAGCAGGTATTTCATCGGGTCGCTTTGGCCGAGCAGCTCGCTGGAACCCTCCACCGCCTGGATTTTCTCGCGGTAGTAGGTGTTCTCAGCCTCGAGACGGTCCTTCAGCGCGGCGATTTCCTGGTAGGCCTTCTGCAGCGCCAGTTCGCTCAGCTTCCGGCTGGTGATGTCGCCGATACTTCCGCGGCTGCCGGCCGGCTCGGCGTTGTCGAGTTGCACGGGGTTGCTCGCTTGCCGCACCCAGCGCACGTCGCCTGCTCTCGGGCGAATGCGGTACTCGAGAGGTGCCTGTGCTTTGCCGGCGAGTGCGGCGGCTTGGTAGGCGTGCCAGGCGGGGCGGTCCTCCTCGTGAACCAGTCGCTCCAGGAGGCCGGGGTCCGCTTTGAATTCGGCAGGCGAATAACCACTCAGCCGTTCGCAGGCGGGCGAGACGTACTCGAAGCTGCCGTCGGGCCGCCGCCAGAACTCCCAGTCGTGCGTGAAGTCGGCCACCGTCCGGTAGCGCGTCTCCGCGCGGGCCAGCGTTCGTTCCATTCGCCGGCGGCGGCGCAGCTGGACGACCAGCCCGGCCACGAGAATGCTTTCGAGCGCGATGACCCCCAGCCCCAGGCCAATCGCCCGTCTGTGGGTTGCCCAGAGACTCGGCTCGCGGAAGAGCACCTGGCTCCCAGGAGGCAGGTTGCGTTCGGAGATACCCCAGCGCTCGAGCTGTCGCCCGTCGAACATGGGGGCCAGCCCCGCGTCCGCGACGAGTGGGATGGAGGATGCCGTCTCGCCATTGAGCACCCGCTGCCCGAGCTGTGCCGAGGCCTTGCCCGAGGCCTCCATACTCACCAACTCACCTCCGAGGATGCCAGCACCCAGGTCCTCGTAGATGACGCCAAAGACAGGCCGCCGGCTTGCGCGCGAAATCCGGGTCACCGCGTCGTTGCTGTAGAAGTCGCGGCCAGCAGCATCCTGCAGCAGGCTTCCGAAGAGGACCAGGGTGTCATCAGAGAGGTGGGCGACGCGGGCCTCAATCTGCTCAAGCGAAAGGTCGTTCAGGTAGGTGATGTCAACGCGATTGGCGAAGCGCGCAAAGATGATGCGTCCCTGCTTGGCCTGCCCCTGCTCGTATTCGCTGGCGCCGAGGACGACTTGAATGTGACGGGTCGACGGGTACATCGACAGCATGAGCGCAATCGTCCCGGGCGCGTTCTGGGCCGGCAGCGCGCCGGTCAGTTCCGGTCGACTCGACTTGGCCGTCTCGACGATTCGCCGCGCGGTGTAGCAGGTGACGATGGGAACGCCCGGCAAGAACTTCCGTGCCACGACGAACTCGAGTGCCGTCGGACCCACGACGACCAGCAAGTCCACCTTCCGGGCGCGGTACTTCTCTTGGTAGAGCGCGAGCAGCGCATCCTCGTAAGCAGCGCCCGAGAACCGGTCGAGCCCGGTGTATTCGCCGTAAATGTCCAGGGCGACCTTCGAAGCGCTCTGCAGCCCGTCGGTGAGGGCCACGCTGAGCTCATGCAGTCCGGGTACGTCCTGGGGAATCGAGTAGAGGATGACGACCGTCCGCCGCGGCCCCTGCTGGGCCTGCGCCGACTCGGCGGACGCACCGCCAGCTGCCGTCAGGACAGCGATGAGGGTGCAGAGGAATCCGCCCACTCTGAAGGCCAAGATGCGCAAGAGAGGATTCAAGGACCGACGGGCGGTGGACCTTTAGGGTTAGAGCGGATCGCCCGCTGACCGCAAGAGGTCAGAAAGGTGGGGGAGGTGCCGTCGTGCTTGTTCTCAGTCGCGGAGGGTCGGGCAGCGTGTCCCGGCTGGCCACCGACTGCTTGGCGCTGCTTGTCTGTGGCTAGGGTCGGACTCGAACCGACTACCTGCGGATTATGAGACCGCCGCTCTAACCAGTTGAGCTACCTAGCCTAAGTGATTGACGCCGCTGCTGTTCATTTCGTCTGCGAAGCTGCCTCTTCTCTTCGATTTGGGGGCCTGGGGCATACATCGAGCGGGGCCGTCTGGCCAAGCCCAGGTTGTGAGCCACTTGTCCCACCCTGGGCGAGTAGTGGGCACGCAAAAGCGTCGCCGGACGGCCCGACGAGCGGCCCCTCTGGCGGGCCGCGGCGGCCAAGGGCAGACGCAGAGTACGGCGATTTGCGCGGCAAGCAGCTATGCTCCTGCTCACGGCCTTGACTAGCTGGTCGCGTCAGGGCCTGAAACTGTCGACGCCATTCCGATGCTGAAGCAGAAGAGGGCCCTGCAGGCTGACGACGGGAACAGCCAGGCCAACACCCTCAGGTGGGCGGCCAACCCTCCGTGACTCTCGGGGCTGTCAGGTCGGAGCCGGTGCGCATTGCGATTCTCACGGGTGGCGGGGACTGCCCTGGCCTCAACGCTGTCATCCGAGCAGTCGTGAGGCGAGCTTCGCAGCGAGGCGTGGAGGTCGTCGGACTTCGGGACGGCTGGGCTGGTCTGTTGAAAGCCCAGTTTCTGCCACTCACACGGGAGACGACCGCTGGCATCCTTCATCGGGGTGGCACCATTCTCGGAACCAGCCGGGTGAATCCCTTCAAGGTGCCGGGCGGCGTGGAAGCTGTGCTTCGCACCATGGCCGAGTACCAGTTCGCCGCCGTGGTCGCCATCGGCGGCGAAGGCACGCTGAGTGCCGCAAGCCGCCTGTACGCTGACCACGGACTGCCGGTGGTCGGCATCCCGAAGACTATCGACAATGACTTGAATGGAACGGATGTCACGTTCGGCTTCGACAGCGCGGTCGCCATCGCCACAGAGGCCATCGACCGGCTGCACAGCACCGCGGAGTCCCACAAGCGGGTGCTGGTCTGCGAGGTGATGGGACGCCATGCGGGCTGGATTGCCACCTACGCCGGGCTGGCGGGTGGAGCCGACGTCGTGCTCGTTCCCGAGGTCCCGGCGGACTTGGCCCGAGTGGCAGAGCACTTGAAAAACCGCCACTCGGGGGGCGTGGACTTCAGCATCGTCGTGGTGGCCGAGGGCACGCGGGTCCGGGCAGGGCCGGGTGACACGGAACACCTCGTCACCAGTGGCGCCCTGGACGAAGCAGGCCGTCCGCGGTTGGGGGGCGTGGGTGCCTTTGTCGCGGCGGAGATTGAAAGGCGGACTGGATTCGAGACGCGAGTGACCGTCCTCGGCTACCTCCAGCGGGGCGGCTCACCCACTGCCTACGACAGGGTGCTGGCAAGTCGCTTCGGCGTTCACGCCTGCGACATGGCAATCCACGGGGAATTCGGGCGGATGGCCGCGCTGCAGGGGAGTCGGGTGGTCAGCGTCTCGCTCGCCGACGCGACGCGCGAATTGAAGCGTGTCCCACAGGACTTCCTCGACGTGGCGCGCGTCTTCTTCGGTTAGTTCAGCGACGTGCTGCCATCCAGGTGTGCTGGAAGCGCGGCTGCCGCAAATTCGTGTGGAGGTCGCCATTTCGACCGCCGGGGGGGCCTTGGGGGCCTCGGGGACCGCGGACGGTCATGCGAAGTGTCCGGATTTGCTGGATTCCGCGGTGCCTCGAGCTCGCGCCCTCTGCAACGGGCAGCCGCAGCGGTGTCCTCTCAGGGAGATGCTTATCTTCTCGCGCTGAGCCACCCCAGCGGTGCTTGAGTTTCGAAACCCTTTCGACGGTCGCAATGACCGGAGGTTGAATCCAATGAGGCGTACCAATTCGAGATTCCTTGCAGCGCCCGTGCTCGTCGCCCTCCTGGTCGGCGCTTGTTCCAACTCCACCAACCCCAACACCAACCCTGACTCCGGCACGAATAACGCCTGCACCGACCTGACCGGCGTGGTGACCCCGACCGTGACCATCGTCTCGACCGGGGGCGTCTACGGTGGCTACGCGTTCAGTCCCACCTGCGCCCAAATCAACAAGGGGCAGTCAGTCACTTTCACGGGGAACTACACACTGCACACCCTCGAGCGGACGACCCAAACGGTTGCCGGTGCCACCAATCCACTTCCCGCCAACGCGTACAGCGGGGCGAGCCCGGTGATGTTCGGGCCCTTTCCGGATTCAGGGGACTTCAACTTCTTCTGCACCATCCATGGCTTTTCCGGGACGGTGCGCGTCAACCCGTAGCGGGGCCTCCAAGAGAACGCTCCACGAGCCCTGGCGTGGGCTCGCTTGTGGCGGCTCCAGGGCCGGCTCTGCTTCGCACACCCGTCCTCGTTCCAGGGCGTGACAGTTGGCGGCTCCCAGTCGGCGGCCAGCCGTTTGTGCCGTACCCGTCGCTGGTTCTGCCCAGTTGCCGGACGCAAGCTTTGCGCCCCTAGGCACGCTTTGCGTCCAGGCTGTAGCTTCTGAGGCGACCGGTGCTGGCGCACCCCATGCACCGTGGGCGAGCCAAACGAGGCGGCCACCCAGCTGCGGGGGCTCAACTGCGAGGAGAGACAACGTGGGGCCCCAAACAGGCGAGCGGTCCAAAGCGGTGGACACACCTAACCTGCAGCAGGGAAAGCAGGGCCTTCGTCGGCTGATGAACGACGTCGGTGCCTGGTTTCCCAGGAATTCCGAGCGGGAAGCGGTGACGACGGAGATTCGGCTGGACGCCTCGCCGGAGGCAGTGTGGAAGGCCTTGCGCTTCTACGAGGAAATCCCCAACCGTCCGGGGCCGTTCCTGTCGGCACTGCTGCCGCTTCCGGTTCGTTCCGAAGGGGAGAAGACGAAGGTGGGGGCAAGCATCCGGTGCGTCTACCAGGGAGGCCACCTGGTCAAGCGCATCACGGTCTCGGAACCCGCTCGCCTGCTTCGCTTCGACGTGTTGGAGCAAAACCTCGGCATCGAGAACAGCGTGACAATGGGGGAGGGCTCCTACGAAATCCGCCCGAGGGAGGGTGGGACGGATGTCCTTCTCACGACGCACTACATCGGGCACCTGCGGCCGCGTTTCCTCTTTCGTCCAGTCGAGCGAATGCTTGCCCACCACGTCCACCGCCACATTCTGGAGGGGATGAGGACGCTGCTGCGGACGGAAACCGCCACTGTCAGCGAGGCGCACAGCCTGGTGCGTCTGGCGCCTGCGGGCGGAGGACCCCGTTCGCCCGCTGCTTGATGCACGCCGGGGGGCACCCCCCCTGGCCGTCAGGAGGCGCGACCGCGTCGCGCAAGAAGGCCCAGCCGCACGTGTTCCTCGCGCTCTCGCTCGTCCAGTGTCCGACGGACGGCGAGCAGTTGCCGCTGAAGTTCCGGGGTGAGGTGGTGCTCCAGGCTGTTGACCTGGCGTGACGTCTGGGCCAGCGCCTCGCCAAGCCTCCGCAGGAGCATCTCTCGGGGGGCGGCGCCCACCAGCAAGTCCGCCAGCTTCTCGAATTCAGTGGCCGCCTCCACCGCAGCCGGGGACGGACCGGGGGCGACGCCCCGCGCCGCCAGGGTGCGCGCAAAACGCGGCGCCTCCACGATGTCAGAGACGATGACGCCCCACAGCTGTCCAGTCCGAACCTGCACGCGCACGTCTCGCGCCGGCCAGCCGAGGACGCGCAGGCCGGTCCCGCCGTCGACCGAGAATGCACGCAGCAGCACCGGCCACGCCTTTCGTGCCTGCAGGTCAATCTCCGCACGGGTGTCCGCGGCGCTCCTGGCGATGCGGAACAGTTCCCCCACCAGCGCCTCGCGCTTGCGCCGCAGCAGCGAGGTCCCTCGCTCCAGGCGTTCCAGCCGCTGCTGGCCCCGCAGCATCCCCACCCGGGTGGCGGACACGCGCGAGCGGGAACTCATGGCGCCGCCGCCGGCGCGTGACGCCGCGCCCAGGTCTCGTCGCGGATGCGCGTCAGGTCGTCCCGCGGAAGCGCGTCGAGCAGCGACCACCCGGCGGCGATGGTTTCCGCCAGCGTCCTTCGCCTGCGTCCCTGCCCGATGAAGTCGCGCTCGAAGTGCTCGAGGAAGCCCAGTGCGCGACGGTCTGGGGCGACTAGGCCTGCCTCGCCGACGATGGCCGCCATCAACCGGGCTTCGCGCCCTCGAGCGTACAGTGCGTACAGCTGGTCGGCCCACTGGCGGTGCTCCGGGACGGTGCGTTCCGGGCCGATGCCGGCATTCATGAGGCGCGACAGCGATGGCAGGACGTCCACCGGGGGGAAGACGCCCCGGCGGTGCAACTCCCGGCTCAGCACCACCTGCCCCTCGGTGATGTAGCCGGTCAGGTCTGGAATGGGGTGCGTCAGGTCGTCATCCGGCATGGTGAGGACCGGGATTTGGGTGAGCGACCCCTCGCGCCCCCGGACGATGCCGGCACGCTCGAAGAGCGAGGCGAGGTCCGTGTACATGGTGCCGGGGTAGCCGCGCCGGCCGGGGATTTCCTGGCGCGCGGTGGCAATCTCGCGCAGCGCCTCGCAGTAGTGGGTGACGTCGGCGATGACCACCAGGACGTGCAGCCCACACTCGAAGGCGAGGAACTCCGCCTCGCCCAGGGCCAGCCGGGGGGCCAGCAGTCGCTCGACGGTCGGGTCCTTCATCTCGTTGATGAAGAGGACACTGCGCTCCAACGCGCCGCTGTGCTCGAAGCGCTCCAGGAAGTCCCGCCGCTCGCGAGCCGTAATGCCGATGCCGACGAAGACCACCGCGAAGGGCTCGCCCTTGGGAGCCCGTGCCCACTCGACAATGTGCGCGGCCACCTCCAGCGCGGGCAGTCCCGGCCCGGAGAAGATGGGCAGCTTCTGCCCGCGG
This sequence comes from Myxococcaceae bacterium, assembly GCA_017881265.1. Classification (GTDB taxonomy): domain Bacteria; phylum Myxococcota; class Myxococcia; order Myxococcales; family Myxococcaceae; genus JADGRA01. The sequence continues at coordinate 29,004 of JADGRA010000043.1, read as the reverse complement.
ACCAGGGTGTTCATCCCGTCGATGGCGGAGATGCCGGTCTCGATGAAGTCGTTCGGCGGAAGCCGCGCCGCAGGGTTGAGCGGCGCCCCGGCGAGCGACCGCATCGCCTCGCCCACGGGGGCCGCCAGTCCGTCGATGGGGGCTCCCACGCCGTTGAAGGCCCGTCCCAGCAGCTCCTTTCCTACCGTCGCCCGGGCCACGTCGCCGGTGAAGGTGACCCGCACCTTGTCGGGGGCCAGTCCGAGGGAGTCGTCAAGGAGTTGCACGACCGTCAGTCTTTCGCCGGCGTCGATGACTTGCCCCTGCCAGCGCTTCTCGCCGGGAATCTCCAGCCGCACCCACTCGCCTAGGGAAACCGCGTGGGTTCTCTCGATGAAGACGAGCGGTCCGGCAGCCCCGGCGGCCGCTCGGTACGTCTGGGCAACGCCGCTGCTCATGGCCGCGCCTCCGCAGGAAGAATGCCGGCGAGCGCGGCCTCGGCGGCCGTCACTCGCGTGGAGAGCTCAGCGCCGGGAGCGTCCCGGAGGGCGATGAGGGTCCGCCGAAAGGGGCCGAGGTCCAACTGTGCCAGCGGGGCGCCAGCCCGAATCCTCTCGGCGGCAAGGGAGCGCGCCCGCTCGGCCAGCTGTGCGAGGCGAAACGTCTTCAGCGGGGCAGAGGAGGCGTCGTGCGGGTGGTAGGCGCTCTGGCCGAGCACCACCTCGCGGACCAGCCGGGCGACCAACAGCACCAGCCGGTCCTCATCCTGCAGCGCCTCCGGCCCCACCAGCCCGGCAATCTCCCGCAGCTCCGCGTCCCGCTGGAGAAGTTCCAACGTCTGGGCGCGGACCGCCGACCACGAGGGGTCGACCTCGCGCTCGAACCACGCCCGGGTGTGCTCGACGTAAAGGCTGTAGCTCGTCTCCCAGTCGACCGCCGGGAACTGCCGCTGGTGGGCCAGGTCCGCGTCCAGCGCCCAGAGGCTTCCCGCCACCCGCAGCGTCGCCTGGCTGACCGGCTCCGAGAGGTCTCCGCCTGGCGGAGAGACGGCGCTGATGAGAGTGACGGCACCTTCCCGTTCAGGCCGGCCGATGAGCCGCGCGCGACCGGCGCGCTCGTAGAAGGCGCCCAGGCGGCTGGCCAGGTAGGTGGGGTAGCCCTCCTCCCCGGGCATCTCCTGCAGCCGCGCGCCAATCTCCCGCAGGGCCTCCGCCCAGCGCGACAGGCTGTCCGCCATGAGTGCCACCCGGTAGCCCATGTCCCGGTAGTACTCAGCCACGGTGATGCCCAGGTAGACCGAGGCCTCGCGGGCGACGACGGGCATGTTGGAGGTATTCACCACCATCACCGTGCGGTCCATGATGGACCTGCCGCTGCGCGGGTCGGTCAGCTTCGGAAACTCGCCGAGGACCTCGGACATCTCGTTCCCGCGCTCGCCGCAGCCGATGTAGACGACGACGTCGGCATCCGCGTGCTTGGCCAGCGACTGCTCGACGACAGTCTTCCCGGTTCCAAATCCGCCGATGACGGCGACGGTGCCACCCTCGGCCACCGGGAAAAGCAAGTCGAAGATGCGCTGACCGGTGATGAGCGGGCGGTCATCCCCGAGCCGGCGCCCGGTGGGGCGGGGGGTGCGCACGCTCCACGCGTGCGAGAGCCGCAGCGGAGTCCCGTCCGTTAGCTTGCCCACCGGCGCATCGACGGTGAACTCGCCAGCCGCGAGCTCGGCCACGGTCCCCGTCACACCGGGCGGGACGAGGACGCGGTGGAGAAAGCCGGGCCGTTCCTCCAGGGTGCCCAGCACATCCCCGCCCGACACCAACGCGCCGGCGGCCAACGTGGGCTGGAAGCGCCAGCGTCTTGTTGGGTCCAGCGTGGGCACGCTGGCGCCAGGCCCGATGAAATCCCCGGTACGTTCGGCGAGCACGTTGAGCGGACGCCCCAGGCCATCCAGAATCGAGCCGAGCAGCCCCGGGCCGAGCTGCACCGACAGCGTCCGTCCCGTGAAGGCGAGCGGCTCTCCGACCGCCAGGCCGCCCGTGTCCTCGTACACCTGAAGCGTGGCGGTCGCGCCGGACAGCCGGATGACCTCGGACAGCAGCCGGCCATGGCCCACCGCGGCCAACTCATACAGCGAGACGCCCAGGACGGGCTCGGCTTCGACCAGGGACCCGTTGACCCGGGTGATGCGCAGTGGGGCCGTCGTCATCGCAGCCGCACCTGGTAGCCAATGGCCTGGCGCAACAACTCGACGACGTACGCATCCGACGCCGCGGCGCCCGTCGTCCATGTCGGCCCCGGGAACGGGATGACCAGCGGGAGGACGCGTGAGGAGATGCGACGCCGGACGTCGTCCTCCAGCCTCTCATACAGGGTGCTCTCGACGAGGACGATGCCTAGGCCCGGGTCCGAGAGCAGCGTGGACAGGCGGCGCGTCGCCTCGCCACCGTCCTGCACCTCGATGGGCTGTAGTCCCGCCAGCGCGAAGCCAGCCGCGGACGCCGGACGACAGAGGACTGCCACGCGTCCTTCGGTCACCGGGCGTACCCCTCCCCCAGCCGCTCCTCGAGCGGCGCGTCGAGCGCGACCGCCCAGGCGAGTCTCCGCATGCGCTGCACCTCCTCGCGCAGTCGGAGCGCGTAGTCGAGCACCGGGGCCGAGCTCAGGGGGTCCGTCCTTGCCCTTCGGTGAATGGACCCGCGGTGCAGGGCGGCAAGGCGCTGCGCGAGCCGGGAAGGCTCCACCTGGGTGAACGCCTCCGCGAAGACGGTGCCGCGAAACGCCGCCTGCGCTTGCTGCAGCGCCGTCAGCCGGCCGGGTGCACGTGCCACGGCGTCCAGGGCAGCGAAGGGGACCGTCCCGCCGTCCACAAAGAGTGCCGACAGCTGAACTTCGGCCGGAGCCTCGGCCAGCACCAGGGCCGCGAGGACGTTTTCCAAATCAACCACCGTCTGGGTGTGCCAGCGGAGGACGGCGTCCCCCCGCCGTGCGGCGTGCAGGGCCCTGCCGGCGAAGTCCCGGGTGAGGGCCGTCTCGACGAGGAGGAGGTCCGCCGGCCCTCGCCGGGGGGCACTGGCCAGGGCAGCCGCGGCCGGGTGCCGCCAGGCGACAAGCAGTGCAGCCATGGCGGCGATGGTGGGCTGGGCGGCCAGGGTCTCCAGGGCGCGCATCGGGAGCTCGGGGGTGGGAAGCGTCGCCGCGAGGCGTGCATCCGGTGGCGCGGCAGCCAGCGCGCCGCGCGCCAACGCCCTTAGGCTGCGCCGGTCTTCGTCGCCGAAGAGAACTTCGAGGAGTTCAGGCCGCTGGTCACACCAGCGGGCGAGCAACGCCAGCCGCCCGCCAGCCAGCCGCCGGGCAGCCCGCTCCACGTCGCTGGCGGTGGCCGGTCCATGCAGCGCGAGCGGCTCGCGCCCTTGCGCCAGCCTGCTGGCAAGGGTCGGCATGTCGGAGGCGTCCACCAGAACGCTCCACTCGCTGGGCGACAGAAGATGGGTGGCCAGGCCACGGGCGCGCGCGGCGACTGAGTCGTAAGTACTCACCGGCCGGCCTCCACCAGCTGCACCAGGCGGATGGCCAGCGTCGGGCGGGCTGCCTCCACGCGGGCGGCGAGGGTGCGGTCCATTTCCAGCCGTCCATCCGCCGTCGCAAGGCGGACGCCGGTCACCACCTCGCCGGAGGCCTCCACCTGGGCGCCCCCCGCTGCCCCGGTGACCGCACCGCAATCCGGGGTCGCGCACCGAAGGACGACCGCCTCGCCCCGGATGAGGCCGAGCAGCGTACGCACGTCGCGTTCAAGCGCGTTGGCGTAGGCCGGCCAGCTACGGACCTCCCCTTGGAGGGCGAGCGCGCCCTGAAAGACGCGGTCGAGCAGTTCCCTCCGCTTCTCCAGCACCCGGTCCTCCGCCTTCCGCCGCGCCTCGACGAGGCGTCCCTCGGCTTGGGCGCGAAGCGTGCGGCGGTGTTCGGCCAGACGTTGCTCCAGACGCGCCGTGCCCTCGCCAGCGGCAAGCTGACGCAGTCGTTCGGCCTCCGCCTTGGCGCGTGCGAGCTCCTCGGCCTCGCTGGCCTGCGCTTCGCGCTCGAGCGCTGCCAGCAAATCTGCCAGCGGCACGTCAACCTCCAGCGCGGAACATGATGAACATCGCCACCACGAAGCCGAGAATGGACATCGTCTCCGGGATGGCAATCATGATGATGACGGTGCCACTCAGCTCCGGTTTCTCGGCCAGGCTCGCTGCTGCCGCCGGACCGATGCGCGATTGAGCCCACGCCGTGGCGAGGGTGGGAATGGCGATAGCCAGGGCGGCGCTAAGGGTAATGCCTAAGAGCTGCATCAGGTGTTCCTCCAATGGCGGAAAGGGCGGTACTGAACGCCGCCCGGGCTGTAGAAGCGGCCGAAGAACTCCACGTACTGGAGCCGGAGTCCCTGGATGGTGGGGCTGAACAAGGCAAGTCCGAAGTTGATGAGATGGAAGAGCAGCCCAAAGATGACGCCCACCACCACGCTGCCCATCGCGCCACTGAGCTTGTTGGCCACCAGCGCCAGCATGACCGAGGCGGTCCCGAGCGCCATGATGCGGGCGTAGGAGAGGACGTTGCCGAGCGTGGAGAGCAACTCCACCGGGGCGACCAGTCCCTCGGCGATGATGAGCAGCGGGAAGGCGACGAGCAGCGCGACCACCAGCGGACTCAACAGCTGGTGCGGCAGGATTCGAAACGCCGCCAGCAAGGCCCCGGTGATGAGCAGCAGCATGAGCGCCGACAGCCCGCGACCGATGGCCTGGCGCGGGTGGCCGCGGAAGGCACTGACCACGCCCAGGACCAGCCCGAGCATGACGTGCACCAGACCGAGGGCGATGCACAGCCCGAGGAAGGAGACGATGTCCCGGGGCTCCTCGCGGTCGAGCACGAGCGGCCGCATGCCGAACCAGTGCCGGCCGAGGTCTCCGAAGAACTCTCCGAAGAGGACGCCGAAGATGCAGGTGAAGAGCGCGCAGCCCAGCGCGATTTCGGAGATGGCCCGCAGTGACGTCCCGGGCCTGGAGCGGCGGCGCAGGAGGAGACCCACCAATGCGAGGACCAGGCCGTAGCCGACGTCGCCCACCATCAGACCGAAGAACATCGGGAAGAAGATGGCGACAAACGGCGTCGGGTCGATGCTGCCGTAGCGCGGTAGGGGCAGCATGCCCACCAACAGCTGGAAGGGGCGGAAGAGGCGCGGGTTGTGCAGCACTACCGGGGCCTCCGCCGTCCAGTGCTCCGCCGCGAGCTCCTCGACGGACACCGACGGGCCCACCGTCTCGGTGAGACGCGTGGTGAGACGTCGGACTTCCGTCGTCGGGACCCAGCCTTCGAGCACGAAGGCGTGCGGCGTCGAAGCCGACAGGCGCAGCCCCTCGAGCTGGGACAGGCGGTCGTGGACGGCGGCGGCATCCTCGGCGAGCTCGGGAAGCCGCTGGCGAAGCTGGGCCCGGGCCTTGGCCACCTCCTCCAGCTCGCCCGGGATGGCGTGCAGGCGCTCGAGGATGTGAGGGACGGCATCTGCCAGCGACTGCCCCTCGTACCCGCGTGGAAGAGGCACCTGCTCAACTCCACTCTCGCCGAGCAGGCGCTCCACCCGTGGCGCGTTGCTCAGCGGGACGAGCAGCAGCAGCACCAGCTCTCCGCTGGGAAGGGGGTGGGTCCGCAACTCGAAGTCCCTGCCCAGCGAGCCATCCAGGAGCGTGCGCAGCCGCTCTACACTGCCCAGCTGACCGGCTCGGAGGACGACGAGGTAGGCCCGGAGACCGGGCGCCACGCCACGCTCGAAGAGCTTGCCGAACACCGCCATGACGTCCTGGTACTTGGCGAGCAGTGCACGCTCCTCTTCCAGCGCCCGGCCGCGCGTCTGGAGGCGTTCGGCTTCCCGCCGGACCTGTCGGGCGAGGCGCGCCGTGCGCCCCCAGGGCCCCGGGGGGTGCGACGCAGACGTTCGCACTTCGTCCGCGCCGAGCAGGGCGGTGGCACTCCTGACGTCGTCGAGGATTCGCTTCAGCTGCCGCTCGAGGCGCAGCTGCCTGGGCTCGAGCGCAGCCGTGGCGAGGGCGCCTCGGCTTGCTGGGGCGGAGAGGTGGACCAGGCCCAAGTCCTGAAGCGCCTCCAGCGTCCTGGAAAGCGCCTCCCGCGGGCCGAGGACACGCACGCGGCTCATCCGGAGAATCACGGCTGCACCGCCGGCACGTCCTCGAGGAGCGCCTGAAGGACGAAGACGGAGAGCTCGCGGAGCCGGGCCTCGCCTATTTGGCTGTAGAGCTGCGCGCGCGCCTCCGCCCGGGCAGAAATGCGCTTCAGCTCGGCGTCGAGCTCGGCTTCCGTCTCCTGGGCGATGCGGGCACACCCGACGCGCTCGTCTTCGGCGGCGCGCTGGGCGAGGGCTTGGGCATCGGCGCGGGCCAGCTCCAGCAGCTGGGTTGCAGCTGTCCTTGCCTCGTCGAGGCGTGCGGCAAGGCGTCGTTCCGCCTCGAGCAGCTGGTCCAGGTCATCCGTCACACACCAACCCAAGCGCGCTTCGACACCGTTTGTCTTGGGGCGTTGCAAGGAACGGTCCCCAAGGGGAGGCGACGCCGGGCCCGGGCGTTTGTGCGTCCCTCCAGCGCCCACGCCGAGTCAGCCGCGTGCGACGGCACCGCGTCGCAGCCCTTTGGGGAACAGGGATGCGCTGTGTGCCGCACAGCGCGCAAATCCTGCGGTCCTCGCAGCACACGTGCATGTCGCGCACGGCCCTGGAAAGCGACGTCGGGTTGCATGGACGACAGATGGGGCGCGGCGCGTCAGGCGGTGCTGGCTGCGTCCGTCACCTCGACGGAGCCCCACAGCATGGAGCGGTCGTCCCGTGCGACGTTGCGAGTCGCGGGCTGCAACGGCTCGCCAAAGCTACGCAGCACCAGGGGTGCCGCGGGCTTGGCGGCCCTTCGCACCGCTGCAAGAAGGCGGGTGCGGTAGACGGACGGGGCGCCGTCGAGGACGTTGGAGAGGGTGAAGCCGTCGAAGCTTCCGGCGGGAGCGGCTTCGAGGTACTCGGCAGCGTCGGCACAGACGAGTTCCACGGCCTGCCGCGGCGCGCGGGCGGGTGGGAAGTCGCCCAGCAGCAGTGCACGGGCATAGGGGTTGGTGGCGTTGGGGTGGTGTGTGAAGCAGCGCTCCATGCGCGCCCGCATCACCGCGCCAAAGTGCGGTGGCAAGACGCTGAGGAAGGGCGAGGCGTAGACGCGGCGCAGCCCGGTCACCGACAGCAGGAGGTCCACCCCTGCCCGGAAACGCCAGGTGTCCAGGTGCGCGTGCCAGAAGGCGAGCTGCGCGGGGGCGGAGTCGAAGCCGAGGAATTCCTTCACTCGCGCGCGGTGCCACCCGGCGAGCGGCAAGAGCGAGCGTCCGAAGCCCATCAGACGTTCTGCCGTGCCGGTCCTAGCAGCAGCGCCGTCGAGGCGAGTCTGTGCGTAGGCCAGCTGGACTGGGTTGATGTCCACGGCGACCACCCGGTGGTGTTCGGCCAGCGCCAGGGCGGTGTCGCCCGCCGAGGCAATGCAGAAGACCTGTCCTCCGGGGGGAAAGGCACGCGCCTCAATGGCGACGTCCTCGTACATGTGTCCGAAGAGGAGTCGCTGGGCTGCGACGCGGGTGTCGAAGCGCCCTCGGCGCCACGGCGTTTCGGCCGCTTGCGCCTGGGCAGTCAATGGCTGCCCTGTGCCGCCGCCACCCAGATGAGGATGACGAAGACGAAGTTCTTCACCACCATGCCCGCCGGGTCGTGGATGAGCTTTCGCGCGAAAAGAAGGCCGTTGGTATTCATTCCCACCAGCAGTGCCGTCTGAAACACGGCCGCCCAGATGGGCTCCCATCCACTCAGCACCCAGACGGCGACGGCGGACTCGAGGACGCCCAAGGCCGGGAGAAACACGTCCGCGCGAATGGGGCCGAGGTAGGGGACGGCCTCCACAATGGCCTTCTGGTTGGGCAGGCGGCCGAGCACCTTGCACCAGAGCCCTTCGTACAGCCACACCGCAGCGATGGCGCAGCGGACCAGCAACAGGGGAGGCATGAAGGACAAGCGGGGCAATCCCTTCCGCCGGCTGCGGAGTGCACTCAGCCCGCAGACGGGAGACGTTGGGCTAGCACGTCCCGTGCCCACCGTCGCCCCCGGGAGGGCGGGAGGGCGGGTTTGCGTGCGCGGACTCCGTCATGTTACCCATTGCGCCGTGGTCAACCTCACGCAGCACCATTCCCATGCGCACCATCGGCACGGCCCCATCGGGTCGGTGCGGGCGCATGGCGTGACGTCCATCCACTCCTAGCCCCCACACCAAGGCTTCTCCCGACTGGGCCCGTTCGCCACCGCGACCGGGCCCTTTGTCGTTTCTGGACGTCCCTCGCAGCTCCACCAGGTCACCCCATGCTTCGAATTGCTCTCCCCAACAAAGGCCGCCTCGCCGAGGACACCCGGGACTTGTTCGCCGACGCCGGGCTGGAAATCCGCGCCCGCGGAGACCGCGCCCTCACCGCTTCCCTTGGCGGAGAATTCGAGGCCATCTTCGTCCGCAGTCAGGACATCGCGGAACTGGTGGCCGACGGCGTGGCCGACGCGGGTGTTACCGGCTGGGACTTGGTGCAGGAGTCCGGGCGGCCCATTGAGGCACGGCTGGACCTCGAGTTTGGACGGTGTCGGCTGGTCCTGGCAGCCCGCGAGGACGCGGGCATCGAGGCGGTGGAGCAGCTGCCCGCCCGTCCCCGGGTGGCGACGTCCTTTCCCCGCTGCACCGCAACTTGGTTCGCGGCGCGCTCGCTGCCGGTGGAGGTGGTGCCGGTGTCCGGAGCGGCCGAGGTGGCGCCCCACCTTGGCATCGCCGACGTGGTGGTGGACCTCACCAGCACCGGCAGCACGCTGCGGGTGAATGGGCTTCGGGAGGTGGCGACGTTGCTCGACTCCAGCGCCCGCCTGGTGGCCCGGCCGGACGTCTCCGGGCCGAAGGCCACCGCCCTGGCCGGGCTGCAGGACGCGCTCCTCAGCGTCGTCCGCGCCCGGGGCAAGCGTTACCTCATGGCCAACGTCCCCCGGGCGGCGCTGGACCAGGTGCGGGAGGTGCTGCCAGGGCTGAATGGCCCGACGGTGCTGGAACTTCACGGCGGGGGGCCGCTGGTGGCGGTGCACGCGGTGGTGGGGGAGGCGGCCCTGTACCGCACGGTGGGGGCGCTCAAGGCACTGGGCGGCGAGGGCATTCTGGTGACGCGCATCGAGAGGCTGTTGCCATGACTGCGCTGCTGCGGTGGACGGGGCGGCTGGACGCACTGGACGCGCTTGCGCTGCGGGCCCTGCGGACCCGCGCGGCCGAGGCCGGGGAGGGGCGGCTGCGTCAGCAGACGGCTGCCATCCTCGAGGCCGTCCGGACGCGCGGGGATGAGGCGTTGCGCACGCTGGCGCAACAGCTGGACGGCGTCGCGCTGGACTCGCTGGAAGTCCCCCGCGCGCAGTGCGAGGCGGCGCTCGGCGGCCTGGCGGCGCCCCTGCGCCAGGCCCTCGAGCGCGCGGTGCGTAACCTGACGCGCGTCCACCAGGCCACGCGTCCGCTACCCTGCCGCCTGGAAGTGGAGCCCGGTGTGTCCGTCGAGCGCCGGCCGGACCCCCTCCAGCGGGTAGGCGTCTACGCCCCCGGCGGGCGCGCGGCCTATCCGAGCAGCGTGCTGATGGGAGTCGTCCCGGCTCGCGTCGCTGGCGTGGAAGAGGTCATCCTCTGCTCCCCTCCCGGGCCGAACGGGCTCCCGTCCGCCGTGGTGCTGGCCGCCGCCGCGCTGTCCGGCGTGGACCGCGTATTTGCCCTGGGTGGCGCCGGTGCCATCGCCGCGCTCGCGTACGGGACGGCCAGCGTGCCGCGCGTCAGCCGGATTGTCGGGCCGGGCAACGCCTGGGTGGCCGAGGCCAAGGCGCAGGTGCAGGGCGTGGTGGCCATCGACTCCCCGGCCGGCCCTTCGGAGCTGCTGGCCCTCGTGGATGGCCGGGCGGACGTGGAGGCCGTCGCGCGCGAACTCCTCGCCCAGGCCGAGCACGACCCGGAGGCGGCGGTGGTGGCCCTCGTCCTCCAGGCGGAAACGGCCACTCGCCTCATCGACGCGCTGGAGCGGGGGGCGCAGGCGGCGGCACGCCGGGACATCATCTCGGCCGCCCTCCGCACCAAGGGGGCCGTCCTCGTCATCGACAGCCTCGCGGAGGCGCTGTCCTTCATCGCGGACTGGGCGCCGGAGCACCTCTTGCTCGCGGTGGAAAAGGCCGAGACCGTGGCTGCCCGCTCTCGCCATGCGGGCACCATCTTCGTGGGGGAAACGACGTCCGGTGCCTTCGCGGACTACTGCACCGGGGCCAACCACGTGCTGCCCACCGGCGGCCTGGCCCGCTCCTACTCCGGGCTGTCCACCTTGGACTTCGTCCGCTGGACGACGGTGCAGCAGGTGACGCGGGCCGGGGCGGCTGCCCTGGCCGAGGACGTGGGGACGCTGGCCCGAAGCGAGGGCCTGTACGCCCATGCCACGGCTGCCGAGGCCTGGAGGTCCCGATGAGGGGGCTTCCCGTACCGCGCGCCGCCCTGGCCGGGCTGGAGCGCTACAACCCCGAGGCCGGGGCGTGTCCGTTGGACGTGAGCGACAACACCAGCCTCTGGGGTCCGTCCCCGGCCGCAGAGCGGGCGGTGCGCTTGGTGTCCGCACAGAGCATCAGCCGCTACCCGCCGGCGGACCCCCGCGCGCTGTGCGCCGCCCTGGCCGACTATGCCGGGGTGACGCCGGAGCAGGTGGTGACGGGCTGCGGCTCCGACGACGTCATCGACTGCACGCTGCGGGCCTTCGCCGAGCCGGGGGAGGCGGTGGCCTTCTGTGCGCCCACCTTTTCCATGCTGCCCACCTTCGCGCGCGTCAATGGCCTGCGGCCGCATGGCGTGCCCTTCCGCCCCGACGGCGACCTCGACGTGGAGGCGCTGCTTTCGGCCCGGGCACGCATTACCTACGTCGCCTCGCCCAACAACCCGACCGGCCGCGAAGCCTCCGCCCGGGCGCTGGAGCAACTCCTCGCCTCGGCTGAGGGCCTGGTGCTGGTGGACGAGGCGTACGGTGAGTTTGCCGAGCGCTCCTGGGTGCCGTCGCTTCAGCGCTTCCCCCACCTCCTCATCACCCGCACCCTCTCCAAGGCCTTCGGGCTGGCCGGGCTTCGCGTCGGCTATGGCTTGGGCGCCGAACGCGTGGTGGCGGCGCTCGCGCTGGTGCGGGGGCCGTACAAAGTCAACGCGGTGGCGGAGCGGGCCGCGCTGGCGGCCCTCACCGAGGACTTGCCCTGGGTGCGCGCGCGCACAGCGGAGGCGCGGGATGTCCGGGAGCGCCTGGCGGCAGAGCTGCGTCGCGTGGGCTTGTCCCCGCTTCCCTCCGGGGCCAACTTCCTGTGCATCCCCGTCGCCCATGCCGCCAGCTGGGGGGCCCGCCTCCTCGCCCGGGGGGTGCGGGTGCGCGTCCTTCGGGCGCTGCCTGGCCTCGGGGACGCGCTGCGCATTGGTGTCGGGCCCTGGGACAGCATGGAAGTGGTGCTGGCGGCGCTGCGCGCGGTGGTCGCGGAGGGCCTCCGATGAAGCTGACCCTGCTGGACACCGGAGCGGGCAACCTCCACTCCCTCGGGCGGGCACTCGAGAGCTGTGGCGCAGCCGTGGCCGTGGAGACGGACGCACGCCGCTGTCTGGACGCGCAGGCCCTCGTCCTTCCCGGTGTGGGCGCCTTCGCCCCGGCCGCCGAGCGCCTGGCGCCGGTGCGTGCGGACTTAGCCCAGGCGCTGCGGGACGGCTTGCCCTGCCTGGCCATCTGCCTGGGGCTGCAGCTACTCTTGACCGCGAGCGAGGAGGGGCCCGGGGAGGGGCTCTCCGTGCTGCCGGGCCGGGTGCAGCGCCTGCGCGCTCGCCGCGTGCCGCACATGGGCTGGAATGCGGTGGAAGGCGAGGACAGACTGCTCGCGCTCTCGGGACTCACCACGGCCTATTACGCGCATAGCTATCTCTGCGTGTTGACGGACATGGGTGCCGTGCGCGCGGTGAGCGAGCACGAGAGTGTGCGCATTCCCGCGCTGGTGCGGACGGCGCGGACGGTGGGCGTCCAGTTTCACCCGGAGAAGAGCGGCCCGGCCGGCCGGCGGTTTCTGGCCGCGGTGCTCGAGGAGTTGCGACCATGAGAGTATTTCCTGCGCTGGACTTGCACCAGGGCAGCTGCGTCCAGCTGGTGGGCGGCTCACTGCAAGAGGAGCGCGTGCGACTGCCCCACCCGGTGGAGGTGGCGCGGCGCTGGCTTGCCCTGGGGTTTGGGGTACTGCACGTGGTGGACCTCGACGCCGCCACCGGCCAGGGCACCAACGCCGCCATCGTGGAGGAGGTGCTGCGCCAGCTGCCGGGGGCCGAGGTGCAGGTGGGGGGTGGCCTCCGGGACGAGGCGGGCATTCGCCACTGGCTGGAGGCGGGGGCCGAGCGCGCGGTGCTCGGCACACGGGCCGTGGAGGACAGGGACTGGCTGGAAGCCATGGCCCTCGCGTTCCCCCGGCGGCTGGTGGTGGCGGCCGACGCCCGCGGTCGGCAGGTGGTGACGCACGGGTGGAGCCGGACGCTGGACCAGGACGTCGGCGCCCTCGTTGCCTCCCTGGACGTGCTGCCCCTGGCCGCCGTCCTGGTGACGGCCGTCCACCGGGAGGGCCAGATGCAGGGGACGGACTTCGCGCTCCTCGAGGAGTTGGTCGGCCTCACGCGCCACCCGCTTCAGGCCTCCGGCGGCATTGCCTCCGTCGAGGAGCTGAGGCGGCTGGCCGAGGCCGGCGTGTCCGCCGCTGTCGTCGGCATGGCCCTCTACACCGGGACGCTGGACGGCGCGGCCCTGGCCAGGGAATTTCCATGACACGCCTGGAGCGGACGTCCAAGGAGACGCGCGTCGTCGTCGAGGTGGCCCGCGTTGAGGGGCCGGTACTGGTGGAGACGCGCCTTACCTTCTTCAACCACATGCTGACCACCCTGGCCCGGTACGCCGGCTTCTCGCTGGTGCTGCGGGCGGAGGGAGACTTGACGCACCACCTCATGGAGGACGTCGCCATCACCCTGGGGCAAGCCGTCCGCAGGCTGGTTCCGGAGGCGGCCCGCCGCTTTGGCGAGCGCTGTGTCCCCATGGACGACGCGCTGGTGCAGGCGGTGTTGGACGCTGGCGGACGGCCCTACTACCGGGGAAAGCTACCCAGCGCGCTCTACCAGCACTGGTTGCGCAGCTTCGCGGAGAACGCCGGCTTCACGCTGCACGTGCGCGTGCTGCGCGGGCACAACCGCCACCACCTGCTGGAAGCGGCCTTCAAGGCGGTGGGCCTCTCGCTCCGCGCGGCACTGGCCGAGGACGGCGCCGTGGTCAGCCTGAAGGGCACGGTGAGCTGGAAGGAGGGCGAATGCTGACGAAGCGTCTCATCGCCTGTCTGGACGTGGACGCCGGTCGGGTGGTGAAGGGCACGCGCTTCGTCCACTTGCGCGACGCGGGGGACCCGGCCGAGCTCGCCCGCCGCTACGACGAGGACGGGGCGGACGAGGTGGTGCTGCTGGACATCTCGGCCACCCACGAAGGACGGGCGCCGCTGCTGGAGGGCGTGCGGCGGACGGCCGAGCAGCTGACGGTGCCCCTGACGGTGGGAGGCGGGATGCGTTCGGTGGAGGACGTGGCCCAGGCGCTGCGCGCCGGAGCGGACAAGGTGACGCTCAACAGCGCGGCGGTGGCCCACCCGGAGCTCGTCTCGGCGTGTGCTGCGCGCTTTGGCAGCCAGTGCGTGGTGGTCAGCATCGACGCCCGGGCGACGGCCCCGGGCTGGGAGGTGGTGGTGCGCGGTGGCCGCGAGGGCACCGGACGGGACGTGCTGGCATGGGCCGGCGAGGTGGTCCAGCGCGGTGCGGGGGAGATTCTCCTCACCTGCATGGACAGGGACGGGGCGCGCACCGGCTACGAAATGGCCCTCACCCGGGCCGTCTCCTCGGCCGTCGGCGTCCCAGTGGTGGCCTCCGGTGGTGCTGGCAACGCCGAGCACGTTCGCGCAGTGCTGCAGGACGCCAACGCGGATGCGGCGCTGCTGGCAGGCATTCTCCACGATGGGACGGCCACGCTGGCCGGCCTCAAGCAGGCGCTGCGGGGCGCGGGCATCCCGGTGCGGCAGTGAAGGCCATGGAGGAAGCACAGCAGCAGGTGCAGGCGCCGGAACTCGACTTCCAGCGGGGCGGGGGCCGCGTGACGGTGGTGACGCGGGACGCGCACACCGGCGCCGTCCTGATGGTGGCCCACGTGGACGCCGAGGCGGTGGCAGAGACGGTGCGGACGGGGTGGATGCACTACCGTTCGCGGACACGCGGGCTGTGGAAGAAGGGAGAGACGAGTGGAAACCTCCAGCGTGTCCTGCGGCTGACGGCCGACTGCGACCGGGATGCGCTGCTGGCCGACGTCGAGCCGGCCGGACCCGCCTGCCACACCGGCGCGGTGTCCTGCTTCGGGGAGGCAGGGCGCGCCGGCACGGGCTTCTCCAGCCTGGACGCCGTCGTCCGCGAGCGGGCGAGCACCGCGTCCGGGCCGGCCAGCTACACCCAGCGGCTGCTCGCGGACAGAAACCTGCGCCTCAAGAAGCTGGGAGAGGAGATGGCGGAATTGGTGACGGCGTGCGCCGACGCGGATGCGGCGCGCGCGGTGGAGGAAGCCGCCGACGTCATCTACCACCTCACCGTCGCGCTGCGGGCCGTCGGCGTGGGACTCGAGGAGGTACAAGCGGTGCTGCGGGCCCGAGCCGCAACGCCAGGGAAGGGTTGAGGGGGCGGCGTCAGTCCGCGCCCTCGCCCGCCGCGGGCGCGATGTAGTGCGTCACCTTCGGTTCCCCGCGGGTGTCGAAGGCGTTGACGGCCTTTTGCACGGCGCGGTCGGCCTGGGTGACCCGCTGGTGCTGACGTAGGTGCTCCAGCCAGGACTCAAGAAGGAACGTCTCGACGAATCGCCCCTTCTCTGCGGCATCCTCGAAGATGCCCCAGCGAAACGCACCGTCCCGCCGTCGCTCCGCCCCCAGCCGGGCGAGCGCGGCGAGGAAGCCAACGCGGCGCTCCGCCTTCACCAGGTACTCCACCGTCACCAGCACCGGTCCGCGTTCCTTCTCGGCACCTTCGAAGAGAATGGGCTCCGGCCAGTGCATGGCAGGGGAGAGGTCCAGGCCCGCCCCCGTCTGAAGCTTGAAGCCCCACAGCAAGGGAATGCAGGCCACCGCCCCTAGGGCAGCCAGGACGTGGGCAGACGACAGCCCATAGCGCGCAGCAACCTGGCCCCACAGGGCGCTACCCAGTGTCATCGCGCCGAACAGCACCATGGCGAACACCGCCAGCCCGCGGCCCCGCACCCACGCCGGCAGGGAGACTTGCGCCGACAGGTTGAGCGTCGCCAGCACAGAAATCCACGACGCCCCCGCCAGCAGGCTTCCAGCGGCCGCCACGCCGGGCGAGCGCGCCAGGCCAAACAGCACGAGGGCACCGGCCGTGCCCAGGGTGCCGGCGGCCACCAGCGCGTCCGGCCCCAGCACTTTCTTGAGGGACGGCAAGGCGAATGCGCCGCCGATGGCGCCGAGGCCAATGGCCCCCAGCAGCACGCCGTAGAGCGCGGCCCCCCCGTGAAGTTGAAGGCGCGCGACGAGGGGAAGCAAGGCCCAGTACGCGCTGGCAAACAGGAAGAAGGCTGCGGTGCGCGCCATGGTGGCGCGCACCTGTGCGCTGTGGCGTGAGTAGCGCAGCCCGACGCGGACGGCCTGCCGCAGGCCCTCCGGAGGCAGCCGGGAAGCCGAGGGCTGGCTGGGTCTCCACCAGAGAAGCGCTCCCACCACGGCGAGGTTGCTCACGGCGTTGAGCCAGAAGGGCGCGGCCATCCCCAGGTCGAGGATGATGAGGCCGGCCAGCGCCGGGCCGATGGCCCGGCTGATGTTGATGCCGACGCCATTCAACGCCAAGGCCTGCGGGAGCTCCGCCTTGGGAACCAGTTGTGGGACCACCGCTTGCCAGGCTGGCGTGGCCAACGCCTCGGCGACGCCTGCCACGAGGATGAACGCCAGCAGCGTGGCCGGCGCCACCCGCTCGAGGCGCACCAGCACGGCGAAGGCTGCGGTGAGCAAGGTCCCCGCCACTTCCATGGCGAGGAGGAGGCGCCGTCGGTCGAGCACGTCCGCCAGGGCGCCGGCGGGCAGCACGAAGAGAAACAGGGGGAGGTAGCTGGCAACCTGCACCAGCGCCACCACCCGCGCGTTGGGGGTGAGCTCCGTCATCAGCCAGCCGGCGGCTGCGGCCTGGAGCCAGGAACCCACGTTGGAGACGACGGTGGCGCTCCACACCACCGCGAAGACGCGGTGCCCGAAGGGGCTGAGGGGCCCCGCCGTCGGCGCCGAAGCCGCGCTGGATGCAGTGGGTGGCACGGTGCAGCGCTCCCGCGGGCCGCGCGCGGGGGGCGCCCAGCCTGCCCTTTGCGCCCGCGCGGGGAACCCTACTCCTTGCGCGGGGAACGGGGCGACGGAGAAAATACGGGGCTCGGCGGACGGCAGCCCTACTAGAGGAAGGGGACCGCACCATGGCGGCTCTGGATGAAGCCTGGCCCGTGTTTGACTACCAGTCCAGCAAGGACACGCTCGAGGCGCTGCACATGCAGACGCAGCTCTTGGGCAAGGTCAAGCTGGCCCTCACGCGACTCGCCCCGGAGTGGCAGAACATCCCGCTGCTCGTGAATGCCAGCGGCCTCACCACCGGGTTGCTGCCAGGCCCGGGGTTTGGCCTCGAGCTGGCCTTCGACCTGGTGCGCCACCGCCTCGTCCTGTCCACCACCGACGGGCGCGAGGAAAGCTTCGCCTTGCGGGCCCGGCCGCTGCGGGACTTCACCGCCGAGGTGATGGCCGCGCTCGCGCGGTTGCATGTCCAAGTGACGCTCAACCCCATGACGGTGGAGGTCCCCAAGCCGGTGCGCTTGGACGCGTACGAGGGGTGCAACGTCTATGACCCCGGCGTGGCCAACCGACTGTTCCGCATCCTTGCCGCCAACGCGCTCGTCCTGGAGGAATTTCGCGCCCCGTTCTGGGGCAAGCAGGGCCCGGTGAGCTTCTACTGGGGCGCCTTCGACTTGGCGGTGACTCGCTTCAACCTCGTTCCGGTGCCGCCGTCGCCTGGAATGCTGCGCATCAACCGCGTGGCGATGGACACCCAGCAGGCGGCGGTGGGCTTCTGGCCCGGGGATGAGAGGTACCCGCGGCCCGCCTACTACGCGTACACCTACCCCAAGCCACCCCGGCTGGAGAAGGCCGCTGTGCGTCCGGGCACGGCGCGGTGGAACGAGACGCTGGGAGAGTTTCTGCTCGACTATGACGACGTTCGCACCGCGGCGAATCCCCGTGCCGCCGTGCTCGACTTCGCCAACACCACGTACGCGGCGGGCGCCGAGCTGTCCGGGTGGGACCGGCAACTCCTCGAGCGGCTCCCGCCCCTTTAGGCCCCGAGGGGGGGCCCGGGAGAGGAGGCGCCGCAAAGTGAAAGCCATCCAAATTCAAGCCTTCGGAGACGTCACCGGTCTGAAGCTGGTGGACGTCGCCGACCCCGTGCCTGGGCCCGACGTGGCCGTGGTGCGGGTGGAAGCGGCCTCCATCAATCCGAGCGACGTGAAGAATGTGCAGGGGGCGATGCCGCAGACGGCGCTGCCGCGCGTGCCTGGGCGTGACTATGCCGGGGTCGTGGAGAGCGGCCCGGCCGAGTGGGTGGGCGCGGAAGTCTGGGGCACGGGCGGGGACGTCGGCTTCAGCCGGGACGGAACGCACGCGCAGAAGCTGGCCGTCCCGGTGGCGAGCCTGCGTCGTAAGCCGAAGAATTTGAGTTTCGACGAGGCGGCCTCCGTCGGCGTCAACTACCTGGCCGCGTGGTGCGGCGTGGTGGAGTCCGCCGCGCTTCAGCGCGGGGAAGTGCTGGCGGTCATCGGCGCGGGCGGGGGCGTGGGGGGCGCGGTGGCACAGATTAGCAAGCGGTTGGGCGCGCGCGTCATCGGTCTGGACAGCCGTGAACCGCACCCCGAGGCGCCCATCCGCGCGGTGGCGGAGGCCCTCCTGATTGGCGCACCGGACGTCGCCGCCGCCATCCGCGCAGCCACGGGCGGTCGGGGCGCGAACGTCGTCTTCGACGCGGTGGGCGGCGTCGTCTTCCGCTCGGCGCTGGGTGCGCTGGCCCACGGCGGGCGCCTCGTGGAAATCAGCTCCACCGGGGGCCGTGAGGTGACGTTCGACCTGGTCGACTTCTACCGCAACGAGAGCCGGCTGTTCGGCGTGGACACCCTGGCCCGCGATCTCGTCGCGTCCGCTGCCGTGCTGGAGGCATTGACTGCAGGCTTCGAATCAGGCGACTTCCGCACCGCGCCCATTGCAGCCCGCTTCGGGCTGGCCGAGGCGGCCACGGCTTATGGGCGCGTCGCGGCTGGCGCGCCGGGCCGCATTGTTCTTCACCCGCAGCAGTGACGGCCCCTCGGCTTGGGGGGCGCCCGCCGCCGAGGCAGGGGGCGTTCAGCGGGCCGTGGCTGGCGGCGCCAGCGTCCACAGCCCCTCCACGTCAGTCGGGATGTAGGCACTGCGATGGAGGTTGAATTCAAACGGCGTCCAGCTGGCCTCTTCGCGGGCCATGTAGACAAACCGGGGCGGCCGCAGCTTCCAGGCGCGCCGGTCCTCCTCGACTCTGCTGGGGCGCTGTCCATGCAGCCGGCACCAGTCCAGGTAGGCCGGGACGAAGCTTTCTGGGATGAGCCAGAAGTAGAAGGCGTTGGGCCTGAAGATGGGGTTGTAAGGCGGGGGCACAGCGATGGGGGTGGACGGCCCCGTTTCGGCAAGGACTCGGGCCTGCACCACCCCCGCTCCGGGGCTCTCCGTGTACACAAGGCACAGCACGTACACCTTGGCCACCATGACGAGGAGGAAAGCGCGGACACCGTTCCGCAGCCGTTGCTTTTCCATCGCGTCGAGAACGACGGCCGCCAGGAGCGCCAGCATGGGCTGCACCAACAACAGGTTGTGGCCGTAGGGCCACCTCGACAGAAACAGGGCGATGAGACCGCCCACCGTCACCACCGCGGCGATGGTGACTTCGGGCACGGCCTCGCGGCGCCAAACCGCGCGGGCGGCCCACCCGACGCCCCAAAGGCCACCGGCCCACAACAGCGGGCTCTCCCCCACCGACTCCACCAGGGTCCGCAGGGCCGACGAGCCGGGCAGTTGGCTGTCCAGGTAGAAGAAGCGGTTGAAGGTGAGCGTCCAGAAGACGAAGTCGTCCCACAGGCCCAGCGTGACGATGGCCAGGGCCAGGGCGCCCACCGGAAGCAGCGCGGCGGCCACCACCACCCCGGCGCCGCGCGCGGCCTGGGCCCGGGCGGCGCGGCCACGCAAGGCCAGCGCGGTGCCGAGGGCCACGCAGAAGGCGAACGGGACCGCCTTGGGCAGAAAGTCGATGGCAGCCCCCAGACACAGCCCGGCGAGTGCGGCCGGAAGCAGGCGCCCAGGGCTCCGCAGGTACACCGTCCATTGCCAGAAGCCGAGGAAGCACAGGACGCTCATCCAGGGGTCTGGCCTCACCTCCATCGAATTGCGGAGAAAGAAGAAGCAGCCGAGGAGAAGCAATGCCGTCCAGGCCGGGGAGCGGCTCTTCACCAGGGGCCGCACCACGGCGACAAAGACAGCGAACAGGACAGCCAGGCACGCCAAGTCGAGGAAGCGTGCGGTGAAGACGAGGAGGTGGGGCTGGCCCTCCAGCGCGGCCGTCAGGGGCGCAAGCAGGTAAAGCAGCGTCGGGTGATGGTGCTCCATGAAGTCACGGAAGGGCGTCTGCCCTTGCGAGACGAGCCAGGAGGCGTGCAGGTAGGCAATCTCGTCGTGGTCATAACTGGAGCGCGCCGCTTGGACACACAGCAGCGCTGCGCCAACGCCGAGAACTCCGTACACCAGTCGCGGGCGCACCATCCGGGCCCGAAAAAAGAGCACGCCTCGTCAGACCGGGCAACGCCTATCCGGTGCCGCGAGGACCGCCCGGGCTGGCGGCGACGTCAGGGCGTACAGGGCGCAGGCCCTGGCGGGTCCCCCCGGCCAAGCACCTGATTCAGTCGTCCTTGTGCCACCAGCACGTCGTACGTCGACTGGGCGTCGTCGTATTGGGACTTCGCATAACCCTGGTACGCGTCGACAACGCCCTTGGCGTCGCCGACCCCCACGGCGAAATTGAGGCCCGCGCTCCGGAACCAACTCTTCCCGGCAGCCAGGGCGGCCCGCGCCGCCTTGCGCTTGGCGATGGCGAAGACGAGGTCCGCGTGGGCTTCCTCGACCTGTAGGTCGACCCCATGCGAGGCCGCCTGGCGCTGACGTAAGAGGGTGTTGAGCTCGGAGTTGGCCTTGTCCTCCCTCGCCTTGAGCATGAAGAAGGAGAGGTTCTGCCGGAAGCCCAGCGCCGCGTACACGGTGAGGGCGTTGAAGTAGTCGCCCACGTAGGGGTTGCTGACGACGTCGCGGTTCGGCGCTTTGGAGTAGGCGAACTGTCCGGCGATGAAGAACTGCGGCCACTGCTCGGCCCAGGTGGCGTGCACCTCGGCCCGCTTGGCCTCGATGGCCTTGTCCAGCGCGCGAATGTCCGGCCGGTCCTGCTCGGCCTCGGCCCGCACCGCCAGGATGTCCGGGACCTCGACGTTGGAGGGGTCCGGGAAGGGGTCCTCCTTCAGCTGGAGGTCCGGCTCCGGAATCACCATCAGCGTCGCCAGCGCCGCCCGGGCCAGGCGCTGCGCGCGAATCACCTCCGCCTTGCTTTGGAGCAGCTGAGACTTGAAGAGCTCGAGTCGGTAGCGGTCCTCAGTAGTGACCTCCCCATCATTGTCCTTGAGGGATTGCGCCATCTTCGCGTCGACGTCCTTCAACGCGTTCTCGACGTCGCTGACGATGGTGAGGAGCCGGCGCGTCAGGGTGGCAGCGAGGACGAGCTTTATTGTCTGCTGGCGAACGGCATTCACCTTGTCCTGCACCAGGTCCTGCTGCGCTGCGAGGCCCGCGCGCGCCGCCTCGCGGGCAGCCGACAGGCGCCCAAAGGTGTAGAGGGGCTGGACGACGTTGACTTCGACCCGGCCGAAGAAGCCGAGCTCCGTCAGGCCCCGGTTGCTGCCGGAGGCGATGTCGCTGATGTTGTTTGGTCCGGCGTCCGGGCCGAGGCGCGCCCCCGGGACGACGCCCGTCAGGAAGAGCAGGGCGAACTCCGGGACGAAGGCGATGGACGTGGCCACGGCGACGTCTGCCTGGGCCGCCAGCACCTGCGCCTTCTGGATGGCCACTTCGTCACTGCGCGCGATGACGAGCGCCTGGGCCGTCGCCAAGTCGAGCGGGCCGCATCGAGCGCCATCCGCGGCGAGCACCGAAGCGAGCAGAAGGGCGAGCACGGGTGCGTCCGTGCTTAGCGGCGACGGATAGGCGGCGCAAGGCCTGACGTCCCGCTTGACGACCACGTCGCCCTTGCGCCTTTGGGCCTAGCGGGCAAGGGCGGCGGGCGGGGACACCTGCCGCGACGGGGAGAAACCCCAGGGCGGGACGGGCCAGGCCGGAAGCCTGGGGGGGGCCTAGCTTCGGGTGCCGCTCTTTCCGGGTGGGGCTTCGGATTCGTAGTAGATGCTGGCGGCCTCGCCCTGCCCGTAGACGACGAGCACCGGGCCCGACGTCTGCAGGGCGCGGGCCTTCCGCTTGAGGGCGGCGAGCAGCTGTGAGGCCTGGGCGGCCTTGGCCTTGATGATGCGAAGTGACATGTCCGGAAACGCTCCTGGACGCGGGGGATGGCGCCAGCGGGCGCCCGCGCACTGCGTCGTGGGCTTCTGTCCGACCACGGCGAGCGGAGTCTTTACTCCCCGACACCCACGTTGACAACGTGCGTCGTTGCCTGCGAGGAGGAGATGTCGCCCATCTCCCTGAACATCCTCCGGAATTCCAGCCCGGGGGGATGTCGCCCGGGGGGACGTACATGGAGCTTGGGGAACGCACGTGGCCCTGACTGTCGAGGCGTACGGCAGCACCGACGTCGGAAAGAAGCGCCAGCACAACGAGGATGCGCTGCTCGTCGACGCCGAGCTCGGCCTCTTCGTCGTCGCCGACGGCATGGGCGGACACGCGGCAGGAGAAGTGGCCTCGGCGCGCGCGGTCGACGTGGTGCGGAACCAGCTGGCCGGGGGACGTCAGGCCCTCGAGGACCTCTCCCGCGCGGCGACGCCCGAGGCGCGCGCCGCAGCGGCGGCCTTGGTGGAGACGGCCATCCAGCGCGCCTGCGCCGA
The DNA here is from genome assembly GCA_017881265.1 of Myxococcaceae bacterium. Taxonomy (GTDB): domain Bacteria; phylum Myxococcota; class Myxococcia; order Myxococcales; family Myxococcaceae; genus JADGRA01. The sequence goes on along the minus strand of JADGRA010000043.1, from coordinate 6,636 downwards.
GGTGTACCGGCTCGCTGCCGCTGACCCGAGCAAGCGCGGCATGGGCACCACCTTGGTGTGCCTGGTGGTGGCCGGCAACAAGGCAGTGGTCGGCCACGTCGGGGACAGCCGCGTGTACCTGGTCCGCGGCGGGCAATGCCACCGCCTCACCGAGGACCACACGCTGGTCGCTGCCCAGGTGAAGGCCGGGACGCTGACCCGCGAGCAGGCGCATGCCTCGCAGTTTCGCAACGTCATCACCCGGGCGGTGGGCATCCAGGAGTCGGTGCAGGTGGACACGCTGATGGTGGACTTGCTGCCGAGGGACGCCTTCCTCTTGTGCACCGACGGGCTCCACGGCTACCTTCCCGACGACGAGCTCGCGCCGCTTTTGGCCAACGGTGCCCCCAAGGACATGCCGGCCAAGCTCATCGCCGTCGCCAATGAGCGTGGCGGCCGCGACAACATCACCGCGGTGGTGGTGCGCTTCTCCGACGCCGGGGAGGCGAGCGACGAGCTGCAGGAAACCGAATCCCGGATGGAGGCGCTCCGCCGGATTCCCCTCTTCCGCCACCTCACCTACAAGGAGCAGACCGCCATCCTGTCGGTGGCCAGCTCCCGCAGTTTCGAGGAGGACGAGGAGATTGTGGTCGAGGGCCGGCCCGGCGATGAACTCTTCGTGGTGGTGAAGGGCCGGGTGGCCGTCGAGAAGGACGGGATGGAAATTGCTGAGCTTGTCACCGGCGGACACTTCGGGGAGATGGGGCTCATCGACAACGCCCCGCGGAGCGCTACGGTGCGTGCACTCGAGCCCACCCGCGTCGTCGTCATCGGTCGGTCCGACCTCATGGTGCTGATGAAGCGCGAGTCCATCCTCGCGGTGAAGCTGCTGTGGAGCTTCGTCCAGGTGCTGTCGGACCGCCTGCGCGCCACCAACGCCGAACTGTCCGAGGTGCGCCAGGAACTGGCGGTGGCGCAGGCGGTGCAGCCTTTCGCCGAGGAGTAGGGCGCGTGCCCCGTCGCCGAGCGCCGCGGCGAGGCGTGTGGCGCCGCGTCTTGCCCTGGGCGCTCGCCGCGGCGGGACTGACGCTGCTGGCAGGCGTCGACTTCTGCCGACGAAGCGGCGCTGGGCAGCGTGCGCCTCGGCTTGCCGCGCCCCCCACACCGACGGGGACGGTGGAGGGGAAGTTGGTGGACGCGGCGGGAAAGCCGGTGCCCGGGGCGCCGGCCCACACCTACCGGGGCCGCGTGGTGGACGAGGCACATGCGCCCGTGCCGGCGTTTCGCCTGGAGGAGGTGGAGGTGGAGGCGGCCGACGGGCGCTTCCGGCTTGCCCTCCGGCCGCCTGGCGACAGCGTCACTTTGACTGTGGAGGCCCCGCAGCGGGCCATGGCTACCGTCGTCCGCCCCGCGGGCGTGGAGGAGGTGGGCGACATTGTCCTGCGCGCGGCGCCCCTGGTGCGGGGCCTTGTCCAGGAGATGGACGGGGGCCCGGCGCCCGGGGCCCTCGTCGTCTGCGAGGGCTGCCGTGGGGAGGCCGCCGACGCGCGCCACCTCACCGCCGTGGCGGACGCCGAAGGCCGCTTTACCCTGGCTGTCACCGGGCCCTACGGGGTGCTGGTGCGGCTCTTGGCCATGAAGGAAGACCGGCTGGCCTGGGGCGAGGCGGGCCGGTTGGGCGACGCGGCCCTGCTGACGCTGGCACCGCCGGCCACCGTCCGGGGCCGGGTGCTGCGGGCCACTGGTGCACCGGCCGCCGGGGTGGAAGTGGAGTTTTTCGAGGCGCTGCTGAAGCCGGCCGTCCTCAGAACCGGGGCAGATGGCCGCTTCTCCGGCGAGGTGGCCCCGGGCCTCTACCAGGTGACCGTCCGCCCGGACTCGTCCGCGCCGCGCCGCACGTGGACAGTCCAGCTACCGCTCCAGCATCCGCTGGAGTTGTCCGTCCCGTGAAGGACGCCCTGGCCCCCGGGGAGGGGTGCGAAGTTGCGGAGGGGCCAGCCCGGCGGTACGCCTTGTACCCATGGACAGCAGCGTCTTTGATGGCCGCCGCGTGGCGGTGGCCGTCGGCGGGGGCATCGCCGCCTACAAGGCGTGCGAGCTGGTGCGCACGCTGCGCCGCGCGTCTGCCGAGGTGCGGGTGGTGATGACGCCCGCCGCCCAGGCCTTCGTCACCCCGCTGACGCTGCAGTCCCTGTCCGGGCACCCGGTGCTGACAGAGCCTTTCGACGCGGCCAGCGAAGCCGGCTTCGGCCACCTGGCCCTGGCGCGCTGGGCGGAACTGTTTGTGGTGGCTCCGGCCACCGCGGACTTGCTGGCGCGCATCCGCGCCGGCCTGGCCAATGACGCGGTGACGACGGCGCTGTTGGCCTTCCCCGGCCCCGTCCTTTTGGCCCCGGCCATGAATGTGGCCATGTGGAACAACCCCCTGACGCAGGCCAACGTCGCGGCGCTGACGGCCGAGGCGCGCTACCGCCTGGTGGGGCCGGCCACGGGACTTCTGGCCGACGGCGACAGCGGCCCCGGACGGCTGGCCGAAGTGGAGGCGATGGTGGCCGCCTGCGGCGAGCTGCTGGGCCAGGGCGCGCTGGCAGGCCGGACAGTGCTGGTGACGGCCGGCCCGACGCGGGAGTTTCTGGACCCGGTTCGCTTCCTGTCCAACCCCTCCACGGGGAAAATGGGCCTGGCCATGGCGCAGGCCGCCCGGCGGCGCGGCGCCAAGGTGACGGTGGTGCTGGGCCCGGCCGGGGAGGTGGACCGACGTGGGCTGGAGGTGCAGGACGTCGTCACCGCGGAGCAGATGCGCGAGGCCGTCCTCGCCCGGGTCGCCTCGGTGGACTTCTTCGTCGCAGCCGCGGCAGTGAGCGACTGGCGACCCAAGGAACGTGCCCCCCAGAAGCGGAAGAAGGGGAGTGCCTCGGAGGCCGAGTCCCTGCTCCTCGAGCGGACGCCGGACGTGCTGGCCGAGGCGGCGGAAGCCGTCCGCGGCCTGGCCCGTCGTCCCGTGCTGGTGGGCTTCGCTGCCGAGACGGAGGCCGTGCTGGAGAACGCCAGCGCCAAGCTGCTGCGCAAGGGGCTGGATGCCATCATCGCCAACGACGTCAGCGCCCCCGACGCGGGGTTTGCCGTGGACACCAACCGCGTGACGGTGCTGACCCGGGGCGGCACCCGGCTGGAGCTGTCCGGGACGAAGGTGGAAGTCGCCGAGCGCCTGTGGGACTTCCTCCTCGGCCCGCAGGCCGAGCCCGTGCGCGCCCGGCGCTGACACAAAAGGCCGCAGTCCCGGGGAGTGCCGCCCCCCGCGCCCGGGGGGCAAGGGGCACGTCGGAGGGCCATGGCACATTGCCCGCCTTGAGGAACTCCGGCTTCTTCGTCCGGGGCTGAGGGGTTGACTTGGACGTTGAGGCAACGAGTCCGGTGGCTGGCCTGCTGCGGGACTTGCGGGCGCACCTGGCCTGGCAGCGCGAGGAGGGTGGCGCCGAAGTCATGGACATGGAGCGCCCCCAGGGCCCGCCCCTTCCGGCGCGCAGCGGTGGCGCGGCGCCGGAGGCCGCCGTCGTCCCCCCGGCCGCCAGCGCGCCCTTGGCGAGGCGGACGCTCGAGGCCATCCGCGGCGAGCTCGGCGACTGCCAGCGCTGCAAGCTGTGCTCAGGCAGGAAGCAACTGGTGTTCGGCGCGGGCAACCCGCATGCGCGCCTGGTGTTCGTGGGCGAGGGCCCGGGAGCCGAGGAGGACCTGCAAGGCTTGCCGTTCGTCGGCCCGGCCGGGCAGCTGTTGACGAAGATGATTGGGGCCATGGGGCTACAGCGCGAGGACGTCTACATCTGCAACGTCGTCAAGTGCCGCCCGCCCGGCAACCGCAACCCGGAGCCGGATGAGATTGCCGCCTGCGAGCCCTTCCTCCGCGCACAGCTGAATTCCATCGGCCCGGAGGTGGTGGTAGCGCTCGGCAAGTTCGCGGCGCAGACGCTGCTGCGCGACGCCACTCCCATCACCCGCTTGCGCGGTCAGTGGCGCACCTACCAGGGCATGAAGCTCATGCCCACCTTCCACCCCGCCTACCTGTTGCGAAACCCGGCGGAGAAGAAGCCGTGCTGGGAGGACCTCAAGGCCGTCATGGCGGTGCTGGGCAAGCCCGCGCCGAAGCCGTGAAGGGCCAGGTCCAGCTTCACCGCCTTGCGTGCCCGGCGCTGCGGGGTAACCCCCTCGGCGACCCGGTCGAACGCGACTGCGTCGTCTACCTCCCCCCGGGGTATGCCTCCTCCGCCCAGCGCTACCCGGTGGTGGTGTTTCTCCACGCCTTCCTTGGCTCGGCCGCCGGCTGGCTCAACGTGGCCCCCTTCGCCCCCAGTGTGCCGGAGCGGCTGGACCAGCTTCTGGACGCGGGCCTTCCCCCCTGCATCGCCGTCTTTCCCGACGGCTGGAGCGCGCTGGGTGGAAGCCAGTGGGCCAACAGTGCCGCCACCGGGCGCTACCGGGACGCGGTGGTGCAGGACGTGCTGGGCTGGGTGGATGCGGACTTTCGCACCGTCCCACGGCGGGAGGCGCGCGCGGTGGTGGGCCGCAGCTCCGGGGGCTACGGCAGCTGGCAACTCGTCCGGCACCACCCGGACGTCTTCGGCCACCTGGCCGCACACTCCGGGGACGCGTACTTCGAATACTGCTTTTTGCCCGACTTCCCCAAAGCCGCGGGCGCCCTCCTCAAGGCCGGGGGCGTCGAGGCTTTCTGGCGCGCCTTTGTCCAGCGCGCCCGGGAGACGAAGATGGCCGGGGACGACCATGCGGTGGTGAACGCCCTGGCCATGGCGGCGGCCTTCTCCCCCAAGGCGGGCGAGCCACTCGGGCTGGAGCTGCCCTTCGAGTTGGAGACGGCCGCCATCCGCCCCACCGTCTGGCAGCGCTGGCTGGCTGAGGACCCGGTGCGCTTCGTGCCGCAGGACGTCCAGGCGTTCCGGTCGCTGCAGACGGTCTTCATCGACTGCGGCACGCGGGACGAATTCGGCCTGCGCTGGGGGGCCCGCATGCTGGCCCGGTCCCTTACCGCCGCCCGCGTCGCGGTGACGCACGAAGAATACGAGGACGGCCACATGGGCACCTCCTACCGCTTCGACCGTTCTCTCCGCCTGCTGCTTCCGCGACTGGCGCGCCAGTAGCGCCACCGTCCGGCTGCTGCTTCGGCGACGGGCGTCTTTGCGAAGCCGGCTGCAGCCGTGCTAGCGCCAGCTCCCGCGAATGCCTGTCAGCGACCCCTACGGACTTGGCCGCGTCCTGAACGAGACGGGAGTTCTCCCCCAGCGGGCGCAGGCCCTCGACGCCTCGCTGCCGCTGCGGCCCTCGGAGTTGCTGCTTGACGTGGACTCGCTCAACGTGGACGCCGCTTCCTTTCGCCAGCTGAAGGAGGCCAGTGGCGGTGACGCGCGCAAAATCGCCGAGGCCATCCAGGAGATTGTCCGGACCCGCGGGAAACTGCAGAACCCCGTCACTGGCTCCGGGGGGATGCTCATCGGCCGCGTGCGCGAGGTGGGGCCGGAGCACCCGGCCGCCGGGCAGCTTTCCCCCGGAGACCGCATCGCCAGCCTGGTCAGCCTGTCCTTGACGCCCCTGCACCTGCAGGAAGTGACGGCGGTGCACCTCGGCATCGACCGGGTGGACGTCCGCGGCCACGCCATCCTCTTCGCCAGCGGCCTGTTCGCGCGGCTTCCGGAGGACTTGCCCGACACTCTGGCGCTGGCGGCGCTGGACGTGTGCGGGGCACCCGCCCTCGTCGAGCGCTTCGTTCGTCCGGGGATGCGCGTGGCGCTGCTGGGTGCGGGCAAGAGTGGCGCGCTGTGCCTGGCGCAGGCCCGCCGCTCGCTTCAGGGGCGCGGGCAGCTGCTGGCCATGGACATCTCCCAGCCGGCCCTGGACACGCTGCGGGGGCTCGGCCTGTGTGACGTCGCGGTGCGCGTGGATGCCACCCAGGCCATCGCCGTCCTGGCGGCGGTGCAGGAGGCCACCGGCGGGGCCCTGTGCGACCTGGTTGTCAACTGCGCCAGCGTCCCCAACACCGAGATGGGAACCATCCTCAGCCTCCGCGACGGGGGCACGGCTGTCTTCTTCTCCATGGCCACTTCCTTCACCGCCGCCGCGCTGGGCGCCGAGGGGGTGGGCAAGGACGTCACGCTGGTGATGGGAAACGGCTACGTACCCGGCCATGCCCAGCTGACCCTGGGGCTTTTGCGCAGCGACGCCGGGCTGCGCGCGCTCTTCGCCGCGCGGTACGTCTAGCAGCAGGGGGCCTGACGCATTGCGTCCGCCAGGGACTGGCGTGCCCTGCTCGCGCCGTGGTAGCCGCAAGGCCCCAACCATGCCAGGTCCCTTCGTCCAGGACGCCGAAATTGCCCGGTCGCGGGAGGTGGCTCAGCACGTCATTGAGCCGGTCTTCGACCTCATCCGGCGCCACACCACCGTCTCCGTGGAGCGCACGGTGCTGCGGCTGTTTGGCATGTCGGACGCGGGCCCGAGCGGCATTCCGCTGCCCAACCTGATGATCGACCGCCTCAGGGCGGCCGGGGTGCTGAACCGGGGGGCCGCCTACTGGTACGGGCGGGCCCTGCAGCTGGGGGCGCGCAGTCCGCTGGATGCGGTGGAGCGGCTGGCCGCGCTTCCGGTGGAGCGGCT
>JADGRA010000042.1 GCA_017881265.1 Myxococcaceae bacterium | reverse complement strand
TTGGGCTGGAATTGCTTCTCATCCCCTACTGGCAGCACCGGACGGGCAACGGCGGCGTCGGCGTCAGCCTCTCCTTCGTGCTGAGTGAAGTCGTCATGTTGACGGGCGGCGTCCTCCTCATGCCCAAAGGGACGCTGGGCAAGTCGCTGGTGCACGACGGCGGCCGGGCGCTCGGGTGTGCGCTTTTGACAGCGGGCCTCTTCTACTTGCTTCCGCACCAGCGTCCCTGGCTGGGGGTCCCGCTTTGCATTCTCGTCTTCACCGGCCTGTCGCTGGCCTGTGGCCTCATCCGGAAGCAAGACCTCCACGTGCTGAAGGGGCTACTCCGCCGGCAAGCCGCGGTGCCGGCCGTCGTCCCGGAGTTTGCCGAGACGCAGGGCGCGGCGCCCGAATAGCGGGGCGGGAAGGACCCACGGTTTCCGCGCAGCGAAGGTTTGCTAAAGGGCCATCCCGGGGGACTCAAAATGAAAATTCTGCTCACGGGAAGTCGCGGCTACATCGGCACCGTCATGGGGCCGTTCCTTCAGGCCGCGGGACATGACGTCGTCGGGCTGGACACGGACCTCTACCGACGCAGCACCTTCGGAACGTGGAAGGAGTCCGTCCCCACCACCGTCAAGGACTTGCGGGAGTTGCAGGTCAGGGACCTCGACGGCTTCGACGCCGTCATCCACCTGGCGGCGCTGTCCAATGACCCGCTGGGCGACCTCAACCCGCAGCTGACGTACGACATCAACCACTTGGCGTCGGTGCGCCTGGCAGTGCTGGCCAAGGAAGCCCGGGTGCCGAGATTCGCCTTCGCCTCCTCCTGCAGCAACTACGGCGCCGCCGGCGAGGCGCCGGTGACGGAGGAGTCGACGCTTAACCCGGTGACGCCCTACGGGGAGTCCAAGGTGCGGGTGGAACACGACGTGGTGAAGCTGGCCGACGACGGCTTCTCGCCGACGTTTCTCCGCTGCGCGACGGCCTACGGCGTCAGCCCGCGCCTGCGCTTCGACATTGTCCTCAACAACCTGGTGGCCTGGGCCTTCACCTCGGGGAAAGTCTTCCTGAAGAGTGACGGCAGCCCCTGGCGCCCCATTGTCCACATTGAGGACATCTCCAGGGCCTTCCTTGCCGTCCTCAGCGTGCCGCGGGAACGGGTGCACGCACAGGCCTTCAACATCGGCCGGAACGACCAGAATTACCGGATTCGCGAGATTGCCGAGATTGTGAAGGACACCGTCCCCGGCTGTGAAATCGCCTTCGCCAAGGACGCCGGACCGGACTTGCGCAACTACCGCGCGGACTTCTCCAAGGTGGCGCGCCTGCTTCCGGAGTTCCAACCCCAGTGGGATGCGCGCAAGGGCGCCAAGCAGCTACACGCGGCCTACCAGTCCATCGGCCTGAAGCTGGACGACTTCGAAGGGCCGCGCTACAGGCGCATCGACCAGGTGAAGTCCCTCATCGCCTCGGGCGCCCTCGGCTCGGACCTCCGCTGGAAGCATGCGCCGGCCTGAGCGACTTGGCCCCACCCAGAAGCCCGGTTGGCCCCGTGGGCATGACAGGGACCCCGCAGAAGGCGTCTTCTCCCCCCCGAGGGGGGGCCAGTGCCCCCTCCCAGCAAGGAAAAAGCGAAACCCCGTATGCCTGACACCTCGCCTGCCCCCCGCCACGGCTGCATGTGCTGCGGGACGCCGCTCCGGCACACCTTCGTGGACCTGGGCAACTCGCCGCTGTGCGAGAGCTACCTCACCGCCGAGCAGTGCAACCAGATGGAGCCCTTCTACCCGCTGCACGTCTACGTCTGCGAGAAGTGCTTCCTCGTCCAGCTGGAGGAATTCGTCAGCCCGAAGGATATTTTCACCGAGTACGCCTACTTCTCCAGCTACGCCGACAGCTGGATAGAACATATGCGGCGCTATGCCGACGCCATCACCGACCGGCTGTCCTTGGGCAAGCACAGCTTCGTGGTGGAGGTGGCCAGCAACGACGGCTACCTGCTGCAGCACTTCGTGAAGAAGGGCATCCCGGTGCTGGGCATAGAACCCGCCGCCAACGTGGCCAAGGTGGCGGTGGAGAAGGGCGTCCCAACGCTGGTGAAATTCTTCGGCGAGCAGACGGCGAGAGAGCTCGCGGCCGAGGGCAAGCAGGCGGACCTCATCTGCGGCGCCAACGTGCTGGCCCAGGTGCCGCGGCCGAATGACTTCGTCCGGGGCCTCAAACTGCTGTTGAAGCCGGGCGGTGTCATCACCATCGAGTTCCCGCACCTGATGCGGCTGATGGCGGAGAACCAGTTCGACACCATCTACCACGAGCATTTCACCTACCTGTCCTTCCTCAGCGCCGAGACGCTGTTCGCCGCCCAGGGCCTCACCCTCTTCGACGTGGAGGAGCTGCCCACCCACGGGGGTTCCCTGCGGATTTATGCGCGGCATGCCGAGGACAAGAGCAAGCCGATGACCGAGCGGGCGACGGCCCTGCGCAAGCGGGAAGTCGACGCGGGGCTCCAGCGGCTGGAGACGTACGACGGCTTCTCGGAACAGGTGAAGGAGACGAAGCGGAAGCTTCTCGAGTTCCTCATCGGCGCCAAACGCGCCGGGAAGAAGGTGGTGGGCTACGGCGCGCCCGGCAAGGGCAACACCCTGCTCAACTACTGCGGCATCCGCACGGATTTCATCGACTTCACCGTCGACCGCAGCCCCTACAAGCAGGGAAAGTTTCTGCCCGGCTCGCACATTCCCATTCACGCGCCGGACAAGCTGCGCGAGGCCCGAGCCGACTACGTTCTCATCCTCCCCTGGAATTTCAAGGAGGAGATTGTCCAGCAACTGGCCGACGTCCGGGCCAAGGGTACGCGGCTGGTGGTGCCCATCCCGGAAACCCGCGTCCTCGACTGAAGACATGCGCTTTCTGCCCACGTCCCTGGCCGGCGTGCACCTTCTCGAGCAGGAGCGGCACGCGGACGCCCGCGGCTACTTCGCGCGCACCTGGTGCACGCACGAAATGCAGGCGCAGGGGCTTGTGGGGGAGCTGTCGCAGTGCAGCGTCTCCTTCAACCACAAGAAGCGCACGCTGCGGGGGCTGCACTACCAGGCGCCGCCGTACGCGGAGGTGAAGGTGGTCCGCTGCGCTCGGGGCGCCCTCTTCGACGTCGCGGTGGACATTCGACCGGACTCGCCCAGCTTTCGCCAGTGGGTGGGCGTGGAGTTGACGGTCGACAACGGCCGGGCGCTCTACATCCCCAAGGGCTTCGCCCACGGCTTCTACACGCTGCAGGACGCGACCGAGGTGGAGTACTTCATCTCCACCGAGTACCGGCCGGAGGCCGCACGCGGGCTGCGCTACGACGACGCGATGTTTGCGGTGAGCTGGCCAGGGCCGGTGGACATCATCGCCGAGCGGGACAAGCAGTACCCGGACGCGACGCTTGCCGCGCTGCAGGAGATGCGCGGGCGGCTGCCGGTATGACGGACGCGCCATCCGCCGCCGGCCCCGACAGTGCGCCGACGTCGGCGCTGCGCACGCTTCTGGAGGGACTTCAGGCGGGGCCGCTTGGCGAGGAAATTCAGGCCACCATCGCGGAGCTGTACCCCCTCTGCCGCTCCATCACCGGGGACGGGCTGCGGGCCTCTCTCAAAATTCTGCAGCGCACGGCGCCGCTGACCCTGCAGGAAGTGCCCAGCGGCACCCCGGTGCTGGACTGGGTAGTGCCCCGCGAGTGGAACCTGCGCCGGGCGCGCCTGCGCGGGCCGGACGGCACGGTGCTGGCGGACACGGACGTGTCCAACCTCCACGTCCTCAACTACAGCGTGCCGTTTGCAGGCGACGTCTCCCTCGAGGAGTTGCAGCCACACCTGCACTCGCTGCCGGAGGCGCCGGAGTTAATTCCCTACCGGACCAGCTACTACCAGGACGCCTGGGGCTTCTGCCTGCCACATGCGGTGCGGCAGCAGCTCCCCCCTGGCAAGTACCGCGTGGAGATTGACACCACGCTGCAGGACGGGGCCCTCAGCTACGGGGAATTGCTGGTGCCCGGCCAGGAGGCGGTGGAGGTGCTGGTGTCCACGCACTGCTGCCACCCTTCTTTGGCCAACGACAACTGCGCCGGCATGGCCATGTGCGCGCTTCTGGCGCGCATGCTGCGCGGCCTCCACCTGCGCTACAGCTACCGCTTCCTCTTCGTCCCCGGCACCATCGGCGCCATTACCTGGCTTGCCCGCAACGAAGCGACCGCGCCCCGCATCGCCCACGGGCTGGTGGCAGCGTGCGTCGGGGACAAGGGCCGCCTCACCTACAAGCGCAGCCGCCGGGGCACGGCCGAGGTGGACCGCGCCGCCGTCCACGTGCTGCAGCACAGCGGGGCGGACTTCGAAGTGCGGGACTTCACGCCCTACGGCTACGACGAGAGGCAGTACTGCAGCCCGGGCTTCAACCTGGCCGTCGGTTCCCTCACCCGCACGCCCTACGGCGAGTACCCCGAGTACCACACGTCGGCGGACAACCTTCTGCTGGTGCGGCCCGAAAACGTCGTCGACACCCTGCGCCGCTACCTGGAAGTCTTCGAGGTGCTGGAGGGCAACCGCACCTACCGGAACCTCTCGCCGAAGGGCGAGCCGCAACTGGGCAAGCGCGGCCTGTACGGGGCCCTGGGCGGACAGAGTCACGCCCAGGCCCGGCAGATGGCCATGCTGTGGGTCCTCAACCAGAGTGACGGGACGACGTCGCTGTTGGACATCGCCGAGCGCGCCAAGCTGCCCTTCCCCCAGGTGCGCTGGGCGGCAAGTGCCCTGGAAGGCGCGGGCCTCCTGGCAGCCGTGGCGTCGCCCGGCCGCACTTAGCCGAGGGCGCTAGCAGGCTCTTCACTACTAGAGAGTGGAATTTTACATGTAATTTGCTAGTTAAAATGAAGACTTGCGGACGTAACGCCAAGGTGTCCGCCGTGTACCAGGAGGGGACGTCGGGACTCGGCGGACTGATGGCGCTGCCCGGCGGCGTCATCGTCAACTTCAAAGCTGACTGGACCGAAGCGCAGGCGAAGGCCTGGGTGTCCGGCCGCGGCTACGCGCTGGGGCAGAAGCTCAACCTTCCGGGCA
>JADGRA010000041.1 GCA_017881265.1 Myxococcaceae bacterium | reverse complement strand
CCCCGCTCCCGGAGCTTGTTCTCGATGAGGGCACAGGTGTCGTTGACGTAGCGCTCGCGCTCGTGCCGTCGCCGGTTCAGCTTCTCGGCGATGTCGGCGTAGTCGCTCGGACGCAGGTACCGAAAGGCGAGGTCCTCGAGTTCAATTTTGATCCAGCTGATGCCCAGCCGGTTGGCCAGGGGCGCGTAGATGTCCAGCGTCTCGCGCGCGATGCGCTGCTGCTTCTCCTCGGACATGTGGTCCAAGGTCCGCATGTTGTGGGTGCGGTCGGCGAGCTTCACCAGGATGACCCGGATGTCCTGGGCCATCGCGATAATCATCTTCCGGAAGTTCTCGGCCTGGCGCTCCTCCTGGCTCAGCGTCGCCGAGGCGGAAAACTTGCCCAGCTTGGTGACGCCGTCGACCAGCTGCGCCACTTCCTTGCCGAAGAGCTCCTCCAGCTCCTGCGGCGTGGCCAGGGTGTCCTCGATGGTGTCGTGCAGAAGCCCGGTGACGATGCTCGCCTCGTCCAGCTTGAGCTCGGCCAGGATGCCAGCCACCTCCAGCGGGTGCACCAGGTACGGCTCACCCGACCGGCGCAGCTGGCCCTGGTGGACCTTGGCCGAGTAGACGTAGGCCTTCTTCAGAATGTCGAGGTCAGGGTCTGGGTGGTACGAGCGGACCCGCTCGAGGATGTCATTGAGGCGCAGCATCCGGGCGTCTTCCATCGTAACTTTACGAAATCAGGCCTTCAATGAAGGCTTGCAGAGCGGGCATTGGTGTACATTCACGCCCGTCGCATGTTGCGCCTCCTAGCGAGTAGCCTCGGCGTCGTCTGCCCCACGTGCGACGTGCTCGGCCCGCCAGGCTCGCTCCGGTGCGAGGCGTGCGGCACGCCCTTCGTCCAGTGGCTCCCGGCCGCACGCCCCCAGGCTTCCCCGGCGGAAGCACCCCCGCCTTCCATGCCGCAGGCCGTCACCCCCGCCGTCCAGGTCTCCACCGGCACGCTGGAAGCGGGCCCCGCGGCGGCCCGTCGCCCGGCACCCGCCGCACCGGTGGCGAGCCGCTTCATCCTCGGCGTCGTCTCCGGGCCCGCGCGCGGCCAGCGCTTCCGGCTAATGGCCAACGGGTGCTCCGTCGGGCGTAGCCGGGGGGCCATCCTCTTCCCGGAAGACGTCCACGTCTCGGCCCTCCACGCCGCCTTCCGCATCAAGGAGGGGCAGCTGACGGTGAAGGACGAGTCCAGCCTCTCCGGCGTCTTCGTCACCCTGCACGCCCCGGAAGTCCTCCCCCCGGGCGGCAGCTTCGCCATTGGCCAGCGGCTGCTTCGCTACCAGGGACTCATCCCCCCGCCCCCGAAGGACGCCACCCGGGCCCGCCCCTACGGCGTCCCCCTGCCACCCCAGGGCAACCTCTGGGCCCTGGAGGAGGTGCTGGTGGGTGGGCGACCCGGTCGGGCCGTCGTCACCGCCCAGCCCCTGTTGACGCTGGGACTGGCCGGCTGTGACGTGAATTTTCCGGGCGAGCCCGGCCTGGCGCCTCGCCACTGCGAGCTGACCGCCTCGGCGCGCGGTGGACTGCTGCGGGACTTGTCGGGCGGGCTGGGCACCTTCCTGCGGCTGGGGACCCAGGAACGGGTGCTTCAGGCGGGCGACCGAGTGCGCATCGGCGAGCAGGTGTTGGCGGTCGAAGTCGCCTAGCCCCCGAAGGGGGCCGCCCCTCACCTTGCGCCGGAAACGCCAGGCGCGGCCCGGGCGATTTGGGCCCGGGCGTGGGAGGTCGGCGCATCGTGCAGGTGCCGGGCGAAGAAGCCCTGCGCCTCCTCGGCCCCGGCCGGCCCCCGCAGGCGCGCCAGGGCACCCAGCTTCAGGGCCAGTTCTGCCGTCGGGTCCGCCTCGAAGGCCTCCAGGTACTTGGCGCGTGCCAGGGCCAAATCCCCCGCCTCGTAGAGGTTGTCGCCATCCCGGGCCAAGTCCGCCGAGCGCTTGGCGTCGCGCCGTTCCGGCGGGACCTCTCGCAGCCACACCGCCGTGGGCGCGCTCACCACCGGGACGGGCTTGGGAGAGGGCGCCCGCAGGACGAGGAAGGCCAACAGGCCCGCCGCGGCCACGCCTAGCACTGCCAGTGCGGCGCCCCACAGGCCGATGGCCCGCTTCTGCCGGGGAGGCGGGGCGGCCACCACGGTCCGGGCCGTCCCCAAATCCGACTTCCGGGGCCTCTCGGCGGTCGCGCCCAGGGGTAGTGCCACCCGGGCCGTCCGCGCGTCGTGGGAAGACTGGCCAGCCGGCAGGGCATTCAACGCGTCCAGGAAGTCCTCGGCCGTCTGCGGCCGGGCCATCGGGTCCTTGCTGAGCGCCTGGAGGATGAGGTGCTCCAGCTGCGCCGAGCAGCCCCCCGGACGCAGCCGGGAGGGCGGCGGTGGCGGTTCGGTGAGGTGCTTGGTGGCGAAGCCCACCGCCGTGTCGGCCTCGAAGGGCAGCCGGCGGGTGACCAACTGGAAGAGAAGGACCCCCACCGAGTACAGGTCGCTGCGCGCGTCGAGGGGCGCCCCCTTGGCTTGCTCGGGGGACATGTACTCCGGCGTCCCGCAGACGAAGCCGGCCCGCGTGAGGGCAGGCCCGGCCTCGGCGGTGTCGACGATTTTGGCAATGCCAAAGTCGAGCACCTTCACCACGTCGCTCTCCCCCCCTCGCCGGGGCTCCACCATGACGTTCTCGGGCTTGAGGTCGCGGTGGATGACGCCGGCGGCGTGCGCGTCGGCGAGAGCGGAGAGCACCTGGGACACAATGCGGATGATGCGTGGCTCGGACAGCGGCCACTCGTGGGTGAGCAGGTGATGCAGGTCGTGCCCGTCGACGTACTCCATGGCGATGAAGAGCTCGCCGTCCTCGGCCACGCCGAAGTCGAGGATATTGATGGAGTTGGGGTGGTTGAGGCGGCTGGCCGCGCGCGCCTCCCGCTGAAAGCGCGCCACGGTGCGCGCATCCGAAAGCAGCTCCTGGTGAAGCACCTTCAGGACGACGCGCTTGTCCAGCACCAGCTGGCGGGCCCGGTAGACGCGCCCCATGCCCCCCTCGCCGATGCACTGCTCGACGGCGTACTTGTGGGCCACCACCTTGCCCACCAGCGGGTCGCCGTCGCCGGTGAGCCGCGGGAGCGCGACGCCACAGGCCGGGCAGAACTGGGCGGAAGTTCCGGTGTCCGCTGAGCAGGTTGGACAGGTCACGGCGAGAGCGAACTGAACGCTGTCATGCCGCACCGGCCCACCGCAAGCCCGGGCAGGCAGCTCTGCTAGAGTGCCGGGCCGTACACGCATGGTCACCTGCCCCCTCTGTGGCGTCTCCAACCCCCCCGCCAGCAGCACCTGCGCCGGCTGCGGGGCGTCGCTGGCGCCCGCGCCCGGCGCACGTCCACGCGTCCTGCTGCGGGTGGTGCGCGCCGATGGCGGCGCCGAGTCCGTGCTGCCCATGCGGGGCGAGGTGATGACGGCAGGCACCGCAGGTGACCTGCGGTTTCCGGACGACCCGTACGTGGCCCCCATCCAGGTGCGCTTCTTCTTCTCCGGGGGCCGTCTGGCGGTGGAGGACGCCGGGGGCGGCAACGGCGTCTTCGCGCGTCTCCGGGCCGAACGGGAACTTCCGGTGGGAGGGGAGCTCCGGCTGGGCCGTCAGCGGCTACTTCTGGAAGTGGTCCTCCAAGCCACGCCGGCCGAGGACGGGACGCTTGCCTGGGGGTCCCCCGACCTCGGCTACCGGCTGCGCATCATCCAGCTTCTCGACGGGGGCCAGCGCGGAGCGGCGTTCCCGTTGCGGGAGGGCGACAACCTGCTCGGCCGGGAGACGGGCGACATCGTCTTTCCCACCGACGGCTTCGTGTCGGGCCGCCATGCGGTGCTGAAGGCCCGGGGCGAGCGGCTGGTAGTCCGGGACGTGGGCAGCTCCAACGGCACCTTCCTGCGGCTCACCAACGCCGTCTTCGTCGACAGCGGCGACCAGTTTCTGGTCGGCCGAGAGCTGCTCCGGGTCGAGTTGCAGCCGGCGTGAGAGGCCCCGCGGGGAAGCCTCACCCGTAGGACTTTTCCTTTTTCTCCTGCTCCTCTTTGCAGCGGATGCAGAGCGTGGTGACCGGACGAGCCTCGAGGCGCTTGGGGCTGATGGGCTCCTCGCAGCGTTCGCAGATGCCGAACGTGCCGTCCTCGATGCGCACCAGGGCCCTCTCGATTTTCTTCAGCAGGAATTTCTCGCGGTCGCGGAGCCGAAAGACCATTGACTGGGCGTACTCGCTGCTGGCCAGGTCAATCTCGTCCGGGAGGTCGTCGGTGTCGAAGTTCGACTCCTCCATCAGCGTCTTCTTGGCGCTCATCAGCAAGGCCTGCTTGCTGTCCTCCAGCATCTTCTTGTAGCGCTTGAGATCTTTCTGGTTCAAAGCCGCTGTCCTCGTACGGCCGCGGGCAGAACGCCCGGGCTCCGCCCCGAAAAAGGGGCGCGGAGTCTTATTCGCCGGTTTTGCGAAGTCAAGGTAACCTGGGGTTTCGTATGTCCGAGGGCGAGAAGGCGCGGAGTGAGGCTTCGAGGTTCGACCGCGAGTTCCTCCGCGGCGCACTCGCCTTAGCCTCGAAGGCTGACGTCGACCATTTCCTCTACATTTGTGACGTTCCCATTGCGGCCGAGGACCTTCGCCGTCGCAAAATCCGCCACAAGCTGGTGTACGCGGTGACGGCGGAGCCCATCGCCACCGAACTCCAGGGACGGCGCTACCGGGCCCTGGTGATTCCCGCCTACGACTATAGCCGGGTGGAGCGGGTCAAAGTGGCCTTGGTCTCGGCGCTGTCCCAGGGGGCCTTCAAGGAGGGCGACCTGGTGCTGTGCATGACCGGACGGGTGGGCCGCTCCCCGGACACCCTGATGCAGATGCGCATCGGGGGCTCGCTGGACGACCGGGTGGCCATCGAAGGCGTCAAGCTCGGGGAAGGCTTCGACAGCCAGGTGGTGGACGCCCTGCTTCAGCTGGCGCTGCAGATTGGGCAGGAGGGGTACGAGGGCCACCCCATCGGCACCATCATCACCATCGGCGACCACAACAACGTCCTCGAGAAGAGCCGGCAGATTACCCTCAACCCCTTCCAGGGCCTGGGCGAGTCCGAGCGCAACGTCCTCGACCCGAAAATCCGCGAAGCCATCAAGAACTTCTCCGTCCTGGACGGCGCCTTCGTCATCCGCGAGGACGGCGTGGTGCTGTCGGCCGGGCGCTACCTGTCCGCCACGGACGACAACGTGAAGGTGCCCCTGGGCCTGGGCGCGCGCCACGCCGCCGCGGCCGGCATCACCGCCAGCACGGAGTGCCTGGCCCTGGTGGTCAGCCAGACGTCAGGAGCTGTCCGCCTCTTCAAGGGCGGGGAGATTCTGCTCGAGCTGCACCAGAGCGCCCGCCGGACCTGACAGCGTCCCCGGGGGGGTAGGGCAACCCGTGTTTAGCGGCGGTGGACCGACGCCGGTCAAATCCTCACCCACCTATGGCGACAAAGCGCGCGCCGCGGATTGGCGCGACTCCAGTGACTCGGGCCGTCGACCCTCGGCAGGTTTCGGATTTGGCGGGGAAGCCTGAGGCTGGCCGCGACCAGGAGGGCCAGGCCGAGAAGAAGGGACGCCGACCGCGCCGGGCCAGGCCATAGACACGGGCGGCGTCGATGCCCCCCAGGGCGACATGGGGTGGCCCGAAAACAAACTGACCTGGTCCAACCAGCGGTCGGACCAGGTCATGCGCTTCGCGCTGGGCGTTCCGGCGCTAGTTGGTGCGGAACTCGGCGTCGACGACGTCGTCCTTCTTCGGCGGAGCTTCCCCGCCGGGTGCTCCGGCGGCTCCGGGGGCGCCAGGCGCACCCGGACCTCCGGCGGCCGCACCCGCCGCCCGGTACATCTCCTCGGCGGCCTTGTGGCTGGCCTCCTCGAGTGCGGTCATCGCGCTCTGGAGTGCCGCCTTGTCGCTGCCGTCGCGGACAGCGTTCAGGCCGGCAAGGGCCGACTCGAGCTTGGTGACGCTGTCCGGGGAGAGCTTCTCCTTGTTCTCCTTGAGCAGCTTCTCCATCTGGTAGGTGAGGTTCTCGGCCCGATTCTTCAGCTCGACCACCTCGCGCCGCTCCTTGTCCGCCGCCTCGTTGGCGCGGGCATCCGACACCATCTTCTCCACCTCGGCCTTGTTGAGGCCCGAGGAGTGGGTGATGGTGATGCTCTGCTCCTTGCCCGTCGCCTTGTCCTTGGCGTTGACGTTGAGGATGCCGTTGGCGTCGATGTCGAACGTCACCTCGACCTGCGGCACGCCCCGCGGCGCCGGCGGCATCCCGGTGAGCTGGAATCGGCCCAGCGTCCGGTTGTCGCCCGCCATCTCGCGCTCGCCCTGCAGGACGTGGATTTCGACCTGCGTCTGGCCATCGGCCGCCGTGGAGAACGTCTCCGCCTTCTTGGTGGGGATGGTGGTGTTGCGCTCGATGAGCTTGGTCATCACCCCACCCAGCGTCTCGACGCCCAAGGACAGCGGGGTGACGTCGAGAAGGAGGATGTCCTTCACGTCCCCGGAGAGCACGCCGCCCTGGACCGCGGCGCCGACTGCCACCACCTCATCGGGGTTCACCGACCGGTTGGGCTCCTTGCCGAAGAGGCGCTTCACCGCATCGGCGACCTTCGGGATGCGCGTCGAACCACCCACCAGGATGATTTCGTGGAGGTCCTTGGCCTCGAGGCCCGAGTCCTTGATGCACTTGCGGCACGGCTCGAGGCTCCGCTCCACCAGCCCGTCAATCATCGCCTCGAACTTCGCCCGGCTCAGCTTGACGTTGAGGTGCTTCGGCCCATTCTGGTCCGCGGTGAGGAAGGGCAGATTGATGTCCGTCTCCATGGTGCTGGAGAGCTCAATCTTGGCCTTCTCGGCAGCCTCCTTCAGCCGCTGCAGAACCATCTTGTCCTTGGACACGTCGATGCCGGTGTCCTTGCGGAACTCGGCAATCAGCCAGTCCATGATGAGCTGGTCGATGTTGTCACCGCCGAGATGGGTGTCGCCGTTGGTGGCCAGGACCTCCACCACGTTCTCGCCCACCTCGAGGATGGAGATGTCGAAAGTGCCGCCACCGAAGTCGTAGACGGCAATCTTCTCGTCCTTCTTCTTGTCCAGCCCGTACGCCAGCGCTGCGGCGGTCGGCTCGTTGATGATGCGGCGGACGTTCAGCCCGGCGATTTCGCCGGCGTCCTTGGTGGCCTGCCGCTGGGCGTCGTTGAAGTACGCCGGCACGGTGATGACCGCGTCGGTGACCTTCTCACCCAGGTAGTTCTCGGCAGCGCGCTTCAGCTTGAGCAGCACCTGCGCAGAAATCTCCGGCGGGCTGTACTGCTTGCCGTCAATTTCGACGCGGGCATCCCCGCTGGGGCCTCGGACCACCTTGTAGGGGACCAGCTTGGCCTCTTCGGTGACCTCCTCGAAGCGGCGCCCCATGAAGCGCTTGATGGAATAGATGGTGCGCTCGGGATTGGTGATGGCCTGGCGCTTCGCCACCTGCCCCACCAACCGCTCACCATCCTTGAGAATCGCCACCACCGAGGGGGTGGTCCGCGTACCCTCCTCGTTGGTGAGCACCTTGGGCTCGCGACCTTCCATAATCGCCACCACGCTGTTGGTGGTGCCCAGGTCTATGCCAATGATTTTCCCCACGAAATCCTCCAGAACGGGAATACCGCTAGATGAAACGAAGCTAACCAGCGCTCACTGGGTGTCAAACCGACCTGGTCAGGTGCAACGCAGATTGCGCACCTGCCCGTCACCGCGCTTTCACACCCGCGCCTTGGCGTCGCCTTCCGTCGGCACTAAAGAAGCGAGATTGTTACGGTTGGGTGACGCCCAGCCCCGGTCGGCGGCTGGCCAGAAACCTGCAGCCAAAGCATGGGCATGCCGCACCGCGGCAGCCATGACTTGAACGGCAAGCCTGTGGAACTGGTTCCCTCCCCCACCCCGGCCGTCTCCGGTCCGCCCCCGCGGCGGCCGGCGAGTCCCTCGCGCGTGGCCGTCCTCCTCAACGCCCATGCCAGGCGAGTGACGCCGGCGGTGCTGCGCGCCCTGTCCCACGTGGTGGCGCGCGGCGACTTGTACGTGTCCCGTTCTCCGTTCGACGCCCGGCGCATCGCCAATGCTGTGGTGGACAGCGACTACCACACCGTCTTCTTCGGCGGCGGGGATGGCACCTTCATGGGCTTCGCCGACGAGGTCCTCAACCTCGCCGCGCGGCGCCGCGTCAGCCGCCTTCCCCACTTCGGCGTCCTCAAGCTGGGCACCGGCAACGGCCTGGCCGCCTGGGTGAATGCCTCCGGGGTCCGCAGCGACGGAATTGTGGATGACGTGCTTCGGGCCCGCGCCGGCGAGGTGCCGGGCTACCGCCCGCTCCAGCTGCTCTCGGTGGAGGGACGCCGCGCCCCCTTCGCCAGCCTGGGGCTGGATGCCCAGCTGCTCAATGACTACGTGTGGCTGAAGGAGCAGGTGTCCGGCAGCTGGCTGTCGCGCCTTCTCACCGGCTCCCGGGGCTACGCCGCCACTGTGCTGCTGCGCACGCTTCCCCACGCGCTGCTTCACGCGACGACCGCGGAGTGCGAAATCCGCAATCGTTCCGACAGCCCCGCTTACCGCCTCGGCCCGGACGGACAGCGGCTGGCCACCATCGCCCCGGGTGGCCTTCTGTACCGCGGCCCGGCCATGCTGGCTGCGGCCAGCACCATCCCCTACTACGGCTACGGCATCCGCATGTTCCCCTTCGCCGGCACCCAGGCCGGCACCATGCACCTGCGGGTGGGTGTGGTGCGGCCTCTTTCGGTGGTGGCCAACGTCCGCCGCTTGTGGCGCGGCGAGTGGTTCCCCAGCGGTGTCCAGGACTTCCTCGCCTCCCAGGTGGACGTCCATTTCGACCGGGACGTACCCTTCCAACTTGGCGGGGATGCGGCCGGGAAGCGGGCCGACGTCACCCTCGCCGTCGCGCCCGAGCGCCTTAGCCTTCTGGATTTCTCCCCAGGCGCGCGCAGCCTCGCCTGACGGGCGCCGTCGAAGGGCCGCCACGACAAGGACTCGGCCGCCGGCTAGCCTCGGTCTCGCGCCGGCGGCGGGGCCTCATCTGGCTCGCGACGCCGTCCGGCCACCAGGACGAAGCTGAGTCCCGCGGGCCCAAGCTGCACGAGTGCGGCTTCTTCGTCTGGCGGGGCCCGGCGCGCCCCGTACAGCTGGACCAGCTCGGGCTCGCTGAGGGCCTCGGCCCATTCCGGTTCGAAGCCGTGGCGCATCAATTCGGCGAGTTCCGCCTGGGGCGTGCGCAAGGGTGCACCCAGGGCCTTCTCCCAAGCCGCGAGGTCGCGCCGCGCCAGCCCCACCCGGGCCGCGACGACTGCCACCAGCCGGCCGCGGGACGGCACCAGCGTCTGCCTTAGCAGGATGGCGAGCGGCGCAAGGGCGCTCACCCGTTCCCCGACGATGGCCACTTCGAAGGCCGCTGGGGGTAAGGCGGGTGCCCCAGCGTCGACGGTAAGCAGCGTCAGCCGGTGGAGGACGCCCGCGCCATCGGCTTCCAGCTGAACGCGTTCGAGGACCTCCGGCGAGGGGTCGGCCACGGTGATGCGGCAGCCGAGGTCCCGCGCCAGCACCACCGCCGCGCTCGGACCCCGCACTCGGAACTCGAGAACCCTCGACGACTCGTCGAGCTCCAGCCGCCTCCCCAGCCGGGCGAGGACCGCCTCCGTGGTGAACGGTGCCGTCGTTTCCGGGGAGTGGGTGGCGGCGCTGTCGGCAGGCGGGTCAGCCATCGAGTCCGGCTACAGGTAGTACAGGATGCGGCGGTCCTTGTGCAGTGCCTCGTAGACCCGCGCCCGTTGTTCCTCTGAGATGAGCACCACCGTCACGGAAACGGAGAGGTAGCGGGCCCCCTTGGATGGAAGCTCGCTCATGGAATCCTGGGACACTTCCTGCGCCAGCACCCGGTGGAAAAGCTGGCGGACGTATTCCCGGAAGCCGTGCTCCTGCTTGCCCATCACCTTGAAGGTGTAGGCCTGGGGGTACTCGAGTACCGGCTTTCCTTCGAGAATCAACGCAAGTCCTCCCCTTGGCCGTCACTGGCCTCCAGGTCGGTCACCGCTAGCCTAACAGCACCTCCCCCACGGCCGGCAGCGTCCGCCCATCCAGCTAGGGCGTTGCAAGCCTTCGCCACACCCTGCAGCCGCTGGAGCGTCCCTCGACGAGACGGGCCCCGGCGCCGACTGGAGTGATGCGGATTGTTGCTGGACGTGGGCGTGGGAACCTCCCTAAGCACTGACCACCGTGGTGCAGGCAAGTCCGACCGCGATGTCTGGGGCGTCCGAGGCACGCGGACTGAGCTCGGCGGAAGCCGAGCGGCGGCTTGCTGAGAGCGGCTTCAACGAGACGTCCGCCGGCAGCCGATGGAGCGCCGCGGCGGAGATTCTCGCCGGTCTGGCCAATCCCCTGGCGCTGATTCTCCTGGTGGCGGGGGTGGTCTCCGGCCTGCTCGGGGAAGTCGTCAACGCCGTCCTCATCATCACCATGGTACTGCTCAGCGTGGCGGTGAATTTTGCCCAGACCTACCGCTCCCAGAAGACCGTCCTGCGGCTGCGAAACAGCGTCGCGCCCACGGCCACGGTGCTGCGGGACGGGGTGTGGCGCGAGCTGGGCCGCCGCGAGCTGGTGCCAGGCGACGTGGTGCGGCTGAGCGCCGGTGACCTCGTCCCCGCCGACGCGCGCCTGCTTGAAGCCAAGCACCTGCACGTGCAGCAAGCGGCCCTTACCGGGGAGTCCTTCCCGGTGGAGAAGGAAGCCTCCGCCGACGCCCCGTCCGGCGGCCCGGGCGGCACCGACGCCCCAGACCGTGTCTTCCTCGGGACGTCGGTGGTGAGTGGGTCCGGGACGGCGGTGGTCCTCGAGACAGGGCCGGGGACCGCCTTCGGTGAGATTGCGGCCCGCCTGGCGAAGCGGCCGCCGGAGACGGAATTCGAACGGGGCCTGCGCCACTTCGGCGGCCTCATCATGCGCACCGTCGTCTTCCTGGTGCTCTTCATCCTCGTCGTCAGCCTGGCGCTGCACCGGCCGGCGTTCGAGTCGCTCCTCTTCGCGGTGGCGCTGGCGGTGGGGCTGACACCGGAGTTCCTGCCGATGATTACCACCGTCACCCTGGCGCAAGGCGCGGTGCGCATGGCCCGGCAGAAAGTCATCGTCAAGCACCTGTCCGCCATCCAGAACCTGGGCAGCATCGACATCCTCTGCAGCGACAAGACGGGGACGCTGACCACCGGCGAGCTCGCCCTGGAGAGCAGCGTCGATGGGTTTTGGCCGGGCCACTCCCGAGGTGCTCCGGCTGGGCGCGCTGAACAGCGCGCTCCAGACGGGCATCCGCAGTCCGCTCGACGCCGCCATCCTGCGCGCAGCCGGCGCACCGGCCCCCGCTGGAGAAAAGCGGGATGAAGTCCCCTTCGACTTCGAGCGCCGACGCCTCTCGGTCCAAGTGCAGACGCCGGCCGGACTGCTGCTCATTACCAAGGGGGCCCCGGAGAGCGTGCTCGCCGTGTGCACCGAGGCCTGGGCCGGGGGCAGCATCGTCGACCTCGACGCTGCCGACCGCCTGCACTGCCAGCAGACCTACCAGGCCTTCGGCGCCCAGGGCCTCCGGGCCATCGGCGTGGCCACCCGCCTCATGCCGGCCGAGGAGAGCTGTTCGGTGGAGGCGGAGCAGAAGATGACGCTGCAGGGCTTTCTGGCCTTCGTCGACCCGCCGCTGCCCGACGTCGGGGCAACGCTGGAGGCAATGCGGGCCGACGGCGTCGTGGTGAAAATCCTCTCCGGAGACGACGCCCTCGTCGCCCGTCACGTCTGCGCCTAGGTGGGCCTCGACGTCGGCGAGGTGGTGACGGGGGAAGCCGTGGAGCGCCTCGGGGACACTGCGCTGGCACACGTGGCAGAGCAGACGACGGTGTTTGCGCGCGTCTCTCCGGCGCAGAAGAACCGCATCCTCCAGGCGCTGCGGCACCGAAGCCACGTGGTGGGCTACCTGGGCGACGGAATCAACGACGCCCCCTCCCTCCACGCCGCCGACGTCGGCATCTCGGTCGCCGGGGCCGTGGACGTGGCCCGGGATGCCGCCGACATCATCCTGCTCGAGCACAGCCTGGCGGTGCTGCACCAGGGGATTGTGGCCGGCCGGCGGGCCTTCGGAAATGTCATGAAGTACCTGCTCATGGGGACCAGCTCGAACTTCGGCAACATGTTCAGCATGGCGGCCGCCTCGGTGTTCCTCCCCTTTTTGCCCATGCTGCCGACGCAGATTCTGCTCAACAACTTCCTCTACGACATGGCGCAAATCACCATCCCCACCGACAATGTCGATGAGACCTACATGCGCCGGCCCCAGCGCTGGGACATGCGCGTCATCCGCAACTTCATGCTGTTCATGGCCCCATCAGCTCGCTCTACGACTTCCTGACGTTCTGGGTGCTGCTGCAGCTTTTCCACGCGCCGGAGGCAGAGTTCCACACCGGCTGGTTCGTCGAGTCGCTGGCGACGCAGGTGCTGGTCCTTTTCATCATCCGCACCGCGGGCAACCCCCTGCGAAGCCGCCCCAGCCGGCCCCTCACCCTTACCGCCCTGGCGGTGGTGGCGGTGGGCTGCCTTTTGCCGTGGACGCCCGCGGCCGGACCCCTGGGGCTGGTGCCCCTGCCTTGGGCGTACTTCCTCTTCCTGGGCGTCGCCTGCGCGAGCTACCTCGTCCTGGTGGAAGTGGTGAAGCGACGCCTCATCCGGCGTCTGTTGCCGACGGCGCCCGGTGGCCGCGAGTTCCAGCCAGCCACCGCGGCCTGACCATCCACCGCACCTGACGGGCACCCGTTACAGGAGGTTGGCCGCCAGTTCGGCCAGCGCGCTGCGCTCGCCCTTGGTCATGGTGATGTGTCCGGCGATGCGTTCCTTCTGGAAGCGGTTGACGACATGCACCAGGCCGTTGCTCGTGGCGTCGACGTAGGGGTTGTCGATTTGGAAGGGGTCGCCGGTGAGGATGATTTTCGTGCCATCGCCGACGCGGGTGATGATGGTCTTCACCTCGTGCGGGGTGAGGTTTTGCGCCTCGTCCACGATGATGAACTGGTTGGGGATGCTGCGACCCCGGATGTAGGTCAGCGCCTCAATCTCCAGGATGCCCAGGTCGAGCAACTCATGGTAGCCGCGGCCGGCCTTCTTGTCGGCACGGCTCAAATTCATGAGGAACTCGACGTTGTCGAAGATGGGCTGCATCCAGGGGTTGAGCTTCTGCTCCACATCCCCCGGCAGGTAGCCGATGTCGCGGCCAAGGGGGAAGATGGGCCGGCTCACCAGCAGCTTCTGGTAGGCACTCTCCTCGGTGGTCTTGTGCAGGCCCGCGGCAATGGCGAGCAGTGTCTTCCCGGTGCCAGCCTTGCCAACGATGGTGACCAGCTTGATGTCGTCGTTGAGGAGCAGGTCGAAGGTGTAGCTCTGTTCCATGTTGCGGGGGCGGATGCCCCACACCCCGTCCTTGACCGAGCGCAGCAGGGGCACCAGCCGCCCCTTGGCCGGGCTCATCCGCCCCATGGCGGTGTGGGAGGGGTTGGTCTCGTCCTTGAGGAGGACAAATTCGTTGGGAGCGATGGTCTCGGCGTCCGGGAGCGCCACCTCGGCGCCCGGCTTGTACATTTGGTCGACCAGCTCCCGCGGCACGAGGAGTTCCCGGTGCCCGGTGAAGAGCTCGCTGATTTCCACCCGCTGCGCGTCGTAGTCCTGGGCTTCCAGCCCCACCGCGTCGGCCCGGATGCGCAGCGAGGTGTCCTTGGTGATGAACACCGCCTTCACGTCCGGCTCGCGCTCTTTCATGTCGAGCGCGACCGAGAGGATGCGGTTGTCCATCAACTGCGCGTCGCCGATGGCGGGCGACAGCGGCCGGTGGCTCACCACCACCCGGAGGTTGCCGCCGCCCGGAAGCGGCACGCCTTCGGCTAGCGAGCCCTCGGCGCGCAACGCGTCCAGGTAGCGAGCGACCAGGCGTGCGTTTCGGCCAAGTTCACTGAGGTCGCGCTTGAACTTGTCGACCTCTTCAATGACGTAAATCGGGATGACGACGTTGTTGTCTTCGAAGGTGAAGAGGGACCGTGGGTCATGCAGCAGGACGTTGGTGTCGAGGATGAAGTTCTTTTCCATCGTGGGGTGCCGGATGCCTCTGTGGACCGCGGGTGCAACAGACCACGCTGCGCCGCGACCGGGCGCCGCACACTCCCCTACTGAGCGCTGAGGAGTATAGGCACGGCCTCCGACGAGCGGGTCACCGGCTGTTGATTGCTGTTCAAGTTCGCCCGAGCAGCCGCTGCAGGGACGCGGGCGGCACGCCAGGCGGCATTTTGCTCCAGGGGAAACGCGCCCGAAGGCAAGCAACATCCAGCACGTGTCGCTCGGCCTGGCCTCGGAGGAAGGCTCTTTTCCAGCTTCGGCTGGCAAAATGGGATGCCACCCGCCGGGTGAGCGGCGCGGCCATGACGTCGGGCGAAAACGACACCCGCTCTCCATCCCGCCGCAGGCAGCCGAGTTCCAGGGCCCAGGACAGCACCCAGAGTGGCCTCAGCCGCCCATCCGCGCGCAGGGACGCCAGGCGCCCCGCGGCCCGCCCGTCGACAAAGTGGAAGTACCGGGAATAAATCCACGCCGCATGAAACGTCGACGGGCGCAGGGCCAGCGCCTCGACGCCCACCCGCTTGGCCAGCAGCAACAGCATCTGCAGCACCTCGCCGGAGAGGGAAAGGCCCGGAAATTCCTGCTCCGGCAGCGGCGGACGCGACCAGTCGAAGCTTCGGCCGGGGTGCTGCAGCAGCAGGGACTCAAGGTACAGCGCCCGCACCGTCCCCCGGGCGACGGGCAACCCCACGGCCGCCCCCGTCGTTTCTCGCAGCTCGACGTCCAGGCAGGGGCGGCCCCCGTACAGGCCGCTTTCCAGCCGGATGCGCGGCCGGAAGGGGTCTGCCAGGTCCAGGCGCACGGCAATGGCGCCCAGTCCGCGCGCCCTCAGGCGGGCAAGCGTCCCGTAGGCACGCAGCGCGTTCTCCAGCCCCGCGCGGGTGTAGGTGCCGAAGGCCAGGGTCGTCCGGCCGTCCCTCTGGTGTAGCCCCAGCCCATCCCCGCCCGCGGGCGGGTCCTCGGCGGTCAGAAGAGAGGGGTCGAGTCGGCGGTAGGTGCGCCAGAGGTGGGACTGTACCTGTGTCGTCTGGGGCATCGCGTTTGTCACTCGTAGCGAATCTCGATGATGGTCACGTCCACTTCTCCGCGTGGACGCACGACTGTCACCGAAGCGCCCAGCTGCTTGCCCAACAGCGCCCGGCCCAGCGGGGAGTCCACGCTGATGCGCCCGCCCCGGGCGTCGGTCTCATCAGCCCCCACCAGTTGGTAGACGGCGCGCTTGCCGTCCTCGTCCTCGAGTACCAGCGTCGCACCGAAGTAGACGCGGCTCGGGTCGGTCTGCTCCCGCGGGTCGACGACGGTGGAATTGTCCAGGCGGCGCTGCAGGAAGCGAATGCGTCGGTCGATTTCCCGCAGGCGTTTCTTCCCGTAGATGTACTCGGCGTTTTCGCTGCGGTCCCCCTGGGCCGCCGCCGCGCTGACCTCCGCCGTGACGCGGGGACGCTCGGTCTTGAGCAGCCCGAGAAGCTCCGCGTGCAGCCGCTCGGCGCCCGCCCGGGTGAGGTAGAGGCGGGTAAGGCCCCGGGGCGCTTCCTCCTCGTCGGGAGGGTCGGCTTCGTCCTCAGGCTGCATGGTCCAGAGGCATCGGGGCTCGGCCGCCGCGGAAAAAGCCGAGCGCCGGCTGGGGTTCGGACTTGCAGCCATGGGCAACTTGGGACATGACCACCCGTACGAGTCGCTAGCTCAGCTGGTAGAGCACCGGCCTTTTAAGCCGAGGGTCGGGGGTTCGATCCCCCCGCGACTCATCGTCGGAGATGTGGGTCCCCGTCGTCTAGAGGCCCAGGACGCTGGCCTT
>JADGRA010000040.1 GCA_017881265.1 Myxococcaceae bacterium | reverse complement strand
CGGCTGGCACCCACCATCCCGCGGACCTCCTCCTCCAGCAGGGTCTCCAGCGTCATCCGAATGGCTCCGAGGAACACCTGGCGCAAATCTCCACGGACGTCTTCTTGGGAAAGCGCATCGAAATCGCTAACGTCGGTCACGGGGAACTCCTCGGCCTCCCCGCCAAGGGAGGACCATTCGGGTTTGGTTTCCCGAGGAGCTTCCCCGTCATTTCCGTCGACAGCGACTTCATCAACTACACACTTTTAGAGACACCACCGGGTCTCTTCGACGCCGCTGGTTTTTCCGGACCCGTCTGGGCGCATGTACCGACGCGACATACGGCTGGAACTCTTGCTTCGGCGCGCTCTCGGTCGGGCCGGCATCGCCGAGAGCTGGCGCCACGTCTGCCGTCGTAAGGGTTGCGGCTACGTCGAGGAAACCGGAGACAACGCCGAGCGGCGCTGCCCGCGCTGCGACATGAAGCTCTGGGCAAAGCCCAAGGTGCGCCTTGTCCGCTTCCACGACTTGCGCCACACGACGGCCACCTTGCTGCTTCGGGCTGGCGTGCCGCTGGTGGCCGTGCAGAAGGTGCTGCGGCACGAGGACCCGAAGTTGACGGCCGAGACATACGGACACCTCGAACACGACTTCCTGCGGGCCGAGATTGACCGGCTCAAGGTCGACGGGATGCCCTCCGCGCCTCAAATGCGCAGCGCGGTCGCAGAGGAGGGACTTCGAATTCGCGGGACCCCCGCGGGACCCACTTCGGCGGGAGGCCACAAAACGCTCCGTCACCGCAGACAAAAGTCGAGTCAGGAAGAGCAGTTGCGGGAGTGCGCGATATCGGACTCGAACCGATGGCCTTCGGCTCCGGAGGCCGACGCTCTATCCATCTGAGCTAATCGCGCGTGCGAGCTCGATGTACCGACAAATGATGCGCGGCGCAAGCCTTCGCCGCCGTCACTGGCTCTGCGGACGGTGGATGTCGTCCACCCAGGCGATGGCCTCCGTCGTTTCTACTGGGGTGATGTCGAGGTTGACGACGACGGGGTCCTGGCCGCTCCGGACGAGGACGCACTCCAGGACTTCCTCGGCGGCGTTGATTTCCTGGTGCGGGACGAACGGAGGAACGTAGATGAAGTCGCCCGGGCCTGCCTCGGCCAGAAACTCCAGCCGCTCCCCCCACCGCATTCTGGCCTTTCCCTTGACGACATAGATTATCGACTCGAGCGCTCCGTGGTGATGGGCTCCCGTCTTCGCGCTTGGTTCGATGGTGACCGTCCCGGCCCAAATCTTCGCCGCGCCGACCCGCGCCTGCGAGATGGCCGCCGCGCGACTCATGCCTGGCGTCTGCGCGGTGTTCGGGTCCAGCGTCCGGCCGTGACCACCTGAACTCCGTGAGTGCGCCAATCCGGTTTGGGCGTTTCGGACAAGGAGTTCTCCTTCCGGCGGCAATCACGGTGCCACTTTCCGATAGGGCATACAACGCTGCGCCGGAGGCAAGAGGGTTCGGGTAAAGCGGCCAGCCGGCGCGCCACAGTACATGGGCCTGCTACCGGAGCGTCAGCGCACACTGCCAGGCTCAGCGTTCGAAGGTGAATTCCAGGGTCTCGGTCTCCCCTGGCATGACAGTCACCAGACGTCGCTCTTCCTGGCCCTCGAGGACCAGCCGCACCGGGTGCTTCCCTTCGTAAAGAGGCATCGGCTTGTCGAACGGGGCCTGGCCGAGCTTCTTGCCGTCCACGTAGACGGTGATGCCCGGCTGCACCTGGAAGTCGATGGCACCCTTCTCGAACGTCACGGTACGCGTCCCATTGTCCCCAGCGGCGAGCTCGACATGCTCACGGCGCGTCAGCCCGAGGCCGGTGTCGAAGAGTTCAACATCGACCGGGCCCGGTGCCGGCATTCGGACGACGACGGGTGTCGTTCCAAGGATGCGGTCACCGACGCGTACATGCAGCGGCGGTTGGCTTTCGAAGCGGACGCTGGCGGCCTCGGTCTCCTGCGGGGCTGGCGCGCTGGAGGTCTGGGCCTCGACGGCCTCGAACGCCCCCAGCAGCTTGCTGGAGACGGCCGGCTGCTCGGCCTTCGCTGCCGAATCCGACTTTGTGTTTGGCGCAGGCGGCTTGGGCAGCGCAGTCGGCCGGGCGGGGGGTGGGCTGGCCGCCACTGGCGCCGCGGGCTTGGGAGCAGAAGGCGCGGCAGGCGGAGGCGGCAGCGGGACCGGCGGCAGCGGTTGTGGCGGGGCGACCGCGACAGGGGGTGGCAGCGGTGGCGCTGCAGGCGGGGCCGTCACCACCATGGGGGCGGTCCCCTGCGGAGGTGCCGGTGGCTGGAGAATCCGAGTCCAGGCAAACCAGAGGCCTGCGGCGGCGGCGCCGAGGACGACGAGGCCCAGAAACCAGCCGGAAGTCCCTCGCGGAGAGCCTCGAGAGGGGTCGGTGCCTACGGCCGACCCGTGCAAGTCGGTGTGAGCGAAATCGCCCAGCGGCTTGACTGCCCGGACCGGCGCGCGCTCGGCCTCGAGCGCGCCGGGGAAGACGAAGCCCTCGGGTGCTGCCCGCCGCGGCCGTTTGCTGGCCACGGCCGTCTTGGCCTCCCCGTCCACGCCGGCGTCGTCGAGTGCAAAGACGGCCGGGGAGGGCTCCGACGCGCCCAGCGCCGTCGGGGTGAAGATGGGCAGCTCGGGCTCCACCACTGGCGTCCCGACGGGCACGGCCGGCACTAGGCGGCCGACCAGCTGCCCCAGCGCATAGCCGCTTGCCGTTTCCCCGGTGGCGTGGATGTACCGCTCGAGGTCCGCCTGGAGGCTCCGGCAGTCGCCGTATCGCTCGTCGCGATTCTTGGCCAGCAGCTTGGTAAGGACTTCCCGCAACGCAAGCGGAAGGTCCGGCCGGCGCACCGCCGGGGGGACGTATGGCTCATGCATGACCTTCTGGACGAGGCTCGCGTCACTCAAGGCCTCGTACGGCATGTTCAGCGTGAGTAATTCATAGAGGACGACGCCGAGGCCGTAGAGGTCCACCCGTTGGTCAAGGACTTCTCCCCGGAGCTGCTCGGGCGCCATATAGGCCACCTTGCCTTTGATGGTCCCCGTCTGGGTGTGGTGGCTGACGCCCCTGGCCTTGGCGATGCCGAAGTCGACGACTTTCACCGAGCCGCTGCGCGAGATGAGGATGTTGTCGGGGCTGACGTCCCGGTGCACCAGCTGGAGCGGCTCGTCGGTGACGCCGTCGGTAAACTCATGCGCGTAGGCCAAGCCCTCGGCCGCCGCCGAGACAATGCGGGCGGCGAGCGCGAAGGGGACGGCCAGGGACTGCTCGCGGGCCCGCTGGAGCAAAAGCCGCACCGTCGGCCCGTCGATGTACTCCATGGCGATGAAGTAGCTGCCGTCGGACTCGCCGAAGTCGAAAATCTGGACGAGGTTGGGATGGTTGAGCTGGGCGGCCAGCTTGGCCTCCCCGAGAAACATCTGGACGAACTGGGGGTCTTCCGCGAGGTGGGGAAGAATCCGCTTAATCACCAGTTGCTTCTCGAAGCCCATGGGCCCGGCGGTCTTGGCGAGAAACACCTCCGCCATGCCACCCGTGGCGAGCTTCCGGAGCAGCTGGTATTTGCCGAGACGCGTTGCCGGGGGCATTGGGCGGGCGAGAAACCCTCGAGCCTTTAGAAGATTCCGAGGTTCGGGCGGCCTGCGCGAGGCCCCTGTGGCCACAAGTGTACCAGCAAACACCGTCCTCCGATGGCCTGGACGCCTAGCCGACGGGGTCCCGGCCCCTGTCCAGGTGTGGAGAACTCGGGAAAGGGGGCCAAGGTGGGCGGCCAGTCTATGGCGTCGCCCGGAGCTCGCGAGAAACAGGTAGGCACTACTTGGTTACAGCCGGCGACACGGCCTGCTCCAGCGCGGGCAAGCCTGACCAGCTGCTCGCATCCTGAGGCCCGGTGGCGGGCCGGACGTCCACCAGCATTCCCGTGAGGTGGGCCATTCCGGACACGCGTTCAATCCGCCCGGGGCCGTCGGCGGCGAGCAGGTTGACATTAACGCCGCGCGTTCGCGAAGCCACCGACAGGCCCGTCGCATGCTGGTGTCCCCAGCCGTGCGGGAGCGCCACTGTGCCGGGCATGAGGTCTGCCAGAAGCTTCACCGGGACGCGGACGGTGGCCGTGCCGCTGGCCACGTCCGCCAGGGCCCCCTCCACGAGTCCCAGCCGCAGGGCGTCGTCGGGTTGGACGTACAGGTAATTCGTCCCGGGCTGGGCAAACGCCTCCAGGTTGTGCGTCCAGGAGTTGTGCGTCCCCACCGCCCGACGGCCGATGAGTTTCAGCTTCCCGGCGTTCTGCTTCTCCGTTTCGAAGTCCGCGGCAAGCTTGGCCGCCTGCTGGAGGAGGACTGGCGAAGCAAGGTCCACCAGCTTGTCCTCCGTGATGAGGCGCTCGCCAAGGAAGTCATCGCTGCGGTGCGGTTCGCGCAGCACCCCCCGGGGGGACTGAAGCAGCCGCCGGAACGAGACCTGGCCGCACACCTTCAAGAGGAGAGAGAGCAGCAGCTGCTGCGGTAGCGCCGGCTGCTGGCCGCGGCGGCGAAACAGCGAGGCGACGCCCTTCAGCACCTGAAAGAGGGCCTGGGCAATGCGGGACCCGAAGAGGGACACGCCACTTTTCCGGCAGAGGTCGAGGTAGATGCTGGCCTCATCGCGCTGCTCACCTTCGGGCCGCAGCACGGCCCGGGTGGCCTGAAGGTAGGGGCGGGCCTGAAGGCCCAGCATCAGTGGAAAGATGAAGGGCAGGTCCGGCCGCTCCAGCGGCGAGGTGCACGGCAGGACGTAGTGGGCGAGGCTGCCCGTCTCATTCCGGAAGAGGTCCAGCGTCACCAGGAGTTCTAGCTTGCCGAGGGCCCCCTTCAGCCGGCCGGCGTTGGCCATGGTGACCAGGGGGTTGCCCCCGGTGACGAAAAGGGCCCGCACCTGCCGGTCGCCCGGGGTGAGAATCTCGTCCGCCAAGAGCCCGCCCGGAAAGGCGTCGTTGACGGACATGAAGTTCCCGACGCGCGACCGGTCCGTCCGGAGGAGGGCGCCCGTCTTCTTGCCGAAGGCGGGGAAGTCGATGATGCCTCTACCAACCAGCGTCCCGCCCAGGCGGTCCAAGTTGCCGGAGACGGCGTTGATGGTCTCCTGCAGCCAGAAGCTGAGGGAGCCGTTGGAGCCCATGTTGACGCCGGTGGAACTGTAGAGCGCCGCCCCGCTGGCCTGGCGGTACGCTGCTACCATTTCCCGCAGCTTGGCCGGGGGGATGTGCGTCACCTCCGCCGTCCGTTCGGGCGTCCACAGCACACACAGGGCCCGCACCTCCTCGAAGCCCTTTGTGAAGCGGCGGACGCGTTCCGCGTCGACACCGCCCGAGGCCACCAACTCGTTGAGGAAGGACAGGTAGAAGAAGACGTCGGTGTCGGGGCGGATGAAGACGTGCTCCCCGACGGCGCGGGCCGTCTCGGTGCGCCGCGGGTCCACGACGTAAATCCGGGCTCCGCGCTCCTGCATGTCGAGCAGCGTCTTCCCCGGGTTGGGCACCTGGAGGAAGCTCCACTTGGACACCACCGGGTTGGCCCCGACGATGATGAGGCACCGGTTGCGCTGCAGGTCGGGAAACGGCTGGGTGAAGGGGAAGCCGTACATCTCGCGGGCGACGGCGAACTTGTTGGCGCAGTCCTGGGTTGCCGACGAGTACATGCTGCGGGAGCCAACGGCCGTCATGAAGCCCTGGGCAAAGACGGGATGCAGGACGCCGAAGCCGGCGGCCGTGCCCACGTACATGGCGATGCTGTCCGGGCCATGGTCGCGCCGGAGCTGCGCCACCTTCGTGCCAATCTCGCCCAGGGCATGGTCCCACCCGACGCGCGTCCAACTTGGGCCGACGCGCTTCTCGGGAAACAGCAGTCGGTCCGGGGAAGCGTAAATCTCGTGCTGCTTCAGGCCCTTCGGGCAGGAGAAGCCGCCCGTCGCCACGTGGTGCTTGTCCGGACGGATGTCCAGGACGCGGTTTCCCTCCACGTCGACTTCCAGGCCGCAGAGCGCTTCGCAAATCCGGCAGAACGTGGAGTGTGTCTCAGTAATGACGTGTCTCCTTCGGTAGGGCTTCGAGCGCAGCGGGCCATTGTCCAGGCGCCAGCCTGGGGGCTTCGGGGTTGGCAGGGGTGTCGACGCCAAAGGCGTGCAGGGGGGGTATTAGTGCCCGACGCCTCCTCGCTCGGGGTCCAGCCTTCGCTGAGAAGGCGCCGGCCCGACACGACGGACGTAGCATACCCAGCGTGGCCACACTTCACACGGACATTGAAGTTGCCGGGCGGGTGGTGCGCGTGTCCAACCCGGACAAGGTGTTCTTCGCCGCGCGCGGCGAGACGAAGCTGGACCTCATCCGCTACTACCTGGCGGTGGGGGAGGGGGCCCTGCGGGGCGTCCGGGAGCGGCCCACCGTCCTCAAGCGCTACCCCAACGGGGCCGGCGGGGAGTTCTTCTACCAGAAGCGCGTTCCGGCCCCGCGTCCGGAGTGGCTGGAAACCGTCACCGTCCACTTCCCCAGTGGCCGCAGCGCCGAGGAACTCTGTCCCACGGACGTCGCCCACCTCCTCTGGGCCGTCAACCTGGGCTGCCTCGACTTCAACCCGTGGGCCGTCCGGCGCGCGGACCTGGACCACCCGGATGAATTGCGGGTGGACCTGGACCCCCAGCCCGACGTGCCCTTCTCCGCCGTGCGCCGGGTGGCCGTGGAGGTGGGCCGGCTGCTGGGGGAGTTGGGACTGGAGGGCTGGCCGAAGACATCCGGCTCCCGCGGGCTGCACGTGTACGTCCGCATCCGTCCGGAGTGGGACTTCCTCGCCGTGCGGCGCGCTGCGCTGGCGCTGGCGCGTGCGGTGGAACGCCGCCTTCCGGACATTGCCACCAGCAAGTGGTGGAAGGAGGAGCGCGGGACGCGCGTCTTCATCGACTACAACCAGAATGCCAGGGACAGGACGGTGGCCTCGGTTTACTCCGTGCGGGCAAACCCCGAGGGGCGCGTCAGCTGCCCGCTGGCCTGGTCTGAAGTCGAGGCGGTGGAGCCCGGGGAATTGACGCTGGCGACGGTGCCCGCGCGCTTCACGGCCTTGGGCGACTTGGGCGCCGGGATTGACGCCAAGGCCCACGGCCTGGAGTCGCTGCTGGAACTGGCGGCGAAGGACGAGGCGGAGGGCCTCGGGGACGCGCCCTGGCCGCCGCACTTCCCGAAGCAAACGGGAGAGCCCATGCGGGTGCAGCCCAGCCGGGCCAAGAAGAAGGCCCCCGACGGAGGCTAGGGTAGATGGCTCGAAACAACTGAGTCAGCTGGCTTCGTCCAGCTCAGGGTAGTGCCGGAAAATCCCCTCCTCGCTGAACGGTAGACGGCGCGGGGAGGCGAGGTAGGCGGCCACGCGGGGACGCCGAGCCACCGCGTTGCGCAGGTCCAGGAGCCGGGGAATGGTGCGCGTGCGCCGGGCGAAGGCGCGCGGGAAGGCGTATTCGAGGCCCACCAGTAGCTGAAACATGGACAAATCGACGTAGGAGAACGCTCGCCCCACCAGGCCGCGGCGTTTGCCTTCCGGACCGAGCACTTTCTCGAAGTAGCCGAGAAATTTCGGGAGCCGTTCGCTGGTGAAGTGCTGCGCGCACCGGCGCGCCTCGGCGCGTTGGTCCTCGTAGTAGAGGGTGCCGGAGATGGGGTGGTGGGTACAGTGCACCTCCTGGACGACGTCCGCGATGGTGAGCTGGAGCTGGTGGGCGAAGAGGCGCTCCGGCTCCCCGCGGCCAATCAGCCCGAGGCGCGGTGCGAGGTACTGCAGAATATTCGCGGTCTGAGCGATGACGAGCGGGCCCACCTTGAGGAACGGGGGCGCAAACGGCGCGCGCGTGCCCGGCGGTCCGCGGAGCAGTCGCAGCAGCGCCGGCACGCCTCCCCGGGGCGGTGCAAGGCGCGCGACGTCGACGTAGGGCACCCCCGCGTCCTCAAAGGCGAGGCGGATGAATTCGCCCCGGCCCTGGACGGACGGCCAGTAATACAACTCATAGCGGGCCATAGACACCGAGTGTACAGGGCGTGCGCGCTTGGCGGGGACGCCATGCTTTGGTCGACGTCACGTGCCCCGCGCCTGGCGGTCCCCGGCGGTGTAGCGTGTGTTGGTCGCGGTATGGTGAATGCATCAGTTACGGCACCATGGCTCGCCAGCTTGCCCTTCTCCGCTTTGATGCCCGCACGGTGCCTGGCCTGCTCGCGGCCACCGCGCGGCGCGTCCCGGACCGCGTCTTCCTCCGTTTCCTCGACCCGGCGCGGCGGGGCGCTCCGCCGCGCGAGGTCCGCTTCTCGGACTTCCGCACCATGGTGTGCCGCGCGGCAGCCTACCTCCAGAGCGCAGGGCTGCGGCCGGGTGAGCGGGTGCTTCTGCTCGCCGAGAATTCCCCGGAATGGCAGGCGGTGGCCCTTGCCGCGCAGTTCCTCCAGGGGGAGCCCGCAGCGCTGTTTGCGAGCCTGGCCTCCACCCCGGTGGTGGAGATTGCGCGGCGGGTCGCACCACGCGTGGCCTTCGTCTCGACGAAGGAGCAGTGGGCCAAGCTGGCTCCAGTGTCTGGAGACCTCGTCCGTCAGGGGCTGAGCGCCCTTCTCACGGTCGAAGCCCTTCCGGCGGGCTCCGTCCCCGAAGGGCTAAAGACCACCAGTGTCGCCTCCGTCGTTGCCGAGGGGGCACCGTCCCTCTCGCTGGAAGACTTCGAGGCCCGGGCCGCTGCCGTGCGCGGCGAGCACCCCTTCCTGCTCCTCTTCACCAGCGGCACCACCGGACGGCAGAAGGGCGTGCGGGTGTCCCAGGACTCCATCGTCCGCGCGCTGGAAGCAGGCGGGCCGTCAACCGGCCGGACGGAGAAGGACGTCGGGCTGCACCTGTTACCCTTCGGCCACATTGCCGGGCACGACCAGTTCGTGCTGGCCGTGGCCCAGGGCCATTGCTTGCTTCTCATTGCCCAGCGGGATGACCTCTTGTCGGCGCTGGCGCTTGGCCCCACCTACCTCTTCTCCGTCCCCCTCGTGTACGAGCGCATCCGGATGGGAGCGCTCGAGAAGGTGGACGCGCTGCCCGGACCGCTGCGCCGCCTCGTCCACCATGCCCTGGAGGCTGCCACCCGCGTGCGGGTGGACGGTGCGGTGCGGCCTGGAGACCGGCTCCTGACCATGGTCGCGGACAGTCTGCTCGGGCGCAAGGTGCGGGCGGCCCTCGGCGGTCGCATCGAGGGACTCTTCGCCGGAGGCGCCCCGGCGTCGGAACCGCTGTTTCGCTTCTTCGAGGCGCTCGGCATCCCTCTGGTGGAACTGTACGGGATGAGCGAGACGGCCGGGATGATTTCCTCCAACCTCTTCTCGGGACCCCGGCGTCCGGGCGTAGCCGGATTAATAACGCCGGACCACGAGGTGCGGATTGCCGACGACCACGAGTTGCTCCTGAAGGGGCCCCTCATGCTCACCGCGTACCTGGAACCGGAGGACGGCGCCGGCGCCTACACCGAGGACGGCTTCTTCCGCACGGGAGACCTCGCCGAACTGGATGCGGACGGGTGGCTTCGCATCGTCGGGCGCAAGAAGCACCTGATGGTGCTGTCGACGGGGAAGAAGATTCCTCCGGAACCCCTGGAGACCGCCATCGCCTCGGAGAGCCCATTCGAGGGGGCGGTCCTGCTCGGGGATGGACAGGCCTACGTCTCCGCCGCTGTCTTCGTGCGAAAGGACGCTTTGTCCCGCCTGGAGGCCGAAGGAAAGGACGCAGCGACGGCCCTGCTGCCGGTGGCGCTCTCGACGCTCGGCGCGTTTTCCGACTACGAGAAGCCCAAGCGCCTCCTCATCCTTCCTGGCAGCCCCACCGACTACCCGGACCTCATCACCCCGACGCTGAAGCTGCGGCGCCCAGCGGTGCTGAAGCTGCTGCGCGAACGCATTCAGGCGCTGTACACGGCGCCCAAGCCCGCGACGCCCGAGCACGGCTGAAGCGCCTTCGTGGGTGCGCTGGGGCAGCCCGGCCGGCTACCGAAGCAGGGCCACCGCGGCGGAGACGAGGAGGGCCACCAGCGACAAGGCCATGGCACCACCGGCGCCCCCCTCCGGGCCGTCCTGCTCCAGCGCGCGGGCCGTCCCCATGGCATGGGCCACGGTGCCCAGGGCCACGCCGCGTGCCAGCGGCCGGCAGACGCCCAGCACCCGCAGCAGGACGGGGCCCACCGCCATGCCGAAGAGGCCGGTGGCCACCACCCCGCAGCTGACGAGGCTGGCGTCGACGCCGACGTCCGGGGCCAGCGCGACGGCCACTGGGGCGGTGACGGACTTAAGGGTGAGGGCCCGCACCAGGCTGGGCGTCACCCCCAGCAGCCCGCCCAGTCCCAGGACAGTGGCCACCGAGGCGGCCGTCCCGACCGCGACGCTGAGCAGCACCTTGGCGGGGTTGGTGGCCAGCACGGCCCGGCTTTGAAAGAAGGGAAGGGCCAGGGCCGCCGTGGCGGGCCCAAGGGCCCACAGGAGAAGCCAGCTTCCCTCGAGGTAGTGGCCAAGCAACTGCGGCCGGGGCCCCAGCACCGCCGCCCCCCCGACGGAGGTGACGAGCAGCGGGTGCAGAAGCACCAGCCGGAAGCGGCGGTACAGCCGGTCCGCGGCGAGGTAGGCCACCACCGTCCCCAGCGTCGCCCCGGCCGTCCAGAGGAGATTCATGACTCGAAGCCCTCCGGCGCCGGACTGGTGCTTGGCTTCTTGCACAGCGCCTGCGCCAGAAGGCCCGCGCTGGCCTGTCCTGCAAGGGCGCCGGCGACGACCAGCAGCAGGAACGCCCCGCCCTGCGCGCGCAGCAGCGGAAGCTGCCGGACCGCGCCGATGCACACCGGGACGAAGAGGAGCGCGATGTAGCGCAGTAGGAAGGCCGCCCCCCGCTGGACGGACGCCGGTGGAAGGACGCGCGCCAGCAGCAGCAGAAGGACAGTCAGCATGGCGAGAAGGCCCGCCGGCAACGGCAGGCGCCACTGGCTGCCGACGGCAAGCCAGGCGGCGAAGACACAAGAAAGTAGCCCCACCTGCAGGCACACCACCCCCCAGCGTCGCAGCAGTCCCGCGGCGCTGGGCGGCGGGGCCGGGGCCACGGGAACCCTCACTTCGCGGTCCCGAAGAGGCGGGACAGCTCCTCGGGGACGACGGCTTCCAGCTGGCCGTAGGTGCAGGAAGCAGCCGTCCGGTCTTCCCGCCAGCGGAGGAAGTGCGTCGCGTGCCGGAAGCGGTTGCCCTGCAGGTGGTCATAGCTGACTTCGACCACGCGCTCGGGCCGCAGCGGCTCCCAGGTGAGGTCTCGCTTGGCGTTCCAGCGGCTGGGGGCCCCAGGCATGCGGGCCTCGGACTCACCGGCCGGCGTTTCCCAGTGGCGCCAGGGGTGGTTCTCCCGGGCGCCCGCCTGCAGGGGGGCGACTTCGTCCACTAGCGCGCGGCGCTTCGCTGCGGTGAAGCCGGAGGCGATGCCCACGTGGTGCAGCGTTCCGGCCTCGTCATACAGGCCCAGCAGCAGCGAGCCGACGTCGGTGGAGTCCTTGTAGTGGCGGAAGCCGGCCACCACGCAGTCCGCGGTACGGGCGTGCTTCACCTTCAACATCTCTCGCTTGCCCTCGAGGTAGGGGAGGCCGAGGGGCTTCACCATGACGCCGTCCAGGCCCGCCCCCTCGAAGCGCTGGAACCATTCCTCGGCCACGCGGCGGTCGGCTGTGGCAGGCGTGAGGTGCACCGGGGGCCGGGCCCCGGCAAGCGCGGCCTCCAGGCGCCGGCGCCGCTCGAGGAAGGCCCGGGGCCGCAGGTCCTCGTCGTCTACGGCGAGCAAGTCAAACGCCACGAAGGACGCGGGCGTCTCCACCGCCAGCTTGGCCACGCGGGAGGCGGCCGGGTGAATGCGGTTGAGGAGGGCGTCGAAGTCCAGCCCGTGGGCGCCGGCGATGACGACTTCCCCGTCCACGACGCAGCGGGCGGGCAGGGACGCCTTCAGCGGCCCCATCAGCTCTGGGAAGTACCGCGTCATGGGCTTTTCGTTCCGGCTCCCGAGTTCCACGCTGTCCCCGTCGCGGAAGACAATCGTGCGAAAGCCGTCCCATTTGGGTTCAAACAGGACGTCGCCGGCCGGAGGCATCTGTGTCACCAGCTTCGACAGCATGGGGGACACCGGTGGCTGGACGGGCAGAGTCATGGGGGCGGCCGGACGCTACCGGAGGCCGCCCTGAATTGGGAATGCCGGCGGGAGGGCCCCTTTCTGCCTAGGGGCCGAGGACTTCCACTTCAGTAGCCACGGGGACGTGCGCCTCGACGACGTAGGTGGCGCGCACCCGCGTGCCGAGGGCAAGCGGCGCCTTGTCCAGGCTGCCCTGCAATAGGTAGCGCGTCCGGCCGTCCACCCGCAGCTCCGCGGGGCCCTTGTTGCCGTCGGGCGACAACGCCAGGTGGGAGCTGGAGAAGCCGTGGACACGGCCCGTTACCACGCCGCCCGCGCCGAGCTCGCGCACCCCGGTGGCCACCGCTTCGGCGCCGGTGCGTGTCTTCTCCTCGGCCGTGGCGACGCCCTGCTGCACGGCCTGCGCGGCGCGGTCCGCCTGGGCCGCCGCTGCTGCGGCACCCTGCTTGGCCTGGCGGGCCGCTTCCTCCGCCGCACGCTGCGCATCGTCGGCGGTGCCCTTGGCCTGGGCGACGGCTTCCTTGGCGGGACGGGACTGTTCCTGGGTGCATGCCAGGAACAACGTGCAAGAGAGAAGGGCGTGGATGGGGCGCATGGGAAAACCTCCGTTCCAAAAGCTAGGCACGGAAGCCTGTCCAGGACAGTCCCCTACGGGCCGACGGGGGGCACGTCCCGCCCCGGGGCTTAGCTCGCCAGGCGGCGGTATTCCTTCAGGTGGCGGAGCGCGAGCTTGCGCTCCCCACGCCCCTCATGCAGCCGCGCCAGGTTGTAGTGGGCGTCGGCCAGGCCGGGGTCAGCTTCTAGGGCCTGGTGGTAGGTCGACAGCGCTTCCGTGGCCCGCCCTTGGTCGTCCAGGGCAACGGCCAGGTTGTAGGCCGCGACGCCGTCGCCCGGCTGGGCGGCGAGCGCCGCCCGGTAGTGCGTCTCCGCGGAGGAGAGGCGGCCCGCCGCGTGGTGCAGACGGCCAAGGTTGACGTGCGCGTCGGCGTGGCCCGGGCACTGCCGAAGAATGTCCGCGTACAGGGTGGCCGCGCTGGCCGCGTCAAACTCCTCCAGCGCGAGGGCTTGCTGGAAGCGGACGTCCACCTCCGGCCCCGCGGGGCTGGGCAGCGTGTGGACGGTGCCACCGGGGGCGTCTTCCGCGTCGAGTTCCAGCACGCCCTGGCCCGTCTCGGGTTCCCAGGTGGCCTCGCCGTCCCGGGCCACCAGCTGCGCCCCTTTGGCGTCCAGGGACACGCTGGAGGCGGACCGGCCGGCCTGCAGCTGCGTCGGAAGCCGCTGGAGCGCGTTGCGGATGCGGCGCGGGGCGACGTTGCGGTCCGCCAGGCCCTTGGCAGAACGCAGTAACACCAAGTCCCGGAAGGTGAAGGCACGGCCGGCGGGCTGGCCGCGGGAGGGCAACAGGCCGCCGTCGACGAAGGAGCGCACCCGCGCTTCGCTGACGCCCAAAAGCGCCGCAGCGTCGGCCAGGGTGTACGTCCGTTCCGTGGAGACGTCTCTCACAAGGAAGAGAAGTAGCAGCGAGGGCTGACAGGCCAGCGCGGCCGCGAGGCGTCCATTCCAGCCCCGGCGAGGAAGGGGAGGCGAGGGGAGCGCCGTGGTAAGTCCAGCCCCTGCCCCGTGCTGCGCACCGTGACAGCCACCCGCTATGTGACGCCGCTGCGCGAGGGCGGCTCCCTGCCTGCCATTGTCGAGGCCGACGACTCGGGACTGTATGTCGTGAAATTCCGGGGCGCCGGACAGGGCGAAAGGGCGCTGGTGGCAGAACTTTTGGCCGGCGAGCTGGCGCGGGCGATGGGCTTGCGTGTCCCGGAGCTCGTCCTCATCCAGGTCCCGCCCGAACTTGGCCGCGCCGAGCCGGACAGCGAAATTCGTGCGCTGCTTCAGAGCAGTACAGGCCTCAACCTGGGCCTGGACTACCTGCCGGGCTCCATCACCTTCGACCCGGTGGCGGGGCCGGCCCCTTCAGCGCGGGAAGCCTCTGAGACGGTGTGCTTCGATGCGTACGTCCTGAATGTGGACAGAACGGCGAAAAACCCCAACCTGCTCTTCTGGCACCGGGCGCTCTGGCTCATCGACCATGGCGCCGCGCTGTACTTTCACCACGCCTGGCAGTCGGCCCTGGCCAACCGGACAAGTCCCTTCCCGCAAGTCCGCGCGCACGTGCTGCTTCCCTGGGCCAAGGCGCTGCCCGCGGCGGAAGCCACGCTGCGGCGGCAACTGTCGCCCGAGGCGCTGGAGCGCACGGTGGGGATGATTCCGGACGCCTGGCTCGCCGGGGAAGCCAGCTTCTCCAGCCCGAAAGAACATCGGGCGGCGTACCTGGCCTGGCTTTCGGCCCGGCTGCAGGCGTCGGCAGTCTTTGTTGCGGAGGCGGAGCGCGCCCGTGCCCAACTCCTTTGACTATGCCGTGGTCCGGGTGGTGCCGCGCGTGGACCGCGAGGAGTTCCTCAACGCGGGCGTCCTCCTCTACTGCCTCGGCCGGGGCTTCCTTGGCGCCGCGGTGGAATTGGACGAGGCTCGCCTGCGCGCCCTGGCCCCGGACGTGGACGTGGGACTGGTCCGCAGCCACCTGGAGGCGCTGCCGTTAATTTGTGCGGGCGGCGCGGGCGCGGGGCCGATTGGCTTACTGCCTCAGAAGGAGCGCTGGCACTGGCTGGTGGCGCCGCGCAGCACCATTCTGCAGACGTCCCCGGTGCATTCCGGGCTGTGCGAGGACCCGGCCGCGGCCCTCGAGCAGTTGATGGACCGCATGGTGCGGCTTCCGCCGCGGTGAGGCGGGACGTTAGGCCTTGCGACTTTTCTTCTTCGACGCCGGCGCCGGGCG
Source organism: Myxococcaceae bacterium (assembly GCA_017881265.1). Lineage (GTDB taxonomy): Bacteria > Myxococcota > Myxococcia > Myxococcales > Myxococcaceae > JADGRA01. The sequence continues at coordinate 5,370 of JADGRA010000040.1, read as the reverse complement.
CTCCGTGGCCCGTTTGGGGGGCTTTCGTTCCGCGACGACGTCCGGCGTCTCCTTGGAAGCGGGTACGCCGCCGCGCTTGGCGAGGCTGGCCTTCAGCGCTTCCATGAGGTCGATGACTTGCGGGGAGGGCGCCTCGGGCGTGGAGATGGTGACGGGCTCACCCTTGATTTTCTGCTGAATAATCTCCTGCAGCCGCTGCCGGTAGCGGTCCTGGTATTTGCTCGCGTCGAAGGTGTCCGCGGAGAGCTGCGTAACCAGCTGCCGCGCCAGCTGCAATTCCGCCCCCTTGACCTCGCCCTCGCCCACCGGCACTTCCGACTGGCTCCGCAGTTCATCCGCGTAGCGCAGCTGTTCCATGACCAGGCCGCCCCCCTTGGGGCGGATGAGGACGAGGTCCTCTCGGCCGCGGTTGGCGTAGCGGGCGACGGCGGCGTGCTGGCTGTCCTCCAGGGCCTTGGCTAGAAGGCGGTAGGGGCGCTCCGCCCCCTTGTCGGGCCCGAGGAAGTAGCCGGATTCAAAGTAGAGGGGGTCCACCGCGGAGAGCGGTACGAATTCCGAAATCTCCATCTGCTTGGTGGACTCCTCCTCAATGGCCTTCAGCTCCTCCGGCGTGAAGAGGACGTACTGGTCCTTGGCGAATTCGTAGCCCTTCACAATATGGTCGCGCGACACCACCTCGTCGTCGACCGGGCAGTACATCTGCTGGCGCAGCCGTCCCTTGCACTTGTCGTGCAGCTGGTTGAAGGAGATGCGCGCGGCCGACTCGGTGGCCGCGTAGACTTTGACCGGGATGTTGACCAGGCCAAACGAGATGGTTCCAGAGCCGATGGCGCGTGCTGCCATGGCTGCGTAGGCTAAACCCCTGCCCGCATGGCCGCCAGGTCCCGGCAGATTCGCAACAGGGCTGTGGCACAGGCCACGCCGCCGCAGCGCTTCACGCACCTGGACAAGGTGCTGTTCCCGGACGACGGCTTCACCAAGGGTGACCTCATCCGCTACGCCCTGGCCATTGCCCCCTGGGCGTTGCCCTACCTGCGGGACCGCCCGTTGGCGGTGGAACGCTGGCCGGACGGACTGCAGGGCCATGCCTTCTTCCAGAAGCATGCCCCGGCGCACACGCCGGCGTGGGTGCGCACGGAAGTCCTGGCCGGGGACGAAGGGCAGGAACGCTGCTTCGTCTGCGACGACGCCCAGACGCTGGCCTTCTTGGCCAACCTGGCGGCCATTCCCCTGCACGTGTGGAGCGCCAGAGTCGCCAGCCTGGACAAGCCGGACTGGTGCATCCTGGATTTGGACCCGAAGCGCGCGCCCTTTTCCCACGTGGTGACGCTGGCCCTGGCGGCGCGCGCGCTGTGCCGCGAACTGGGCCTTCCGGCCTACGTGAAGGCCTCCGGCAGCAGCGGCCTGCACGTGCTGGTGCCCTTGGGGCGGCAGCTGGACCATGCCGCCAGCGTGGCGCTGGCCCAGCTGTTGGCCGAGGTGCTGGTGCGACGGCACCCAGGGCTTGCCACCGTGGCGAGAAACCCCCGCGCCCGCGGTGGGCGCGTCTACCTGGACGCCTTCCAGAATGGCCGCGGCAAGCTGCTGGTGTCGCCGTTTTCGCCGCGGCCGCTGCCGGGTGTGCCCGTCTCAATGCCGCTGCGGTGGAGCGAGGTGAACGCCCGTCTCGGCCCGCGCACCTTCACCGCGGCCAACGCGGTGGCGAGGATGCAGCGTCTGGGGAAGGACCCGCTGTTGGGGGTGCTGAGGGACAGCCCGGACCTGGACCGGGCCTTCGCGCGGCTGGAGCGCCTGTTGGCAGGCCGGCCGACACGCGGCTGAAGGCGTCAGGCCGGGATGGCGCGGCTTCTGGGGTGGCGGACGTCGGTGCCGCGCACCATGTAGATGACCATCTCGGCGACATTCATCGCGTGGTCGCCGATGCGTTCCAGGTACTTGCAGATGGAGACCAGCGCGGTGGCCCGGCGGATGGTGCGCGCGTCCTCCATCATGAAGCCGAGCAATTCGTTAAAAATCTTCACGAAGAGGTCATCCAGCTGGTCGTCCTTCTGCAGGACCTCCTCGGCGGTGGCCGGGTCGGCGCGGACGAAGGCGTCCAGCGCCATCTTCACCTGGTCCTGCGCCTGCTCGGCCAGCCGCGGCAGGTCGACGTAGGGCGCCAGGGCCGGCGCGGAGTTCAATTCGATGGCCCGTTCCGCAATGTTTACGGCCTCATCCCCAATGCGCTCGAGGTCGGTCACAATCTTGAGGGCGGTCGTAATCAGGCGCAGGTCGCTCGCCGCCGGCTGACGCAGGGCGAGAATCTTCCGGCACAGGTCGTCGATGTCGACCTCCAGCCGGTTGATTTCGAGGTCCCCCTCCATTACCTGCTCGCCCAAGGCGGAGTCCCTCTCGGTGAGGGCGCGCATGCTCTTGGCAATCTGGTCCTCGACTTTGCCGCCCATCGCCAGCAGTTTCTCGCGCACCTCACGCAGGTCCGCCTCGAAGGCCTTGTCGGTGTGGGCAGCGGGCGACTTAGCCGAACTTTCCGGTGACATAGTCTTCCGTGCGGCGTTCCTTCGGGTTGGTGAAAATCTGCTCCGTGGCGCCCATTTCCACCAGCTCCCCCATGTAAAAGAAGGCGGTGTGGTCGGACACGCGGGCAGCCTGCTGCATGCTGTGGGTGACGATGATGATGGTGTAGTGCTCCTTCAGCTCGTGAATCAGCTCCTCAATCTTCGCCGTGGCGATGGGGTCCAGCGCGCTGGCCGGCTCGTCCATCAGCAGGACTTCAGGTTCAATGGCCAGAGCGCGCGCGATACAGAGCCGCTGCTGCTGGCCGCCTGAAAGCGAGGTGGCCGCATGGCCGAGGCGGTCCTTTACCTCGTCCCACAGGGCCGCCTTGCGCAGGGAACGTTCCACCACCTCGGCGTGGTTGCCGCTGATGCCGTTGAGGACGAGGCCGGCGGCGACGTTCTCCTCGATGGACATGGTGGGGAAGGGGTTGGGGCGCTGGAACACCATGCCCACCCGGCGGCGCAGCAGCACCGGGTCCACCTCGCGGGTGTAGAGGTCCTGCCCATCCACCAGCACCTTGCCGGTGACGCGGGCCACCGGGACCAGGTCGTGCATCCGGTTGAGCGCGCGCAGAAAGGTGGACTTGCCGCAGCCGGACGGGCCGATGACGGCCAGCACGGTGTGCACCTGGACGGCCAAGGAGGTGTCCTTCACCGCATGGTTCTTTGCAAACCACACGTTCAGCTTCTGGACCTCCACCTTCGGCGTCGCGATGGCGGCACCGGCGGCCACGGCAGGGGCGCTGTCGGGGGCGGAGGAGGCAAGGGCATTCATCGGGCACCCTTGAGCCGGTTGCGCGTCAGGACGCGCGAGGTCAGGTTGAGCAGGCCCACCAGCATTAGCAGGACCAGCGCCGCGGTCCAGGCCTTGGCGTGCCAGTCCTCGTACGGGCTGATGGCGTAGTTGTAGATGGCCACGGTCAACGAAGCGGTCGGTTGGACGGGGCTCACGTTCCAGTACTGGTTGTTGAGCGCCGTGAACAAGAGCGGGGCAGTCTCTCCCGCCACCCGGGCGACCGCGAGCAAACACGCCGTGACAACCCCCGTCATCGCCGTGCGGAGAATGACAAGAAGGCTGGTGCGCCAGTTGGTGACGCCGAGGGCCAGGGATGCCTCCCGCAGCGACGTCGGCACCACCCGAATCAGTTCCTCGGTGGAGCAGGCCAGGTAGGGCACAATCATGATGGCCAGGGCGACGGACCCCGCCAGCGCCGAGAAGTGCCGCATCGGGATGACCACCATGGCGTAGGCGACAATGCCGATGACGATGGACGGCACCCCGGACAGCACCTCGGCCACGAAGCGCACCGTCTTGCCCACCGTGCCGTCGCCGCGCTCGGCGAGGAAGACGCCCGCGCCCACTCCGACGGGCAGCCCCATCAGGCAGGCCAGCCCCACCATGTACAGCGTGCCCACCAGCGCGTTTCCAATCCCGCCGCCCTCCTCGCCCACCGGCTTCGGAAGCTGGGTGAAGAAGTCCCAGGACAGCCCGGCCGCGCCCTTGCTGATGACTAGGTACAGCACGCTGATGAGGGGGATGAACGCCGCCACCAGCGCCACCCCGCACAGGACGGTCATGAAGACATTCATGAAGCGGCGGAAGGCGAAGTGTCTCACGTGACGACTCTCGCCGGACCCTTCTGCACGGCCGTCACCAGCCAGCGGGCGGCGGCGTTGAGAAGGAAGGTGATGACGAAGAGGATGAGGCCGCAGGCGGCCAGCGCCCCGATGTGGATGTTGTCGGTCGCCTCGGCAAATTCATTGGCGATGACGGCGGGGAGGCTGTACCCGGGAGCAAACAGCGAAATGCTGATGTTGCGGGAATTCCCAATCAGCATGGTGACGGCCATGGTCTCGCCCAGGGCGCGGCCGAGGCCGAGAAGGGACGCCCCGAGGATGCCGGCCCGGCTGTGCGGCATGACCGACCAGGTGACGGACTCCCAGGTGGTGGCCCCCAGCGCCAGGGCCGCTTCCCGCTGGGCTTCCGGCGTCGTCTTCATGACTTCCGCCGAGACAGAGACGACGGTGGGGAGAATCATGACGGCCAGGCAGAGTCCCGCCGCCAGGTAGCCGAAGCCGATGGGCGGCCCCTTGAAGAAGGGCAGAAACCCGAAAGCGCGGCCGAGAAACGGCTCTACCGAGGTGCGCAGCCACGGCACCAGCACGGCGAGGCCCCACAGCCCGTACACCACCGACGGGATGGCGGCCAGCCACTCCACAGGCGTGGAGAGAAACGGGGCCAGCTTGTGGGGAGCAAACTGGGTGATGAAGAGGGCCAGGCCGATGGCGACGGGCACCGCGACGACGACAGCCACCAGGCTGGTGACGAGGGTGCCGTAAATGAAGGGCAGGGCGCCGAACTTTTGCGTCACCGGGTCCCAATCGTCTCCCTTGACGAAGTCCCACACCCCCTCGACGGCGAAGAGGGGGCGCGACACCAGGGCCAGGTTGAGGACAATCAGCCCGGCCACCACCAGGACGAAGAAGCCCAGCACCCACAGCACGCCGTAGTACAGCCGGTCGCCGGCACCCTCCCCCGCGGTGTCCGTCGACTGGGGGCGCTCCACCATGGGCGGCGCCCCGTCGAGCACGTTGGCCCTACTTTCCGCCACTGTACTTCGCTCCCATCACCGTGATGGTGGCGACCTTGGCGAGCACCTTGGTCTGCACCGCCGCGGGAAGCGGGGCGTAGTACAGGGCGGGGCCGAACTTCTCGCCGTCCGTCAGCGCCCACTTCAGGAAGTTGATGATGGCCGGCCCCTTCTCCTTGTTGGTCTGGTCCTGGTACACCAAGAAGTAGGTGAAGCTGGCGATG
>JADGRA010000039.1 GCA_017881265.1 Myxococcaceae bacterium | reverse complement strand
TTGCGCGAGGACTTGTGGATGGACCCCGCCGCCTGGGGTGTTGCCCTGGTGGACGTCGCCGTGGCGGCCGCCCGCAGCTATTCCCGCAAGGGCCTGCCGGTGCAGGTGGCGCTGGAGCGCATCCGCGAGGGCCTGGACGCCGAGTGGGAGGTGGCTTCCCTGGGGCCCGACCGCGCTGCTGTGGCCCTGTCCCCGCCAGCGGCGGAGCGCCGGCCGACGGCCCGGGCGCGCCGCAAGCCGCTGAGACGCCGTGCGCCGCGGGGAGGCCGTTGAGGCACGTCGGCCAACAGACTTAAACTTCGCTGCAAGGAAAGAAGACGGATGTCACACGAAAACGAGCTGTCCATCCCCCCCCGAGTCGCCGCGGATGACGAAGCCCGCGAAGTGCTTCGCTTCTGGAGTGCCCGGGGACGCCTGCACGTGACGGTGCGAGCGGATGCCTACCGCGACCCGGCAGCCTGGGGAATTGTGCTCGCCGACTTGGCCCGCCACGTCTCCAACGCCTATGCGCTGGAGGGGCACGCGCGGGCCGACGCGTTGGCCCGCTTCCGGGCCGGCTTCGACGCCGAGTGGGGCTTCTCCACGACGGACCCCTTCGCCGAGCCGGTGGCGCTCGCCACCCGGCGTCCTCCCGCGGCGGACGGGCCGCTGGACGGCTGACACGGCTTCGCTTCAGCCGGGCGGGGACGTGCGGGTGACGGCTTCGCAGGTGGCGCCGACGCGGCCGAGCAGTTCCCACGCCCAGCCCACCGCCTCATCCACCAACTCTCCCAGCGCGGTACTGCCCCACACCACCGTCAGCGTCTGCGTCGTCGCGTCGTCCGTCTTCGTCCGCTGCGCGTCCTTCACCGGGTTGGCGCAGGGCCCGACGCCGTCCTCCAGGCAGAGCAGGTTTTCCACGTCAATCTCCTGCCCTGAGGCGTTGAAGACGTAGCGGCTGCCGGCCGGGGCCAGCCGGACGACGAGGGGCGGCACCAGGTGCGCCACGTCCACCACGCTGACGGGCAGCCCGGAGTGAAGTGCCACCACGTTGCCCACGTCCACGGCGGGGTTGATGGCCTTGAGTTGCCCCGCCGTCGCTGAGCGCACCAGGTACTCCGACGCCGGCTTGCTGCGCCCGGTGGGCTTGAAGCCGCCGTGGCGGAGGAGGTCCCGGATGGCGGCGCGGACGGCCTCCGTCGGGCTGAAGGGCGCCTGCGCCGAGGCAGACAACAACGCGCCGTACGCCGCTGCCTGGAGGGTACCCAAGGGCTCGGGAAACTGGGTGAGGAAAGCGCGCAGCGCGAGCAGCGGGTGGGAGTGGACGGTGAGCGAGGGCACGCGCTTTTCCAGTGTCCGCCGGGGGACAGGTAGCCTAGCAGCGGCGGGAGGTTTCGCGACGGGGCGAGCGGGCCGTGCTACCCCCTTCGGGGAGTCCCCCAAGGTGCTGCGTCCCATCCAAGCAGAGCTGGTCACCGGCGAGGCGCTCTACCGCAGCGTCATCCTCGACAAGCTGGCCCACGCGCGCGAGTCGGCGTGGATTGCCACCGCCAACGTGAAGGCCATGTTTGTCGAGCAGGACGGGCGCTTCGACTCGGTGCTGGGGCTGTTCCGGACGCTGGCGGCCCGGGGCGTGGAGCTGCGGCTGTTGCACGCCGAGCTCCCCAGCCGTCCCTTCCGACGCGCCTTTGACAAGTTGCCGTCGCTGGTGCGGGGTGGGCTACAGCTGAAGGTGTGCCCGCGCGTCCACTTCAAATGCGTGGTGGTGGACGGGGCGTGGGCGTACCTCGGCAGCGCCAACCTGACGGGGGCCGGGCTGGGGGCCAAGCATGCCGACGCGCGCAACTTCGAAGTCGGCCTCCTCACCGAGGACTTCGACGTCATCGACCGGCTGCGGGCCCTCTTCTCCGCGGTGTGGAGCGGCGCCGAGTGTGGCACCTGCCGGCTACGCTCGGTGTGCCCGGACCCCATTGGCGAGGCCGCCCCGCGCCGGCGCCGCGCCCCCGTGCGTGCCCCCCGCCTGGGACGCGCGCGCCGGCTGTCCCGCGCCAGGTAGCCTTTGCTTGCAGCAGGCACGCTTCGGGCGGGGCCGTCGTGCCAAAGGGAAATTGACAGCCAAGACGCGGCCGGCCGACGCTTGCCGGCTGAAAGCTGGAAGGGGAAGAGGAGCACGCCATGCAGCGACGAGACGTCATGCTGGGGGCGGTGGGTGCCGCGGCGGTGGGAATGGCCATGCGCGCCCGGGCGGCGGCCCCGGCGGCCCCGGCCGCGCCCAGTGCGTCGGGCCACCAGGCCCTCGTCGACGCCGCCTTTGCCTGCATCAAGGTGGGCCAGGCCTGCCAGCAGCACTGCCTCAGCCTCCTCAGCAAGGGCGACACCAGCCTCGCCGAGTGCGCCAGCACCATCGCCGCCATGCTGCCGGCGGTGGAGGCGGTGGCCCAGCTGGCCGTCCAGGGCAGCCCACGCCTGAAGGCCATGGCGGCGGTGTGTGCGCAGCTGTGCCGGGACTGCGAGAAGGCCTGCCGCAAGCACGAGGCGCACCACGCCATCTGCAAGGCGTGCGCAGACAGCTGCGCGGCGTGCGCCGCGGAGTGCGACAAGGTGCAGGCCTGACGTTTTCAGCCGAACCCTTCACGCCGGCCCCCGGCCTTTCCCACGCGCAAGCGCAGACGCTGGTGGCCTATGTGCTGCGGCGTCCCGCGGCGCTGCCGCTGCGGCGCGAGCGCATTGCCACGCCCGACGGGGACTTTCTGGACCTGGACTGGCTGGACGCCCCGGCGGAGCGGCCGCACCTGCTTGTGCTGCACGGACTGGAGGGCAGCAGCGCCTCGGGCTACGTCCGCCAGACGCTGCACGAGGCAAAGGGCCTTGGCTGGGGGGCGGTGGCGATGAATTTCCGCTCCTGCAGCGGCGAAGCCAACCGAACGCTGCGCAGCTACTGCTCTGGCGAGACGGGGGACCCGCTGCACGTGGCCGGACACGTGGCGGCGCGCGTCCGGGGGCCCCTGGTGGCGGTGGGCTTTTCCTTGGGCGGCAACGCCCTGTTGAAGCTGCTGGCCGAGACGGGAGAGGCCGCGCCCTTCGTCGCCGCGGCGGCCGTCAGTACGCCCTTTGACTTGCTGGCCTGTGCCCTGGCCCTGGACAGGCCGTGGGGGGGCTGCGGCATTTACCGGCGGCACTTCCTGAAAAGCCTGAAGAAGAAGGCGCTGGCCAAGCTGGCCACCCACCCGGGCCACGGCCTGGACACCCGGCGCATCGCGTCCGCACGGCGGCTGCAGGACTTCGACGACGCCTTCACCGGGCCCAGCAACGGCTACCAGGGCGCGCTCGACTACTACCGGCGCTGTTCCAGCGGCCCGCGGCTGGCCGAGGTGCGCCGGCCCACGCTGCTGTTGAATGCGGAGGATGACCCGATGATTCCGACCGCCTCCCTGCCCGCAGCAGCGGCCCAGCCCTCAGCACTGACGGTGCTGCGCACTGCCCTGGGAGGCCACGTCGGCTTCGTCTCGGGCCAGGCCTGGGCGCCCCGCTTCTGGGCGGAACGGCAGGCGGTGCGCTTTCTTCAGGCCCAGCTCGGCTGAAGCAGCGCCGCTGCCCCCCGGGGGGGCCTTCCCCGCCCGGGGGGCCGCCGTGCCACAGGAACGTTGCGCGCGACGCGCTTTCCGCGCTTGCCCGAGGGGTGCTAACCAGCCACCCCCATGGCCCACCCGGCCGCCCCCCACTTGGCTGTGGCCGTGCTGACGCGCCGCTGTCACCTGCCCGCCGGCCTCGGGCTGCTGCTGGTGGTGGCGGCATGCGGCAAGGGCAAGCCTGCTGCGCAGGCCCCGGAGATGTATGAACGGGAGGGCACCAAGGTGGTGGTGCCGGAAGGCAGCCCGCTCCGCAGCCGAATCAAGGTGGAAGCAGCCACCGAGCAGAACATCCAGAGCCAGCTGCTGGCGACGGCCTCCGTGGAGAGCGACCCGGCACGGCTGGCGCGCATCTCCCCGCCAACGGCCGGCCGGGTGGAAAAGCTGCTGGTCCACCTGGGCGACCGCGTGGAGAAGGGCCAGCCCCTCTTGCTGCTCAACTCGCCGGACCTCGGCCAGGCACGGGCGGACTACGTGAAGGCGAAGAGCGGCCTGGCGCAGGCCCAGAAAACCTACGCGCGGCAGAAGGACCTCAATGAACATGGGATTGGCGCGCAGCGCGACCTGGAACAGGCGGAGGCCGACCGCACCGTCGCCCAGAGCGAGTTGGAACGTGCCGGCAAGCGCCTGGAGCAGCTGGGGGTGGCTGTGGCTGGGCCGCCCGGGCCGCTGGTGGTGCGCTCTCCCATCTCCGGCCGCGTGGTGGACTTGGCCGTGACCGGCGGCGAATTCAAGAACGACCCGAACGCCGTGCTGATGACGGTGGCGGACCTGTCCACGGTGTGGCTCACCGCCAGCGTCCAGGAGAAGGACGTGCGAAGGGTGAAGGTGGGGGACCAGGCCACCGCGGTCTTCTCCGCCTACCCGGACGAGCACTTCGTCGGCAAGGTGTTCTCCGTGGCGGACCTGCTCGACCTCGACACGCGCACCGTCAAGGTGCGGGTGTCCATGGACAACCCGGACGGGCGCTTCAAGCCGGGCATGTTCGCCACCGTCCGCTTCGCCGGCACCTCCACCCCGCGGGTGGTGGTGCCCACCACCGCGCTGGTGCTGCGGGGGGATGAGAGCTTCACCTTTGTCGAGGTGGGGCCGTGGGTCTTCGAAGCGCGGCGCGTCTCGACGGGCCAGCAGCAGGGGGACGTCACCGTCATCACCGAGGGGCTGGATGCGGGGACGCGGGTGGTGACGGCCGAGGCCGTGGTGCTGCAGTGATTGACCGCTTCGTCTCCTTCTGCATGGACCGGCGCTGGTTGATGGTGGCGCTGTTTCTGTTGGTGGCCGCCTTCGGCGTCTATTCCTGGACCGAGCTGTCGATTGAGGCCTACCCGGACATCTCCGACACCACCGCCCAGGTGGTGACCACCTACCCCGGGCATGCGGCTGAGGAGGTGGAGGAACAGGTCACCATTCCCCTCGAGCGCGAGCTGAATGGGATTCCGGGTCTGCAAATCATGCGCAGCAAGAGCACCTTCGGGCTCTCGCTGATTACGTTGGTGTTCCGGGACGGGGTGGAGGACTACTTCGCCCGGCAGCGCATTCAGGAGCGCATCAACGGCGTCAACCTGCCCACCAGCGCCACCACCGGGCTGGACCCGCTCACCTCGCCGATTGGCGAGATTTACCGCTACACGCTCGAGTCGGGAAGTCGCAGCCAGCGCGAGCTGAAGGAGTTGCAGGAGTGGGTGGTGATTCCCACCCTCAAGCAAGTCTTCGGCGTGGCCGACGTCACCAACTTCGGCGGGGAGACGACGCAGTTCCAGCTGCTGCTCGACCCGTCCAAGCTGGCCCAGTACAACCTGTCCCTGAAGCAGGTGATGGACGCGGTCTCGTCCAACAACTCCAACGCCGGCGGCAGCATGGTGCGGCGGGGGGATGAGGCCTTCGTGGTGCGCGGCATCGGCCTCATCCGTAGCTTGGATGACCTCGGCAACATCGTCATCAACCAGAAGAACGGGACGCCGGTGCTGCTGCGCAACCTCGGGGAATTGCGCCTCGGCGCGCTCGAGCGCAACGGCATCCTCGGCAAGGACGACAACCCGGACGGGGTCTCCGGGATTGTCCTTCTGCTGCGCGGGGAGAACCCCTCCCGGGTGCTGGAGGGGCTGCACGCCAAGGTGCAGGCCCTCAACCGCGGCGTGCTGCCGCCGGACGTGAAGGTGGTGCCCTACCTCGACCGCACGGACCTGGTGAAGACCACCCTCAACACCGTGTCCCATACCCTCTTGGAAGGCATGACGCTGGTGGTACTGGTGCTGATGCTGTTTCTGGGCAGCGTGCGGGGCGCGCTGATTGTCGCCATCACCATCCCGCTCTCCCTCCTCATCGCCTTCATCATGATGCACCTCACCAACATCCCGGCGAACTTGCTGTCGCTGGGCGCCATCGACTTCGGCATCATCGTGGACGGCGCCATCGTGGTGATGGAGAACATCCTCCGCCGCCGCGAGGCCCATCCGGACAAGCCGGTGGAGCTGGAGGAGGCGCGCACCGCGGCGACGCAGGTGGCGCGGCCGATGTTCTTCGCCACCATCATCATCATCACTGCCTACATCCCGCTCTTCGCCTTCCAGCGCGTGGAGAAGAAGCTGTTCTCCCCCATGGCCTACACGGTGGGCTACGCGCTGGCCGGCGCCATCCTGGTGGCCCTGGCGCTGGTGCCCGGCCTGGCGCTTCAGGCCTACAAGCGGCCACGGAAGTTCTGGAGGAATCCGGCGCTGGTCTGGGTGACGGCCGCCTATGACAGGAACCTCCGAAGCGTGCTGGGCCGTCCGGCGCTGGCGCTGGTGCCGGCGGCGGTGGCGCTGCTTCTGGCCATCGTCCTCACCATCACCGTCGGGAAGGAGTTTCTCCCGGAGCTCGATGAGGGCTCCATCTGGTTACAAGCCCAGCTGCCGCCGGGCATCTCGCTGCAGAAGGCGAGCGAGATGGCGAGCGAGCTGCGCAAGGCGACGCGCGAATTCAAGGAAGTCTCCTTCGTCGTCACCCAGCTCGGGCGAAACGACGACGGGACGGACCCCTGGACGCCCTCGCACATCGAATCCGCCGTCGGGCTGACGCCCTACAGCACCTGGAAGAACGGGGAAACCAAGCGGGACCTCATCGAAAAGCTGAGCGCGCGCTACGCGCGCATCCCCGGCATCTCGGTGGGCTTCTCCCAGCCGATGATTGACGGCGTCAACGACAAGATTGCCGGCGCGCACAGCGAGCTGGTGGTGAAGGTGTACGGCAAGGACTTCGCCGACACCCGGCGTGTCGCGGAGCAGGTGGTGGCGGCGCTGGAGAAGACGCCCGGCGCGGTGGACGTGGCCATCGACCAGGAACCGCCGCTTCCGCAGCTGCAAGTCAAGGTGAATCGCGAGGCGGCCGCCCGCTTCGGCATCAACGTCTCGGACATTGCCGACCTCATCGAAGTCGGCATCGGCGGCCGCGCGGTGGGGAAACTTTTTCTCGGGGAGAAGCGCTACGACATCGCGGTGCGCTTCATTCCCGGCGTCCGCAGTAACCTCGAGGAGATTGGAGACCTCACCCTCACCGCCCCCGGGGGGGCGCGCATCCCGCTCAGCCAGGTGGCCGACGTCTCGCTCCGAAGTGGCGAGAGCACCATCACCCGGGAGACCAACCGCCGCCATCTGACCGTCAAGCTGAATCTGCGGGGCCGCGACCTCTCCTCCTTCCTGAAGGAGGCCCACGAGCGGATTGAGAAGGACGTCGACTACGACAAGGCCACCACCGAAATCAGCTGGGGCGGCCTCTTTGAAAACCAGCAGCGGGCCCAGGCCCGGCTGGCCTTCATCATGCCGGTGGTGCTGGCACTCATCTTTCTCCTCCTCTACGGGGCCTTCGGGACGCTGCGGCATGCCGCCCTCATCCTCATCAACGTGCCCCTGGCGGTGCTGGGCGGCATGGTGGCGCTGCACCTACGCGGCATGACGCTGAATGTCTCCAGCGCGGTGGGCTTCATCGCGCTCTTCGGCATCTCGGTGCAGAACGGCGTCCTTATGGTGTCCAACCTCAACCACCTGCGCGACAGCGGGCTGGAGTTGATGGAGGCCGTCGCCCGTGGCGCCGAGGAGCGCTTCCGGCCGGTGTTGATGACGGCCACCGTGGCCACCCTGGGCCTCATCCCCGCAGCGCTGGCCCGTGGCATTGGCAGCGACGTCCAGCGGCCGCTGGCGACGGTGGTGGTGGGGGGCCTGGTGTCGGCCACCGCGCTCACCTTGCTGGTGCTGCCGGTGCTGTATGAAGTCATCGAGCGCTGGGTGCAGCGGCGGCACAGCGTCGCCCGGACGGAGGTCGCCGCCTCAAGGCCGGTGGAGAGTCGGGCGTGAGGGCGGCCCTGCTGCTTGGGGGCCTGCTTTCGGGGGCGACGCCCGCGCCGGGCGGCCCGGGAATCGGTTTCGAGGAGTATCTGGCCCAGGTGGGGTCGGCCAACCTGGAACTGGCCGCCCAGCGCCTCAACGTTCCCATCGCCGAGGCCCAAATCTCCCTGGCCCGCGTCTTCCCGGAGCCGGTGCTGTCGGCGGGGGTGGGTTCCCTGGACTTGAGCAACGTCGGCTCGCCCACCACCTACGACGTGGGCCTGGCCCAAACCATCGAGATTGGCGGCAAGCGCGGCGGGCGCGTCGAGGTGGCCAAGGCCGGGCTGTCCCAGTCGAAGAGTGACCTCGACGACTTCTTCCGGACGCTGCGCAGCAACGCCAGCAACGACTACATCGACGCGCTGCACAGCCGGATGGTGCTGGAACGCAAGAAGCAGACGCAGGCCGGCTTCGCCCGCCTGGTGGCCGTCAACGCCGAAAGGCTGCGCGCCGGCGACATCGGGCAGATTGCCTACATCCAGTCCCGGGTGGAGGCGCAGCGCTTCGTGAGCGAGGTGCTGGCAGCCGAGGGGGACGCCGAGAGTGCGCGGCTGGCCCTCGGGCTGCGGATTGGAAACTCGGCCGGCGCCATCACCCCGGCCGGCACGCTGAGGATTGCGACCCGCACCTTCGACGTGGACGTGCTGGTGGCGCGCGCGAAGGCAGACCGCCCGGACCTCGCCAGCAAGCGCTACGCGCTCGACGGCGCGCGGGGGAAGCTGAACCTGGCCCACGCCAACCGCTGGGAGGACGTGACCCTCAATCTCGGCTACGCCTACTCGGCCACCGGCAGCGGCGCCTTCACCCAGCCGGCCTTCAGCGCCCTCAACTTCGGCTTCTCCATCCCGCTGCCCTTTGCCCGTATTTACAACGGAGAGGTGGACGCCGCGGTCGCCGGCACCACCCAGGCCACGCTGCAGCTGCGGCAGGGAGAGCTGGCGGTGGAGATTGAGGTGCGTCAGGCGCTGGCCCGCTACGGGGCGGCGGTGCGCCGGGTGGAGCTGTTTACCGGCGGCGTCCTGTCGGACGCGGACAAGGTGGCCGAGGCCACCTTCTACAGCTACCAGCGCGGCAGCGCGACGCTGCTGGAGGTTTTGGACTCGCAGCGGACGGTGAATCAGGTGTACCTGGACTACTTCGACGCGCTGAGCGAGCACGCCAGGGCGCTGGTGGCGGTGGAGTCCTCGGCCAACTTCTGGGACGTCTCCTTCCTCGAGAAGCTGTAGCGCCCCCGCCAGGGGCCGAAGGGGGGGAGAAGCGGCCAGGGCGGCCGTGCTAACAGGGAGCCCTTACCGGGCAGTCGGGGGCCTTGCCAGGAGGCAGCCGTATGGACTGGGAAGAAGGACGGCGCAGCGACAACGTGGAGGACCGCCGCGGCATCGGCCGTCCGGTGGCGGTGGGCACCGGGGTGACGCTGATTGCGCTGCTGGTGGGCTGGCTGTTCGGCGTCGACCCCTCGCAGCTGCTGGCGCTGCTCACCCAGACGGGCACCGCCCCGGCCAGCGCGCCCACCTCCACCGCCCCGGTGAAGGGCAGCCCGCAGGAGGAGCGCCAGAAGGACTTCGTCTCGGTGGTACTGGCCAGCACGGAGGACACCTGGACGCCGGTGCTGGCCTCGCGCGGCGTGCGCTACCCGCCACCGAAGCTTGTGCTTTTCCGCGGGGGCATCGACTCGGCATGCGGCTTCACTGAGAGCGCCGCCGGGCCCTTCTACTGTCCGCTGGACCAGCGCGTCTTTCTGGACCTCTCCTTCTTCGACGAGTTGACGCGCCGCTTCGGCGCGCCGGGGGACTTCGCGCAGGCCTACGTGGTGGCGCACGAGGTGGGGCACCACGTCCAGAAGCAATTGGGGATTTTCGACAAGACGGACGCGCTGCGCCAGCGCGGCGACCGCGCCCTGTCCAACCAGGTGTCGGTGCTTCAGGAATTGCAGGCGGACTGCTTCGCCGGGGTTTGGGCCAACCAGGCCAACCGCCGCGGGCCGTTGCTGCAGCCGGGGGACATGGAAGCCGGGCTGCGCGCGGCGGCCGCCATCGGCGACGACACGATTCAGAAGCGCGCCCGCGGCTACGTCGTCCCGGAAAGCTTCACCCACGGCACGTCCCAGCAGCGGGTGACGTGGTTCAGCCGGGGGCTGAAAGAGGGCAAATTGGAAAGTTGCGACACCTTCGGCGCCGCAGCGCCCTAACCCCCCCGCCGGGCCGCGACGTCCGGCCCCCCCCCCGAATGGTCCCTTCCCTTTCCACGATGATGCAGTTCCCGCTCACGCTGGACCACCTGGTGGCGCGCGCGGAGAAAGTCTTCCCGGGCGTGGAGGTGGTGTCCCGGCGGGCGGACAGAAGCCTGCACCGGACAACCTACGGCGCGGTGTGTGCGCGCGCGCGGAAGCTGGCCGAGGCGCTGGCGCGCTGGGGCCTGCGGCCCGGCGACCGGGTGGCCACCCTGATGTGGAACCACGCGGCCCACTTGGAATTGTACCTGGGGGCCCCGCTGGCAGCCGGCGTGGTGCACACCCTCAACCTGCGCCTGCACCCGGATGACTTGGCCTACATCGCGACCCACGCCTCTGACAGGGTGCTGGTGGTGGACGAGGTGCTGCTGCCGCTGTGGGAGAAGTTCCGCGACCGCACCCGCATTGAGAGGGCGGTGGTGGTCCCCTCCTCGGGCGGCGGGGAATACGAGGGGCTGCTTTCCACGGCCGAGGGCCGCTGGACGCCGCCCGTCCTCTCCGAGGGTGACGCCGCCGGCATGTGTTACACGTCCGGCACCACCGGGCAGCCGAAGGGCGTCGTCTACACCCACCGCAGCAATGCCCTGCATGCCCTCGGGGTGGCGCTGGTGGACAGCCTGGCCCTCAGCCACCGCGACACGTTGCTGCCGGTGGTGCCCATGTTTCACGCCAACGCCTGGGGGCTGCCGCACGCGGCCACCATGATGGGGTGCAAGCTGGTGTTCCCCGGGCCGCACCTGGACGCGGTCTCGCTGCTGGACCTCATGCAGGCCGAAAGCGTCACCTGCGCCGCCGGCGTGCCCACGGTGTGGATGGCCATCCTCGACGCCCTGCAGAGAGAGCCCGGGCGCTGGAAGCTGGCCCCGGGCCTGCGCATGGTGGTGGGCGGCTCAGCCGCGCCGGAGTCGATGATTCGCGCCTTCGACAAGCACGGTCTCACCGTGGTGCACGCCTGGGGGATGACGGAGATGTCCCCCGTCGGTTCCGTCAGCCAGCTGGGCCCCGACGCGCCCCGGCTGTCCGAGGACGAGGCCTACGCGCAGCGCGCCCGGCAGGGACGGCCCACCCCGTGGGTGGACATCCGCGCCGTCAGCGAGTCCGGTGAGGTGCCCTGGGACGGCCGGACGCCGGGAGAGCTGCACGTGCGCGGCCCCTGGGTGGCCTCCGGCTACTACCAGAACGACGAGGCCAGAGAGCGCTGGACAGAGGACGGCTGGTTCCGCACCGGGGACGTCGTCACCCTCGACGCCACGGGCTCCATCAAGGTGTGCGACCGGCTGAAGGACCTCATCAAGTCCGGCGGGGAGGGGATTTCCAGCGTCGACCTGGAGAACCGCCTGATGGCGCACCCGGCGGTGAAGGAAGCGGCCGTGGTGTCCGTGCCGCACCCCAAGTGGAGCGAGCGGCCGCTTGCGGCGGTGGTGCTGCGGGAGGGGGCCAGGGTCGGCCCGGCGGAGCTGCGGGACTTCCTCGCCCCCCACTTCGCCGCCTTCTGGCTCCCCGACGCCTTCGTCTACGTCGACGCCATTCCCCGCACCTCGGCCGGGAAGTTCCTCAAGTCAGCGCTGCGCGAACGCTTCGCCGACTGGACGTGGGGCTGACGGGGACGGCCCCTACTGCGGGTCGTAGGTGCCGGCCGCATTCTCCATCGCCAGCACCCCCAGCTGGGCATTCAGCGTCTCCTGGATGAGGAGCAGCTGGGCCTGGTTGAGGGCACTGATGGCGTCCTCTTGTTCGAGGTAGGTGGCCGCGCCGGCCTCGGTATTAATCTTGATGAGGGCCAGGTTCTCCTGGGCCAGCCGCACCTGTTCCGCCGCCTTCTCCCGGTTGGCGCGCGCGGATTCGAGGGCCAGCTGCGCGGCGCGCACCTGCTCCTTGGACTGCAGCTCCAGGGACTCGGCGCTGGCTACCGCCGCCCGTTCATTGGCCTGGGCCTCGCGCAGGGTGGCCTCGCGCAGCCCGCCGTCGAAGAGCGTCCAGTTGAGGGCGACGTTGTAGTACCAGCTGTTCTGCAGGCCGGTGAAGCCGGTGGCGTTGGTGACGAGGTAGGCGCCGCTGAAGCGCACGGTGGGCAGGTAGCTGAGCCAGACGCTGGTGGTGTTGGCGCCGGCCGCCTCGGCCTGCGTCTTGAGGGTCAAGACGTCCGGGCGCTTCATTGGGGCGATGTCTTCGAGTTTCTCCAGGTCCGCGGGAAGCACCGGGTCCGGGGGAAGTTCCACCTCGAAGTCCGGGCTGCGCTCGAGCAGCACCGCCAGCGCGGCCTTGGAGGAGGCGTAGGCGTAGCGCGAGGCGCGCAGGTTCTGCTCGGCTTGCGTCTTGCCGATTTGAGCGCTGAGCAAGAAAATCTTGTTGACCGAGCCGGCGCTGAAGCGCACGTGCGCGTCCTTCTCCCGGTAGGTTTCAATCTCCAGCTGCTGGGCCTGGACTTCGGCGGCGCGGCGGAGCGCGGCGGCGCTGTAGTACTGCTGGGCCACGCCGAAGAGGATGTTCCGCTGGGTGTTGGCCAGGTTGAACTCCGCCGCGCGGGCCGTCAGCGTCGAGGAGCGGATGGAGGCGATGAGGGAGAGGTTGAGGATGGTCTGGCTGCCCCCAATCTGCCCGTTCCACTGGTTCTGCTCCTGGACGATGATTTTAGAGTACGTCGGCACGACGGTGAGCGCCGGGTTGGGCACGGTGCCGGGCAGGTTGGCCGGCGGTGGGGCGTAGTAATTCGTCTCCGGGACGCCTTGGCGGATGTACAGGCCTTCCGGTGCGGCGAAGGCGGCGCCGATGTTGTTGCGCTGGTAGCTGCCTTGCGCGGCCAGCTGAGGCAAGTAGCCCGAGGACGTCTTCCAGATAATCTCCTTGGCGGCTTCATAGCGGGCCACCGCCGCCTTGAGGTCCAGGTTCCGGGTGCGCGCCTGGGTGACGGCCTCATCCAGCCTAAGCAGCGGCAGGCCGGTGTCCTTGGGCGGCACCATCGGGTCCGGCGTCCCCTTCGAGGAGAAATTCGGCGGGGGCAGGTCCTCCTTCTGGGGGGGGCGGCGGGGGCGGGGGCGGGGGCCGGGGCCTGGCCCAGCAGCACCGCGACAGCGACGAGCGCGTAAGTCATGGATGGGTCCTCTCCTGAGGGCCCAAGGCTTAACCCTGGGACTCGGCGGGCGTCGTGCTTAACTTCGAGAGTCAATGTTGGCACCAGTAACTTAAGGGACAGAGGCACCCGGCCGGCCCTCTGGGGCCCGCCCGGGGGGGCTTTCCGGGGCCAGTCCCCCTTCTGGGGAGGGGCACCCCGGGCTGCTGGCATTTGTTGCCACCAGGTGCTGCAACGTGGGTCCGCAACGAGGGGTTTGGAAGGGAGCGCTCCCATGTCCCAGCTCGTCACCGCCGACGGCAACGTCCTGCCCGGCTTTCTGGAGGACTCGGCCGGGGCCGGAACGCCTGCCGTCCTCATCGTCCACGAGTGGTGGGGGCTGAATGAACAGGTGCGCGGCATTGCCCGGCGCCTTGCCCCGCAGGGCTTCCAGGCCTTCTGCGTGGACCTGTATGGCGGCACGGTGGCGAAGGACGCGGCCGAGGCCGCCGCCCGCATGCAGGCCCTGGATGCCCAAGCCGTCCTCGCCCAGCTGCACGCCGCCGTCCACGCCCTGCTGCCGCGCTGCCAGGGCGCCCTGGGCGTCCTCGGCTACTGCATGGGCGGCGCCCACGCCCTGGCCACCGCGGCCCACAACCCGGAGGTGAAGGCGGCCGTCGCCTTCTATGGCATCCCCTCCGCTGCCATGGCCGACGTCTCGCGCATCTCGGCCAAGGTGCTGGGCCACTACGCCAACCGCGACCATTCCGTCAGCCCGGAGCGCGTGGATGCGCTGGAACGCACGCTGCGCGCCGCGGGCGTGCAGGCGACGCTGTACCGCTATGCAGCGGACCATGCCTTCGCCAATGAGAGGCGGCCGGAGGTGTACGCACCCGAGGCGGCGGAACTCGCCTGGCAGCGGACGCTGGCCTTCTTCCATGAGGTGCTCGGCGGCTCGCCAGCCAAGTGAGGCCCCACGGGCCTGCTGGCTGGGGGAGAAGGCTGGCGTTGAGGGGCGCGGCGCCCGGGGAGTAGGGTGCGCGCGCCCCCCGCCGCCCCCCGGAGTCCGTCCCATGCACCTTGCCGTGCTTCGCCGTTCGGCCCTCCTCCTGGCCCTTGCCTTCGCGCTCTCGGCGCCTGCCCAGACGCCGCCCGCAGCCACGCCGTCTGCCGCGCCAGCGCTCATCCCCCGCGACGTCCTCTTCGGCAACCCGGAGCGCGTCAGCCCCAGGCTGTCCCCCGACGGCAAGCGGCTGGCCTGGCTCGCCCCGGACAAGAAGAACGTTCTGCAAGTCTGGGTGAAGACGGTGAGCAAGGACGACGACGCGCAAGTCACCGACGACAAGCGCCGGGGCATCCGCGTGTACTACTGGGCCGAGGACTCTCTCACGGTGTTGTACCTGCAGGATTCGGACGGCGATGAGAATTACCACGTCTACGCCGTCGACCTGGCCGCCAAGAGCGTGCGCGACCTCACCCCCTACCAGGGCATCCGCGCCGGCGTAGAGGCTGTCAGCCACAAGTTTCCCTCGCGCATCCTGGCCACCATGAATCTGCGCAACCGGCAGCTGTTTGACGTCTACCGGGTGGACTTGAAGACGGGCGCCCTGGAACTGGACACCACCAACCCCGGCGACGTCGCCGGCTGGACGGCCACCGACGACCTCTTCGTCAAGGGCGCCCAGGCGACGCTTCCCGACGGCGGTACCGAGCTGCGGGTGCGCGACTCGGCCAAGGCGCCCTGGCGGGTGCTGCTGTCCGCCCCGGCCTCGGAAAACCTGGAACTGCACGACTTCAGCGCCGACGGCGCGCAGGCCATCCTCCTCAGCTCGCTGGGGCGGGACACGGCGCGGGTGGTGCAGCGCTCGCTGAAGACGGGCGCGGAGAAGGTGGTGGCCGAGAGTCCCGCCTCGGACGCCGGCAACATCTTCATTCACCCCACCAAGCACGTCGTGCAGGCCGTGAATTTCGACCCGGGGATGCCCTTCTGGATGGTGGTGGACGAAAGCGTCCGGCCGGACTTCGACGCCCTGGCCAAGGCCTCCCCCGGCGCCTTCCGCGTCGAATCCCGCGACCGGGCCGACAAGACGTGGCTGGTCGGCTACACCCTCGACCAGGGGGGCGTCCGCTACTACCACTGGGACCGCGGCAGCAAGACGGCGCAATTCATGTTCTCTGCCCAGCCGAAGCTGGACAGCGCGCCGCTGGTGCCGATGACGGCGGTGGAGTTTCCGGCCCGCGACGGCCTTCTTTTGCGGGGCTACCTCACCCGGCCGATGAATGCCTCGGCCCCGGGCCCGCTCGTCCTCTTCGTCCACGGAGGCCCCTGGGCCCGCGACTTCTGGGGCTACAACCCCTACGCCCAGTGGCTCGCCAACCGCGGCTACTCCGTCCTGCAGGTCAACTACCGGGGCAGCGAGGGCTTCGGCAAAGCCTTCCTCCACGCCGGGGACAAGCAGTGGGGGAAGAAGATGCACACCGACCTCATCGACGCCGTCGACTGGGCGGTGAAGAAGGGCATTGCCGACCCGAAGCAGCTGGCCATCTTCGGCGGCAGCTACGGCGGCTACTCGGCCCTGGCCGGCGCCACCTTCACCCCGGACGTCTTCCGCGCCTCGGTGGACATCGTCGGCCCCAGTAACCTCCTCACCCTGCTGGCCACCATCCCCCCCTACTGGAAGACGCTGAAGTCCGTCTTCAACGTGCGGCTGGGCAACCCCGACGACCCGAAGGACGCCGAGTACCTGCACGCCGTCTCGCCACTCTTCTCGGTGGACAAAATCCGCATCCCCCTCCTCATCGGCCAGGGAGCCAATGACCCGCGGGTCAAGGTGGCTGAGTCCGAGCAGATTGTCGCCGCCATGGAGAAGAAGGGACTGCCGGTGACGTACGTCCTCTACCCGGATGAAGGGCATGGCTTCGCCCGCCCGGAGAACCGCATCGACTTCAACGCCCGCGCCGAACTCTTCCTGCAGAAGTACCTGGGTGGGCGGGCCGAGCCTCTCCCCGGCGACAAGGTTCCCGGCTCCACCGCGGTGGTGAAGGTGGTGGAAGCGAAGCCTGCGCCCCAGGCGTCGCGCTAGCGCGCGCCGTCAGGAAAGCAGCGTGATGGAGGTAATTTCCGGTGGGCTGCCGATGCGCATGGGCGGCCCCCAGAAACCCGTGCCGCGGCTGACGTACACGTGGCCTGCGCCCACCGGGTACAGGCCTGCCGAGTAGCGCCAGGTGGCGTCGACGAGGAGGGTGATGGGAAACAACTGCCCACCGTGGGTGTGGCCGGACAGCTGCAGCCCGAGGCCCCCGCCGAGGGCTTCCTCCACCCCGCGCGGCTGGTGCGCCAGCAGCACCGCGGGCCGGTCGGGGTCCCGCCCGGCGAGGGCCTTGTCCAAGTCATAGCCCTGCCGGCCCGGCACGTTCTTCTGCCCGTAGTCATCCACCCCCACCACGTCCAGCCGTCCGCCCGCGTCCCCCAGCGTGACGTGGCGGTTGCGCAGCACCTGGACGCCCATGTCGGTGAGGGCGCGGGCCCAGGCCACGTCCCCGGAGTAGTACTCGTGGTTGCCCGTGACGAAGAAGGTGCCCGCGCGCGAGGTGAGGCCCCGCAGCGCGGACACCGCCGGCCCCAGGTGCTGCACCGTGCCGTCCACCAAGTCCCCGGTGACGGCCACCAGGTCCGGCCGCAGCGCGTTGCACCGCCGCACCAACTCCTCCAGGAAGCGGCGCCCGAGGACGTCACCAATGTGCAGGTCGCTCATCTGGACAATGTGGAAGCCGTCCAGGCTTTTGGGTAACCCCGGCAGGCGCACCGCCACTTCGCGCAAAAGCGGGGGCTGGAAGGCGCGCCACAGGCCGTAGCTACTGGCGCCGGCGGCGACGGCCGCGGCGCCGCCCACCGCCGCCCGGGCGAGGAAGGCGCGCCGCTCGGCCGAGACGCCCGGCGTGCCGCAGCGGCGCCGCCACCACTCGCCCACGTGGGCGAAGAGGCGGTAGCCGGCCAGCGTCGGGCCGAGGTACAGCGCGAACCCGAGCCAGCACCAGGCGAACAGGGCCAGCAGGTTTCCGCCCTGCGAGTGCAGGCGGGTGGCCAGCACCCGGGCGAACAGCAGCGACAGCCCGAGGACGGCCAGCACCAGGGCGCCGGCCCGGCGCACGCGCGGCGAGGCCCCGGTGTCCCGGAAGAGGCGGCGGTACAGGTAGAGATGGCCGCCGCCGAGGACGGCCGTCACCACCACCACGAAGAGGAGGATGCGGAAGGGGTACGGCATGCTTGCGAAGGCGGCGCCGCCGGAAGACGTCAGCAAGGGCGGCCTGAGAGTGTGTGTCAGCCAGCGGCCGCCGGCGCAAGGGAGAGTCGGCCACACCCTTCGGCGGGGCTTTCCGAAAAGCGCCCCGGGGGGCGCCCCCTAGAAGAGGCCGCTGAGGACGATGAAGCCGCCCAGCACCATGGCCACCACGCCGAGGGTTTGCCGGTAGGGCGTCACCTTCTGCACCAGCTTGTCAAAGTTTTCCCGGCCGCCCTGGTCCTTCAGGAAGCCCTGAATAATCCCCACGCCGAGGAGCAGCCCGAGGCAGACGAGGAGTCCGGCCACCGCCAGGTTGATGAGCCAGGGGTGGAAGCGCACGCCCAGAAGGAGGAGGACGACTTTCCAAGTGCCCCAGACCACCGACGCGACGCCAATCCATCCCTGGTACGGCTCCAACGCGGCGAGGGCCTTGCGGCCTTCTTCCCGGCGCGCCACCAGGGACGAGGCGCCGAGGGCGCCCACCAGTACCAGCCACAACCCCAAGACAAGTCCGAGTCCCATGTGCTTGGCCAGCCTCCTTGTGCCCCGGTGCTGGCGCAGTATGCCGTACGTCCAAGCGGCGGAGGGATTGCCCTTGGCCCCCCCGGCCGCTACAGGGCGGCGGACTCCGAGGCGCGCCGCACCAACTCGCCCAGCAGTTCGAAGAATTGCTCCATGTCCTGCCCCTCCACCGCGCCCGTCCAGCCGTGGACGAGGTGGCCTTCGGCGTCCAGTAGCACCACCGAGGAGGCGCCCTCCGGAAGCCGCCAGGGCGCCGCACCCATCGTGCGCTTCCAGTCCACCAGCACCGGGATGCGCTCCCGCTCCTCGACGTCGCGGATGGCGGCCAGCACGAAGCCCCGCGCCGGCCAGAAGTCATAGGAGGCGACGTTGGCCACGCCCAGCACGTGCGCGGCCTGGCTCAGCTGGGCCGCCTCGGCCCGCTGGTGCAGCGCCCGCTTCAGCCTGGCGTTCTGCTCGCAGGAGTCCCGGTCCTCGTAGAAGAGGACGAGGGGTTTGCCGCGAAAGCTGGACAGGCGCACCGGCGCGTCGCGTGAGTCGGCCAGCGTGGCGTCGACGGCAGGCGCGGCCTGGGCAGGGACAGCACCGGCCAGCAGCCACGCCAGCGGGAGGAGGGAACCCATGCAAAACTCCTATCTACAAACAGTATACAAGGCCTTGACGTACCCTCGACAGAAGATTACTGCAAGCCCGTCTCCTCCAAGAGTTGCCGGAGCCAACCGCATGGCCCTCTCCCTCGCCACCCCCACCTCCCTGGCCCCCCTCTGGCTGTCCCACGTGC
Organism: Myxococcaceae bacterium; assembly: GCA_017881265.1. Taxonomy (GTDB): domain Bacteria; phylum Myxococcota; class Myxococcia; order Myxococcales; family Myxococcaceae; genus JADGRA01. The sequence continues at coordinate 44,639 of JADGRA010000039.1, read as the reverse complement.
AGGTGCGTGTGGAGGCCGAGCTGCGCCGTCTCTTCCAGCTTCCGGACGAGGAGGGGCTGGACGTGCGGTGGACACAGGCCATGGCGCACGCGCAAGCCTATACGCTTCGCCCCGCCAAGCGGATGCGTCCGGCGCTGTTGGCGCTGGGGCACGCCATCGCCAAGGGCAGCTCGGCCGTGCCGGAGCGCCTGTGGCACTTCGCCGCCGGCTTCGAGTTGCTGCACACCTTCCTCCTCATCCACGACGACGTGGCCGACGGGGCGGAGCTGCGCCGGGGTGGCCCCGCGCTGCACCGCCTGTTGGGCGCCGGCAAGCTGGGCGCGGACCTGGCGGTGGTGGTGGGAGACCACCTGTTTGCCCGAAGCGTGGAGGCCATGCTGGAGAGCGGCCTTCCGGCGGCCCGCCGCGCGGTGCAGTACTACCTGTCCATCTGCCGGCAGACAGCCGCCGGCCAGTACCTGGACATTGACTTAGGGCGCACCCCGCTGGCCGACGTCACCCTCACCCAGGCGCTGCGCGTGGCCCGGTTGAAGACGGCACGCTACGGCTTCGTCGCCCCGCTGGTGTGCGGGGCCATGCTGGCCGGGGCCCAGCCGGGGCTGCTTCAGGCCCTGGAGCGCGTGGGCCGGCACATGGGCCTGGCCTACCAGCTGCGGGACGACTTGCTGGGCCTTTTCGGCGACACCCATGCCTGCGGCAAGTGCGCCGATGGGGACTTCGTCGAAGGCAAGCGCACCTTCCCGGTGGTGGCGGCGCACCTGCGCGCCCCGGACTCGGTGCGGGCGGAGCTGCAGTCGTTGTGGAATCTGCGCAGCGCGAATCCGGTGGCGCTGGCCCGGGCGCGCAGCCTGGTGGCCTCCTACGGGGGGTTGGCCGCCACGGAACGGCTGGTGGACCGGGCCACCCGCGCCGCCCGCGCGGCGGTGGCCGCCCTGCCCCCGGGCGGCGGCGTGGCGGACGTCCTGGACGAGTTGCTGGTCCTACTGGCCCGGCGCTCAGCGTAGCGAAGGCGCTAGAAAGGGGCCTCCCTGAAGGGGGAAGACGGCACGTGGCACGGCGACTGAGAGTGGCGGTGGTGGGAGCGGGCGTCGGCGGCCTGGCCGCGGCGGCGCGCCTGGCGCACGCCGGCTTCGAGGTGGACGTCTTTGAAAAACACGCCGGCCCGGGTGGCCGCTGCGGCCAGCTGCGCCTGGGCGGCTTCACCTTCGACACCGGCCCCACCATCCTCCTCATGCCCGAGGTGCTGGCCCGCACCTTCCAGGCGGTGGGCGAGAAGCTGGAGGACTACCTCAGCCTCAGCCGCCTGCACCCCAACTACCGCCTGCACTTCCCGGACGGCACCGGCCTCACCCTGCAGTCTGACCTGGCGGCGCTGTCGGCCGAACTGGAAGCCCTCGTCCCGGGCAGCGCCCCGGGCTTCCTGCGCTTCCTCGCCCTGTCCGGCCAGCAGTACCGGGTGGGGCTGGAGCGCTTCGTGCTGCGCAACTTCGACGGGCCGGCCGACTTCCTCACCCCGGCCAACCTCTGGCACATGCTGCGGCTACGGGCCCACCAAAGCCTGGCCCAGGTGGCGCGAAGCTTCCTGAAGGACGAGCGGCTGCAGGCGGCCGTCACCTTCCAGGCAATGTACCTCGGCATGTCCCCCTACCGGGCTCCGGCGGTGTACGGGCTGCTGCCCTTCAGCGAGATGGGCGTCGGGGTGTACTTCGCCAAGGGCGGCCTGTACGTGCTACCGCTCGGCCTGGAGAAGCTGGCCCGTACCCAGGGCGCCCGGCTGCACTACCGCGCCGAAGTGCGCCGCATCCTCAGTTGCCCGGGGGCGGTGGAGGGCGTGGAGCTGTCGGATGGCACGCGCGTGTCCGCGGACCTTGTGCTGTGCAACGTGGACTTGCCCTTTGCCTACCGGACGCTGCTGGACAGTGCCCACACCCGGCTGCGGCGGCCCGCGCGGCTGCACTACACCTCCAGCGGCTACCTTTTGTACCTGGGGCTGCAGCGGCCCGCCGTCGGCCTCGGCCACCACAGCGTCTTCCTCGGCCGCGGCTACCGGCAGTCCTTCGACGACATATTCCAGCACCACCGCGTGCCGGAGGACCCGAGCTTCTACGTTGCGGTGCCCAACCGCACTGACGCCTCGCTGGCGCCGCCGGGCAAGGACAGCGTCTACGTGCTGGTGCCGGTGCCGCACCGCCACCCGGGGCTGGACTGGGCGGTGGAGGGCCCCAGGCTGCGGGCCAAGGTGTTTGCCCGCCTGGCCCAGGAAGGCTTCCCCCTCGAGCAGCGGATTGAGGTGGAGCGCAGCTTCACCCCGGACGACTGGGAGACGTCGTACGGCCTGGAAAAGGGCAGCGCCTTCGGCCTCAGCATGCACCTGGGCCAGGTGGGCCCCTTCCGCCCGCGCCACCAGGACGCCCACCTGAAAAACCTATTCTTCGTCGGCGCCTCCACCGCCCCCGGGACGGGGCTGCCCACCGTCATGGTGTCCGCCGAATTGGCCGTCCAGCGCATGCGCGCGCACGCCCTTCAGCTTGGCGCGGTGCTGCGGCAGCCGGCCGAGGCGCCCCTGGGAGTCGCCGCGTGACGGCCCTGGTGAAAGAAGGGTACCGGCGCGCGCAGGGCCTGACGCGCGTGCACGCCCGCAGCTTCTACGTCGCCTCCCTGCTTCTCTTCGGGGCACGGCGCCGGGCGGCCTTCGCCCTGTACGCCTTCTGCCGCCGGCTGGATGACGTGGTGGACGTGGGGCCGACGGACGCCGTAGCCGAGCGGCTGGCCCGCGCCCGGGCGCTGGTGGCCCACCTCTTCGACGCAAGTCCCGCCGAGGACACGGGCGGGCAGGACTACCCCTGGCACCCGGCAGAATTGGCCGCGCTGAAGGATGCCATCCGGCGCTTTGCCATTCCGCGCGCGCCGTTTCTGGACCTTTTGTCCGGGATGGAGATGGACTTACGGCTGAAGGCCTACCCGCGCTTCGCCGAGCTCGACCGCTACTGCTACTGCGTGGCGGGCACGGTGGGCCTCATGCTGTGCCCGGTGCTGGGCTACTCGGACGAGCGGGCCCTCACGGCGGCGGCGGACCTGGGCCGCGCCATGCAGCTCACCAACATCCTCCGGGACGTGAAGGAGGACCTGGCCCGCGGCCGTGTCTACCTGCCGGCGGACGAGTTGTCCGCCTTCGGCCTCGGCGAGGAGGACCTGCAGCGCGCGCAGGTGGATGACCGCATGCGCGCCTTCCTGCGCTGCCAGATTGCGCGCGCCCGCGCCTTCTACGCCCGCGCCGCGCGCGGCATCCCCTTCCTGCAGGGCTTCGGCACGCGCCGCATGGTGAAGCTGATGGGCGCCCTCTACGGGGGCATCCTCTGCGCCATCGAGGCGCAGGGCTACGACGTCTTCTCCGCCCGGGCCCACGTGCCGTTTTCCGCGAAGCTGCGGCTGGCCATCCGGGCCCTCTTCCGTCCCCAGACGCTGCTGCCCGCGCCGGCGGCGGAGCCCGCCGTGCCGCTGCTTCCCAGCGAGACGTCGACATGACGGCCGACGCTGCTCCAGCTTTGCTGTCCGTGCCGGAGGCGCCCGGGGCCTACCGCTGGTACTACGCGGACGTCGTCGCCGGGGACACCACGGCCGTCTTCATCCTCATGCTGGGGAGTCTCTTCTCCGCGCGCTACGCGGCGCGCGCCGCCCACGGCGCCGCGCCCCTGCAGCACTGCGCCGTCAACTTCGCCCTCTACCGCCGCGGGGTGCGGCAGCAGTGGGTGCTGAGCGAATACGCCGGCGCCCAGGCCGACGGGCGCAGCCTGCGCATCGGCAACTCCCGCCTTCACTACCACCCGGACGGCACGGTGGACTTCTTCGTCCGTGAGCGGTGCGCCCCCTTCGGCCCCCTCACCAAGGCCGCTCTCACCCTGCGGCCGGAAGTCCCCGGGCTTCCGCCCCAGACGCTGGTGGAGGGCCTTTCCCACCGTTGGACGCCGCTGGTCCCGCGGGCCCGGGCCACCTTTCGCCTGCCGCTGTTGGGGGAGGTGCTGGAAGGCGTCGGCTACCACGACAGCAACGCAGGCGAGGTGCCCCTGGGGACGGACTTGCCCGGATGGACGTGGGCGCGCGTGCACGCCCCCGACGCCACCCACGTCCACTACCAGCTTCCCGCCGGCCAGGCCCTGTGGGTGTCCGCCACGTCCGCGGGCGCCACTCTCATCCGGCGGCAACAGCCGCCGTCCCCCTTCGTGCGCACCGGCTGGGGCCTTGCGGTGCCGTCCGCCTTGCAGGCCGGGCCGCTGCGCCTGGCCGCCCCGCGGCTTCTGGAATCCTCGCCCTTTTACGCGCGGCTGGAGGCGTCTTCCGGGACGGCGCAGGCGCTGGGGGAAGTGGCGGACTTTCGCCGCTTCCGCTCGCCCCTCGTCCGGTGGATGGCGCACTTCCGGACGCGGGTGGAGCGTGCCGCATGAATGCGGCCCTTGTTTTCGCGCTGGCCTGGGCCACCGTGGCCGTCCTCTTCAGCGCCGTCACGCTGGCGCGGCTTCTGCCCCGTCGCCGCCCGGCCCCGGCCGCCCCCGGTGCCTTGCCGGCCGTCCTGTTGCTGCGCCCGTTGGATGAACCCACCGAGCGCGAGCTGCAAAACCTAGCGTTGCCGGTGCCGTACGGCGGGGCCCTGCGCCACGTGGTGCTGTCCCCCTACCGGCCGCGGCTGCCCGCGCACATGGACTGGCTGTACTCGGACCCCGTGGAACCCAACCGCAAGGTGGGCCACTTGCGTTACGCGCTGGCGACGCTGCCCCGCGCGGAGGAAGTGGTGCTGGCAGTGGACGCGGACGTCGCCGTGGACGCGGCCCTCGTCACCGCGCTGGCGCTGCCGTTGGCGGACGGCGCGCCCCTGTGCACCGCAGCGCCGGAACCCACCGGTGCGGTGGGCCTGGCCGCCCGGGCGGCGCAGGCGCTGCTGGCCTGGACGCACCAGGCCTTCGTCCCGCTCCACCTCATGAGTCTGGGCGCCCCGGCACTGTGCGGAAAGGCGCTGGGGCTGGGGCGCGAGGCCCAGGCGCTGCTGCCGGGCCTCGGCCACTACCTGGGCGAGGACTTGGAACTGGCCCTGCGGCTTCACGCCATGGGCAGCCGGGTGGTGCTGGCCTGCGCGCCGGCGCCCATGCCGCTCGGGGGGCCCTTGGGCAGCGGCGCGGTGGTGCGGCGCTTCAGCCGGTGGATGCGGGTGCTGCGCGCCCACCGCCCGGCGCTGTTGCCCACCGTCCCCTTGCTGCTGTGCCCGACGCCCGTCCTCCTGCCCGTGGCGCTGCTGGCCGGCTCGCCCTGGCTTTGGGGCCTGGTGTCCCTGTTGTGGGCGGCCCGCACCGCGCTGGCCGTGCGCCTGGCGCGGCCGGGCCAGCGCGCGCAGGCCGCGCGCGAGTGGCCGCTGGGTGAGGCCCTCTTGCTGGTGTCCTTCGTCCATGCCCTGGCCGTGCGCGACGTCGCCTGGCGCGGCCGGTGCTTCTGGCTACTTCCGGGCGGACGCCTGGAACCGGCCCTGTTGCCCCTGGAGGAACCGTGACGTACGGCCACTTCCTCCTCTTCTTTCTGGTGCTGCCCCTCGCCCTTCTCGCCTGGGCCTGGCGAAGGGACGTCCGGCGCCGCCCGTGGGGACCGCTGCTGCTGCTTTTGCTGGTGGTGTACGCGGCCACCACCCCGTGGGACAGCTGGGCGGTGCGGCACGGGCTGTGGGACTTCCCGCCCGGAAAAACGTGGGGGCTGCGGCTGGCAGGTCTGCCTCTGGAGGAGTACCTCTTCTTCGGGCTGCAGACGCTGCTGACGGGACTGTGGGTGCGCCGGCGCCTGGGGCGCCTTCCGGAGTACGGTGGGAGGGCGGCATGAGTGCGGGACGCTGGGCGTACCTGCTGCACCTTCTCGGCTGGGGCCTGCCTGTCCTCGCGCTGCAGCTGGGACTTCTGGCGCGGGCCTGGGGCCGGCGCTTTCCGGCGCTGGTGCGCACCGTGCTACCGCCGGCCCTTTGGGTGACGGCGTGGCTGGTACTGGGGGATGAATTGGCCGTCTCCCAGGGGGTGTGGGCTTTCGGCGAGGGCAGCCACCTCGGCGTGTACCTGTGGCACGTCCCTCTGGAAGAGGCCCTCTTCTTCCTCCTCACGAACTTGCTGGTGGCCTTCGGCCTGGCGCTTTTCAGCAAGGGCTGGGCCTGGCGCGCCCCGGTCCGGGGAGAGTCGACGTGAGGAAGGCCAACAAGGGCGGCCTCGGCACCTTCGTGGTGGAGGCCTACCTGCGGCGAAAAATTCGCCACGCCTTCCGCGGGGTGTGGCTGTCCGGCACGCTGCCCAAGGCGGACCGCGGCCTCCTCGTCTACGCCAACCACACCAGCTGGTGGGACGGCTTCGTCGTCCACGCCCTCGGCCGGGCCGCGGGCTGGGACGCCTACGCGCTGATGGAAGAAAAGAATCTCGAGCGCTACCGCTTCCTCGGCCGCATTGGCGCCTTCGGCGTCCGGCCCGGCGAGGCAAGAAGCAGCCTCGCTTCCCTGCGCTACGCGGCGTCTCTTCTGCGCCGGCCGCGCGCGGCGGTGTTCGTCTTTCCGGAAGGGGAAATCCGCCCCTTCGGGGAGAGGCCGCTGCGCCTGTTGCGCGGCGTCGAGGTGCTGGCCCGCATGGCCCAGGCCCCCTGCTGCGCCCTGGGCATTCGCTACGCCTTCTTTGAACATGAGAGGCCGGACGTCCTTTTGGAACTAGGGCCGGTGCACCCGCCCGGGCCCTTGTCCACCTTCGCCGGGCAGCTCGAGGCGCAGGTGGCGTCGCTTTCGCGACGGACGCGGCTGGATGGGCTGCAGCAGCTGCTTGCCGGTGCGCCCGGGGTGGCCGAGCGCTGGGACGCGGTGCGGGGCCTTCCCGGCGGGGGCACGGCATGAAGCTGCGCATCCGCACCATTGCCCGCCTCACCGGCATCCGCGAGGCCACCCTGCGCGCCTGGGAACGGCGCTACGGCTTCCCCAGCCCTGCGCGCGGGGAAAACAACTACCGCACGTACTCGCGGGACGAGGTGGAGGCCATCCGCCGGGTGGCGCAGCTGATTGAGGAGGGCTTCAGCGCCAGCGAGGCGATTGAGCAGGTGCGCACCGTGCCGGTGTGGCCCGTCAGCGTGACGGAACACCTGCGCGAGCGCTTCTGGTCCGCCGTGGCGGTGCTGGACACCGAAGGCGCCGACACCGTGCTGACGGAAGCCCAGCGCGTCATGACGCCGGTGGCGTTGTGCGACACCTTCCTCCTGCCGCTTTTGCGCCAGATGGCCGACCGCCTGGACGTCGCGCGGGAACACCTGGCCTCGGCCCTGGTGCGCCAGCGGCTGCGCGCCCTGACCCAGGCGCCCGGGGCGGGCACCGGCCCCCGGGTGGTGCTGGCCTGCCCCAGCGGGGAGTAACACGAGGGGGGCGTGTTGGGCCTGGGCGTCCATCTCAAAGCGGCCGGCTGGCGGCTGGCGGTGCTGGGCGCGGACACGCCGGTGGAGGCGGTGACGGAGGCGGCGCGCACCTCCGAGGTGGACGTGGTGGCGCTTTCCTTCGTCACCCCGCGGCCGCCGGAGGACATGGAGGCCTTCGTCCGTGCCGTGGTGGCGGGCTGTTCCGCCCCGGTGGTGGTGGGTGGCCCGATGGCCCGCGAGCACCCCCACCGCGTGGCGTTGGCCGGGGCGCACTTCGGCGAGACGGCGGCCGAGGTGGCCGCCGTGGTGCGCCTGGCGTCGTCGGCCGGCGCGCGCTGACGCCCGTCGGCCGCCCTCCCCCTGGGGTGCGAGGCGGCTGGTGGTTTGCTACACCGTCGTCCCCATGGCGAAGGTGGCACTGGTGACGGGGGCGACGCGCGGGGTGGGCCGGGCGGTGGCGCTGCGCTTCGCGCGCCTTGGCTGGGACGTGGTGGCCACCTGGCGGCGCGAGGAGGCCATGGCCGTCTCGCTGGCGGAGGAAGTAGCGGCCCTCGGCCGGCGTTGCTTGTGCCTGCGGGCGGACCAGCTGGAACCGGAAAGTAGCTTTCCGCCCCTGTTTGCCCGGGTGCGCGAGGAATTTGGCGGCCTGGATGCGCTGGTGGCCAACGCCGCCTCCACCGCCTTCCTCCCCCTGATGGGGACGAAGGCCCATCAGATGGACAAGACGTTCGCCGTGACGGTGAAGAGTTTCCTCCTCGCGGCGCAAGCGGCCCAGCCGCTGATGGCCGGGCGCAAGGCCAGCATGGTGGCCGTCTCCGGCATGGACAGCCGCATGCCCTTGCCCTTTCACGGGATGCTGGGGGCGATGAAGGGGGCGATGGAGGTGCTGGTGAAGTACCTGGCGGTGGAGCTGGCCTCTGACGGCATCCGGGTGAATGGCGTCAACCCGGGCTACATCAACACCGACAGCGCGCGCTTCTACGCCGGGGACGCCTGGCCCACGGTGGAGGCCTCCGCGCGAGCGCAAGTGCCGGCCGGTCACGTCGCCTCCCCGGAGGAGATTGCTGGGCCCATTGCCTGGCTGTGCACCGACGACGCGGCGTACGTGAATGGCCAGACGCTGGTCGTCGACGGTGGGCTGGAAGTCAACTACGCGGTGGCCCACGCCGCGGGCCTCGGCGGCCGGTAATCCCCACGTTCGCGCAGCAACGTCACCGGCGCTGATGCAGGCCATCCGTGACAGGAGCGTTCGATGACGAGGGGATTTCATGCCAGGTGGGCCGGGGCGCTGCCGGGCTTCTGCCTTCTTGCCTGGACGGTGCTGGCGCCAGGTGGAGCCGGGGCGGGGGAACCCTTCGAAGTGAGCATCGAGCGAAATGTGCCCGCGAAGATGCGCGACGGCGTCGTCTTGCGCGCCGACGTCTACCGCCCGAAGGCCGAGGGAAAGTTCCCGGTGCTGTTGGCTCGCTTGCCCTATGACAAGAGAAACGTCGCCAGCTGCCTGAAGGCCGCGGCGCGGGGCTACGTCTGCGTCGCGCAGGACGTCCGGGGCCGGTACGCCTCGGAGGGCGAGTGGTACCCCTTCAAGTACGAATCGCAGGACGGCTACGACACGGTGGAGTGGGCGGCCGCGCTCCCTTGGTCGAATGGCAAGGTCGGCATGTTCGGCGGCTCCTACATCGGCGCAACCCAGTACCTGGCGGCGATTGCCAGGCCGCCCCACCTGGCCGGCATCAGCCCCAACTACACGGCGTCCAACTACCACGACGGCTGGACCTACCAGGGCGGCGCGTTCGAGCAGTGGTTCAACCAGTCCTGGACGACGGCCCTGGCTGAGGACACCCTGAACCGCCGCGTGGAGTCGGGTAGCGACGCGGTGCGCTGGACCCAAGCGCTGCCGCTCGCTTCGTACCCGGTGCTCGATGCCTCGTCGGTGGCGGGGCTGGCGCCCTACTACACGGATTGGCTGATGCACCCGGACTATGACGACTACTGGAAGCAGTGGTCCATCGAGGACCACTACGACCAGATTCAGGTCCCGGTGTTCGGCCTCGGCGCCTGGTACGACATCTTCCTAGGCGGCACCCTCAAGAACTACGTGCGCCTCAAGGCCAAGGCAGGCACGCCCGCCGCGCGTGGAGGCCAACGGCTTCTGGTCTACGTTTCGGGCCACGCCGGCAGCCCGGCCGAGTCGAAGGTGGGCGCCGTCGACTTCGGCGGCAAGCTGCCCATCGACGTCAACGAAGCGGTCCTGCGCTGGTACGACTGGCTCCTCAAGGGCATCGCCAACGGCGTCGAGCGCGAGAAGCCAGTCAGGCTCTTCGTCATGGGCAAGAACGAGTGGCGTGACGAAGAGGACTGGCCGCTCCAGCGCGCGAAGGCGACGCGCTATTACCTGCACTCAGCTGGGCCGGCGAACGGGCTCCAAGGAGGAGGCACGCTGGCCACGGCGGCGCCCGGGGACGAGAAGGCCGACCGATTCGTCTATGACCCGAACGACGCCGTGCCAACCATCGGCGGCCCCCTCTGCTGCAAACCCCTGCCAACGGGCATCGGCCCGCAGGACCAGCGCCCCGCCGAGGCGCGCGCGGACGTGCTGGTGTACACCTCGCCGGCCTTTGCCCAGAGTACGGAGGTGACGGGCCCCATCTCGCTCGAGCTGTACGTCAGCACCTCGGCGACGGACACGGACTTCACGGGCAAGCTGGTCGACGTCTGGCCGAACGGATTTGCCCAGAACCTGACGGAGGGCATCCTCCGCTTGCGCTACCGCAACTCCCAAGAAAAAGCGGAGCTGGCCAATCCCGGCGAGGTGTACCGCATCGCCTTGGACCTCTGGGCGACGAGCAACGTCTTCCTGCCCGGACACCGGCTGCGGCTGGAGGTGTCCAGCAGCAACTTCCCGCGATTCGACCGGAACCTGAATACGGGCGGGGACCAGGCGCGGGGGACGCAGATGGTCAAGGCGACCAACGCCGTGTACCACGACAAGTCCCACCCCTCGGCGCTGGTTCTCCCCATCGTGCCCTGAAGGCTTCCCAGCGGTTCCCGCGGCAGCGAGTCCAATGTTGCACCGTGCCGGCGTGCGCGGGGATGCTGCAGTGCAAACCCTTGGGGGCACGTGAGTCAGGACCCACCAAAGCCGTCCCCGGACATTCCGGCGGAGTTCCCCGCCACGGCGGCCAGCCCACCTGGGCGTGCATCCCAGGAGACGGCCGAATTCACACCAGGCTCCACGCCGGCGGGTAGTCCTGGGGGCGCCCCGCGTCTTCAGCCCGGTGACTCGGTGGCCGGCCGCTTCACCATTGTCCGCTTCATCGCCGCCGGCGGCATGGGCGAGGTGTACGAGGCGAAGGACGAGGTGCTGCGCACCCACGTCGCACTGAAGACCATCCTTCCGCACTTCGCCGACAACCCGGCGGCTCTGGAGCGGTTCCGGCGCGAAGTCATCCTCGCCCGCAAGGCCAGCCACCCCAACGTCTGCCGCATCTACGACTTGTACTCGACGCAAGGCCCGTCGGGAGAGCCGCTGCACTTTCTCACCATGGAGTTCCTCGACGGCGAGACGCTGCACCAGCGTCTCCGGCGCAAGGGGCGGATGTCGCCGGCCGCGGTGCTTCCGGTGCTGCGCCAGATGGCGGCGGCGCTCGATGCGGCACATGCCGCCGGGGTGGTGCACCGGGACTTCAAGGCGAGCAACGTCATGTTGGTGTCCGGGGAGGCGCAGGGCCGCGCGTCCACGGAGATGCGCGCGGTGGTGACGGACTTCGGCATTGCCCGCGCGCTGCACCCGGACGCGAGCTCGTCCGAGAACGTCACCGGCGCGGGCCTGTTGGGAACGCCCGAGTCCATGGCGCCCGAGCAGGTGACGGGAGGTGAAGTCGGCCCGCCCGCGGACATCTACGCGCTGGGGCTGGTGCTGTACGAAATGCTGACCGGCAAGATGGCCTTCGCTGGGGCGACCCCGCTCGAGACGGCCTTCAAACGCGTCAAGGAGAGGCCGGCGGCCCCCAAGACGGCGGTACCGGAGCTGCCCGAGCGATGGAACGCGGCCGTCCTCCGGTGCCTGGAGCGGGAGCCGGCCCGCCGGTTTGCAGCGGCCGGCGACGTGGCGAAGTACGTCGACAACCCGGCCGTCATGGTGCGGCGCCGCCACGTCCTCGCGGTCACGCTCGCCGCGCTGGTGGCTGCCGCGGTGGCCCTCGCCGTGGCGGCGTATGTCGGCGGATGGTTTGGCCTTCGCCACGGCGAGAAGTGGCTGCGCGCCGAAGTCATCCCGGAGCTGCACCGGCTGGTGGACTCGGACAACCCCCTGGCGGCGCAGCTTCTGGCGATGAAGGCCAACGCCGCGCTCCCGGGCAACCCGGAGCTGGTCGCGGCCTGGCGGACCTTCGCCTCGCAGGTGACCATCCGGACCGCGCCCCCCGGCGCGCGCGTCCAGTTTCGGGACTATGCCGCCGCCAACGCGCCCTGGCACGACCTCGGCGTGACGCCGCTCACCACGTGGCTTCCGAAAAACATCCTCTTTCGCTTCCGCTTCGCGCTGGAGGGTTACCGTCCCTACGAAGGCGGGATGGGCACCGGGACTCTCGGGACCGTCGTCATTCCGCTGGACAAGGTCGGCAGTCTTGCCGAGGACCGGGTGCACGTCCCGGGCGGGAACTACGGCCCGGGTGGGGACACCCACGAGCTCGCGCTCGACGACTACCTCCTCGACCGGTACGAGGTGACCAACCGCCGGTACCAGGCCTTCGTGGCGGCCGGCGGCTATGCCCGGCCGGAATTCTGGCGAGAGCCTTTCCTCAAGGACGGGCGCCAGCTCAGCTTCGAGGAGGCGAAGGCCTTCTTCGTCGACCGCACCGGCCGGCCGGGGCCCAGCACCTGGGAGTTGAGCGGCTTTCCGAAGGGCCAGGACGACTTTCCGGTGAGTGGCGTCAGCTGGTTCGAGGCGGCGGCCTTCGCCGCGTTCGAGGGACGGGAGCTCCCGACGCTGTTTCACTGGCGCCGGGCCGCGGGCGTCTTCTCCGCACGCTGGATTGTCCCGGCGAGTAACTTCGCCGACAAGGGCCCGGCGCGCGTCGGGCAGTACCCGGGCGTCGGCCTCTTCGGGACATTCGACATGGCTGGCAACGTGCGCGAGTGGTGCCTGAATCAGGCGACGGGCGGAGTCCAGGGCCGGTTCATCCTCGGCGGGGGATGGAATGACCCGGCCTACGCCTTCTCCGACCGGGTGGTCCAATCCCCGTGGGACCGCTCGCAGACCAACGGCCTGCGGCTGGTCACCTACCTCGGTACCAATCCCAACCTGGGCAAGGCCAAGGAGCCGGTCGACCAGCCATTCCGGGACTACGCGAAGGAGACCCCGGCCCCGGACGCAGAATTCAAGCTCTACCGACGCATGTACGCCTACGACAAGCTGCCGCTGCACGCCGTCGTCGAAGGGACGGAAAGCACCAACGATTGGGTGCGGGAGAAGGTGACGTTCGACGCGGCGTACGGTCAGGCCCGCGTCATCGCCTACCTCTTCCTTCCCAAGGTGGGGGCTCCGCCGTACCAGACCATCGTCTACTTCCCCGGCTCGAACGCGCTCTTCGAACACTCCATCGACGAGGAGTTCCCCTACTGGGAATTCCTGCTGCGCAGCGGCCGTGCGCTGATGTTCCCGGTGTACCGCGGGACGCTCGAGCGGCAGGGCGAGCGCAACCGGGACATCCTCACCGATGACCCACAGCCAACGGTGGCCTACCGCGACTCGGTCATCCAGTGGACCCAGGACCTGAGCCGGAGCATCGACTACCTGGAGACGCGTCCCGACATCGACGCGCAGAAGCTAGGCTATTTCGGCTTCAGCTGGGGCGGCGCCCTCGGGGGGCTGATTCCTGCCGTCGAGCCACGCCTCAAGGCCGCAGTGCTTCACGTGGCTGGACTCCTCTTCACGCGCCCGCTCCCCGAGGTAGACGCGTTCAACTTCGTCAGTCGCGTCACCATCCCGGTCCTCATGCTGAACGGGCGCTTTGACCCTTACTTCCCGCTGGAGGGCTCCCAGCGGGCGATGTTCGAGCGCTTCGGGACACCCCCGGCCCAGAAGCGGCAGGTCATCTACGAGTCCGGGCACTTCGTCCCCCGCGACCAGCTGGTGCGGGAGACGCTCGACTGGTACGACCGCTACCTGGGGCCGGTGAGAGATGCGACCAAGCCATCGCCGTCGGGCAAGCGGCCGTGACCCCGGGCGAGGATGACACCGCCGGCACGGCCCCGGCCCCTCGACGGCAGCGCTAGTCCCCCCCCATGCCGAGTCCGAAGCCCAGCCTCGCCAGCGTCGCGGTGACGCTTCTCCTCGCGCTGGTGCTGCTGGTGACGGCGCCGGTGTGCGTCGTCCTGGGCCTTCTACTGCTGCTTCTGACGTTTCCCTTCGACACCGACCGGCGCCTTCTGCACGCCTTCGTCTGCCGTTGGACGTTTGCCTACCTGCGCCTCAACCCCGCCTGGCGCGTGCAAATCCACGGACGCGAACGGCTGCCCAAGGGCCCAGCGGTGCTGGTGGCCAACCACCAGTCGCTGGCGGACATTGTCGTGGCCATGGGCCTCTTCCACCCCTACAAATTCGTCAGCAAGGTGGAGCTGTTCCGGGTGCCGCTGCTCGGGTGGATGATGCACCTCATCCGCCACATTCCCCTGCACCGCGGCCGGCCTCGCTCCACCTTGGCCATGCTGGAATTGTCCCGGGCCTGGCTGCGGCGCGGCATGGCCGTCTTCTTCTTCCCGGAGGGCACCTACTCCGAAGGCGAGCAGCTGCTTGCCTTCAAGAGCGGGGCCTTCCTGCTGGCCATTGAGGAACAGGTGCCGGTGGTGCCCATTCTCTTGGAAGGCACGCACGCGCTGGTGGCAGGCGACGGCCCGTGGCTGGCCGTGCGCGCCGACGTGCGGCTGACGGTGCTTCCGCCGCGCGTGCCCGCGCCCGACGCGGATGCCCAGGCGCTGGCCGACGCGGTGCGGGCGGAGCTTCAGCGCGGCGGGCGGGCCTAGAGAAGAATCTTCGGCTTCTCCGGCCGTGCCCGGTAAAGCAGCACGGTGCGGCCGAGCAACTGGGCCAGCTCCGCCCCGGTGGAGGAGGCCAGGTTTTCCGCGATGATGGCCCGGGGCTCCTCGGCATTCTCCGAGATGCGCACCTTCACCAGTTCATGGTCGTGCAGGGCCTGTTCCACCGCTGCCAGCACGGCGTCGGTGACGCCGGCATGGCCCACCAGCACCACGGCCTGCAGGTGGTGGCCGAGGGCCCGGAGGGTGCGGCGCTGCTTTCCGGTGAGTGTGTTGGGCATGTGGCCTGTGGCGGGCGTCAGCGGCCGACGAGGAGGCGGATTTCCCGCTGGGCGTCCACGTGGGCGGAGTCCAGGATGACGCATTTCTTGAAGTGCTTCAGGGCCAGCGCGTTGTCGCCAGTCAGTTTGTGCAGCTGGCCGATGAGGTAGTGCGCCGGGGCGCACCTTTCGTTCAGCTTGAGCGCGTTGTGCAGGTCCCGCATGGCGTCCACCAGGGAGGCCTTCTTGTCCACGCTGGTGAAGTAGCGGGCGTAGCCGCGCCAGGCGTAGAACTCCCCCTCGCGCGGGTTGAGGGTGATGGCGTCGTCGAGGGCCTTGACGCCTTCCACGAAGCGGCGGGCTTTGATGAACGAAACTCCCTTGTGGAAGGTGTCCTCCGCCGCCAGCACCTGCCGGACGTCCACCTGGTTGCCGCCCCCCGCCTTCAGGGACTCCAAGTAGTCGGCGCGCGACTGTTCATCTCCCAGCACCCGGGAGGCTTCCCCCACCATGGCGAAGGCCTGCGCGCGCAAATCCGCCAGCTCCGCCGGCGCATCCGGAGCCAGCGTGTCCGGGTGGTACAGCTTGGCCAGCTTGAAGTAGGAGGCCTTCACGGCTGTGGTGTCGGCTTTGTCGCTGAGGCCCAGGATTTGGAAGTGGTTGAGGGACTTTCCCTTCTCCAGCCGCGTCTTCAGAAGCCGCACCTCCGCCTCGAAGTCCACCGTGGTGCCGGGCACCGGGGTGGGCGTGGCGAGGAAGGCGCGCGGCGCGCTGGCTGGCGCCGGTGTCACGCTGGGCGGGGCCACCGCGCGGGGCGCACTGGCCGGTGACGGCGTCGGGGCCATGGGTGGCGGCCGCGGGGGCGCAGCCGCCGCAGGGGGAGCCGCCGGGGCCGCCGGGCGGGCCGCGGCGTCGGGCGGCGGGACGACGCTGTGTTCGCCGGTAGGGGCTGCCCCGCCTTTGAGTTCCACGTCGGGGAAGCTGAGGGCGTCGAGCTCGCGGAGCAGCAGCGCGACCCGGAGGATGGCTTCCATCTCGGTCGGGTGACTCTGCGCCAGAAGGGCCAGCGAGCGCGTCCCGTCAAAGGTGGCGAGGGCCCGCATCTCCTGGGCGGAGAAGCGCAAGTCCGGCAGTGCGCCGCCGTCCCCGCGGCGGACGAGGGGGCGGAGCCGGACGTCCATCATCCTGCGCTTGAGCTCGGCCAGCGGGAAGCGCCGCAGCACCTCGGCCAGAAAGCCCCAGCGGTTGCCCAGCGGCAGCGCCTTGCTGGGCGGGAGTTCCACCGGCTGGTAGCGGAAGGTGCCCTGGGGGGCGACAAAGACGCGCAGCAGCAGCGCCGCGGCGCGCTGGCTGAGGGCCGGGAAGACGACGGCCGGGTTGACCAGGCCGAGCGCAAACAGCGTTGCCAGCACCTCGCCGCCGAAGCGCCCCTTTTCCTTCTCGGCCACCTTCAGCTGCTCGGCCGTCACCACCCCGGCCTTGGTGAGGAAGACGTCGACGCCGTCCTCGGGGTGCGAGGAGTCAATCCGCTCGGGGTTCCCTTTGCGAAAGTGCAGGAGGATGAGGCGGTCCGGCAACTCGAAATTGAAGAGGCCGGTGATGTTGGTTTCGGCGCCTTGGGCGTACAGGCGGATGGCGGAGATTTCCCCCAAGTCGCCGGAGGCCACCATGAAGGACGCACCGGGCGCTGGCGCCGGCGGCGGGGGGCGCGGAGTGGTGGTGCGCGGCGGCACCGGCATGCCGGCGGCGGGCGTGGGCGTGGCAGCCGGGCGGGGGGTGCCCAGGGCGGGCGTGCCGAAGCGGTCCTCGGCGGCGGGCGCCGAGACGACGGGCATGGGGGCCGAGGGCGTGGGACGGGCCGCCGGCGGGGCCATGTTGAAGCTGCCGGTGGGCGTCTTCCGCGGTGCGGCCTGGGGCATGGGCGCGATGGAGGGGACGGCGTTCATGGGCAGGACGGGCGTGGCCCCGGTGGGGACGCGCACCGGCACCGGGACGGCCGCCGTCACCCGCGGCATTCCCCCGCCGTCCGTGCCAGGCGGCACCGCTGGCACCGCGGGGGGCTTGGCCGCCACGGCCGGGGCCACCGGCGGTGGGGCACTGGAGGGCGGCGGGGCTGCCGCCATGGCCGGTGGCTTCGCCGTCGCAGGGGCCGGTGCCGCGGGCGCCGGCGGGCGCACGGCCCGCGACGCCGCTGTGGCCAGTACCGGGACGGCGTTGCCGGCCTCCAGGGGCTCCCCGTCGTCGCCCCACATCTCGCGCGGGAAGTAGTCCTTCAGCGTCGGGTAGCGCGCCGGCGAGCGGTAGAGGACGCCGTCGGCGGAGACGAGGAGCGCACCCTTGAGGGCACCGGCCTCAATGAGGAGCTCCACGCTGGACGGCTCCAGCGGCCCCCGCACCGTCCCAGCAGCGTCGCGGACGAAAATTTGCGGCACGGCACAGAGGTATACCCCAGCCGCGCGTCGGGCCAGCGCCACTGCGTCCCCCAAAGGGGGGGCAGGGGGCGGGCCCGGCCCGCCCATGGCCGCGGGCGGCTGCGGCGGCTTTCTAGCCTTTACAGGCCTGTCGCCGCGGCCGGGGTGGCCTGGACCGCCAGCCGCAGCAGCCGGAGGAAGTCCTGGGCATTCGTCACCACGCCGAAGGCCTGGTGGGTGCCGCGGTCGCGCAGCTTGCTCACCACGAATTCCGAGGCGTCCACGCAGACGACGGGCAGGGGGCGCAGCCAGCCGTCCGGGTCCACGACGAAGCTGGGAAGCATGTTGCCCACCGCAATGGCATGCAGGGCCGTGGCGATGAAGACGGCCGCCGTGGCCCGGGCGGCATGCGGCCGCATGGCGTCCTGCGCGTCCAGCACGTCCGGAACCACCTCCGGCAGCGGCCCGTCGTCGCGGATGCTGCCGCACAGGACGAAGGGTGTTTGGTGCACGACACAAGCGTGCATGACGCCGTCCCGGAGAATGCCCTGCCGTACGGCCGGGGCAATGCCGCCGGCGGCGCGAATGCGGTTGATGGCGCGCAGGTGGGCGCCGTGCCCCAGCGGCACCGTCTCGCCCGCCCCCGTCATCCCCAGGGTGGTGCCGAAGAGGCTGGCCTCAATGTCATGCACGGCGACGGCGTTGCCCGCCAGCAGGGCGCCGACGTAGCCGTGCGCGACAAACCAGGCCAAGTCCTCCCGGGCCCGGGCGTGCACCAGGGCTGGCCCCGTCACCCACAGGACGTGGCCGCCCTTGGCCTTCTCCTCCACCAACAGCCCCGCAATCTTCTCGTAGTCGGTGGGCTTCTCCCGGCTGACGTCGCTGCTCATGAATTTGAAGGCGCCGTCGCCGGCCGGGTCGAACAGGCCTTCCTTCACCAGAATGCCCTCCCGGCCGTCCTCCTGCAGGCCCACCGCCACCGCGTCCCCCAGGCGCACCCTGCGCATCTCGCGTGCCCAGACGGTGCCGTCCGGGGCCTTCACCAGGGCCGCGTCCATGCGCGGCTGGTGCGGCATGTGCCAGTGTCCGTCGGACTTCACCCAGGTGGGCAGGTTGGTGGTGGAGTAAAAGCCCTCCGGCAGGACGCCGTCGGCCGGCGCCGGTTCAAAGCGGGCGTTGGGGGCCGAACGCAGAGGGGCGGCGTCGAAGTCGGGCGGGGGGACACGCATGGGGAAGGGCCGAGCATGCCATGCGCCGTGGCTGAAGTGAGTGTCCAGCGCCTGCAGGCCTTCGCCACGGTGGACTACGGCGCACGGACGACCTGCACGGTTTGCATCATGCCCTTGTCCTCGTGCTTCACCACATGGCAGTGGAAGACGAAGCGCCCCACAAGCGTGGGGTCGGTGAAGGGGATGAGCACCTTCACCACGCTGGGCTTTCCCTGCTGGGCCGCCGGCAGCGTGAAGGTGTCCCGCAGGCTGTCCAAGAGGGCGGGGTTCCCGTTCACCTCGGTGACGAGGAAGTCTGTCTGATGGATGTGAAAGTTGTGCAGCTGGTTGTCCTCGTTGCGCAGCGTCCACTCCTCCACCGCGCCCAAGCGGACGGTGACGTCGGTGCGCTGTTCATCGAACTGCTGCCCGTTGATGAAGAATTTCTGCCGGTCCGCCGTGCGCGAGAAGACGAACGTCCTTCGCTGCGTCACCGGGCTCTGCCGGAGCGCGTCGATGGAGCGGGCCACGTTGCACCGCTGAGCCTCCACCTGCTGCTCCGCGCTGGCCACGTCCGCCAGCAGCCCGCGTGACAGCACCACACCCAGCGGCCGCTCCGGAAGCGGCGGTCGCCCTTCCTCCAAGGTGAAGGGGACACTGGTGAAGGCATGGGCCCCCGGAGCCCCACCCACCACGACGGCCTCCACGCGTTGCCCGGGGCCGAGGACGACTTCCTCCATCCGTCGGGGTCGCCCGAGGTAGTTGCCGTCGGTGGCGATGACGAAGAAGGGCATCCCCTGAACGCGCACCCGGAGAAACAGGTCCGCGCCGATGTTGCCCATCCGCCAGTACTGCGCCTCCCCCGGTGCAATCTCCAGCGTGGGGACGACGGCGCCGTTGACGGTCACCAGTTCCTTCCAGTCGGGCGTGGGGTCCGGGATGTGCTTGAAGAGCAGCAGGCGCTCCTGCAGCGACTCGAGGAAGGGGTAGAAGCGCTCGGCGCCTTCCACGATGAGTCCACCGGAGAGGCCGGCGATAATCTGCGGGCTGCTTCGCCCATGGGCATGCGGGTGGTACCAGAAGAGGCCGGGGTGCTGGCCGGCCGGAATCTCCACCCGGTAGGTGAAGGACTGTCCGGGCAGCACGTGGACGAAGATGTTGTCGCCGTTGCCGAGCGGCGACACGGCGAGGCCATGGAAGTGGAGGTTGGTAATCTCCTGAAGCTGGTTGTGGAGGCGGACCTCCAGCACGTCGCCGGGCCGCACGCGCCACACCTCCGGCAGGTAGCTGCCGTTGTACAGCATGCCCTGCCAGCGCCGACCGTGGAGGAGGTGGCTGCCGGGGGCCGCCGTGAGTTCCACCACCAGCTGCCCGTGGCTGCTGCGAAGGACTGTCGGCTGCGGCAGCGTCGGCTCGCCGTCGGCGCTGCACACGTCGGCCGGACTGGCCCAACAGGCCAGGGCCACCGCCCACGCCATTCGTCCGGGTCCACCCATGACGCGCACTAGCCGCCCCGGACGCTATCACCAGAGGGCCGCATGCCACCGACGCTGGGGGCCCCGCGTGGCGGGTCGGAGCCAAACTGGTGCAGCATCCCGCGACGGGGCAGGGACAGCGGGACAAACGGGGGAATTTCCCCGGGGGAGGCGAGACGTGTTCATCGGGCACTACGGAGTTTCCCTGGCGGTGAAGCGGCTGCGTCCCTCCCTCTCGCTCGGGGGCCTCTTCCTCGCGGCGCAGCTGTTGGACGTCTTGTTCTGCGTTTTCATCCTCCTCGGCGTCGAGAAGCTGCGCATCGTCCCGGGCTTCACCGCGTACAACCCCTACGACTTGTACTTCATGCCCTACACCCACAGCCTGCTGGGGGCGCTTTTGTGGGCCGGGGCGGCCGCGCTGGCCGTCCTGTTGCTGTGGCGGGCGCCGGCTGCCGCGGCGGCGCTGGCCGGTCTGGCCGTGTTTTCGCACTTCGTCTTGGACGTGCCGGTGCACACGCCGGACTTGCCGCTGGCCGCCGAGTCCACCTTCAAGCTGGGCCTCTCCCTGTGGAACTACCGCTTCGTGGCCCTCGCGCTCGAGCTGGCGTGCCTGGGCGCGGGCCTCGCCCTGTACCTCTCCACGTCCCGCCCCCGCACGCCCAGCGGACGCTGGCTGGCTCTGGGCGCCTCGGCGTTTCTCCTGGCCCTCACCTGCGCCACGCCGTTTCTGCCGCCGCCGCCCAGCCCAGCTGCCTTCGCGGTGCAGGCGCTGGGTAGCTACCTCGCCCTGGCCGCGCTGGCGGTGTGGCTCGACCGTTCCCGCACCTTGGCGCCCCTGCCCCAAGGCGCCCCGGCCGGCCGCTGACTGGCTACAGCTTCAGCCCGTCCACCACCCGCCGCGCCTCCTCCCACAGCCAGCGGGTGAGAGGCTCCGCCGCCTCCTCGCGCAATAGCGCGGCCGCCTCCCCCGCCCACAGGGAGGAGAAGTCGCCGCGGCCGAGTTTCTCGAAGGCCGCACGCAAAGGCGCCACCGCCTCGGCCGCCAGCGGAAAGGGCGGCGCCCATTCGCTGAAGGGGCCCATCTCCCGAATGGCGCGGTTGACGAGGCTGCGCGCCGGGCGCCCGGTGAAGAGGTTGGTGAGGCGCGTCCCGTCGTCGGTGGCCTTCCGCAACGCCGCGCGGTGGACGTCCGACGTCGTCGCCTCCGGCGTCAGCAAATAGGCCGTGCCCACCTGGACGGCGGAGGCGCCCAGCGCGAAGGCCGCGGCGATGCCGCGCCCGTCGGCGATGGCGCCCGCCGCGACGACGGGGAGGTGCACGGCGTCCACCACTTGCGGCAACAGGGCAAACAGGCCGGGCTGCGCGCCGACGTCGGGGGAGAGGAACAG
Organism: Myxococcaceae bacterium; assembly: GCA_017881265.1. Classification (GTDB taxonomy): domain Bacteria; phylum Myxococcota; class Myxococcia; order Myxococcales; family Myxococcaceae; genus JADGRA01. The sequence continues at coordinate 23,455 of JADGRA010000039.1, read as the reverse complement.
CCCACGGTGTCCCCCGGCCTCCGCGCCCTGGGCGATGATGGCGTCCACGCCTCGGGCCTGCAGCCACCGCGCCTCCGCCACGGTGGTCGCCGAGGAGAGGACGAGCGCGCCGGTGCGCTGTACCCGTTCCAGCAAGTCGTCCGGCGGCAGTCCGAAGTGGAAGCTGACGACGGCGGGCCTCGTCTCTTCCAGGACCTCGCACAGAGCGGCGTCGAAGGGGGTGCGGGCGGGGCCACGCGGTGCCGGTGTCCCACCCAGGCCAGCTTCGGCGGCGTAGGGCGAAAGCGCCTGGGCCCAGCGGGCCTGGACCGCCTCGTCCCGGCGCGGCTGGACGTGGCAGAAGAAGTTGACGTTGAAGGGGGCGTCCGTGGCGGCGCGGACGGCGGCCACGTGCTCGCGCAGCAGGGCGGGCGTCAGCAGGGCGGCCGGCAGCGAGCCGAGGCCGCCCGCACGGCAAACGGCGGCGGCGAGTGCCGGTCCCTGGGCGCCGGCCATCGGCGCCTGGATGAGGGGGAGGCGGGAGGGGAGAAACATGGGGCAACTCCAACTGGCCCCGAAAGAAGAAAGGGGGCCCCGAAGCGTCTTGCTTAAAGCACCACGTGTTCCTTGTGCTCGCCAAACACCTCGCGCAGCGCGTCGGAAACTTCTCCCAGCGTTGCCAGCGCCTTCACCGCCTCGAGGATGAGGGGGACGAGGTTGTCCTTGCCCGCGGCAGCGCGCCGCAGCACGTCCAGGGACTTCGTCACCGCGGCCGAGGAGCGGCCCGTCCGCAGCGCTTTCAGCGCCGTGGCCTGGGCGGCTTCCACTTCCTCATTCACGCGCAGAAGGTTCCTGGGCGGCGGCTCTTCCTGGGTGAAGGCGTTCACCCCCACCACCACCGAACGCTTTTCCTCCAGGGCGCGCTGCGCCTGGTAGGAGGCGTCCTGAATCTCCTGCTGGGGGTAGCCCTCGGCGATGGCCCGCACCATGCCGCCCAGGGCGTCCACCTTGGCAAGAATGGCTTCCGCCGCCGCCTCCAACTCGTCCGTCAGGTACTCCACCGCGTAGCTGCCGCCCAGCGGGTCGATGAAGTCCGTCACCCCGGATTCGTGGGCGACAATTTGCTGGGTGCGCAGCGCCAGGCGCGCCGCCTCTTCCGACGGCAGGGCCAGGGCCTCGTCGCGGCCGTTGGTGTGCAGCGACTGGGTGCCGCCGAACACCGCGGCCAGCGTCTGCAGCGCCACCCGCACCACGTTGTTGTCGGGCTGCTGTGCGGTGAGGGTAGAGCCGGCCGTCTGGGCGTGAAAGCGCAGGGCCAGCGAGCGGCTGTCCTTGGCTGCGAAGCGCTCCTTCACCAGCCGGGCCCATAGCCGACGGGCGGCGCGAAACTTCGCGACTTCCTCCAGGAAGTTGTTGTGGACGTTGAAGAAGAAGGACAGCCGCGGGGCGATGGCGTCCACCTCCAGGCCGGCCGCGCGCGCCGCTTCCAGGTAGGCGATGCCGTTGCCCAGGGTGAAGCCAATCTCCTGGGCCGCCGTCGAGCCGGCCTCGCGGATGTGGTAGCCGGAGATGGAGATGGGGTTCCAGCGCGGCACGTGCTTCGCGCAGTAGGCGAAGACGTCCGTCACCAGGCGCAAGCTGGGCCCTGGCGGGTAGATGTACGTGCCGCGGGCGATGTATTCCTTCAGCACGTCGTTCTGCACCGTGCCGGAGAGTGCCTCCGGCCGCACGCCCTGTGCCTCGCCCACCGCCACGTACAGCGCCAAAAGGATGGGCGCGGTGGCGTTGATGGTCATGGAGGTGGAGACGTCCTGCAGCGGCAGCCCACGCAGCAGCACCTGCATGTCCTTCAAGGAACTGATGCTGACGCCGACTTTTCCCACCTCGCCGCGGGCGCGGGGGTGGTCCGCGTCTCGGCCCATCTGCGTCGGCAAGTCGAAGGCCACGCTGAGGCCGGTCTGCCCGGACGCCAGCAGGTAGTGGTAGCGGGCGTTGGCGTCCTCGGCGCTGCCGAAGCCGGCGTACTGCCGCATCGTCCACGGCCGCCCCCGGTACATGGTGGGCTGCACGCCGCGGGTGAAGGGGTACTCCCCGGGAAAGCCCAGCTTGTCGGCGTAGGCGGACGGCAGCGGGCCGTCCGGGCCGAGGACGGGCGGGATGTCCACGCCGCTGGAGGTGGTGAAGGAGGCTTTGCGTTCCGGCGACTTGGCCACCGCCTTGGCCCACACCTCGCGCAGCCAGCGCTGCCTGTCGGCTGTCCCCATGGCTTGTCTGTCACTCCACCGTCAACAGCTTGGCATTGGCCTCCACCGTCCCGCCCTCGCGGGCAAACACCTCGGTGACGGTGCCGGCTTTTGGACTCTTCAGCTCGTTCTCCATCTTCATCGCCTCCACCACCACCAGCCCCTGGCCCTCCACCACCACCTCGCCCGGTTTCACCAGAAGGCGCACCACCTTGCCCGGCATGGGCGCGGTGACGGTGACTTTGCCCTCCACCTGGAAGGCGGCTGCCCCGGCCCGCAGTCGCAGCGCCCGCTCATCCGCCACGTCCACGCGGAAGGCGTCGCCCCGCACCAGCACCTGGACTTCCTCGCCGACGTCGTCGAATTCCACGTCGTACACCTGGCCGTCCAGAAGCAGCGAGACGGCGCCGTGGTCCAGGGCCACCGCGTCCACCTCGTGCCGGGTGTCCCCCACCGTCAGCACCAGCCGGCCGTCGCCCAAGTCCTCGACGTCCACCACCAGCTGTTCCGTGTGGCCGTGCAGCTGGGCTTGGTAGCGGACGCTAGGCATGGGCTTAGGGGGGCTGTCAGCGCCGGGGCCGGCGGCCCTGCAGCCGCCAGGGGGAGAGGGAGGCCTTCTGGCCCTGGGCCGGCAGCAGGGCGCTTCGCCGGCGCACGTCGCGCGCCCGGGCGTGCACCACGGAGGCGAGCAGCGCGGCCTCGGCCACTGCGCCGCCCGGCGGCCGGGTGAGGGCTGCGTGGGCACGGGGAAGGAAGGAGGTGTCGTAGTCGCCGGCGACGAACTCCGGGTGTTCCACAATGGCCCGCAGGTAGCGGAGGTTGGTCGTAATCCCCTTCACCACGTACTCGGACAGGGCGCGCCGCATGCGGGCGATGGACTCGGCGCGGGTGGGCGCCCAGACGCTGAGCTTGGAGATGAGCGGGTCATAGGTGGTGGGCACGGTGTAGCCGGCGTAGACGCCCGAGTCGTCGCGCACGCACGGCCCGCTGGGCGAGCGCAGGTAGGTAATGCGCCCGGGGGAGGGGAGGAAATTCTGGGCCGGGTCCTCGGCGTAGACTCGCACTTCCAGGGCGTGGCCCCGGGGCGCCTCCGTGGCGAAGCCCAGCTTCTCCCCGGCCGCCACCCGCAGCTGCCAGGCGACCAGGTCCAGGCCCGTCACCCACTCCGTCACCGGGTGCTCCACCTGCAGCCGGGTATTCATCTCCAGGAAGTAGAAGTTGCGGTGCTTGTCGACGAGGAATTCCACCGTCCCGGCGCCGACGTACCCCACCGCGCGCGCGGCCCGCACCGCCACCTCGCCCATGGCGGCGCGCATGGAGGCGCTGAGGACGGGGGAGGGCGTCTCCTCGATGACTTTCTGGTGCCGCCGCTGCGCCGAGCACTCCCGCTCATTCAGGTGGACGCACCCGCCGTGGGCGTCGGCAAACAGCTGAATCTCAATGTGCCGCGGCTGCTCCAGCAGCTTTTCCAGGTAGACGCTGCCGTTGCCGAAGGCCGACTGCGCTTCGCTCTGGGCGGCGCGAAAGGCGGAGGGTAATTCGGCGGCGGTGTCCACCCGGCGCATGCCCTTGCCGCCGCCGCCGGCGACGGCCTTCAGCATGATGGGGAAGCCCACGGTGTGGGCGAAGGCCAGCGCGGCGTCGGCGTCCGCAAAGGGAGCGGTGCTTCCGGGCACCACCGGCACCTTGGCCTTCTCCATGTTGGCGCGTGCCCGCGTCTTTTCCCCCATGGCGTCCATGGCACTGGCGGGCGGGCCGACGAAGACGAGGCCGGCGGCCTCCACCGCGCGCACGAAGGAGGCATTCTCGCTGAGGAAGCCGTAGCCCGGGTGAATGGCCTCGGCGTGGGAGTCGCGCGCCGCCTGCAGCAGCCGCTCCTGGTTGAGGTAGCTCTCGCGCGAGGGCGCCGGGCCAATGCAGTGCGCCTCATCGGCCATGCGCACGTGCAGCGCCGAGCGGTCCGCCTCGGAGTAGACGGCCACCGGGGAGATGCCGAGCTCGCGGCAGGTGCGAATGACGCGAACGGCAATTTCCCCGCGGTTGGCGATGAGAAGCTTCTTGAACATGCCCTTGGGGTGCCTGCGTTGGCCCCCAGGCTTAGCACCCTCCGCCGGGAGGGGGCGGCGCAAATGCCCTTCAGCGCTGCGTGGGCGCCGCCGGGAAGGCCTGGAGTGCCGCGTCGGCCACCGCCCCGGGCGGCGGGATGGGCGTGGGCACGGCAGGCGTCCCCTCGCGGCGCAGAAGCCGGAGCAGCCAGCGCGGCGTGAAGACGTGGCCGCGGCGCCAGGCCAGGACGAGGAAGGCAGCGCCGAGGGCCGTGCCCAGCACCACCGCCGGGACTCCCGCCTCCGGGCCGAAGTCCCCGCCCGTCAACCACACCGGCCCCGGGAAGCTGGCCTCCAGGATGGAGGGCAATGCAATTCCGGAGACGTGGGCGCCGTACACCGGCCCCTCGAAAAAGTCCCACGCTGCGTGCAGGCCGATGGGCAGCCACAGCGAGCGCGTGGCGACGTAGGCCGCCGCCAGCAGCACGCCGGCTTCCAGGGCGATGGCCAGGCTGGACTGCGTGGTGGCCCCGGGGTTGCCCCGGTGGCCCAGGCCGAAGAGGACGGCACTTAGCCCCAGCGCCGCCCAGGTGCCGACTCCCTGTTCCAGAAGGCGGAAGAGAATTCCGCGCGTCATGACTTCCTCGGTGACGCCCACCAGCAAGAAGAGGAGGGCGGCGTGGCCGATGGCGGGCGCCGTCGCGCCCGCCCCGAAGCCCGTCACGTGGTAGCTGCCGGCCACCCACAGGACGCCCGTCACGGCCGTCAGCAGCGCCGCGCCCACCAGGTAGCCCTGGGCGAAGGCGGAGGGAGCGCCGCGAAGCGGAAGGCCCATCGCGTCCAGCTGCTTTCCCTCAAACAGGCGGAGGGTGGCCCACAGCACGGCCAACGACAGAAGGGCGTTGCGGAAGGCGCCGCCCAGCGTCTCGTTGCCGAGGCGGGCCAATGACGGGGCGAGGTGGGCCAGCCCCCAACTCGCTCCGAAGAAAAGGACAAGCGTCCAGACAAGACGCAACAGGGGGAAGCCCAGCACGCGCTTCACGCGCTGGGTGGTGGTGGGCGGGGGGAGGTGGTCTGGATGCATCACGGGCAGTCTTTCCACAAAATGCCCCCCCGCAGGCACCCTTCGCCCCGCCCGGCCTTACGCGCCCGGGGGTGTCCTCATTGCCCCCTGCGGGTGCTGCGTGAAGGAGAAGCCGCCCCATGTGCGCAGCAAGAGGAGGGCGCGGCGCAGCGTCCAGCGTGACAGCCCACCGGCGCTAGGACGAGGACGCGCGGGGCAACGCCCGGGAGGCCCGGCCCCCTGTGTGGAGGGGCTACCCCTCGTCGGTGGTGAAGAAGGTGCGCACCAGGATGGTGCCCGCCGCGTCCTCGGCGTCCTCGGCCACGACGCACTTGCGAAGCAAGCTGCCGACGCCCAACTCGCGCACGCAGTAGCGCACGGCCTTCTTGTGCATGGTGGCGCCCTGCGGGCCCAGCACAGAAGGCAGGTGCTTCACGCCCAGGGCGCCGGCGTGCACGGCCACCCGCACTACCTGGACGGCGCGCCCCACGTGCTGGGGGACCCGCGCCACCGCCGGACGCACCCAGGAAAAGGTGCCACACGGTAGCGCCAGCCCGACGACGACGAGAATGGCCAGGCCGAAGGCATATGCCCCGCCCAAAAGGACACCCAGCTTGGCCTTCCCCATGGCACTGTCCCTCGCTGTCGGTACCCCCTCCTAACGGATGGGGTGGCATTCCATTTCCTGCCGGACGGAGCGCGCCTAACGCGAAGCGTTAACCTTTGGTGAAGGCCATACCTGCCGGGGACTTGCGGGTTGTACACGTCTCCCCTTCTACAAAAACGACGCTGCCCACCGTCCCTGCCCTTCGCCATGCGCCGCTTTTTCCTCCTCCCCGTCGTCCTCTGGCCGCTGTGGGGCCACGCTTCTGCGCCCATCCTTTCGCGCACGCTGTCCAACGGGCTGGAAGTGGTGGTGGTGGAGGTGCCCAGCTCGCCGCTTGTGACGGTGGAGGTGGCGGTGCGCAGCGGGGCCATGACGGAGGGCCCGGAGTCCAACGGCTTAAGTCACCTGTTGGAACATCTCTTCTTCAAGCCCAACGCGGCGCTGCCGGACGCGGACGCCTTCAACGCACGGGTGCGCGGCATGGGGATGGCCTCCAACGCCACCACCGACACCGAGCACGTAAATGCCTTCCTCACCACCACGGCGGACCACCTGGTGGAGGCCCTGGAATTTCTGCGCGACGCCGTCGTGACGCCGCGCTTCGAGGAGGGGGAGCTCGCCCGGGAGCGCGTCGCGGTGACGCAGGAGATGGACCGCGACGAGTCGGACCCGATGTACCACCTCTCCCACGCCATCGACCGCGCCCTGTGGTGGAAGTACCCCAGTCGCAAGGACGCGCTGGGCAGCCGCAAGACGGTGCTGTCTGCCACCGTGGAGCAGCTGCGCACCCTGCGCGAGCGCTACTACGTCCCCAACAACGCCGTGCTGGTGGTGACGGGCGGGGTGAAGGCGGAGGCCGTCTTCGCCGCCGCGGCCAGGCTGTACGACAGCTGGACGCCGTCGGCGCAGAGTCCCTTCTTGGCCCACCCGCTGGTGCACCACCCGCCCCTGCCGAGGACGCGGCTGGTGCTGGTGGAGCAACCGGTGGCCACCGTCACCGGGGAATTCGCCTGGCAAGGGCCCTCCACGGTGGGTGACGACGTGGAACTGACGTACGCCGCGGACCTGCAAACCGTCGCCCTTCTGCAGCCCACCAGCCGCTTCCAGCGCACACTGGTGGAGTCCGGGCTGTGCCTGGGGGCCAGCTTCTCCTGGTTCAGCCAGCGCAACACCGGCCCCATCCAGCTGCAGTTCGAGGCCACCCCGGAAAAAGCCCTGGCCTGCATGCAGGCCATTCGCGACGAAGTCGCCGCCATGGCCTCCGTGGACTACCTCAGCCCGGAGGAACTCAAAGACGCGCAGCACGCGCTTCACGTCCAGCGCGCGCTCGAGATTGAACAGCCGAGTGAGCTCGCCCACATCCTGTCCTTCTGGTGGACGACGGCCGGCCTGGACTACTACCGCGGCTACCTGGAAAAGACGCGCGCCGTCACGCAAGGCGACATCGCGCGCTACATGCGCACCTACGTGCTGGGCCAGCCCTACATCCTCGGCGTGTTGCTCTCCAAGTCCATGGTGGCGCTCGGCCTGTCCCGCGCAGCGTTGGAACGTCTGGCCGTCCCGGTGCGGGCCGAGGCGGTGGCGACGCCGGCGAAGGCGGCGGTGGCGCCCTGAGACGCCTTTTCGTCGCGCCACTGCTGCTGGCCCTCGCCGCGTGCGCCACCGCGCCGGGGCGGCCCGAGGCGCCGGTTGCGCCCGCCCCCCTGACGTCCTCGCGCGTGACGGACGGGGACGTGACGGCGGCCCGGGTGGGCGGTGTCCAGGTGCTGGTGCGCCGCTTGCCCGGTGCGGAATTGGTGGCGACGACGCTGGCCATCCGCGGGGGCGTGCAGAATGTGGACGCCCGGACGCAAGGGGTGGAACTGCTGGGGCTGCGCACCGCCGCCACCGGGGGCACCCAGTCGCTGCCCAAGGAAGCCTTTTCCCGGCGCCTCTCCCAGCTGGGCAGCACGCTGGAGGCCAGCGCCGGCCCGGACTACGCAAGTCTTCTGGCCAAGTGCCTGCGCGCGGACTTCGAGGACACCCTCTCGCTTCTACTGGACGTCTTCCTCCACCCGGCGCTGCCGGAGGGCGAGGTGGCGCTGCAGCGGGAGCGGCTGCTGCAGGAGTTGAAGCGCGAGGAGGAAAGCCCGGACGACGCGCTGCAGGCCCTGTCCCAGAAGCTTCTCTTTGCAGGGACGCCCTACGCCAACCGCCCGCAGGGGACGGAAAGCAGCGTCGCGGCCCTGACGGCCGAAGACGTGCGCCGCCACCTGGCCAGCCTGCGGACACAAGGGCGGCTGCTCCTGGTGGTGGTGGGCGACGTAGAACCCGAGGCCGTGTTTGCCCGAGCGGCAACGTTACTGGCCGCCCTGCCGGCCGGCGGCGTGGTGCCGGCTGTCCCCGGGCCGGTGCGCTTTGCGGAGTCCCGCCTGCTTGCCCAGGCCCGGGCCCTTCCCACCACATACCTGCAGGCCAACTTCGCCGGGCCCAGCTGGCGCTCGGCGGACTTCGCCTCGGCGCGGCTGGCCGCCTCCATCCTCTCCTCGCGGGAGTTTCTGGAGGTCCGCAGCCGCCGCAACCTCAGCTACGCCCCGGACGTGCGCCTCCTCACCAACCGCGTCCAGTCCTTCGGCGCGCTGTACGTCAGTGCGGTGGACGCGGGCGCCGCGTTGGGCGTCATGCAGGGCGTGGTGCGGGAGCTGGCCGAGACGCCCCTCAGCGAGGCGGAGTTGGCCAGCTACCAGGCAGCCTTCCTGGTGGACTTCTTCTTGGGCGAGGAAACTACGGATGGGGCGGCGCACCGGCTGGTGGAGGCGGAGCTTCTGGGCGGGGACTTCCGGCTGGCCCGCAGGCTTCCGGAAGCCAGCCGGGCCACCAGCCCCCAGGACGTCCAGGCCTTCGTCCGCGCCTACCTCCGCAACTACCAGGTGGCGGTGGTGGGCCCGTCCGTGGTGGACCTCTCCGTCCTGCGCTGACGGCAACGGGGCGACGTCTCGCGTAGCGTGCGGCCTTGCCATGGGGGACGTCAGCCTCGCCGTGCTGTGGGTAGCCGTCCTCGCCGGCGGCCTTGCCATCGCCGCCGGCCTGGGCCGTCTGGGCCTTGCAAGGACGCACGTGCGGGACGTCCTGCACGTGGGCGCCGGCGTCTGGCCCCTGGGCTGGCCCTTCTGGCACGGCGTCCTGTGGCCCATCGCCATTCCCGTCGCGGCGCTGGTGGCAATAACGGCGTTGCCGCCGCTGGCGCGGCGGCGGCCGTGGGCGTCGCGGGCCCTGGACGCCGTCTCCTCGGAGGAGGACCGCTGGAGTGGCCTCGTCCTCTACACGGCGTCGGTGGCCGTGCTGACGCCCGTCGGCCTCCTCAGTCGTCCCTTCCCGGCCGCCGCGGCGCTGCTGGCGCTTGCGCTGGGGGACGGGCTGGGCGGCGCGCTGGGGCTGGCCTTCGGCCGCCACCATTTCCACGTGGCGGCCGGCAAGCGGAAGAGTCTGGAAGGTGCCGTCGGCGTCGCCGTCTTCTCCGCCGTGGGGGTGTGGCTGGCCATGCGCTGGTTTTCCGTCCCGCTGGGCCCGGGTGTCGCGGTGCTGGCCGGCGGCGTGGCGGCGCTGGCCGAAGCCGTTTCCCCGCGGGCCACGGACAACGTCGTCTTGCCGGGTTGCGTCTTTGTGCTTCTCAGTTTCCTTTCCAGCGTAGGATGAGGGACCCCCGCAAAGGCCTCCCGCGACCCCTATTGACGGGTATATGGGCTTCATAATATGGTGACCCATATGAAGACGACTGTGGAGATTGCGGATGGGCTGTTCGCCCAGGCCAAGCGGGCTGCGAAGCGACGCGGGATGCCCCTGCGGCGACTGATTGAGGAGGGCTTGCGCCGCGTGCTGAGCGACGAGTCGGAAAAGAAGCCATTCAAGCTTCGGAATGTGACTTTCGGAGGTTCGGGCTTCACTCCGGAGTTTGCCAACGCAAGCTGGGAGAGCATTCGCGCGGCGATTTACGAGGGCCATGGCGGTTGATCGCCGTTGACACCAACATTCTCGTCTATGCACACCGGACGGAACCCCCGTTCCACACCGATGCGTTGGCCTGTCTCTCTCGGCTCGCGTCGGACTCGGTTCCGTGGGCCATTCCTTGGCCTTGCGTCTACGAGTTTCTGGCGGTGGTGACGCATCCGCGCATCTTTGTCGAGCCGACGCCGATGGCGGTGGCTTTGGACCAACTCGAGGCGTGGCTGGCCTCCCCGCACGCGGTCCTGCTCGGCGAAATGGAGGGCCAGTTCTCCATCACGAAGGCTGTGCTCCTGCAAAGCCGTCTCCGGGGCCCAGCGGTCCACGACGCGAAGGTTGCCGCGCTCTGCTTGGCGCACGACGTCGACGAGTTGTGGACTGCCGACAGGGACTACAGCCGGTTTCCCTCGCTCGCGACGCGGAACCCCCTCCTGCACCCCTAAGGGCTGGCCTTCGCACGCGGGGCTTCACCGCGTCCTTGCGAAAGGTGGGCTTCCGGGACGTCAGCGCGTCGGGCGGGGAGCAAAAGCGCCCAGTGCCCAAGCCCTGCCCAAGCGGCGTTTCAGCTGTCCGCCTTCTCGCTGGCCGGCGCGTGCGAGAGGCCCACGGAGAGGACGGCCGAGCCCGCAGCCAAGAGGCCTGCCAGCCCGAAGACGAGGCCCAGGCCCAACAGCCACCGCCGCTGGGTGAGGGCCGTCAAGCCGAAGAGGGCCAGGGCGAGGGAGAAGGCCGCCTCGGCAACGCCAAACCGCGCCGCCCGCCCCTGCAGGTGGTTGCGGCGCGCCTCCAGCGCTTCCGCCTTCTCCTGGATGGCCGTCTTCTCCTTGTCGTACCGCTGGATTTCCGCCCGGTAGCGGTCCAGCCGGGGCTTCAACACCGGCGCCGCCTGGGGCGCGAGCTCCCCCTGGGCCTCCAGCAAGGCCAGGGAGTTTTCCGCCAGGTGCTGCTTGGTGCTTTTGGCCTGGAAGTAGGCCCACATGTTGTTGACCTCGCTGGCGGTGAGATTCATCTCCTGCACGCCTTCGCCGCCGGCAATGCTGGTGAGCGCCATGACGGTGGCGGTGATGGCCACCGCCACACCCACAAGGCTGTTGAGGCTGCCCGGGTGGCCATGGCCGTGCTCGGCCGCCTCCTGAATCTGTTCCGCGAGCTCTCCCATCGGCCGGCCCTTCCTGCCTCTCTTTTTCTGACCCCCGTTAGAGGGGAATGTTGCCGTGCTTGCGGGGCAGGTTGTCCTGCCGCTTGTCCTTCAGCATCTCCAGCGCCCGGATGAGTTTCTCGCGCGTCTGCTCCGGTCGGATGACTTCGTCGATGTAGCCGAGCTCCGCCGCCTTGTAGGGGTTGGCAAACTTCTCCCGGTACTCGGCCACCAGGCGCGCCCGCTCGGCGTCGGCGTCCTTGGCCTTCAGCAATTCATTGCGGAACACAATGTTGACCGCGCCCTCCGGCCCCATGACGGCAATCTCCGCCGTCGGGTAGGCGTAGTTGATGTCCGCGCGGATGTGCTTACTGGCCATGACGTCGTAGGCGCCGCCGTAGGCCTTGCGGGTGATGACGGTGACTTTGGGCACCGTGGCCTCGGCAAACGCGTACAGCAGCTTCGCGCCGTGGGTAATAATCCCGCCCCACTCCTGGGCCGTGCCGGGCAGAAAGCCGGGCACGTCCACGAAGGTGACGAGGGGGATGTTGAAGCAGTCGCAGAAGCGCACGAAGCGCGCCGCCTTCACCGAGGCGGAGATGTCCAGCACGCCGGCCAGGAAGGCCGGCTGGTTGGCCACCACCCCGACGCTTCGGCCATTCAGGCGGGCGAAGCCCACGACAATGTTCTTGGCGAAGTGCTCCTGCACCTCGAAGAAGTGCCGCTGGTCCACCACCGCGCGGAGAATCTCCTTCATGTCATACGGCTTGTTGGGGTTGGCCGGGACGACGTCCTTCAGCGCCGGGTCGCTGCGGAAGGCGTCGTCGTCACACGGCACCACCGGCGGGTCCTCGGCGTTGTTGGACGGCAGGTAACCCAACAGCTCGCGGGTGAGGAGGATGCAGGCCTGTTCATTCTCCGCGGCGAAGTGCGCCACTCCGGACTTCTGGTTGTGCGCCAGGGCACCGCCCAGGTCCTCCTTGGAGACTTCCTCGTGCGTCACGGTGCGGATGACTTCCGGCCCGGTGATGAACATGTAGCTGGTGTCCTTCACCATGGCGATGAAGTCGGTGATGGCGGGCGAGTACACGGCGCCGCCGGCGCACGGGCCGAGGATGAGGGACACCTGGGGGACGACGCCGCTGGCCAGCGTGTTGCGCAGAAAGATGTCCGCGTAGCCGGCCAGGCTCTCCACGCCCTCCTGGATGCGGGCGCCGCCCGAGTCGTTGAGGCCCACCACCGGCGCACCCACCCGGGTGGCGAGGTCCATGATTTTGCAGATTTTCTCCGCGTAGGCCCCGGACAGCGAGCCGCCGAAGACGGTGAAGTCCTGCGCAAAGACGAAGACTTGTCGGCCGTCCACCTGGCCGTAGCCGGTCACTACCCCGTCCCCGGGGATTTTCTTCTCCGCCATGCCGAAGTCGCTGCTGCGGTGGGTGACGAACTTGTCCAGCTCGACAAAGGTGCCGGTGTCCAACAGCAGGTCCAGCCGCTCGCGCGCCGTCAGCTTGCCGGCCTCGTGCTGCTTGGCGACGCGCTCCGCGCCGCCGCCGAGCTCCGCCTGGCGCTCCAGTGCCTCGAGCCGTTTCCGCAACGCGTCGCCGTCGGAGGGTGCGTCCATGGGCCTCTCTTCTGCTGGGCGGTGCTTAGCAGACCCCCCGCGGGAAAGGCCCGGAGAGAAGCGCCCGGGGGCCCCCCCGCCCTGGGGAGAATGTGCGCGCTCCCCGTCCGCGCTGGCCTTGTGCCAGACTCCCAGCCCAGGGACAGGCGCCGCCCAGCGTAGGGGTTGCAGGGCACGGGCGGCAGGTGTCCAAACCGCTTGCGGGCGCAGGGCCGGGGCCCCCGGGCAACACGCTGGTGAAGAGGGTTTGCTGTTGCGCACACGATTGCGACGGGCCCTGGGCCTGGCCGTGCTGCTGCTGGGCACGCCGGCGCTGGCGCAGGTGCAGGCAGCCTTGCAGGACAAGGACGTGCTGGCGGCCGGGACGCCGCCCGCCGTGGCGGTGCCGGCGCCAGCGCCGATGAGTGCGCCGCTGCGCCTCGGCCTGGAAGCCGGGGCGGGGCTGGTGGGCGGCGCCGCGGTGGGCTTCTTCAGTGAGTGGGCCTTCAGCGGTCTTCTCGGGACCAGCAACAACTCCACCCAGACGCAGCACTTCACCTCCCTCTTCGGCGCGCCCTTGGGCGTGGCGGTGGGCGCGCCCCTGGCGGTGACGCTGACCGGCTACACCATTGGCGAAGACGGCAGCTTCCTCGTCAGCTGGCTGTCCAGCATGGCGGGCCTGGCGGTGGGCGGCGGGGTGTACCTGACCGCCACCAGCCTCTCCAATTCCTCCGCGGCCAAGGGGACGTATGCGCTGGCCCTGTTGCTGCCGGTGGTGGGCGCGGTGATGGGCTATGAATTTTCAGCCCGTGCGGCCGCGGAGCCTCCGCCGCCGGGGCCCACCGTCGTCCCGACGTTTTTCTTCTCCCCCAACGGAGGAGGCGGTGCGCTGGCGGGACGGTTTTGACGGCGGCCCAGGGGCGCCTTCTTCAGTTGAGGGCCCGAAGGCGCGGGTCCTGCAGTGCAAGTTCCCAGCGCTGCACCGCCAGCTCGCGCGTCTTCTCCGGGCCGTCGGCGGAGTAGCCCAGCGTCTCGCCAAGGGCCGAGGTCAGCTCCTCGGCCGCCGGGCGCCGGACCGCCACGTCCTTGTGGCGCAGCGCCGCCAGCAGCCACTGGCTGCGGCTTCTGCGCCGGTTTTCCGCCCACCAGGCCACCCAGGCCCGCTTGGTGAGACCGAATGAGGCGCGGGTAATCTCGAAGAGGGCCTCGGCGGCGGCGGTGGCGCATAGCACGTCGTCGCTGCCGGTGAGGCCGATGAGGCCTTCCACCGACAGCCTGTCCCGCAGCGCGCCCAGGGCGCGCGCGGCGAGGATGCGGCGCATGGGGTCTCGGGCCGCCAGTTCCTGGCGCAAGCTGGGCATGGCCGCCTCGAAGCGCGGCAGCCGGCGCAGCGCCCGGGCGGCCATACGCGCCGCCGACGACAGTTCCGGCACCAAGTCGAAAACCCCCCGCAGCACACCCGGGACTAGTTCCGGAAAGGGAAGGTTGCCGGCCGTCAGCAGCGCGAAGTAGCGCGTGTCGGCCGAGGGCGCGTCCAACAGCGGCGCGAGCGCGCTCGCGCCCGGACGGCCCAGCCGCACCAGGGCCGCGGGGATGGGGCCGAGCTCATCGGCCACCGGTAACTCCTCCACCGGAAGCCGGCTCCACGCGGTGGGCCCAGGGAAGGCCTCCGCCAGTACGCGGGCCGACGGCTCCGGCGTGCGGGCCAGCTCCGCCATGGCCCGTGCGCGCTGCACGGGTTCGCTGCCCAGAAGCCCGGCCAGCAGCGGCTGGAAGTCGGGCGGGGGACGGGCCCCTTCGGGCTGTCCGGGCCCGGGCCGGGTGGTGGCGCGGCCCAGGCTGTCCGCGGCGGCGCGCACCCCGGGCGCCCAGTCCAGGCCCCCCGGCGGGCCCTGGCGGGCGGGCGGTGTCTCTGGCAAGGCCACTGGCGGCGGCACTTCGGCGGCGCCGGCGGCCCGGCCGAGTTGCCGTCGCAGGACGAGGAGTTCCGCAAAGGCGCCGGACAATTCCTGGCAGAAGAGACGAAACTCCGCCAGGCGCCGCTGGCTAACGGGCTTGCCGGCCCTGTCCCCGTACACCAGCGCCACCAGCCGTCCCTTCACTTCCACCGGGTGGAGGAAGACGGTGCGCGGCGCCCGCCGCAGCTGAAGCAGGACGTCCCGCGTCTTGGCGTCCTTGGGGACGGGCCCGGCGTAGGCCGCGTGGGCCAGGGCGACGGTGCGGAAAAGGCTGGGGACGTCCAGCGGCACCGACAGCTGCTGTAGCCGCGCCTTGTCCGCCCCCTCCCCCCGCGCATCCCAGCCCACCGCCTGCCCGTGCACCACGGCGAAGGCCGCCAGGTAGTCAAACGTCTGCCGCCCGTAGCGCAGGGCGACGTCCTTGATGCCCTCCCGCTCGCTGGTTACCGCGCGCAGCGCGCTGCGCGCCTCCTCCAGCGTCCACTGCACCGCCGCCTCGCCGGGGGAGGGCGCAGCCGGCCCCGGCGGGGCCAGCGGAAATGCGGCCGTCCCCAGCATGGGGAAGGCCTGCTCCGTCTTCGCCCGGCCGCGCGAGGCCGGGCCCTGGTGGGCCGCCTTCTCGGGCGCGGGTACCGGTGGCGCCGGGCGCACGGGCGTCGTCTCGGCCCGGGAGGAGGCTTCCCGCGCCAGCATGTCCTTGGCGAGGAGTTCCTCCAGCGTCAGTCCCTCGTCGAGGGAGTCCGCGGAGTCTGCTTCTGGCGCGGGCAACGGCAGGGGCAGCGGCCGGTGGGGTTCCAGCGCGGCCAGCACCGCCGCTTCGCGTGCCGGCAGCGGCAGCCCGTACAGCACCAACAGCCAGTCCCGCACGCGTGCGGAGATGGCCACCCAGGGGACAATCTTCCGGTGCCGCATCTCCGCCAGCGCGTGCAATTCGAGTTCCGGCACGGGGTAGGCCGAGGCGACGTGCAGCGTCTGCCCCTCGGTGGAGAGGGGGACGACGTCCAGCCGCTCGGCAATGTCCGCGGGCAGCTCCGCGGCGACGGCGACGTTTGGTTCATAGTCGCCCAAGTGAAGGGCCTGCACGCCCGCCGCGTCGGCCAGCGCGGACAACAATTCCCGTTCCGACAGGCCGCCCAACTCCAGAATGACGGTGTCCAGCTGTCCGCCGCCCAGGGCGTGGTCCCGCAGCGCCTCCACGACGCGCTCCGGGGACAACAGCCCCCGGGCGAGCAGGACATCCTCGAGGCGCGCCGTCATTGAGGCCAGCGCCTCCCTTGCCCCTCAGCCCGGGCGCACGACGAAGGTGCGCGTCAGCTTGTCGTGCAGCGTCTGCCCACGCCTGTCAAACAGGGCGAGCCAGAAGCCGGCCAGGCACAGGCCGAAGGACACCACCGCCAGCAACGCACGGGCCACCGCCCGCCCAGGCGCCGGGGCGACTCCGCGCCTGTCCACCAGCTGGATGCCGAACAGCCACCGGCCCACCGTGCGTCCCCCCCACAGGAAGGCGAAGACGGCCGAGTAGACGACGGCGAGCAGGACGCCCAGCAGCAGCGCCGGCGGAAGGGCGTCCTGCACCGTGCGCAGGCGCGCCACCGCGCCGTCCAGCCCGGGCAACGGTGCCCCGCGGACGCCGCCCGGCGGCACCAGCGCCACGGCCAGCCAGAGGAAGAGGGCCAGGACGCCGCCGACGATGCAGGCGTCCAGAAGAAGCGCTCCGGCGCGGCGCCACAGCGCGGCCGGCCGGGCGCGCACCTCGCGGACAGCCGGGGGCGCTTTAACCACGGGCGCCGCAGCGGCGTCAGGCGCCGGGGCGACGTCGGCAGGGGGCGTAGCAATGGGCGGCGGCATCCCGGAAGGGGTGGGGCGCGCCAGGGCCGGTGGCAACCCCTTCAGCACGCTGGCCGCGGGCGCGGTGACGGACGGTGCGACGCTGGCCACGCTGGCTGGGGCCGCTGCGACGGGGCCGGCCATGGGTGCTGTCGCGGAGACGGCCGCCGGTGCGGGCTTGGGCGGTGGCGTCACCTCGGGCGGTGGCCATTCTTCAAAGGAGACACTTGCGCGCGCGGCGGCAGCCGGCGGGATGGGACGCGCCGTCACGGCGGGCGTGGCGGACGGGGTGGGGCTGCCCGGGGCGCGCGGCAAGCCCATGCTGGGGAAGGCCGTGCTGGCCGGGCCCGGCGGGCGCGTTTCCCTGGGGGCAGTGGCGGGCGGGGCCGCCAGGTGCATGGGCGCAGCCGGCCCGGCCGGCTGCGGCGGTGGGGGACGTGGGGCAGGCGCGGACGGGGCCGGGCTGGCCAGGGATGGCGGAAGGCCCGCCGCGGCAGGCGGCGCGCCGGGCGTGGCCAGGCCTGCGGCGGCCGTGCTGGGCACGGGCCGGGTGGAGGCTGCACCAGGAAGGCCGGAAGCAGTGGCAGTGGCCGGTGCGCTGGGCGGCGGGGCGACAGGGGGGCGCGCCGGCTGCGGCGCGGCTGGCCCGGGCGGCGGGCGCGTGTATTGGGGGTCCGTGCGTTCCCACGCCGACGGCGACAGTCCGCTGGGCCGGGTGTGCAACGCCTCCGCCGGTGCGGGCACTTCGGGCAGAAGCGGCGCGCGCGGCGTGGGGCCTTCCTCGTCAGGTGGCGGCAGCCCCAACTGCACTTCCCGCGAGCGCCGCGTCTCCGCGGGCGTGCCGCCGGGGGGCGTCGGGCTGCGCGCAGGCGTGCCGGCCATGGGCGCGGGCGCCGGAGGCAATGCGCCCAAGCCGCCCGGACGCAGGCCCGGCGTGCCAGGGAAAAGCGGCGCCGGGTGGCCCTGGCCCGAAGGGCCGGCCAGAGGAGGAGTGGCCAGCGGGGCGTGCGGGGGAAGGCCCTGCGGGACGGCCGCGGGCGTCTGGGCCGGTGTCCGCAGCGAAGGCGGCAGGCCGCCCGTCGGCGCCGCCGGGCGTGTTGGCGCCGCGCTGGGCGGCTGCAGGGAGGAAGAGGCGAAGGGCCAGGTGCTGGCCGTGCGCTGGACGCCGGGCGAGACGGAAGCCGGGGCTTGCGGCAGCGCTTCGTTGGCGAGGATTCGTTCCAGCGGGCTGGGCTTCCACGGCGGCGACGGTGGCGTCTGCGGCGGCACGGCGGCCGGTGCCCGCGGCGGCGTCGCTGGCGTGCCGGGCAGGGTGAAGTGGCGCGCCGCCCCCGGGTGGGCGGGGGAAAGGGTGCCGGGGGCCGGGGTGGCCGCGGGACGGGTGAAGCCCGCAGGCGGCGGTGCCGGCGCAGGCGTCTTCAGCGGGGGAGGGTCCAACTCAAAGCTACCCTGGGCCCGGGTGCCGGCGCGGCGGTCCAGCGGCAACTCCCGCGACAGCAGGGCCGGTGGGCGCAGAGGGGCTTTGGCCTCGGCGGCGCAGGCTGGGCAGTCACCCGTCGGGGGAAGCTCCGCCCCGCACTTCAGACACTTCGACACGGCAAGGCATGAAAGGCGGAATGTGGGACCGACGCAAGAAAGCGGGGCCCCTTTTCCCGGCCGGGCCCCCGGGGCGCGTCAGCAGCCTTTTACTGGCGCTGGCGAGTGGGCCCCGGCAGCAGCAGCCCCAGCGTCAACAGCAAGCCAGCGTAGGCAGCCGTCGCCGGCTGCATCCAGGAGACGTAGCCGAGAATGGACAGCTGCACCGCGAGAAAGACGAGAAGGACGGCAGCGGCCGTCACCGCCAGCAGCCGGGCGCGCGGCCAGCGCGCGAAGACGGCGACGGCGGCGAGCAGCAGGGCCCCGCCGACGACGCCCACCAGGATGAGGCTGGGGATGACGTAGTCCCGGAAGGGGCTGCCCTCCAGCCATTGCCGCGGGACGCCCTTGGCGCCTGTCAATCCGTAGAAGCCGCCGTCGAAGGCGCACAGCGCCCCGAAGGCCAGCAGCGCGCCCAGGACGCGGCGCAGCGTGGCGCTGTGTCCGTGAAGCAGGCCCGACGCATGGCAGTGGGTGGACTCGCCAGGTGGGGTGGAACGTCCAAGGGAGTTCTCGGCGTGCATACGGCAGGGCGCCGTCGCAATCCGCGGGCCAGCCTCGCAAGGGTGCGGCCTTCCGGGCGCCGGGGCCAGCCATGCGGCCTCCGCAGCGAACAACGGTGCTGGGGCCCGCAGAGTTTGCGGGGTCCGCAACCGGGAGGCTGGCACGGCGAACGGCGGCGTCGCGGCGCGGACGGTGCGGCCGTCAGTCGTCGTCATCTTCCTCTTCGCTTGCCTCCCCATTGGCGCCGAGTTCACCCGGCGGCACCGTCGGGCCTTCGGCCTTCACGCTGCCCTCGGCCGAGGCAGAGGGCAGGGCGGCCTGGCCGCCGTGGACGAGAAGCCCGCCCTGGTGGCCGGCACGGACGGCCAGTCCCAGGGCCAGGACGCCCAGCAGCACCGTCCCGGCGCCGGCCGCGGTGAAGCCCGGGCGGCTGCGGCGCAGGGCCAGGGCACCCAGCGCGCCCGCCAGCACCACGGCGGAGGCGATGGCAAAGGCCTGGGCCGTCTGCGCGTGGGCTTCGACGGCGGACTCCGCGCGACTGCCTTCGACGCGCTCCTCCTCAGCATTTCCGGTGGTGACGGCGGCCAGCGCCCCCACCACAAGCAGGCCCTGCAGCAGCACGCCCAGCGCCCAGGCGCGGGGAGGCAGGCGACCGGAGCGGATGGTCCACAGCAGGCCAAGAAGGACGAGTGGAACGACGGCGGCCAGGGCCAGGGGAAGGTGGACGACGGCGGCGTGCAGTGGCAAAGCAGACATATGCAGTTCTCCTTCAAGGGTGACGCGAAGGTGAATGCCGCTCGCCGCCCTTCGCTTGCATCCGTCAGATGACGCAGGCCGACGCCACCCCGGGGCCGCCGATTCGGCCTCCGTCAAATGACGCAGGGGTTTGGGGCTCGGCGGTCCTGTTTCTGGCCATCGCGCTCCTCATGGGCTTCGACCTGGTGGACGACTGGCAAGGCGGCTCCGCCGCGCTGCACCTGGGGGCAGAGGGCGTCGTCCTGCTGTTGGCCGCCCTGGGGGTGGTGAACTTGTGGGCCCGCTTAAAGGCCGAGCGGAAGAGCGCCCAGGGGCTGCGCCAGAGGGTGGCGGAGGTCAGCGCGGCGGCGGAGGAATGGCGCCGCGGGACGGAGGCGTTGCTGGCCGGCCTGGGGCGCGCCATCAGCACCCAATTCTCCGCGTGGAAACTCAGTGAGGCCGAGGCGGAAGTGGCCCTGCTTCTGTTGAAGGGGCTTTCACTTCGGGAAATTGCCGCCGTCCGCGAGACGAGCGAGCGGACAGTCCGTCAGCAGTCCCTGGCCGTCTACCGAAAGGCCGGCGTTGCCGGCCGTGCCGAACTGTCGGCCTTCTTCCTCGAGGACTTGCTGCTGCCGCGCGGGCCGGAGGGTGTGGCCTCGAAGGACGCCGGACGCCGCTGACGCAGCCCCGGGTGCACGCCAGCTGGGCCGCCCGGACTACGCTGCCGGACGACTGGGCACGGAATTGGTGGAGTTGCGCCGGGACAGGCGTACGCGAAGGTTCCTCGGGAAGAGGGTGAAGGCGAAGGCCTCGGTGACTGCGCCCGGCTCGCCCACACGCTCAATCTCGAAATTCTTGAAGAGGGTTGCCACCAGCACCCGAATCTCGAGCAGGGCGAGCGAGCGCCCCGGACAGAGGCGCGGGCCCGAGCCAAAGGGGACTGCGACGCTCGCGACGTGGGCGCCCTGCGCTGGGCGGGCAGAAGCGTCTCGCAGCCAGCGCTCGGGCTGAAAGGTCTCGGGCTGGGCGAAGTTTGCCTCCTGCAGGCAGGGCAATCGGCTCAGCACCATCAACTGGGTGTTTGCGGGCAGTACCAGACCGTCGAGGACCACTTCCTCGTTGGTCTCAAACCCTTGGAGCGGCGCCACCGGGCGCAGACGCATCACCTCCTGGTTCACGGCGTCCAGGTACGGAAGGTGGTTGGCCGTCTCCACGTCCAGTGGCGTGGCCTCCCTGCCGAGCGAGCGGTCTAGCTCCTCGCGGAGGCGGGCCTGAATGTCTGGTCGCTCGCAGAGTTCGTGCACCAGCCACCCCACCGAATGGGCGGTGGTGTCCTCGCCGGCCAGGAGCATCGTCATAACGTTTCCGGAGATGACGTCGTCCGAGTAACGCGACCCATCCTCCTCGCGGGCAAGCAACATCGCCTCGAGCATGTTGGCCGGCCGGCGGTCCTCCTCCGGCAGCTGCTCGAGATGCGAACGCGCCTTGGCGATGAGCCCGTCCAGGGTGCGCTTTATTTCCACCAGGGCTCGGTCCAGGCGCCGGTCGGCGGGGAGGCGGACGTAACGCCAGTAAGGGAAGGGCGCGAAAATGCGCTTCGACACCGCCGGGAACACGAGCGCCAGGTGGCGCTGGATGACCTCGTCGTTCTCCAGCGTATTCATGTCCGTGCCGAAGGCCAGGCTGGTGGTGACGTCCACCGTGAAGCGCATCAGGTCGTCTTCGATGGCCCTCTCTTCGCCGGCCTCGGCGGCGCGCTCCCAGCGCTGCAGCAGCCGCCCGGTGACGCGTTTCAAGGTTGGGTAGAAGCTCCTGAGGTGGTGGTTGCCGAGCGCCTCCATGGCCAGGCGCCGCTGCCGACGCCAGCTCTCGCCCTCGGCGCTGAAGACCCCCGCGGCTCCGACCTCCTCAATGGCGCGCGCGGCGACGGACAGGCGCCGAAACGACCCGGGCCGGGCGCGGAGGATGGTTTCGTTGAGGCGGGCGTCGGAGACCACCACCACCGGCCTGGGGCCGAGGTGAAACCGGTAGAGCGGGCCGTAGCGTCTTGCCCAGGCCTCGAAGACGAGGTGTGCATGTTCATTGTTCAGCGCTCCGGCATTTCCGAGCAGCGGCCACCGCGTGGGCCCGGGCAAGTCCGCCAGCGTCCGGGTCGGCGCTTGCACCGGAAGGGCGGCCGGGGGCGCACCGACGTCGACCTCCACGCTGCCGTCGTGCACCCGACAGGGGAGGCCCTGCAGCCCACCCGCGCCCCCGACGCGCGCGCCAGTCGCCCGGTTAAAGCGCCAGCCGTGCGCCCGGCAGATGAGTTCGTTGCCCTCAATCTCGCCCTCTGAAAGCAGAGTGCCCTCGTGTGGGCAGCGCCCGTCGTAGGCGCGCAGCCCCTCGGGGCTTTGGACGACCACCACGTCCCGGCCGTTGACCGCTCCGCCGCACGGGCGCTCTTCCCGCACCTGGTCGGCTCCGCAAACCCGCCGCCAGGCGGGCGCGGCCGCTGGGCCCTGCACTGGCTGTCGCATGTGCCTCCCGACTCCGGACGCATCCGTACCGTACGGCGCCACGGACACGCCAGGGGCGAGGCGTGACGATGTCGCGGGCCCCACGTTTCGCAAGACGCCCGGGGGTTGAAGCCGGCCCCGGGATGCAGTAGCCGGTGCCCAACCAAGGGGGGTCCATGTCCAGAGACGTTCAGCCGCGCCGCTCGGCGCGAGCCAAACGCGTGTCCTTGCTGCTTGCCGCCTGCGCTCTTGTCGTCGTCATGGACGTGGAGGCACAGCCGGCGCCGGGCGCGCCCGCCCGCCCCCCTGCTACGCCCCAGAAGCCGGTGACGGACGTTGTCCAGGGCGTCCCCATTTCCGACAGCTACCGCTGGCTCGAGGCCACTGCCGACCCCTCCGTCCAGGAATGGGCCCGCGCCCAGACGGCTGTCACGCGCAGCACGCTGGACGCGCTGCCCCACCATGCAGACATCGCGGCGCGCGTCGCGGCGCTGGTTCGCGGCGCCTCGCCTGCCTACTACGCCCTCGAGGAACGCGGCGGGCGCTGGTTTGCCCTTAAGTCCGACAAAACAAAGAATCAGCCGCTCCTCGTCCTGCTGCAGAGTCCGGACCACCCGGGGAACGAGCGCATCCTCCTCGACCCCAACGTCCTCGACCCGTCCGGCCGGACGGCCATCGACTTCTTCCGCCCATCCAAGGACGGGCGCCTTCTGGCCGTGTCCCTGTCGCGCAAGGGCAGCGAGGCGGGCGACGTGCACGTCTACCAGGTGGACGCAGGCAAGGAGTTGACGCTGGACGTCGTCCCTCGGGTGAATGGCGGCACGGCCGGCGGGGATGTGGCCTGGGCCGCGGACGGCCGCGGCTTCTTCTACACGCGCTACCCGCGCGGGACGGAGCGGCCCGCGGCCGACCTGGGCTTCTTCCAGCAGGTCTGGTTCCACCGGCTGGGCACGCCGGGGGACAGGGACACCTATGAAGTCGGGCGGGATTTTCCCCGCATCGCCGAGACGACGCTGCAGATGTCCCCGGACGGCCGGCTGCTGCTCGCCTCGGTGAAGAATGGCGACGGCGGGGACGTCATGCACTTCCTCCGCACGGGCGGCACCTGGAAGCCACTGGCCGTCTACGCGGACCGAATCCGCGAGGGGCAATTCGGGCCCGAGGGGGCGCTGTACCTATTGTCCCTCAAGGATGCCGAGCGGGGGAAAATCCTTCGGCTTTCCCCGGGCGTCACCTCCCTCGACAAGGCAACGCTGGTGGCCCCCGAGGGCCAAGGGGCGGTGAGTGAATTCGTCGCCACCCGCCACCACCTCTACGTCGCTGCGCTGGTGGGGGGCCCCTCCGAGGTGCGCATCTTCGACACCACCGGGAAGCCCCTCGGCATGCTGCCCACCCCGCCGGTGTCCAGGGTGGGCGCCCTCACCCGGGGCGCCAGTGGGGAGGACGTCTATTTCCTCAGCGTGCAGTACACCCGGCCCTCCGCTTGGTTTCGCTACGACGCTGGACAGAAGGCAGTCCAGCCCACCCCGCTGGCGGTGCATTTCCCGGTCGATTTGAGTGACGTGGAAGTCCTCCGCGAGGAGGCCACCTCGGCGGACGGGACGAAGGTGCCTCTTACCATCATCCGCGGCAAGGGCGTCGC
>JADGRA010000038.1 GCA_017881265.1 Myxococcaceae bacterium | reverse complement strand
GCTTCTACAGCAAGGCACCGGCGCTGCCCGCGCCCGCCGCCAGCCCGGGCCCGCTGCCCGGGGCCGGGGGCTCCAACGGCTTTGCCATCGCGCCCTCCCACAGCGTCTCGGGCCACGCGCTCCTGCTTCCCCCCCGGGGGGGTCTTTCCGTCCTCGTCGACCAAGGGTGGCCGAAATTCGACACCGGCGTTCGACGAGCGCGTTGCTACTCGCAAAATCCTGAAAAGACAGCGGAAACAGCGGGTCCCGGAAGAGCCAGAGGATGGCCGGGTGGCGCGACGCTGCCAAGGCCCTGGGGCGTTTCCCTACGACTGGGTGACGCGGACCGTCGTCTTCATCTCGCGTCCGGTGTCCGGGTCGTGGGCGCGCATGGTGAGGATGCCTTCGATGTTCACGTCGAAGGTGATTTCGACCTGCACTTGCCCCGCGGGGGCCGGGCGGATGCCGGAGAAGGTGAATTCCCCCAGCAAGTCGTTGTGCGCCACGTGCTCGTGGTCGCCCTGGAAGATGCGCACCGCGAGTTCCGTCTGCTGGTCGAAGCTGGTGGTGGCCCGGAGCTGCTTGGCGTTGGGGATGGCGGCGTTTCTGGCGAAGACGGTGTGGAAGGCCCCGCCGGCCTTCTCCAGCCCGATGGCCATCGGGATGACGTCCAACAGCTGCAGCTTGAGGTTGGTGTCGTCCTCGAGCGAATGGGCGTACAGCGCCGCGCCGATGGCGACCGCCTCGTCGGGGTGGACGCCCTTGGAAGGGGCCTTGCCGAAGAAGCGGGTGAGGCGCTGCTGCACCACTGGCATCCGCGTCTGGCCGCCGACCAGCATCACCTGGTCCACCGCCTTGGTGGAGACGCCGGAGTCCACAAGCACGCGGGCGACAATCTGCAGGGTGCGGTCCACGAGGGAGGTGGTTAGCTCCTCGAGGAGCCGCCGGGTGAACTTGAGCTCGATGTTGAGCGGCTGCCCCTGGGCCGTCATGGTGATGAAGGGAATGCTGAACGGGGCTTCCTCGCGGGTGGAGAGGTCGCACTTGGTCCGCTCGGCCAGGTCCTTGATGCGCTGCATGGCCACCGGGTCGCCGGAGAGGTCGATGCCCGTCTTGGCTGCGAAGTCGCTCAGGACGTAGTGGATGACGGCGTTGTCGAAGTCGATGCCGCCGAGGAAGATGTCGCCCCCGGTGGCCTTTACCTCGAACACCCGGTCGCGAATCTCGATGATGCTCACGTCGAACGTGCCGCCGCCCAAGTCGTAGATGACGACCGTCTCGCGCAGGTTCTTCCCGACGCCGTAGGCCAGCGCGGCCGCGGTGGGTTCATTGATGATGCGGACCACTTCCAGGTCGATGAGCTTTCCGGCGTCCTTCACCGTCTGGCGCTGTCGGTCGTTGAAGTAGGCCGGCACGGTGACCACTGCGCGCTTCACCGGGGTCCGCAGGTGGTTGGAGGCGACATCGCGGATTTTGTTCAGAATCCGCGCCGACACTTCCTGGAGGCTGTATTCGCGGTGGGCGACGTCGATGACCACGTCGTCTTTGTCGCCAGGCTTCACCGCGTAGCCCACCACCTTGCGCATGGTCTCCACCACGTCGCTCTTGTAGCTGCGGCCGACCAGGCGCTTGGCGCCATAGATGGTGTTGCGGGGGTTGAGCTGCCACTGGCGCTTGGCCTCGTGGCCGATGAGCTCATTGCCTTTGTCGTCGACGGCAAAGATGGACGGGACGGTGTAGTCGCCCCCCTTGTACGGGATGAGCTTCACCGAACCGTCTTCTGCGGCGACCGCGGCGCAGGAATTCGTGGTGCCGAGGTCGATGCCGATGATGGGGTCCTTCTGCATCAGGGGAACCGGCGTCTCCGTTGGGGGCCAGTCGTGGCCCAGCCATTTTCAACCCCCAGAGGTTAGCCGAAAAAGCGCGGTTCGCCCGTTTCGCACCCGACTCTTCAAAGAAACACCCCCGGGGCTTCCGGGTGGGGGGCGGCGCAGGCGAGACTGTCGGCTCGGGTAGGACAGGGGACCAGGGTGAACGCCAAGGAAAGTCTGGAGTCGGTCGGGAGAGAGGTCAGCCGCGACTTCGTGCAGAACCGCATGCTGCTCTCCTACGAGGAGTACATGGAGCTGTTCCTGCAGCGCCCGCGCTCCCAGGCACGCAACGCTGCGCAGTACCTTCGCGACACCCTGGATTTTTTTGGCTCCGTCGCGGTGCCACATCCCACCGGCACCATCCGGCGCTTCCGGATTTTCGACCTCACCGAGGGCGAGCGCCAGGGGAGGGTGGCGGGCCAGGAGGAAGTCCAGAACGCCATCTACCGGCTGGTGGGCAACTTCGCGCGGACCGGGCGCGTCAACAAGCTCATCCTGCTGCACGGGCCCAATGGCTCGGCCAAGTCGAGCCTGGTGGAGGCGCTCAAGCGCGGTCTCGAGCGCTACTCCCGCGAGCCGGATGGGGCCCTCTACCGGCTGGCGTGGGTGTTTCCCAGCGAGAAGCTGGTGAAGGGCAACATCGGCTTCGGGGAGCGGCCGGGGGACGGCGGTAGCCTCGCCTCCTGGGCCCACCTGGAGTCTGAGTTGGTGGACGTCCGCATGGCGTGCGAGCTGCGTGACCACCCGCTCTTCCTGCTGCCCAGGCCCGAGCGCCGGCGGCTTCTGGAGCAGGCGCTGCAGTCCGGGACGGACGGGCAGGGGGACTTCCTCTTGTCGGAGTACGTGCTCGAGGGCGAGCTCTGCCACAAGTGCCGCCGGGTGTATGGCGCGTTACTGGCCGCCAACGGCGGCGACTACCTGAAGGTCCTCCGCCACGTCCAGGTGGAGCGCTTCTATTTGTCGCGGCACTACCTGGTGGGCGCGGTGACGGTGGAGCCTCAGCTGTCGGCCGACGCGAGCTACCACCAGGTGACGTCGGACCGGAGCCAGACGCACCTGCCCGCGGCGCTTCACAACGTCGTCCTCTTCGAGCCCCAAGGGCCGCTGGTGAATGCCAACCGTGGCCTCATCGAGTACGCCGACCTGCTGAAGCGCCCGCTGGAGGCCTTCAAGTACCTGCTCGGCTTCAGCGAGACGGGCGAAGTGCCGATGGAGCACTTCGTGTTGCAGCTGGACGAGGTGCTGCTCGCCTCGAGCAACGAGAAGCACCTCACCGCCTTCAAGGAGCTGCCGGACTTCGCGTCTTTCAAGGGCCGCATCGAGTTGGTCCGCGTACCCTACTTGCGCCGGTGGAAGGTCGAGCAGGAGGTGTACGACGCGCAGGTGACGGCCATCACCGTCGGCAAGCACATCGCCCCGCATGCTACGGCCGTCGCGGCGATGTGGGCGGTGCTCACCCGGCTGAAGAAGCCGGTGGTGGAACATTACCCGGAGGGGGTGCGGGAGCTCATTGACCAGCTCACGCCGGTCGAGAAGATGCACCTGTACGAGGACGGAACGCCGCCCGACCGGCTGAGTCTCGCGCAGGCGAAGGAGCTGCGACAGCAGCTGACGGCCCTTTACGAGGAGTCGGAGGCCTACCCGCACTACGAAGGCCGCACCGGGGCGAGCGCGCGCGAAATCAAGACGGCACTCTTCAACGCGGCCCAGAACGCCGAGTACAAGTGCCTGAGCGCCCTGGCGGTGCTGGATGAACTGACGGCGCTCTGCCAGGACAAGAGCGTCTATGAATTCCTCCAGGAGGAGGTGGTGGAGGGCTACCACGACCACGAGGAATTCGTCCGTGCCGTGGAGTTGGAGTACCTCGAAGCGGTGGACGCCGAGGTCCGGGAGTCGATGGGGCTGATTTCAGAAGGGCAGTACATCGACCTCTTCGAGCGCTACATCCAGCACGTCAGCCACTGGGTGAAGAACGAGAAGATGCGCAACCGCATCACCGGCGACATGGAGCGTCCGGACGAGAAGCGGATGGCCGAGATGGAGTCCATCGTCATGCCACGGGGGGACGACTCGGGAGACTTCCGCCGCGGCCTCATCGCCCAGGTGGGCGCCCACAAGCTGGAGAACCCGGAGGGGCCGATGGCTTACCCGCGCATCTTCCCGGACCTCTTCCGCCGCCTCCGGGCCTACTTCTTCGAGGAGCGCAAGAAGGCCCTCAAGCGCAACAGCGAGAACCTGCTGCGGGCCCTGTCGGACGAGCGCGCGGCCCTCACCGCAAGAGAGTTGCAGGCGGTGGATGCGACGCTGGCAGCCATGCGGGACCGCTTCGGCTACTGCGACGCCTGCGCCAAGGAAGCCATCCTCTTCCTGACCCGCAAGCGCTACGCCCAGTAGCGCTTCCCGCCGGAAGGCGTCAGCCCGGCGTGACAGGTATGTAGGGGAGGACACACCATGAGCGCGCGAACGTCCTGGGACGAGTACTTCATGGAAATCGCCCGACAGGTGGCCAGTCGCGCCACCTGCGACCGAAAGCACGTGGGGGCGGTCCTGGTGCGCGACCGGATTATCCTCTCCACCGGCTACAACGGCTCCATCCGCGGGATGCCGCACTGCGACGAAGTGGGCCATCTGATGGAGAATGGCCACTGCGTGGCCACAGTGCATGCCGAGGCCAACGCCGTGCTGCAGGCGGCGCGGACCGGGGTCCGCATCGAGGGTAGCGCCCTGTACACCACGGCCAGCCCCTGCTGGCCCTGCTTCAAGCTGGTGGCCAACGCCGGCATTCTCCGGATTGTCTACGGGGAGTTTTACCGGGACCCGCGCATTTTTGACGTGGCGGCGCGGCTGGACATCGAGTTGGTCAGCCTCGAGCAGGCGACCGGGCCTCAGGCCGAGACGGCGGGCCCCGGCGTCACGCCGGGTTAAGGTACCGGGGGCCCCCTCCAACGTACCGCCATGCCTTGACTTTTTGGGTGCGGGCGGACAATAATGTCTCGCTTCGGCTTGGGTAAGCCCCACGGTGCCAGGTTGGCAGTTGGCCGGTTGATGACGGCACGCCCCGGTGTGGCTCCAGCGTCGAGGCGCCGAGAGCTGGTTTTAGGAAGGGCGTCGATACTACATGAGCGAAGGACCTGTGCTGCACCTGTTTGGAGGCAAAGGGGGGGTTGGAAAAAGCACCCTAGCCTCAGCGTTCGCGCTCAACCTAGCGGAGAATTCCCCCAAGGAGTCCGTGCTGCTGGCCTCCATGGAAGCCAGCCAGGGCCTGTCGGACCTCTGGAAGCGTAAGCTGATTGGCAAGCCGACGCGGCTGGTCACCACCAAGGGCGAGGCTGGGCTGTCCGCCCAGGCCTTCGACCCGGCCCTGGTGCAGCCCCGCCTGGCCGAGATTCGTGCCCTCTTGGCCGGGGCTGCACCCAAGGGCCTGCTCCTCAGCGAGGAGGACCTCGGCCGGGTGGTGGCCGAAGTCACCCCGGGGCTGGAGCCCCTCCTCGGCATGCTGCAGCTGGCCTCCCTGCTCGAGACCCACGCCGTGGACCGCGTGGTGGTGGACGGCGCCTCGACCAGCATGTTCCTGCGCGTCTTCGACCTCGCCGCCGTGCTCCGGCGCGCCATCCAGCTGGCCCGCGGCGAGCGCCCCGCCGCCCGCACCGCCAAGAAGGAGCCGGCGCCGCCGCCCGAGGGACCGCTCGACCTGCTGGTGTTGGAACTCGAGCGCTTCACCGCGCTGATGCGCGACCCGGTGCGGACGGCGCTACACCTCGTCACCCTGGCCGAGCCGGTGGTCGAGGCACAGACGCGCTTCTTCTTCACCCAGGTGCGCGAGCGCGGTCTTCCGCTCGCGGAGATTGTCGTCAACGGCGTCGAGCAGAAGGGTGGCTGCCCGGCCTGCCAGGGCCGCCGCGGCCTGCAGGCGCCCCACGTCCGCAAGTACCAGTCCCTGGACAAGAATCTCCCCGTCTACCTCATCGCCCGCCGGGAAGAACCGCCCCGGAACCCAGAGGAGTTGCGGGCCTTTGGCAAGGAGTGGGCGTCGCACAAGGAGACCAAGGGGCTGGAGTTCGGCCCCGCGGAGGGACCACCGGCCCTGGTGCGCGCGCCGTCCATGCCGCCCATCGCCGCCCCGCCGCTGCCTCCCACCCGGCTCATCTTCTTCGTCGGACAGGGCGGGGTGGGGAAGTCCTCCTGCGCGGCGGCTGCCGCGGTGACCCTCACCGAGAAGGAAGGGCCGGTGCTGCTCATCAGCGTCGACCCGGCGCACTCCCTCTCCGACGTCCTGCAGAGTCGCCTCACCGACACCGAGACGCAGGTGAAGGGCACCAAGGGCCTCTACGCCCGCGAGCTGGACGTCGCTGGCTGGTTCACCGGCCTGCGCAAGCGGTGGCGGGAGCGCGCGGAGCGCGCCTTCGAGTCCTTTGGCAAGCAGGACACCCCGGACCGAGAGGTGCTGCGCAACCTGCTCGACCTGGCCCCCGCGGGCCTGGAGGACCTGGCCGCCTTCAGCGTCCTCACCGACGCGCTGGTGCAGGAGCGTTTCAAGCGCATTGTCGTCGACCCGGGGCCGGCCGCGGTGGCGGTGCGCCTGGTGGACTTGCCGGCCATGGCGCGTCCCTGGCTGACGGCCGTGCTGGCGGTGCTGGTGAAGTACCGGGCCAAAGGCCTGGGTGAGCTGGCCGACGAGGTGGCGGCGCTGCTGAAGCACGTCAAGCGCTTTGAGGATGCGCTGGTGAATCCCGCCGAGGCGCGCTTCGTGGTGGTGACGCGTGGCGAGGAGCTCGCCGCAGCGCGCACCGAGCGCCTTGTCGAGGAACTCAAGGGGCGAAAGCTGGCGGTGGAGCGGGTGCTGGTGAACCGTGTGCTGCCGCGCTCCACCTGCCCCATCTGTGAGAACCGCCGCCGGCTGGAGCTGGACGTGGCCAAGGCGCTCGAGAAGACCATCGGCTTGCCCATCACCGTGGCCCCGGCCCTCGGCCGCCATCCCGCAGGCTTGCGAGAGCTCAAGTCCTTTCGCACCGCCTGGTATGCGCTGTCCGCCACCCAGGTGAAACCCCGAGCTGCCTGAGGATGGCGCAGCTGCCCTCGTTCGCGCTCGACTTCGAGCGCCCGCTGCTCGACCTGGAGCGGAAAATCGAGGAACTGAAGACCCTCTCCGGCTCCGGGGCGACGGACTTCGGGCAGGAGATTGCGCGCCTGGAGAAGAAGGCGCGACGGCTGCAGTCGGAGATTTTCTCGGACCTGTCCCGCTGGCAGGTCACCCAGCTGTCCCGCCATCCGGCCCGGCCCTACTTCCTCGACTACATCGAGATGCTCTTCACGGACTTCTTCGAGCTGGCCGGCGACCGGCGCTTCGCCGAGGACGCCAGCATCGTCGGGGGCTGGGCCCGGCTGGACGGCGAGACGGTCCTCGTCCTCGGGCACCAGAAGGGGCGCAACACCAAGGAGAACATGCTGCGCAACTTCGGGATGCCCCGGCCCGAGGGTTACCGCAAGGCGCTGAGGCTGATGCGACTCGCCGAGCGCTTCGGAAAACCCATCCTCACCTTCGTCGACACCCCGGGGGCCTACCCCGGCATCGGTGCCGAGGAACGGGGACAGGCGGAGGCCATCGCCGTCAACCTGGAAGCCATGGCCGGTCTCACCGTCCCCGTCATCAGCACCGTCATCGGGGAGGGCGGTTCGGGGGGAGCCCTGGCCATCGCCGTCGCCAACCGCGTGCTGATGCTGGAGAACAGCATCTATAGCGTCATCAGCCCCGAGTCGTGCTCCACCATTCTGTACCGGGACACCAGCAAGGCGGAGAAGGCCGCGGACGCGTTGCGCCTCACCGCACGCGACCTCTACCAGATGAAAGTCGTCGATGAGCTGGTTCCGGAGCCCCCGGGTGGCGCCCACCGCAACCCCGACGAGACGGCGGAGAGCCTCGGCCGCGTCCTGCGCAAGCACCTGGCCTCGCTTCGCTCGCTCGCCCCCCAGGCCCTGGTCGAGGACCGCTACGCCAAATTCCGCGCCATGGGCGTCTTCGGCAGGCGCTGAGGCCCCCGGCGCCGCTTCCTTCCCACCCCACGGACTCTCTTCGCATGCGACCGCTCGTCCAGCCCTACATCGAGAGCCTCAAGCCGTACGTCCCGGGCAAGCCCGCGGCCGACGCCCGCAGGGAGACGGGCCTTCCGGACGTGGTGAAGCTGGCCTCCAACGAAAACGCCCTCGGCCCCTCCCCGAAGGCGATGGAGGCCATGCGGCGCGCGACGGCCGAGGCGCACCTGTACCCGGAAGGAAGTAGCCGGGAGCTCACCGGGGCCATCGCCCGTTTCCTCGGCGTGCAGCCGGGCCAGGTCTTCGTCGGCAGCGGCTCCAACGAAGTCATCGAATTGCTCATCCGCACCTTCACCGCCCATGACGACGAGGCCCTGCTCTGCCAGGGCAGCTTCCTCATGTACAAGGTGTCGCTGCAGGCCCACGGCCGGCGCTTCCGCGAGGTGCCCATGGCGCCGGGCTTCCGCTACGACTTGGCGGCGATGGCCGAGGCGCTCTCGTCCAGCACGCGCATGGTGTTCCTCGCCAACCCGGACAACCCCACCGGCACGGCCTTTGGTCGCTCCGCGCTGGAGGCCTTCCTGCCGCGGGTGCCCGAGGACTGCCTGGTGGTCCTGGATGAGGCGTACTTCGAATTCGTCGACTGGCCGGAGTACCCCAACGGCGTGGCGCTGCTGCCGCGCTGGCCCAACCTCGTGGTGCTGCGCACCTTCAGCAAGGCCCACGGCCTGGCCGGGCTGCGCCTCGGCTACGGCGTCATGCGCCCGGAGCTGGTGGGGTACCTGCACCGCACCCGCATGCCCTTCAACGTGAGCAGCCTGGCGCAGGCGGCCGGCGTGGCCGCGCTCGAGGACGTGGAGCACGTCCGCAGAACGCGCGAGCTCAACCTGAAGGAATTGCCTCGCGTCCGGGCAGAGCTGCTCGGGCTCGGCCTCAGCGTGCCGGAGAGTCACGGCAACTTCCTCTTCGTCGACCTCGGCCGGCCGGCTGCGCCGGTGGCGGAGGGCCTTCTGTCCCGGGGCGTCATTGTCCGGCCGGTGCCGGGCTATGGCTTCCCGCAGGCCCTGCGCATCTCGGTGGGGCTTCCCGACTGGAACGACCGCATGCTGCATGCCCTGCGCGCGGTGCTGCGCGGGTGAGCGGGCGGCCCTTCATCGTCGCCATCGACGGGCCTGCGGGCGCCGGGAAAAGTACCGTCTCGCGCCTTCTGGCCCGGCGGCTGAGCTTCGCCTTGGTGGACACTGGGGCCATCTACCGCTGCGTCGCGCTCCAGGCCACCGCGGAGGGCGTTGCCCTGGACGACGACGCGCGGCTTGGACCGCTCCTCGGACGTCTCCACATTGTGTTCCGGATGGTGGAGGGCGAGAACCACACCTTCCTCGACGGGCGGGACGTGTCGGAGGACATTCGCAAGCCCGCGGTGTCCATGGCCGCCTCGGCCGTCAGCAGCCGCCCAGTGGTGCGCGACGGGCTACTGCAGCTGCAGCGGCGCCTGGCGCTGGAGGCCCCCCAGGGGGCCATCCTGGAGGGCCGGGACATCGGCACGGTGGTGTTTCCGGACGCCGATGCCAAGTTCTTCCTGGAGGCTTCCCCCGTGGTGCGCGCGCGTCGCCGCTTCGAGGAACTCTTCCAGCGGGGGACGGAGAGCACGCTAGACGAAGTGCTGACCGAGCAGACCAAGCGCGACCACGATGATGCGAGCCGCGCTGTGGCCCCGCTGAAGGCGGCCGACGACGCGCTGCGGGTGGATTCGACGGCGCTGCCCCTGTCCGACGTGGTGCGTGGCCTCGAGGCCACCATCCGCGACCGCATGGCTCAGCCGCGCTGACGCTCCGCGCCCGTGAACCACGCCATCATCCGTTCCAGCCCCCGCGCATCCTCGGCGTCGAAGGCGGAAAGCCGCGCCGAGTCGATGTCCAGCACGCCCAGCAGGGCGTGGTGCCAGTCAAAGACGGGGACGACAATCTCCGAGCGCGAGCGGCCGTCGCAGGCGATGTGCCCTGGAAACGCTTCCACGTCCGGCACCACCACCGTGCGGCCCGAGGCGGCGGCTGTTCCGCACACGCCGCGGCCGAAGGCGATGTCCAGGCAGCCGAGCGTCCCCTGGTAGGGGCCGACGCGGAGGGTCCGGCCCGGCTCGACGACGCGGTAGAAGCCGGTCCAGAGATGGCCCAGCCCGTGGTGCAACAGCGCGCTGAAGGTGGCCATGGCGGTCACCGCGTCCGTCACGCCTTCCAGGACGGCGTGCGCCTGGGCGTCCAGGGCCGCGTAGGCCTCGGCCTTGGGAAGGTGGCGAATGTCCAGCAGAGTCTCGGCCATGGGCTGCCGACGCCTAGCACGCCCCGGGGGGAGGTTTCAGTACCCGCCGGAGGCGCCCGAGCCGCAGGCCGGACAACTCGAGCCACTTCCCCCCCCCGTCGCGGCTTCCTCCAGCTGGACTTCGAGCTGGGACACCGCCACCGCGCCGCTGTTGGCCAGGCTGGAGCAGGTGCTGAGGGCGCCGTTCTGGCGGAAGCCGTAGTAGCCGAAGGCCTCGATGACGGTCCAGGGGGCCACGTTGGGGCCGCGGTTGAGGCGCCAGATGTCGACGCACCACTGGGCGCCGCCGCCACCGCTCAGGTCGAGGTTGAGTGCCGGATTGCCAAACGTCGGCGAGTAGTCGGTGAGCGCATCGGGGAGCATCGCGCCGGCCCCTGCAGCCACGGCGGCCGCGTAGGAGCTGAAGCTCGGGAGCAGGTTGATGGTGCTGGACGGGTAGTTCGCCTTGTACTGGGCCAGGTACGCCTGCGCGGCGAGCGTCGCCCGAGCGGCGGCGACGGACTGGCCCTTCAGGGCCGAGGTCAGCACCAACTGGCCTTCCGTCTGGCTGTGCACGAAGGCCGCGACGACCGACAGCACCGCGACGGCGGCAAGCACGACCAGCAAGACGTACCCGCGTTTCGGCTTGGACGAGCTCACGGCGTCACCTCGTTGCGGAATTCCACCATTGTCTGCATCACCGTGCGGACAATGTTGTCGCCGTTGACGGCAGGCCGGTTGCCCAGCTGGGGCTTCCCCTCCCCGCCGCGGGTGTAGGGCTCGCTTCCCTCCGAGGCGAGGAAAATCTGTGCGCCGTAGATGCTCGCGGCCAGGGGGCTGTTCGAGACGCCGGGCTGGTCGAACCCACAGCTGGGCAGGGAGAGCGAGACCTGGCACCAGCCGTCCCACGTTCCGCCATCGGCCATTCCTGCAGGCACGTGCCAGACAATCTGCATGTCGTCGACGCCGCCCGACACCATGCGCGGCTGGCCCAGCGTGGCCGAGCACGACGTGCCAGCGTCGTAGTTGAAGGGGTCACAGTTGTTGGTCTGCACGTACAGGCCAAACTGCGACGGCTGCCCGGCGGCACTCGCGTTTTGGTAGACGAGGTAGCGTCGCCGGATCGCCATGACTTCTGCGCGCTGCGCTGGCAGCGGGCACCCCGGCGTCCAGGCCGTGGTGGCGTTGGCCAGGTCCTTGTCGAGCGTGCTCACCGTGACGCTGGCGACGTTCGACGAGAGGGAGGTGTAGCTCGTCACGCGGCCGATGCAATGCCGCCCGGGCGTCCAAAACATCACGATGGGCCCGTCGGCGGTCCCCGCGGCAGTGACTTCCGCAGGATTGAAGGGGTCCGGAGAGATGTTGACGGTGATGATGCTGCCCACCCCGGCCACGCCCTGGACCTGGGAGCCGATTCGGCTGGGGGTATTGGCAACGGAGCCACTCAGCACCTCGAAGGCGTCCGTTTGCTGGAGAAAGCCGGCGGTGCCCGCACCGGCGGCAGTGATGGTGGTTGCCCCCGCGGGGTCGTTCTTCAGCACGAGAATATTCGTCCCGAGGTTGTCGTAGGGCCGCACCACCGCCGCCCAGGTGTAACCCCCGGCGTCCGAGGGGCCCCCGTGGAAGCGGTAGCCGGCGTTCTCCAGGTCCCGCTGCATCATGGTGAGGGCGAGGTTGGCCGTGGACTGCGCGCCAAGCAGCTGCTCGGTGTTGCGCGAGAACTGACGTTGGAGGTCGAATGCGGCCAGGGCGGCGAGCAGGATGACGCCACCCACCGCACTCGCCACCAGCAACTCGATGAGCGTGAAACCGCTCGGCGGCCTATTGGTTGGGTGGGCTGACATAAGTGCCTTGGGTGATGGTCTGAACCTGGGTGCCATTGGGCTGGTTCCAGCTGACGGAAACCATGACGAAGAAGGAGGGGACGTTGACGCCGGCGCTGCCCAGCGCCGGGATGGGAATGCCGCTGTCGAAGAAGCCCGACGGCTGACCCGCGCTGTTGATGAGCTGCACGTTGACCGTATAGGCGCGCCCGCCCCCGTCCGGCGCCTCGTTCACGGAGTAGGTGAGGATGCTGGGAGTGACGCCCCCGTCGAAATATGCGCCGAGGCCGTTCCAGCCCATCATGGAGTACTTCTCCATCTCCTGGTTGGCCACCCGGGCTCCCTGCGCGAAGGCCATGCTCCGGCCGGCGTTGGCCTCGGCACTGACGGCGAGCAGGGTGGTGCCCACCAGGGCGATGAAGAAGATGGCCCCGGCGATGAGGGCCTCGAGCAACGTGAAGCCACGCGCGCACCGGTCAGGAGCAGTAGGTTTCATCGACTTTTTGAATTCGGGTAGTGCCGTCGGAGAAGACAAGAACCCAACGCAGCGTCGCTGGGTCGGAGATGTCCTGCACTGACAGACAGAGGGGGAAGACCAGCGGGATGAGCGGGGGGTTGATTTGGGGCAGGCCGTTGAGGTCGAAGCCGATGGTGAAGGAGGGCTGGCCGACCCCCTTGGCCTGGACAGACAGGATTTGTTTGAAGCCGTTCACGCCGTCGCCGCCGTAGGGGAGCGCGTCGAACGGGTACTGCTCTTGACCTTGCCCCGCCGCGTAGGTCGGCGCGGCGGTCGGCGAAGTTGCGCGGAACGTGAAGCCGCAGCCGGCCGCCGGGCACCAGGCTAGGGCCACCAGTGCGGCGTTGGCATCTCCCGGTCCGCCGAAGTAGTAGCCCTGCGGCCATCCTTGCGAGACGGCGAGCGTCCGCGCCGACTGCAGCCGGTAGACGATGAGGCGGGCCTCGCCGCTGGCCCGGGCCTGCCGCCGCACCCCGGCCAGCGAGGTGCTGGCCAGTGCCGCGAGCACCCCGACGATGGCGACCACCACCATCAGCTCGATGAGGGTGAAGCCCGCCGCTGTCTGCCGACGCTGGCTCATCGCGTCCGCTGCCAGCCCTGCATCTTGAAGGGCACCGGAGGGATGTTAGTGGCGAACTTGTTCACGTTGCCTCCGCTGACCTCGGTGCCGACGATGATGGACTGGACGCCGTTCTTGGTGACCACGATGGGCGAGGTGGGGATGCCCAGGTTGGATTGCAGGTTCCCGTTCGCGTCCTTGACCTGCAGCAGCACGCGCGACACGTAGAGGTTGCTGATGGGGTCGAGCAAGGTCGCGGTCGGCTGTCCGCTCAAAGCGTCGAACGAGTAGATGAAGCCCTTGCCGGCGTCGTTGCAGATGTTGGGGCCGCTCCCCGGCGGCACGTAGGTGGTGATGATGACGTTGTTTCCGAGGAAGGCCGGCGTGGAGAGCACCTTCTCGTTCTGGGCGAAGCCGAGGATGAAGAGAGGCTGTCCGCAGCTGCCGTTGTCGAGGTCGCTCACCGCGTAGAAGTAGTCCTGGGTGGGCGTGTTGTTGGGGTTGTTGCTGTCGCCCGTTCCCACGTAGACGATGACGTTGCCCGAGGAGTCGAGGCTCAGAGACGGCCGGTTGTAGATGGTGGGCCGTGGCCTGCTCAGCGGCAGCGTCGTGGTGCCTGTCGTCACAGGAATCCCCGTGACGGCGTTGAGCACGGGCGTCACCGCGCCGAGGGAGCTCAGCTGGCACGCAGGAGAGGTGGACACCGGGTCGAAGAACGGCGTCGCTCCTGGCGTCCAGCTGGCGATGGTGGGCCCGGCCGTCTTCATCCGCCAGATTTTACCTTCGGTGTCGTTGAAGAAGACGCGGTCCACGCTCGCGCCGTCGCTGGGACGGTAAAGAGTCGGGCGCGCGGCCACGTTGTTCTTCGCCGGGTCGAGCGGGTCGTCCGGGACGTAGAACCGGGCATTGGTGGTGCCGTCGTTGAGGACGTGTCCGGTCTGCGCGTCCAGCACGAAGAAGGCATTCCCCCAGGGGTCCGTCGGGTTGTCTGCGCCGCTTCCGACTCCGCCGCCCACAAAGACCGACCACTTCCGGCCGAGACTCGCCACCGTCGTCCGTCCGATGACGGGCGCACTCCAGGTCTGGCCGAGGCGCGGCAGGTACCCAAGGGACAGGACGGGGTCCGCCGGCGTCGCGCTTTGCCAGAGGTGCTTGGGCGTCGTCGGGTTGGTGACGTCCAGCGCGAAGAGCGCGTTGCCGCCCTGGCGCAGCGAACCGATGAGGAGCGTGTTCCAGCCGGCCCCCGTCGCGTCGGTGCAGCCCGTGCCAAAGCACACGTCGGCCACCGCCATGCTTCCGTCGACGCCGAAGGCGTGTCCGGACCGCATGCTCGACAGCTGCGGAAGCACCGCCTGGGGGACATAGGCCCAGCGCTCCTGTCCACCGCTCGAGTTCTGAGCATCCGTGAGCGCGTGCAGCATGCCGTCGTTGGCGCCAATGAAGATGTTGCGCGCCCGCGACTTGTTGTTGGTGGTGAAGGCCTTGTAGGCGGTGGTCTCCGTGGCGTCCGGCCAGTTCTGGCTCTGCGCCGCGGTGTCCACGATGGCCGGAATCGAGTGGTAGATGTCGGAGGCGCGGCTCAGCTTCGGGACGGTGGTGTTGACGAAGTACTGGTAGACGTTGGACGGGACGCCCGGGTTGAGCAGGAGGTTGATGGTCGCCTGGGCATTGGCCACGCCGGTGGTAGGCGTGGGGTCGATGAAGTTGTCGAGCGTCGTCTGGTCGGCGGCGCTGTTGGTGAAGAAGTTGCCCGTGTCGAAGTAAGAGAGCGGGCCGGCCACCGAGGGGTTCCCGAGCACGGTGTACACTGTCCGCGTGGGTTGGCTGTTGATGGACGTGCTGTACTGCCAGAACAGCGCAGAGGCCGGGTTCGGGTACGTGCCGGTGCCACCGGGGATCGCCGGGTTGACCGCGTCCAGGAAGCCCTGCCATTCGCGGCCGTTGGCCAACAGCTTCAGGTAGCCGATGTAGACCTCATCGCCCACCGAGTTGGCCACCGGGGCCGAACGGGTGAAGTAGCCGGAGAGGATGTTGCCGAACGCGGCGGTGAGGGACGCCAGCAGCGTGCTGTAGTCAACCGCCGACATGGCGCCGCCCGAGGGGGAGAACGTCACGCCGTTCGGTGCCACCGAGGTCCCGCCGGCTTGCGCCATGGCGTCCAGCTGGGCGGAGCTGAGGCCGAAACCGATGACGAAAGTCTTGATGTCCACCGGGACGCCGGACGACGTCGTCATCGTCCCGCCGTTGGCAGAGCTGCGCATCGCCTGCACCGGCGCCACCGGATTGAGGCCGAGGTTGGCGGGTTGCTCCTCGCCGTCCGGCAAGAGCATGACGTAGTAGCCGCGGCAGGCGGCGTAGGGGTCAGCGTCAATCACCGTCTGCATGTACGCTTTGACGTCCTGCATGGTGCCGGTGAGCGGCGTGTAGTCGCCATATGCCGGGCGACGCAGGCCGTACAGGTTCGCCACCGGGTCGTACTTGGAGAGCATCCGCAGCACCGGCGCATCCGTGGCCGGGGTCGCCCCAGGGGCGGCGTTGTCCGGTGCGATGGCAGTCCAGGTGACGGCCGGCGTCCCGTTCGGCTCGCGGCTCCAGCCAACCGTACGGTACGGCGGCATCGAGATGGCGGTGGACGTCGGGTTACCGGCCAGGGTGGTCGCATCCACCCAGGGGATGGTGGCGGAGGAGACGGCGTCCCCGGAGAGCACGTAGGGGGGCGGCAGGAACGAGTAGGTGAAGGTGCAGGTGTTGCAGAGCGTCTGCGAGGGTGGGGGGTTGGTCTGGCTCGGGTCGTAGACGGAGGCGTACAGGTTGGTCTTGTACAGCAGCCCGTGTCCGTCGCCGTACAGCCAGTTGCTGCCGTACAGCATGGGGTTGGGCGGGAAGGAAGCGCTTTGAAGCGTCGCCGCCGGCTCCGTCGCCGGATAGATGATGGTCGGGCTGACGTAGGGGAAGGGGCCAGCGCCGGCGCTGCTCCAGCGGCCATGCGCATAGGTGGTTCCGGCGATGGTGGTGTTGCTCGTCCAGCTCAGCTTGCACTCGATGCCGTTGCTGCAGGCCGGGTAGGTCGCGCTGTTGGCGATGAGGTTGGGGCAGTCGCCGTTGGAGAATGCGCCAGCGGTGTAGGTGACCGCGGTCGGTGTCGGGGCGGCGTCGTTGTTGCCATTCCAGGTGAAGTTGACGGCGCCCATCAGGTCGCCGGAGTTGGGCTTGAAGGTGTACTGGTAGCTCGGCCGGGAGAAGTACACCGTGTACTTCTTCAGACTGCAGGTGAGTACGCCCGGCGGGGTGTAGGTGTAGTTCCACTGCTTCGTCGTGTACGTGCACTGCTGGTAGGTGGGCGCCCACGTCGTCTGCGTCCGCTGAAAGACGCAGTAATGCTTCGAGATCTCGCCGGGCACGATGACGTCCGGGGCCGTCGTCCACACGCACGAGTGCTGCAGCGTGGTGTCACAGCCAGGGTCGCTCTGCCAGGCGGAGTCGCCCGCCTGGTTGGAGGTGGCAATCTTCTGCCAGGCCGCGGGCCCCGTGGTGGAGGTGATGACCGTGCCGACGGCGGGGCACGTCTGGCCGAGCTGGGTGACTTGGTACTGGAACTGGACGGCGGTCTGGGCGGTCTGCACCCAGCCCGCGCCTGGGTTGTTGGCGTTGTAGTACGCCACCGCAGCGCCGTTGTTGGTGAGAGTGACCGGTGCGCCAGACGTCAGGTTGCAGCCACCCGAGACGCCATTGCAACTGGCGTAGGTGCCGGTGTACCCGCTGGCCGGTAGGCCACAGGTGGTGCTGAAGGTCTGGGTGGTGGGCTGGCCCGCGTTGAGGCTGTACAGGTTGCCGCCGATGGTGACGCTGGCCCCCTTGTTCGTGCCATACACTGCCCCCACCGGCGTGACGATGACTGTCGAGGTCCCGGTGTCCAGGTCGCACGGGTTGGCCGCCGTGCAGCCAAACAGGGGACCGGTGTAGGCCGTCAGCTTGGCGGGGCAGACGTTCGGGGGAATGAAGGAACTAGCCGCAGCACTCACGGCCCCGTTGGTCTTCTTCCAGAAGGTGTAGGTGAGGCCGCCCGACGCCATGGTCGAGCCCGCCCCGTACGGGGTGGGGCTTCCCAGCACGTTCGTGGTGATGCTGTAGGCGTTGGAGTTGCCCACGGCCCAGCGCTCGCAGGTGTGGGGCTGGACGGCGTTGGCGGGCGTGCAGGTGAAGGCGCTGCCCGGAACGGTGGTGCTGTTGGGGGCCGGGTCTCCAATGGTGCTTGGGTCCGCAGTGAAGAAGGTGCCGGCGACGCCCCAGTTGCCGCTGCCGACGGCAATCTCGTCGTAGGTGCAGATGGTCCGGAAGTTCGGTGGGTTGGCGGCCGTCTCGAAGTACTGGTTGTAGGTGGCCAGCCCCATGTCGATGCGGGAGGAGTACTGCGGCAAGGCTACATACAGCGCGCGCTTGCCCAGGCAGAACTTGCTCTGGCAGTTCGGGTCGCTGGGGATGGCCGTCATCGTCGTCGGGTCCCAGTCCTGATTCAGGTACCCGGGGTACCCGTTCAGGTCGCCCGGGAAGAAGCCCATGGACTTCGACGTGTCGAAGACGATGAAGAGGCGGGGCGGGTAGAAGGACTTGATGCCCGGCGTGTCGGTGGGCAACGCGCCCGCCATCGCCCGTGGGATGCCGAGCGGAACCGGCCCAGCGGCCAGGACGAAAACCAGGAGCAGCTGAACTGAAGCGGCGAGGGTGCCTTTGAAGTTGCGCATAGTGGCTGAGCAGGCACTTGAGCAAGGGGCACGCCACCAGGCCCGCGTGGATTGCCAAGCAACTTCATTGGCTTAGGCCGTGCCGGGCGGGTCACTCTGCCGGCGACGCAAAACTTTGCCTCGCAAAGTTTGCAAGTACGTCCCGACTCGGGTGCGGCGGGACCCCGGGGGCGCTAGGCAGAGCTCCGCCGGCGCGCCCGGGCGCGCGCTGCGGGGGGAGGCTGCACCTCACCCGGCACCGGCGTGGCCTCGGCCGGCCGCTCCACCGTGCGTTCCGGCGACAGCCCGGGCAGACGGACCAGGAAGGCCGAGCCTTCCCCGGCGCGGCTCTGCACCGAGATGGTGCCCCCGTGGCTCTTCACAATTCGCTGGCAGATGGCTAGGCCCAGCCCGGTGCCCGTCTGCTTGGTGGTGTAGAAGGGAACGAAGATGTGCGGTTGCTGGTCGCTCGGAATGCCGGGTCCCTGGTCGACCACTTCCACCTCGACGAATTCCTGACCGCCCCGCAAGTCCTGGAAGCGTTCCGGGCCGGAGGTGTGCACCTGGATGCGCCCTGGGCGCTCGCCCATGGCCTGAATGGCATTCTGGACGAGGTTGAGCAGGACCTGCTTCAGCTGCTCCGCATCGGCGTCCACCAGCGGCAACTCCTCGCCGAGCTGGACGTCGAGCGCGAGGTGGGGAGGGACTTCGTTCTGCAAAAGCTTGATGGTCCGGGCGACGACCTGGTTGATGTCGGTCGGACCGAAGTTCTGCTTCATCGGCCGCGCGTAGTCGAGGAACTCGCTCACCACGCCGTTGAGGCGATTCACCTCCTCGACGATGACCTGCAGGAACTCCGCATCCTCGCCGGTGTGTTCCCTCGGGCTGAGGCACTGCGCGGCGCCCTTGATGGCACCCAAGGGGTTGCGGATTTCGTGCGCCAGGCCGGCGGCCATCTCGCCCAGCGCGGCCAAGCGGTCGCGCTCGCGCATCCTTTCGTACAGCTTGCTGTTCTCCACCACCGTCGCCAGGCGCTCGGCGACGTCCAGCACCATGGCAATCTCGTCGGAGGCGTATGCCTCGGGCACGCGTTCGTCGAAGAGGTTGAGGAAGCCGATGACGCGGTCATTGCCGGACAGGGGCACGCTGATGCCGGCCTTCATCAGGCCGAGTGCCGTCCGGGTGTCCATCATCCTCCGCAGCTCCTCCCGACCGCGGCGGCCCTCCGGGACGCGCTGGCGCATCTCCTCGATGCGCCGTTCGAGGTTTTCAAGCAACAACGCCTTCTCGCCGCTGCCGGCCGCGGCCAAAAGGCCGCGCGCCCCGGCTGCATCCAGAAAAGCCACCGGCGCCGGGCCGCGGTGGTCCAACAGACGGTAGCCCGGGCGGTCCTCAGCAAGCAGGTAGATGGAGGCGTGGGTGACCCGGCGCGTCTCGTTCAGGGCGTCGAGCGTCATGGCGGCACCCTCCGCCACGTCGATGACGTTGGCCAGGCGCGCCCGAAGCGTGGAGAGGCTGGCGAGCAGCTCGCTCCGCTCGCGGAAGAAGAGATGCACCACCTGCTGGTCCACCTTGGCACGGAGCGGCTCGAGGAGAATGCCGATGACGAAGGCTGCCAGGACGGTGTTGAAGATGAAGAGCGACTCGCGCTCCTTCACCCAGGCCGTCAACACCAGGAAGACGGCCGCCAACATGACCGCCAGGACGCTCTGGCTGGCCACCTTGCCGAGCAACTCATGCAGGTCCATCAGCCGCAGCCGCAGCAGCGTCTGGGCGAGGAAGAAGAGGTACAGCGTCGTCACCACCGGCCCGAGGGTGGGGAACGGGATGCCCAGCACCGAGAGCAGGTCGAGACCGGAGCAGAAGAGGGAAGCCGCCGCCCCGATGGCGAGGTAGGCCAAGCGGGCCCGCTCGGTGCGCGAGTCGCTCTGG
Source organism: Myxococcaceae bacterium (assembly GCA_017881265.1). Classification (GTDB taxonomy): domain Bacteria; phylum Myxococcota; class Myxococcia; order Myxococcales; family Myxococcaceae; genus JADGRA01. The sequence continues at coordinate 51,595 of JADGRA010000038.1, read as the reverse complement.
CGAATGCGCCACACCAGCAAGGAGACGCAGCCAATGAGCGCCCCGGCCCCCCACACCATCACCAGGCCCCCGCCCCACCAGGTGTGGGCCAGCGGGCTGGCCGCGACGCCGAGGCCGAGGATGCCGCTCACCGTGGCCACCCGGCGGCTGGTGCGTCGCCCGGCGCTTCCACCGCCAAGGAACTCGAGGAAGAAGCCCAGGGCCGCGCTCGGCACCAGCACGCCCGCGAGTAGCCGCGCGCCGAGGCTGATGCGCTCCGGCCAGCCCAAAAGCCCGTTGCTCAGGCACACCGACTCGAGGAAGGTGAACAGGTAGAAGCCCGCGACGCTGAAGGCGAAGAGGGAGTAGGCCGTCACCACCCGGGCATGGTGCGGCCGCAGCACCATCGAGAGGCCCAGCGCCGTCGCGACGATGGAGGCAAGCAGGGCGGTCTGGGTGCGGACGTCCATGGGCGGGGGCCGCTCGGGCCCCGGGCCAACAAGTCTAGCGCCGCCTTCCGCCGTCTGCTGCCGCCCCCGGGGGCCTGCCGGGGGGGGCAGGGCGCCCCCGCGGCCTCGCGTGGACTTGGACAAGGCTGGACGGCTCCTGCATGCTTCCAGTCCGCCACCCCGTGCACCTTCGTCCAGCGCAGCTCGCTTCGGTCCTCGCCCTCCTCGTCGCGGGCTCCGCGGCAGCGCAGACCCCCCCGGCTGGCCCGGCGCCGCTGGACGCCTCCCTCGCCTCGGACGTGGTGGAGCTGGACAATCCAGCTTTTCCTGTTTTTCAGCCTTCTGGGCCCAGCCTCACCCCGTTGGCCGAGCTGCTGCCGTTGCCGCCCGCTGGCCCGCAGCGCGAGGCGGCGGCGGCCCTCGAGGCGGGCCAGCCCGCCGCGGCGCTTCGGGCCCTCTCGGGGCTGCCCGAGGGGCCGGGGGTGCTGTACCTGCGGACGCTGGCCGGCCTGCGCCTCGCCCCCTCCCTGCCCCTTGCCGCCACCATGGAGATGCTGGCCAGTCGCCTTCCCGCGCTGGCGGACCGCTGTGCGCTGCACGCCGCCCTGGCGCGAGAGGAGCTGGGGGACCTGCCGGGAGCGCGGCGCCTTCTGGCCAGCGTTCCGGCGGACTCGCTGGCCTTTGGCGAGGCGCGCCTTGGCACGGCGCGCGTGCTGCGGAGAATGGGCGACCTGCCCGGGGCCGCCGCCGCCCTGGCCCCGCTGGCCGCCGGCCCAGCGCCGGCCGCCGGACGGGACATGCCCGCCGAGGCGCTCCTCCTCCGTGCGGAGCTGGCGTGGGCCCAGAAGGACGCGCCCGGCGAGCGTACCGAGCTGCTGCTGCTGTGGACGCGCCATCCGCGGTCTCCCTTCTCTCCGGAGGCGGAGCGGCGGCTGGCGGGCCACATCCCCGCCTCGGCGCAGGTGGAGCGCGCCGAGGCCCTTTTGGACGTGCACAGGAACGTCGAGGCGCTGCGGCTGGTCGAAGCACTGCGGGCGGCACCGCCGGACGCCCTCGGCTGCCGGGTGCAGCTGGCCCGTGGCCGCGCGCTGCGCAAGGAGCGCCGGCACGGCGAGGTGGAACGCGTGCTGCAGCCGGTAGTGGCCCGGTGCCTGGACCCGGACGTCCGGGTGCGCGCCCTGTACGTGCTCGGCGCCTCGCAGGCCGTCGTCCACCCGGACGCGGCGGTGGCCACCTACGAGACGCTTGCGCAACAGTACCCTCAGCACCCCTACGCCGATGATGCGCTGTACCTCGCGGCCGAGCTGCGCGCCGCGGCCGGTGACCTCGCCGGGGCGCTGGCCGGCCTGGAGGCTGTCGCCACCCGCTACCCCGAGGGTGACTTCGTCGGGGAAGCCCTCTTCAAGACGTTTTGGCTCCACCACCGGCTGGACGACGACCGGGCAGGCCTCCTGGCACTGGACCGCATCGAGGAATTGTTCGCCAGGGCCAAGGACTCCTACGACGTCGACCGCGCACGCTACTGGCGGGCCCGCGTCCTGGACGCCCAGGGAGACAGGCGCGGGGCGGTGACGGTGTGGACCGCGCTCGCTGGCGAGCACCCCGGCACCTACTATGGGCTGCTTGCGCGCACGCGGCTTGCCGAGCGCGAGCCGGCGGCGGCGCTCGAGCTGGCCCAGCGCTCGGTGCCGCCTCCGCCCAGCCCGGAGCCGACGCTGGTGGACGCCGGCAGCCTACGGCAGAACCCGCACTACCTCGCCGCCGTGCAGCTGAGCGCCCTGGGCCTGCAAGAGGCGGCCGCCCTGGAACTGCAGGCCGTGCGCCGCAGCGAGCAGCCCAGGGACGTGACGCGGGTGCTGGTGCAGGGAATGGCCCGCACAGGAGACCTCCGCGCAGCCCAGGCCCTGGCCCGGACGGAACTCGCCTGGGCGCTGGTTGGACCGGTGACGGCCGAGCTGCGAGACGTCTGGGACGCCGCCTACCCGAGGGCCTACCGCGCCCTGGTGGAGCGCTACTGCAAGTCGCCTCGGGTGGACCCGGACCTCCTGCAGGCGCTGATGCGGGAGGAGAGCGCCCTCGACCCGCGCGCGCTGTCCTGGGCCGGAGCGCTCGGCCTCACCCAGCTGATGCTGCCCACCGCCCAGGCAGTGGCACGCGAGCTGCGGCTGTCCAAGCCCTCCCCGGAAGGCCTGTTCGACCCGGCCCTCAACATCCAGCTGGGGGCCGCCTACCTGGGGCGCCTGTTGGCGCGCTTTGCCGGAAACCCGGTGTACGCGCTGGCGAGCTACAACGCCGGCGCCTCCACCGTCGACCGCTGGCGTGCGAGCCGCAGCGGGCTCGACCTGGACGCCTTCGTCGAGGAGATTCCGCTGGCCGAGACGCGCGGCTACGTCAAGCGCGTGCTCCGCAGCTACAACACCTACCGCCTGCTGAATGGCCAGCCGCTTCTCTCGAGCCTTCCCCAGGAACGGCCGGCCACTGCGGTGGAGGCGCGCGCCACCCCGGCGAGCGCGCAGTGAGGCCGTCACCGGTTGGCGAGGGGTGCATCTGCCGCGTAAGTTCGCTGCCGTCGTGAGCACCGACTCCGCCAGCGGCCCTCCGGCCAACCAGAGACTGCGGGCCCTGCCGAGTGTGGATGCGGTGCTTGCCTGGCCGGAGGTGGCCTCAGCCCTGGCGGCGCACCCACGGCCGCGGGTGGTGGAGGCGGTGCGGACCGCGCTCGCCGCGGCGCGAGCCCGGGTTCAGGAGACGGTCGGCCGGCCCTTCGAGGCGGCCGACGTGCTGCGGGCCCTGGCACGCCTGGCACTGCCCAAGCTTCGCCCCGTCTTCAACGCCACCGGCGTGGTGCTGCACACCAACCTCGGGCGGGCCCCCCTGGCGGCGGCGGCCCGTGCCCAGCTGGCGCGGGTGGCGGAGGGCTACTGCAACCTGGAATTCGACCTCGAGGCCGGCGAGCGCGGTTCGCGCTTTGCCCCGGTGGTGGAGTCGCTCTGCCGCCTCACCGGCGCCGAGGATGCGCTGGTCGTCAACAACTGTGCCGCGGCGACGTTGCTGGTGCTGACGGCGCTCGCCGAAGGCCGGGAGGTGGTGGTGTCGCGCGGCGAGCTGGTGGAGATTGGGGGAGGCTTCCGCATCCCGGACGTCATGCGCCAGTCCCACGCCACACTCGTCGAAGTCGGGACGACCAACCGCACGCGGCGCGCGGACTACGAAAAGGCCCTGGCTGACACGACCGCCCTGGTGGCCAAGGTGCACCGCTCGAATTTCGCCCTGGTGGGCTTCACCGAGGAGGCCTCCGTCGCCGAGCTCGTCCCGCTGTGCGCCCCCCGCGGGATTCCCCTCTTCGTCGACGCGGGCTCCGGGCACCTCCTCCCCCTGGACGTCGCCGGGCTGGGCGTCGAGCCGACGATGCGCGACCACGTGGAAGCAGGGGCGGACCTGGTGGCCTTCTCGGGTGACAAGCTGCTCGGCGGGCCGCAGGCGGGGATTGTGGTGGGCCGCTCCGCCCTGGTGGCCCGGCTGCGCAGCCATCCCCTGCACCGGGCACTCCGGGTGGACAAACTCACGGTGGCCGCACTGGAGGCGACACTCGGGATGTACCGGGACGGCCAGGGGGACGCCGTCCCGACGCGTGCGCTCCTCTCGCAGTCCCCGGCGACGCTGCGCCTCCGGGCCGAGCGCCTGCAAGGGGCTTTGGCCGGCCACGCCGTTCCCTGCGACGTGGTGGCCGTGGAGGGGCAGGCGGGGGGTGGCACCCTGCCGCTCGCGCGGCTTGCCTCCTTCGCCTGCGCCGTGGCAGGCGACGCGGAGGCCTTGCTCGCCTCCTTGCGCCGGGGGGAGCCGGCCGTGGTGGGACGCATCGCGGACGGAAAGCTGCTCCTCGACGTCCGCTGCCTGCAAGACTCGGAGTTGGAACCCCTCGCCCGCGCGGTGGCTGCCGCCGCCGCTGGCCCCGCCTGACGCCCCATGCTCAACACGCACGCGCTCGTCCTCAACCGCTCCTTCCGTCCCGTCCACGTGACGTCGGTGCGGCGCGCCTTCACGCTTCTGTACCAGGGCGTGGCGAAGGCGCTGGACGACCAGTTTCAGCTGTATGACTTCGTCGACTGGTCGGCGCTCAGCGCGGCTGGCCACGACAGTGTCTCCACTGTCCAGCGCACGCTGCGGGTGCCCCGGGTGGTGGTGCTCACCGCCTATGACCATCTGCCGAAGGGGCGCGTGCGCTTCAGCCGGGTGAACATCTACGCGCGCGACCGAGACACCTGTCAGTACTGTGGCCGGACACTGCCTCGCAGCGAGCTCAACCTCGACCACGTGGTGCCGCGGGCCCAGGGCGGACGCACCACCTGGGAAAACGTCGTCTGCAGCTGCGTCCCGTGCAACCTCCGCAAGGGGGGACACACACCGGAACAGGCGGGCCTGATGCTGCTCAGCCGGCCGCACCGGCCGCGCTGGACGCCGCTTTTCCGCGGGGCGGTGCGCCGGGTGAGTTACCGGGAGTGGCGGCCCTTCCTCTCGCTCTCCGATGCGAGCTACTGGAACGTCGAGCTGCGCGACGGATGACTTCCTGGCGCGGTGTGGCCAGCGTCCTCTAGACTCGCCGCTGCAAACCGGTGAAACGCTTCGGGCTGAACAACGTCGTTGACTTGCGTGGGCGCAGCGCCCGGGGCGGCGCCGGGGCCGACGTCTCCGGGGCCGTACCCCCGGGGCCTGGAGGGCGTCGGGCCAGGCACATTGTCGCCTTTGGAGGGGGCAAGGGCGGCATCGGCAAGAGTCTGGTGGCCGCCAACGTCGGCATCGCCCTGGCGCGGGCCGGAAACACCGTCCTCCTCGTCGACGCGGACCTCGGCGGGGCCAACCTGCACACCTGCCTCGGGGTGCCCCAGCCCTCCACCAGCCTCTCCGACTTCATCCTGCGGGGCGTGCCCCTGGCAGAGGTGGCCGTGCCGACACCCATCGAGCGGCTCACCCTCGTCTCCGGCGCGCTCGACTCGCTCGACGCCGCCAATCCCCGGGCCAAGGTGCGGGCCAAGCTGCTGGACGAGTTCCAGTCCCAGGACGTCGACTACCTCGTGCTCGACCTCGGCGCGGGCACCGGGCTGCATACCCTGGACTTCTTCCTGTTGGCTGACCACGGCGTCCTGGTGGTGCTTCCCGAGCCCACCTCCGTCGAGAACACCTACCGTTTCCTCAAGGCCTCGCTCTTCCGCCGGCTCCAGCAGCTGGCGCGGGAATTGGGGGTGGAGAAGCTGGCCGAGCCCGCCCTGGGCAGTCGGGACAGCGCCATGCGCACGCCGGCCGACGTGGTGGCGCACGTGCGCAGCGCCGACGCCGCTGCCGCGGACGCGCTGGCCGCGGCGCTGCAGGCCTACCGGGTGAAGCTGGTCGTCAACCAGGTGCGCGCCCCGGCCGACGAGTCGGTCGGCCCGGCGGTAGCCTCGGCGTGGAAGAAATTCTTCGGACTGGACATGGACTACCTCGGGGGCATCCCCTACGACGACGCTGCCTGGCGGGCGGTGCGCAAGCGGCGTGCGCTTCTTGTCGAGACGCCGGACTGCGAGGCGGCCCGCCAGCTCAGCGTGGTCGCCTCGCGCCTGGCAGCGCTCGACCCGAGGCCCGGCACGCCATGAAGTCCTTCCGCGAGCAGACGTACTACGAGTTGTTGGAGGTCCAGCGCGCCGCGCCCGCCGAGCAGGTGCGCGCAGCGCTGGCCCGGGCCCTGGAAGCCTGTGCGCCGGACTCGGTGGCACTTTACGCCCTGGTGGACGACGAGCAGGCGGAGGCGCTGCGCCGGCGGCTGCACGAGGCGGCGCGAATCCTCCTCGACCAGGCGGCACGGGCCGGCTACGACCGGATGCTGGGCCTCGACGCCGAGCCTGCGGCTGCGGAGGCGGCGCTGTGGGAGGAGGACGAGGAGGAGGACGCGGTGGGGGAGGCCGAGGTGCGCGCGGAGGACGTTTCCCCGGGGCCATACCCTCGGACGGAGCCCGCGCAGCTCGAGTCCACGGCGGCACGCGTCCCCCTGCAGACGGCGCAGGCGTCCCTGGGGCTGGACACCCCACCGCCGCGCTGGCCGGCGCGCGCACCGTGGCGGGCCCAGCTGCAGCGGCCGCCGGGCCTTTCGGCGCCCGCCCCCGGGCTTCCGCAAGAGAGGGCCTCCGCTGCGCTCGCCCCGCCGCGCGCACCCCCGGAGCGGGAGGCGGTCCACGAGACGCCGGCGCCGCCGGCGGAGGAACGTCCGCGCATGCCGGACCTTCCGCCGGACGTGGAATTCAACGGAGAGCTGCTGCGACAGGTGCGCGAGGCGCGGGGCCTGACCCTACAGCAGCTGGCGGAGCGCACGCGCATCGGGCGTTCGCACCTGGAGCGGGTGGAGGCCGACCGCTACGCGGACTTGCCCCCTTCGGTGTACCTTCGAGGCATCCTGATGAACCTGGCCCGCGAGCTGAAGCTCGACGCGACCCGGGTGAGCAAGAGTTACCTGCTGCTGGCGGCCCGGTCCGGGCGGCCAGAACCCTAGGGAAGAAGGAACCATGACCGACGAAGAGCGCACCAAGGCCCAGCGGCTCGCCCGCGCCATCGCCTCCGACATCTCGCTCTACAACGAGCAGAAGATTGTGAAGGGCATCGAGCAGGACAACCTCTTCGACGTGCTGAAGAGCGAGCTCGACGAGGGCCGGGACCTCTACCGGAGCCGGGTGAGCCAGGAGGTGTTCACCGGCACCAACTTCTTTGAGCGGGCGGTGGTGGACATCATCGTGCGCGGCAAGGCGCACGTGAAGTCCAAGATTTGGTAGCGGTCCGTCCCCAGCGCCGCCTCGCCCGCGGCAAGGGCAAGGGCGCGTGGCCCCCCGCGGCGCGGACGCAGAGCGAGGGCGTCACCCTGGGGCCCTCGGCACGGGGGCGCCGGCTGGACCAGGCGCTGGTGGAGGCCTTCCCGGCGCTGAGTCGCGCGCGCCTGCAGGCGCTCATCCGCCAGGGGCATGTCCGGGTGGACGGACGGACGGCCAAGGCCTCCGCGCGCATGTCCGGCGGGGAGCGCATCCAGCTGACGTTGCCGGCGGCCGAGCCGGCGCTGCCGGAGCCGGAGGACCTCCCCCTCAGCGTCCTTTTCCAGGACCGCGACCTGCTGGTGCTGGACAAGGCACCGGGCATGGTGGTCCATCCGGCCGCCGGCCACCGGCGGGGCACGCTGGTGAATGCGCTACTGCACCACGTGGGGGACCTCCAGGGCGTGGGCGGGTCGCTGCGGCCAGGGCTGGTGCACCGTCTCGACAAGGACACCTCGGGTTGCCTGGTGGTGGCGAAGAACGACGCCGCCCTTCGGGGGCTGCAGGCCTCCTTCAAGACGCGGCAGGTGCAGAAGACGTACCTCGCCCTCGTCCACGGCCAGCCGCCGGAGCAGGGCCACATCGAGACGGCCTACGGGAGACACCCGAGACACCGCCAGCGCTTCACCAGCCGGCTGACGGAAGGCAAGCCGGCCCGCACCGCCTTCCGCGTCCTCGAGCGACTGCACGGCGCGGCGCTCCTCGAGGTGGACCTCTTGACCGGCCGCACGCACCAGATTCGCGTCCACCTGGCCGAGGCGGGCCACCCACTACTCGGCGACGTGCTCTACGGCGGGACGCGCAAGGGGGATGCGCGGGTGCGGGCGGTGCAGACTACCCTCGGCCGGCAGGCGCTGCATGCCTGGCGCCTGGCCTTTCCCCACCCGAGGACGGGCGCGCGACGGGCCTTCGAGGCGAAGGTGCCGGCAGACCTGCGCTCGGCGCTGGAGGCGCTCCGGCCAGTCCGCCCCTAGCTAGCGGCCACTGCCGGGGGAAGAAAGCCAGCAGGAGCGGCCGTGCCGGCGCGCCCTGCTGAAGGCAGGACGTTCAGTTGCTGGCTGGGTTTGCCCGTTCGGTCGTGGAATAGACGATGCGTCGCACGGTCTTTGCGCCGGGAGGGAATTCAGACGCCACGACGTAGGCAATTCCCTGGCAGGACGAGACCGTCAGCGTGAACAGGTACGCGCCGGCATTGCTGCTCGCGTCCTCGACGACCAGGTCCTCGTCCTCGAGCTGGCCATTCTGGTCGAAGGTCTGCAGGAAATGCTGCAGAAGGTTCGAATTGAAATCCATGAACGTCAGGCTGACCCCGGGGTCCTCGGTGACGAAGGAGATGTTCCCCGGGTTGACGATGCTCGTGTCGGTGAACGGGAAGATGTTCCCGACGGCGATGTAGCCTGCGCTGAACAGCAATCCGTCCTTCCGGAGTTGGTCCGTGATGGGCGTGCCGTCCGGGAAAGGCAGCTGTGTCAGCGGCACGAGCTTCGTTTTCCGCTGGATGCAGGAAAACCGGCCATTGGTGCCGGGCGCCTGCTGCGGCTGCACGCGGTCGGCGAATGACAGCAACACCGCGACACTGAGAAGAAGCTTTGCTGAGAACCTCATACCCCCCCTGTTGATTCGGAAGACCTGCCCGTTGCCGTGCAGCGCCCGAAGTGCGCTGCACTGCCCTTCCAAGACTGAGCGCCCGGGGCGGAGCGTCGCCACCAGAAACGCGTTTACCGCTCAGCCAGGTAAAGCCGCCGGCAGTCTTCGAGCGCCCTGCGCGGCCGTGTGGATTCCACCCGGGTGGTGTTCGGGCGGAGGGACGCGGAGCCTGGGCTTGGCCGAGCTTCCGATGCCGGACGGAAACCCTAGACGCCGCCCATCGTCAGGGGGCCCTGCTGACGGCGGGAGAGGATTTTGATGGGCTGGATGGCCAGGACCTTCATGAAGACCTTCAGCAGGTCCGGGTCGAACTTGTGGCGGAGCTCGGACCACATCAGCATGAGGGCGACCTCGGGTCCGTAGGCCTCGCGGAAGGGGCGCTTGCTGGTGAGCGCATCGTAGCTGGCGCAGATGGCGATGACCTTCGCGTACAACCCCAGGGAGGACTTGGGAATAATCATCTGGATGTGGCCCCGTGCATCGCGGACAGCCGTCCCGAAGTCGGTCTTGTACTCGAGCGTCGTCACCACCCGGTGCAGCGTGGTGCGGGAGAAGCCCTTCTCCATAAGAATCATCCGGACGCTCACCAGCGGGGCCTTGTTCACCAGCGCTCGTTCCTCGGCGTTGAGGCCGCCCTTCTTCTCCGACAGACCCTCGGGGATGGTGGCCATGCCCGCGTCATGGAAGAGGGCGATGAAGCCGAGGTCGCGCAGTTGCGACTTGGTGAGACCCAGCTCGGCTCCGAAGATGATGGCCAGCAGGCAGGTGTTGACCTGGTGGTACACCAGGTAGTCGTCCTCCCGGCGCATGGTGGTGAGGCCGAGGAAGTGGACCGACTGGTCGTAGCAGATGTCGACGAAGTCCTGCACCAACCGCACCGCAATTCGAGTGGCGAGCGGCTGGCCTTTTCGCACCGCGTCCATGTACTTGCCGATGAAGAAGACGGCGCGGGCATAGACGGTGATGGCGTACTTCTTGCGGTCGACCTTCTGGTCGTCCTCGAGCTTCTCCTTGTCCAGCTTCTCCTTCAGCTTGGACCAGCGCGCGATGCGGATGGCAAAGAGCTTCCGGTCCTGGAGCCCCTGCTCGTCGATGGGGTCGGCCGAGTCCTGGGCGAAAATCCAGATGAAGTTCTTGAGCTCCGGCACCTGCGCCGGCTTCACCAACTCGAACCCGCCGACGTCCTTGCTCCGCAATTCATCGAGCAGGTAGCGCATGTTGTCGACGGCGTTGAACTCGACCTTCACCAGCATGTTGTTGATGTAGAAGGAATTCTTGATGCCCATCAGCTCGAAGCGGTTTTCGCGCTGGATGATGGCGTTGATGGAGTCCTGGAGCGTCATCAGCGGCCGGTCGAAGACCGCGTTGTCCGGGTCGTACATCTTCGCGCTGCGCACCAGCATGTAGAGGGTGGACAGGACCGAGCGCGAGAGGCTCTGCAGCTTCTCCGAGTGCTCCCGCCCGAAGTCGACCAGGTTGTCGGTCTGGGCATTGGTGATTTTGAGATTCTCGGCCACGGTTGTCCTAGCCCGTCTTCATGGGCGCATCGCCGAAGAGCGCTCGGCGCGTCTCGGCCACGGCGCGTCTTGCCGCGGAGTGCACTTCTGGGGGTTGCGACGGGTCGTCGACCACCTGCTGGAGCGCCTTGTAGGACTGGATGGACATGACGCCGGCCAGCCCGTGCACCGCGAGCAGCTTCTCGTCCAGCACCCGACGCCGGTTCCACAGGCGCGCCGGCGCTGCCAGCATCTGCTGCATCAGCGAGACCGCGGCCGGAATGCCGGTGCTGCCGAGCGCGGTGTAGAAGGACGCCCGCTCGTCGCTCGAGCGCTTGCGGAAGTCGCGCTGGCGGATGTGAAAGAGGAGCTCGAGGTAGGCCTGGTCGCGGTCGTACTCCGGCAGCAGCCGCGCGGCGAGCATCCGCACCTGGACGTTCTCGTCCTTGAGCGCCTGGGCGATAAGCTTCCGGGACTCGTTGCTCCGCCCCCGGGCGATGATGCTCATCACTTCCAGACGGACCGCCAGGTTCTTGTGGCGGAGCACCCGGGCGAACAGCTTCAGCCGGTCCGGCACCTGGGCCCGCTCGAGGATGTACACCATGTCCCGCACCGTCTGCGGGCGCTCGGAGGAGAGCTTATCGACCACGTCGGCAGGACGGCTACGGGCGAACTCGGCAATCACGTCGCACAGCAGTACTCGGTGCTCGGGATGCTCTACCGTCTCCAGCACGTTGAGCAGGCTCGGCACCACCGAGGGATTGAGGGCGAGCAGGTAGCGGCTGACGTCCTGGGGCGAGCGCAGCCGGCCGGCGCGCAGCACATCGCCGATGCGGGTCACCCGCTGCTCCTCGGCCATCTTGGACAGGAACGTCTGCTTCAGCTCCCGCATCGCCCGCATGTTCGGCCGGTCCTCCATGGCCGCGAACTTGAGGACAATCTGATTGATGGTGGCGAAATCCTCCTGCAGCAGCAGGGCGTCGAGCAGCTGCAGGAACATCTCCTCGAGGAGCCCCGGGTCATCGACCCCGGTTTCGGCCACCTGGAAGATGCCCGCCACCAGCTTCGGGAAAAGGCGGCTGTTCTCCTCCTCGGCGATTTCCCGCTGCATCTTTGCCTTGAGGTCGTCGGTGGCGGTCTCGCCGGTGATGACCGCCCCGCGCACCTGCTCCACCCCCTCCATCTTGATTTCCAGGTCCGAGGCGCTGACCCGGGCAAAGCGCATGAAGTCGTCGGAGTGGCTGCGCAGCCGCTGGTAGAGGAAGTTGATGATTTTGTCGACTTCCACCTTGACCGTCTCGTCGTCGAAGCCCTCGACGTGGAAGCCTTCCACCACCACGTACTCGAGGTGGTCGAGCGGGGCGCGCCACAGCTGCGCGACGGTGTCCTCGCCCTGCTTGTCGACGTCGGACAGGGCGACCAGGGTGAAGGTGACCAACTCGTCGAGGCGCAGCCCCTGCCGGAAGATGAACTGGCGGATGCCGTCCCGCCAAAACTTGAAGGGAAGGTTGGTTTCCTCGGGGAACAGTTCCTGGTCAAACAGAAGGAAGTTCTGCTGCTCCACCTTGAAGGTCAGTGGACCGTAAGAGTCGGTGTAGGCGCGGACGGCCTCGTGCGACTTCTGCAGGTACTCGCCGTACTTGGCCTCGTTGTGGCGGTACATGCCAATCTGCTTGATGCCCTTCAGCAGATGGAAGGCGAAGGCCTTGGCCACCTCCAGTCGCTGACGGTTCCCCTCGTCGGCGAGGGGGTCCACCGGCGGCGCCGCGGGCTCGGCTGGCCGCGCCTCGGCTTGGGTCGCTTCGGACATCGAGAGGGCCCACTCTAGTCGGTAAGGCGCAGCCTCCCAAACTGGCGCGCCCAAGGAAGCCCCCGTGCCCGTCCGGGAGGGGGTGTTCGCCACCCACTGGGCACTACACGGGGCGGGGCGCACGCAGGGCGTCGCGCACCGCCGACAGGAGTGCCCGACGCTCCCCTCGCGCCAGGGGACGCGTGCCGAAGCGGGCTTCCAGGTAGCGGCTCACCGCCCGGCGCAGCTGCTGGGGGACGGCAGGCGACGTGCTGGGCAACTCCTCCAGCCAGCGGTCCTTCGCCAGAAGGCCGACGCGCGCGGCCAGCCGGTGCAACTCGTCCCCCAGCTTCTGGGCCTCGTCGGGTCCAGGCCGCAGCAGCAGAAACAACAGGACGCCCAATAGCCCCAACGTGGCGGCGGTGCCCGCCCAGGCCCATGGCAGGCCCGCGGCCGGCAGTTGCTTCCGCGCCGGGTTGCTGCCCACGCCCCGGAGGAAGGTGACCTGGTCTGCAAAGGAGTAGTCGACGACGCCATGCACCCAGCGGACTTCCAGTGCCTCGTACGCCCGAAGCAGCCAGCCCAGCAGCGTGGCGCTGGCGGCGGAGCGGTTTTCGGCGGGCGTGGCGTCCAGCCGCAGCACGCCGCCCGGGACGTCCGCCTCCACCCAGGCGTGCGCATCTCCGGCGCGCAGCACGTACTCGCTGGCCGCCCGCTCGCCCCCGTAGAAACCGGTCACCACCCGGGTGGGGATGCCCAGCGTGCGAAGCAGAATGGCCAGCGCGGTGGCGAAGTCTTCGCAGTGTCCGGCCCGGCGCTGGAAGAGGAAGTCGGCCAGCGGGTCCTCCACTGGGCCCGGCAGCTCCAGGGTGTAGCGGTAGCGCTGCTGGAGCCGCTGCTCGAGTCGGCGGGCAATTTGCGCCGGGTCGGTGGCGTTCCCGGCGAGCTCGCGCGCCAGGGCGGGGACTCGCGGGTCGAGGCGCGGCGGGAGCGCCAGCCGACGCGCGCGCGTCGCGGCGTCGTCCGACGCCGGCTCACCCCGCAGGACGCTGGAGGCGTAGTAGCTGAAGCCGCTGGCCGCGCCGTCGAGGCGCACCGACTCGTCACCCACCGGGACCAGCGCGGTGCGCACGCTGTAGGAGGGCAGCTGGGCGGTCGCCATGGAGAACTGCACCGGATGGTCGATGGCCACCACGGTGCGGCTGCCGTAGGCCGGCAGCAACTCAATGTGCTGGGAGAGGGCGCCCGGGCTGCCCCGGGCCAGGGTGAGGCGCTGGAGCGGGCGCCCGGGACGGGCCTGCCCGCGCCACTCGAGCCCGTCGAAGGCGTCGAAGCGGTAGGCCACCCAGTAGGCCCCGAGCGTGTCCACCCCAGGGTCCGGGTCCAGCTGGGCACGCAGCACGATGCGCGGGTTGGATTTGAGCTCCCCGCTGCCGCCCAAGCGCACGCGGTCCCCGAGGCCCACCACCGCGCCGGCGAAGGAATTGCCGCCGCGCCGAGCGGCGAGGTTCCACGACAGGCGCGGGAAGGCGACGAAGAAGAGTACCCCTCCGACGAGGGCTACCCCCGTCAAGGCGGCGGCGGCCCGCAGGGACGGGGCGGCTGGGGGGGCGGCGCCGGCTGGCGCCGCCCGCTCCACCTCGCCGAGCGCCAGGGAGAGGCTGGTGCAGAGGGTGTAGGCGCAGAGACAGGGGAGAAAGCCGAGGTCGGCCGACAGGGCCGCGCCGCCGGAAAGCATGAGCAGCCCGGCCAGGGCCACCTGCTGGTCGACGGCCGCGCCGTGGCCGGACAGCATGCGCTGTGCAGTCAGAAGGGCGGCACAGGCGCAGGCGGCCACCACCAAGTCCATGTGGCCGCTCGCCACCATGGCCCACAGCACCAGCACGCTGCCGAGCAGCGCCAGGGCGCTCTCGCGCACGTGCCGGGCAAAGGGACGGACGTCGAGGAGGGCGAGTCCCAGCGTGGCGACGAAGAGGGCGGCCGTCCAGGAAGGCACCTGGCCCGACAGGCTCATGGCCAGGAAGGCCGACGCCGCGCCCAGGTCCCGCAGGGCCAGGCGCAGCCGATATGCGCCGCGCCCCGTCATCTCGGGGCGCCCTCCTGCAGGCCGGCCCGGGCCAGGGCACCGAGGAGCAACCGTTCATGCCGCGGCCCCTGGTCAGGTCGCAGCCGGTCCGGCCCGGCCTCCAGCCCAACGGCGGCCCCACCAGCGAGCAGCGCCCGTGCCCGCGCCGCCACCTCCTCGCAGCTGCGCTCGAGTGCCGGCCCGTGCGCCCCGACGTCGAGTGTGAGCACCACCGAGCGTGTCTCCTCGACGTCGCGCTCGACCCGGAGCAGCTTCCCCCCGAGCGCGCTCTTCAGCCAGTGGACGCGTCGCGCATCCTCGCCGTCGCGCAGCGCGCGCAGGCCAGCCGTGTCGCCGTCCCCCTCGGCGCGAAAGCGGCGCGCCGTCTGCTCCCCCCGGCCCCCGTCCGAAGGCAAGACATCCCGCGGCGCGGGGATGCGGCGGGGGTACACCAGCAGCTCTCCCGGCACCTCCAGCACCCGGCCCTTGCTGAAGAGGCCCAAGGGGAAGGTAGTGGTCACCCGGATGCCCCGCAGGGCGTAGGGGCCACGGTGGGGTGCCAGCAGCCGGCCGCGCACCACCACCTCCTCGCCCGGGCGCAGCAGCGCCAGGGTGGCGGAGCCCTCCAATTGCGGGTGCGTCTCGGCCAGGGTGAGGACGAAGGCGGTCCCGCGCCGGCGGGAGACGGCCCACCGGTAGACGAAGGGCTCGCCGGCAAAGGCGGCGTCGGCACCCAGGCGGCGCACCTGCAGGCCCCGCAGGCTGGCTTCGCTGAGGAGGCCCGAGGCGACGATGGTGGCGAGCTGCACGCCCAGCACCAGGTACAGGAGGTTGTTGCCGGTGTTGAGGGCGCCGAGCCCAATTCCCATGGTGAGAACGATGTAGGTGCGCCCGGCACGCGTGACCCGCAGCGTGCGTGGGGGCCGCAGCCACCGCCGCACCTGGGCCAGCACGTCGGCCAGCCTCATCGCGGCGCGGGCGTGCGCCGGACGATGTCGGCGAGCAGCTCCGCCGCCTCCTCGCGGGCCGCCGCTCCCTGCGCGCCGCTGCGCAGTGCCACCCGGTGCGCCAAGGCCGGCACCACCAGGGCGGTGACGTCGCCGGGGGTGACGAAGTCGCGGCCCTCCCACAGGGCATGGGCCTTGGCCGCCGCCATCAAGGACAGCGCGGCGCGGGTGGAGGCCCCGCGCTCCAGCTGCGGGTGCTGGCGGGTGGCACTGGCCACCGCCACCGCGTAGCGCGCCACCGCTGCGTCCACGTGGACTTCCGAGGCGCGGGCCTGCAGCCGCAGCACGTGCTCGGTGTCGAGGACCGCGTGCAGCGACTCCAGGGGATGGCGCAAACCGCGCGAGGCGAGCAGCGCTGCCTCCACCTCGGCCGGGGGGTGGCCGAGGGTGAGGCGGAGAAGGAAGCGGTCCAGCTGCGCGTCCGGCAAGGGGTAGGTGCCGGAAAGGTCCAGGGGATTCTGTGTCGCCACCACCAGGAAGGGGCGGGGCAGGGGGTGGGTGACGCCGTCGACGGTGACGTGTCCGTGTCCCATCGCCTCGAGCAGCGCCGACTGGGTGCGGGGGGGGGCGCGGTTGAGCTCATCGGCGAGGACGAGCGAGCGAAAGAGGGGACCAGGCCGGAACTGGAAAGCGGTGCTGGCAGCCGAGAAGACCTGCACGCCGGTGACGTCGGCGGGCATGAGGTCCGCCGTGAATTGGATGCGGGCGAAGCTGAGGCCCAGCGCGCGGGCGAGCGCGTCGGCCAGCGTCGTCTTTCCGACGCCCGGGATGTCCTCCAGAAGGAGGTGGCCGCCGGCCACCACGCAGGTGAGGGCCAATTCAATCTGCTGCCGCTTCCCGGCCACCACCTCCGAGAGCGCGTCGGCCACGCGCGCCAAGGCGGATTGGGCCGCAGTGGCGGCGAGCGGCGGAGCAAGCGGGACGACGGGGGAGTTCACGGATCGGCCGTACAATAACAACGTTCTGCTGGCCGTCTGCGCAGGCCGACTGGTGTCTTTTCGGCCCGGGGCGGGTCCGGAAAGGTGCCCCCGGCGGCGCCGTGGCCCAGCAAGCCCCTGCCGGGTCTGCCTGGGCAGGCCAGGGCCTTGATTTATGGACCTCCCCTGTCATATTGCGCCGCTTCCCGCGGGCCCCCCCAGGGGGGTGGCGCCCAGCGGCTGCAGGCCAAATTCAGAGACGAGGGATGACGGACGTGAAGGGACTCATCGGCAAGAAGGTGGGAATGACCCAGGTGTTCACCGAGGACGGCTCGCTCGTCCCGGTGACGGTCATCGACGCGTCCTCGTGCACCGTGGTCGGAAAGCGGACTCCGGAAAAGGACCGCTACTCGGCAGTGACGCTGGGCTTCGGCGAGGTGAAGGAGAAGCGGCTTAGCCGGGCCGAGCTCGGCACCTTCAAGAAGGCGGGCACCGCGCCGCGCCGGCACTTGAAGGAATTCCGCCTCTCCCCGGAGGAGGCCGCCGCCTTCACCGTGGGCGAGCCGGTGAAGGTCGACCTCTTCACCAAGGGCGACTTGGTGGACGTCACCGGCATCACCAAGGGCCGGGGCTTCCAGGGCGTCATGAAGCGGTGGAACTTCCGCGGGTATGGCCAGACGCACGGCACCCACGAGTACCGACGTCACCCGGGCGCCATCGGACAGCGCAAGACGCCGGGCCGCGTGTACCCCAACAAGAAGATGCCGGGACACTACGGCGTCGAGCAGGTCACCACCCAGAATCTCACTGTGGTGGATGTCGACGTGGAGAAGGGGCTGCTCCTGGTGAAGGGCGCCGTGCCGGGCCATGGCGACGGCCTGGTCTTCGTGCACCCGGCAGTGAAGGTGGCGCTGCGCGCCGCCCACGTCCGGTCGCGCACGGGGAAGTAGTCGCGCCCTGTAGGTGAAGGTGCCGCCCGAAGGCGCCGTCTCCCCCTTTGGGGTTCGCTTAGGCGGAGGCGATGTCGCGCTTGCGCTCGCGCTCGGCCCGGTAGCGGTCGCCGGAGGTGAGCTGGCGCTTGCGCAGGCGCACCGACTTCGGTGTCACCTCGACCAACTCATCCGGCCCAATCCACTCGAGTGAACGCTCGAGCGTCATTTCCCGGGGCGGGGTGAGGATGACGTTGTCGTCGCGTCCGGCGGCGCGCACGTTGGTCAGCTTCTTCTCGCGGCAGGCGTTGACGTTGAGGTCCGAGGGGTGGGCGTGCTCGCCGATAATCATCCCCTCGTACACCGGGACGCCTGGGCCGACGAAGAGCGCTCCGCGCTCCTGAATGGAGAAGAGGGCGTAGGGAACCGTGTCGCCGGAGCGGTCGGAGACGATGGCGCCGTTGCTGCGCTTGGGGATGTGGCCGAACCACGGCTCGTAGCCGTCGAACTGGCTGGAGAGGATGCCCTCGCCGCGGGTGATGGTGAGGAACTCGCTGCGAAAGCCCACCAGCCCGCGCGCCGGGATGCGGAACTGCAGGCGGGTCCGTCCCGAGCCCAGCTGCCCCATGTCCACCATGCGGCCCTTGCGGGGCCCGAGGCGCTCGGTGACGGCGCCGACCGCCGTCTCCGGCACGTCGCACACCATCAACTCCATCGGCTCGTGCACCTGGCCGTTGACCTCGCGCACCAGCGGCTCGGGGTTGCTGGCGGTCAACTCATAGCCCTCGCGTCGCATGTTCTCGATGATGACGGCCAGCTGCAACTCCCCGCGACCCACCACCCGGAAGGCGTCGGGAGTGTCGGTGTCCTCCACCCGGATGGACACGTTCCGGTAGGCCTCGCGGTACAGGCGCTCGCGGAGGTTGCGCGAGGTGACGTACTTGCCCTCGCGCCCGGCCAGCGGCCCGTCGTTGACGCGGAAGACCATCATCATGGTCGGTTCATCGACGCTGATGCGCGGCAGCGCCACCGGGGACTCGGCGTCGGCGAGCGTGTCGCCGATGGACACGGCTTCGATGCCGGCCACGCTGACCAGCTCCCCCGGCCCGGCGTCGGCAATCTCCACCCGCTTCAGGCCCTGAAAGCCGTACAGCTTGACCACCTTGCCGCTCTCGATGCGGCCGCCGTCACGGACGACGGCCAGGGGCTGTCCGGAGGAGATTTTGCCTGCGTGCACCCGGCCGACGGCCAGGCGGCCGACGTAGTCGTCGTAGTCCAGGTTTGCGACCAGCAACTGCAGGTGGTCGCCCTCACCGGCCGGAGGCGGCTGGATGTGCGAGAGGATGGAGTCGAAGAGGGGCTCCAGGTTCTTCCCTGGCTCGGCCAGCGAGCGCGAGGCCTGCCCTTGCCGGGCGACGGCATACAGCACCGGGAAGTCGAGTTGCTCGTCATTGGCTCCGAGGTCGATGTACAGCGAGTACACCTGGTCGAGCACCTCGCGGGGGCGGGCGTCCTGACGGTCGATCTTGTTGACGACCAGCACCGTGCGCAGGCCCATGGCCAGCGCCTTGGTGAGGACGAAACGCGTCTGGGGAAGCGGGCCTTCGGCGGCATCGACGAGGAGCAGGACGCCGTCCACCAGGCGCAGCGCGCGCTCGACCTCGCCGCCAAAGTCGGCGTGGCCGGGCGTGTCGACGATGTTGATGTGGTGGCCGCGGTACTCGACCGCGGTGTTCTTGGCGAGGATGGTGATGCCCTTCTCTCGCTCCAGGGCATTGGAGTCCATCACACGCTCGACCAGCGCCTCATTGGCGCGGAACACCCCGGCCTGACGGAGCATGTGGTCGACCAGCGTCGTCTTGCCGTGGTCGACGTGGGCGACGATGGCCACGTTGCGGATTTGTGCGCGAGGAAACATGAAAGCCGCGCGGCTTGTAGCGTCCGGACACCCGCGAAGCAAGCGGGGGGCCGCTCAGGCCGTGGTGCTGGACGCCGCCAGGGCCGTTCGGATGGCCCCACGGAGGCTTTCCAGGGTGAGCGGTTTGGTGAGGTGCGGAAGGTGCAGCGAGCGCAGGAATTCCTCGCTGCGGGGGGTGAAGGCGCCGCCCGTCATGATGACCACCCGGCCCGCCTGCTCCGGTGCCACCTGGCGGAGGGTGGTCACCAGGTCCTCACCGGACATTTCCGGCATCATCAAGTCCGACAGGATGACCTCGAAACGCTGTCCGGCGCTGACCAGGCTGAGCGCCTCGCGGGCCGAAGTGACGGTGGTCACCCGGTGTTCCCGGCGAAGCAGCCGCTGGATGGCCGAGCAGATGAACGGCTCATCGTCCACCACTAGCACCCGCACCCCGGGCCGGAAACCATCGGTCTCGCCCGAGACGCCCGGGGAGGCTCCCGGCGG
The DNA here is from genome assembly GCA_017881265.1 of Myxococcaceae bacterium. Classification (GTDB taxonomy): domain Bacteria; phylum Myxococcota; class Myxococcia; order Myxococcales; family Myxococcaceae; genus JADGRA01. The sequence goes on along the minus strand of JADGRA010000038.1, from coordinate 32,083 downwards.
CAGCTGGGTGGGCAGCCGGACGGAGAAGGTGGAGCCGCGGCCCACCTCGGACTGCACGGTGATTTCCCCGCCCAGGCCGCGGACGATGCCGTGGCAGACGGCCAGGCCAAGCCCGGTGCCCTCGCCGACCGGCTTGGTGGTGAAGAAGGGGTCGAAGATGCGGGCCTGCAACTCGGCGGGGATGCCGCGCCCGGTGTCGGAGACCTCCACCACGACACTGCGGCCACGTCGCAGGCACCGGAGGCGAATCTCGTTGGAGGCGGCAGCCCCGTCGGGGATGGCCTGGGCCGCGTTCAGCAAGAGGTTGAGGAACACCTGGCCCAGGCGACCCTCGCTCCCCAGCACGGCCGGGACGTCCTGCAGCTCCGAGACCACGCGAGCGCGCTGACGGAGCTCCTTGTCGGCCATCTTCGCCGCGAAGCTGAGCACCTTGCGCACGTCGACGGGGCCGGCCGCCTCGTCGGTCTCGACACGGCTGAAGGCCTTCAGGTCGCGGACGATGGTGCCGATGCGCTCGATGCCCGTGCGGGCCTCGCCGACGACGGCGGCGAGCTCCTGGAAGCCCGCGTCGCCGAGCGCGGCGCGGCGGGCCTCGAGCTCATCCTTGAGCCAGACGAGGTTGGCATTGATGAAGGCCAACGGGTTGTTGATTTCGTGGGCCACCCCGGCGGCCAGGGTGCCCACCGAGGCCATGCGGCTCGCGACCATCAGCTGGGCCTGCATCGCCCGGCGCTCGGCGATGTCGCGGTGGACGGCCAGCGAGGCCAGGTGCTGGCCCTCGGAGTCGCGCAGCTGCACCACCGTCGCCTCCGAGAAGCACTGCGTGCCGTCCTTGCGCAGCGCGAGGAGCTCGCGGTTCCAGCGGCCATAGCGCTTGAGCGCGGCGTGGATGAGGGCCGGCGCGGCCTCCGGGTCCTCGATGCGCAAGAGCTCGCGGTAATTCTGCCCCTGGGCCTCGACCTTGGAATAACCAAACAGCCGCTCGGCGCTGGTGTTCCAGTCGAGGACCAGGCCGGACAAGTCGATGAGCACCACGGCATCGTTGAGGTTCTCGAACAGCAGGGCCTGTCGCCGCAGCTCGTCCTCGGCCCGCTTGCGGGCGCTGACGTCCATTACCGTCCCCACCACGCGGGAGGCGACGTCCTCGGTGTTGCGCAGTACGTCCCCGCGGACGGCCACCCAGGTGGCCGTCCCCGCGGCATGCACGAAGCGGAACTCGGCCTCGAACTGCTGACGGCTGGAGATGGCCGACGCGAGCGCCGCCGTGACGCGCGCCAGGTCTTCGGGCTGGACGACCTCCTGCAGTGGCCGCGGCGGGCGGACGAGGCTCCCCGCAGGCGCGCCGAGGATGCGCTCGACGGACTCGGACCAGGTGACCAGCGAGGAGGCGACATCCAGGCCGAAGGTACCCACCTGCGCGGCGGCGAGCGCCTCGCGCAAATCCTCGTCGCCCTCCTCGGTCTGTTTCCAGGAAAAGCGGAGCCGACAGTTTCCGCCGAGCTGGACCTTGTCGCCCTCGTCCAGCCGGACGGTTCCCTGGACGCGGAGGCCGTTGTGGTAGGTGCCGTTGGTGGAGTCCAGGTCCTGCAGCTCGAAGCCACCGTCGGTGGCGCGGAGAATCCGGGCATGCCGGCGGGAAATGCCGTCGTCGACGAGACGGACCTCCGCGTCCTGCGCCCGGCCGAGCAGTGCCTCGGGGCCGGAGAGCTTGAAGATGCGACCGAGCGTCCCCGGCGTGGTGGACCGCGTGACCACCAGCCACCCGGCGTCCCTGGGCGCAGGGGGATTCGGGGGTAGCACCACGGTGGCCGGGTCGACGCTCATCCGTCCAGGAAAATGAAGCTCAGGCGCGGCGTTCGCGTTCCGCCAGAGAGGAAAGAATGGTCCTCCGGCCCCAGGCGTCGGTCAAGCCAACGGCGACTGGATGTGGCAGCCAGGCACACGCCTGCGCAGAAAGTCCGCCACCGCCTGCTCGACCCGGGCCGGGGCTTCCAGGGGCGTGGTGTGGCTCCCGCCGGGCACCATCATCAACTCCGCCCCGGAAATCTCCAGGGCCATCCGTCGCGAGAGCCAGCCGGGGGTGAAGCGGTCCCGGTCGCCCGCAATGATGAGCGTGGGGACGTCCACGGCGATGAGGTGGTCTTGCGCGGAGTGCTCGGAAGCAGCCTGCATGGCGCGCAGGAAGACGCGCGGGTCCATCGAGAGGAAGTGGTTGAAGTAGGGCTGAAGGTCCTCGCGGTGGACGAGCTCCGGGTTGACCTCGAAGAGGAGGGCCAGTTCGAGCGCGATGCCGGAGCGGACGAGCACCCGTGTCAGCGCGGAGACACCCTGCGGCGCTGCCTCCGCCGTCCTGCGAAATACCGGGAGCAGCGTCCGCAGGACGCTGGTGTCGTGGAAGGTGTCGAGCGGATGCCCTGGGCTGCCACAGACCAGGACCAGCGCCGCCACCTGGGCCGGGTGGCGGCGGTGCATTTCGAGCGCCACCTGGACGCCCATCGAGTGGCCGATGACAACGGCGCGCGAGGCGCCGGCCGTCTCGAGCACCGTCACCGCGTCATCCGCCAGGCTGGACAGGCTGTACCCGCGTGGCGTCTGCGGGGGGGGCGATTGGCCATGCCCCGGGTAATGCCAGTGCACCACCCGGTGCTGCCGGGCCAGGGCTGGCAGAAGGTAGCGCCAGATGAAGCCGTCGCAGCCGAGGCCGTCGCACAAGAGGACATGCGGAGTCCCCTCGCCCTCGGCCGTCCAGAAGAGGCGCGCGCCCTTACGGGCGCGGGGCTTGGCCGGTGGGCGGTCGAGGAGGGGCTGAGACACGGGCGGTGACGGGTTGTTTAGCCGAGTGCGCCCGTGCGCGCCCACCCGTTGGGGCGCGTGTGGGGGCCCCCTGGGGCGAGGCGTCACTTGTCTCGCAACGCCAGCCGTCCGCTGGCTATAGTCCGCCGGCCGCGCCCGGGGGGAGTTGCTCTCCTAAGGGAGTCCACCACCTGTCGTCCACACGCCACAGCCACGACCACGCGAGGCCTCGTCCGAGTCACGGGCCAACGGCGGCCACCGGCGGGACCGCGGGGACGGTGGCCGCCCACCGGCAGGATGACCGGCGCCGGATGGTGGGGGCCCTCGTCCTCACCGTCGGCATCGCCGTCCTGGAGGGCGTCGGCGGATGGCTGACGCACTCCCTCGCCCTGCTGAGCGATGCCGGCCACATGCTGACGGACGTCTCGGCGCTTCTCCTTGCGCTGTTGGCACTGTGGTTCGCCGGGCGGCCGGCGGACCCGCGGCGGACGTACGGGTACGCGCGTCTGGAGATTCTCAGCGCACTGCTCAACGGGGTGCTGCTGTTGGGTATCACCCTCCTCATCGTCGTCGAGGCCATTCTTCGGTTGCGCGACCCGCCCGAGGTGCGTCTGCTGCCGATGGCAATCCTGGCCGCCATCGCCCTCGTCGCCAACCTCGGGGCGCTCAGCTTCCTTCACCGAAGCCACACCCTGAATGCGCGGGCCGCCTTCCTCCACGTCCTCGGCGACACGCTGTCCAGCATGGGGGTGCTACTGGGCGCGGGCGTGATGGCAATGACCGGCTGGCGCTGGGTCGACCCGGCGCTCTCCCTGGCCATCTCCGTCGTCATCGTGGTGGGAAGCTGGCGCCTGCTTCGGGATGCGGTGGACGTGCTGCTGGAGGCGGTGCCGTCCCACGTCGACATGGACGCCGTCCGGGTCCTCCTGGAGGGCGCGGAGGGCGTGGTCGCGGTGCACGACCTGCATGTCTGGACGCTGTCCAGCGGGCTGTACGCGCTCTCGGCGCACCTCGTCGTGCTTGACCCGATGGTGTGCAACAACGACCAGATTCTCTCGGCGGTGAAGCACGAGCTCCTCGGGCGCTACGGGATTGACCACACCACCATCCAAATCGAGAGCGAGACGTACGCCCACGCCGGCGAAGTCCACTGACGGCGCGAGGGGGCAGGGGAGGGGGAGGATGCGCATCGTCGGCGGTACCCGGCGGGGCCGGCGGCTCTTGCCGCCGCGGTCCTCGGCGACGCGCCCGACGGCCGACCGCGTCCGGGAGACGCTGTTCAACGTCCTCGGCCAACAGCTGGGCGGCGGCGACGTCCTCGACTTGTATGCGGGGACGGGCGCGCTCGGCCTGGAGGCCCTGTCGCGGGGCGCGGAGCGGGCCGTCCTGGTGGATGCGGCCGCGGAGGCGGCCGACCTCTGCCGCAGGAATGCGGAAGCCCTCGGCTTGGAAGGGCAGGTGAGCGTGCTGCGGCTGCGCGCCGAGAAGGCGGTGGAACGCCTTTTCCGGGAGGGCCGTCGCTTCAGCCTGGCCTTCGCCGACCCCCCCTATGCGGCGCGCGCCGGGGACTGGGTGGTGCGGGCCGTCGGGCCCCTCTTGGCCGAGGGGGGCACGCTGGTGGTGGAGCACGACCGTCGGGAGGTGCTTCCGAAGACGGCTGGGGCGCTTTTCCGCGTGGATGAGCGCCGCTTCGGGGATACCGTGCTCAGTCTCTACCGGTCCGTGCCGCCCAACCCTTGACGGTCGACACCCGGCCCACAAACACTGTCAGGAATTCCATGGCCGTCGCCATCTACCCCGGCTCCTTCGACCCGTTGACCAACGGGCACCTCAGCATCATCCAGCGCGGCCTGAAGGTGTTCGACCGCCTGGTGGTGGCGGTGCTGAACAACCCCAAGAAGACCCCGATGTTCTCCGTGGAGGAGCGCCGGGCGCTCATCCGGGAGACTTGTCCGGACCCGCGAGTGGAGGTGGACGATTTCCAGGGGCTTTTGGTCCACTACACCCGACGCAAGGGCGTGCACCTGGTGCTGCGGGGGCTGCGGGCGGCGTCGGATTTCGAGTACGAGTTTCAGCTGGCGAACATGAACAGGAAGCTCGACCCGGAGTTCGAGTCCGTCTTCATGATGACCGGACAGGACAGCTTCTACATCTCCTCGCAGCTGGTGCGGGAGGTGGCCTCGCTCGGGGGCGACGTGGAGGGATTGGTCCCGCCCACCGTCTTTCGCAAGCTTCGCGAGCGCTTCCCGCGGAAGTAAGCCTCGGCCCGGGCCGCCGTTTGGCGGGTCGACGCCGGAAGGGGAGGCTGGGCCCGGGGCGCTTGTCCGGCGTCGGTGTGCCCTTGTATAGCCCCCAGCACGCCATGAAGCTCGCCCGCCGCCTCGACTCCATCAAGCCCTCTCCGACGCTTGCCCTGAATGCCAAAGCCAAGGCGCTCGCCGCCGCAGGGGAGGACGTCGTCGGGTTCGCCGCCGGGGAGCCGGATTTCGACACGCCGGACCACATCAAGCAGGCGGCAATCCAGGCGCTCGCGGAGGGCTTTACCAAGTACACCGCCACCGCGGGCACCCCGGAGCTGCGCGCCGCCATCTGCGACAAGCTCAAGAAGGACAACGGGCTGACTTACGCGCCGGAACAGGTGGTGGTGAGCAACGGCGCCAAGCAGTGCCTCTACAACTTCTTCCAGGCGGTGCTCGACGAGGGCGACGAGGTCATCATTTTCAACCCCGCATGGGTGAGCTACCCGGACATGGTGGCGCTGGCCGCCGGCCGGCCGGTGCTGGTGCCGACGCGCGAGGAGGATGGCTGGGTGCCGGACCCCGGGCGCTTCGAGCGGGCCATCACCCCTCGCACCCGGGCAGTGGTGTTCAACAGCCCCAGCAACCCCACCGGCGGCGTGCTGTCGGCCGAGGCGCTGGGTGCCCTGGTGCGTGTGCTGGAGCGCCACCCGGTCCTCCTGGTCGTGACGGACGACATCTATGAGAAGCTGCTCTACACCGGCCGGCCCTTCGTCCAAGTGCTCAACATCGCCCCGCACCTGGCCGACCGGACGCTGGTGGTGAATGGGCTGAGCAAGGCCTTTGCCATGACGGGCTGGCGGCTCGGCTATGCGGCCGGTCCCAAGCCCCTCATCGCCGCGATGAACATGATTCAGGACCAGTCCACCTCGAACGCCTCCAGCATCGGCCAGCGAGCGGCGGTGGCCGCCCTGCGCGGGCCGATGGACACGGTGGACCTCATGGCCCGCGAGTTCCTCGCCCGCCGGGACCTCTTCGTCGCGGGGTTGCAGGCGCTGCCTGGGGTGCGCGTCCGGCCGCCGGAGGGCGCGTTCTACGTCTTCCCGAATGTCCAGGGCCTGTTGGGCAGGCGCCACCGGGGCAAGGCGCTGCAGGGCTCGGTGCACATCTCCCAGGTGCTGCTGGACGACTACCGGCTGGCGGCCGTGCCCGGAGAGCCCTTCGGGGGGGAAGGCTACCTGCGCCTCAGCTTCGCCGCCTCCCGGGCCACCATCGAGAAGGGGCTGGCCCGGCTCCGCGACTTCGTCGGCGGCCTCACCGGCTGACGCTGGCCCCCCCCAAGGGGCACCCGGCCCCTCCCAGCGGCGGGGGCGGGGTCTGCTTGGCCGCCCGTCGCCTCTTCGTGGTACACGCCCCGGCCCGATGCCCAAGCGTACCGACATCCACAAAGTGCTGGTCATCGGCAGCGGGCCCATCATCATCGGCCAGGCCTGCGAGTTCGACTACTCGGGCACCCAGGCCATCAAGGCCCTGCGCGAGGAGGGCGTGCAGGTCGTCCTTCTCAACAGCAACCCGGCGACGGTAATGACCGACCCGGAGTTCGCCGACCGGACTTACATCGAACCCATCACCGTCGACGTCGCCGAGCAGATTATTGACCGGGAGCGCCCGGACGCCCTGCTTCCCACCATGGGGGGGCAGACGGCGCTCAACCTGGCGAAAGCCCTGGCGGAGCAGGGGATTCTGGAGAAGTACGGCGTCCGTCTCATCGGCGCCTCGCTGAATGCCATCAACAAGGCGGAGGACCGGCAGCTCTTCAAGGCGGCCATGCAGAAGGTGGGAATTCCGCTGCCCCGGAGTGGCTACGCGCACACGCTGCAGGAGGCCAAGGTCGTGGTCCGGGACATCGGCTTTCCCGCCATCATCCGCCCCAGCTTCACGCTGGGCGGCACCGGCGGCGGGGTGGCCTTCAACTCCGACGAGTTCGAGACCATCTGCCTTCAGGGACTGAAGGCGAGCCCGGTGCAGACCCTCCTGATTGAGGAGAGCGTCCTCGGCTGGAAGGAGTACGAGTTGGAAGTCGTCCGTGACGTGGCGGACAACGTCATCGTCATCTGCTCCATCGAGAACTTCGACCCGATGGGGGTGCACACCGGCGACAGCATCACGGTGGCGCCGGCCCAGACCCTGACCGACAAGGAGTACCAGCGGCTCCGCCAGGCGGCCCTGGCCATCATCCGTGAAATCGGCGTCGACACGGGGGGCAGCAACATCCAGTTCGGCGTCAACCCGGCTGACGGACGGATGGTGGTCATCGAGATGAACCCGCGGGTGAGCCGCTCGAGCGCGCTCGCCAGCAAGGCCACGGGCTACCCCATCGCCAAAATCGCCGCCAAGCTGGCGCTCGGCTACCGGCTGGATGAGCTGCAGAACGACATCACCCGCGACACGCCGGCCTCCTTCGAGCCCACCCTCGACTACGTGGTGGTGAAGGTGCCGCGCTTCAACTTCGAAAAGTTCCCCAGCGCCAACCGCACGCTCACCACCACCATGCGCAGTGTCGGCGAGGTGATGGCCATCGGGCGGACCTTCAAAGAGGCGTACATGAAGGCGCTGCGCAGCATGGAGACCAACCCGCTCACCTTCGCGCCGCCGGAGCTCCCGAGCGACCCGGCGGAGCGCGCCGAGGCGCTCCGCGAGGGGGTGCGCGTACCGCGCGCGGAACGGCCGGCCATGCTGTTCCAGGCATTTCGGGAAGGGATGACGGTGGAGGAGGCACACAGCCTGTCCCGCATCGACCCCTGGTTCCTCCGGCAACTGAAGGACCTGGTGCAGGAGGCTGCCACGGTGGCCGCGGTGGGCGGGCTGCCGCGCCTGGACGACGCGCTGCTGCGCCACTGCAAGGCCGACGGGCTGTCCGACCGGTCGCTCGCGCAGTTGCTGGGGAGCACCGAGGGCGACGCGCGCGCCCACCGCTGGGAGCGGCGCATCCGGCCCGTCTACAACCGGGTCGATACCTGCGCCGCGGAGTTCGAGGCCTACACGCCCTACCTCTATAGCAGCTACGACGAGGAGGACGAGGCGCCCCCCACCGAGCGGCCGAAGGTGCTCATCCTCGGCTCGGGCCCCATCCGCATCGGACAGGGCATCGAGTTCGACTACGCCTGCGTCCATGCCGCCTTCGCGCTCCGGGCCGCGGGCTACGAGACGGTGATGGTCAACTGCAACCCGGAAACCGTCTCCACCGACTACGACACCTCGGACCGCCTCTACTTTGAACCCCTCACCCTGGAGGACGTGGTCGAGATTGCCGCCCGCGAGAAGCCGATGGGGGCCATCGTCCAATTCGGAGGCCAGACCCCGTTGCGCCTGTCGGTGCCGCTCGAGCGCGCGGGGCTCCGCATCCTCGGCACCAGCCCGGATGCCATCGACCGTGCCGAGGACCGCGAGCGTTTCTCCCACCTGATTGAGAAGCTCGGGCTGCGGCAGCCGGAGAACGGCGTGGCCCGCAGCGCCGAGGAGGCGTTCCGCACCGCCGAGCGCATCGGTTACCCGGTGATGGTGCGGCCGTCCTACGTGCTGGGCGGCCGGGCGATGGAAGTGGTGTACGACGCCACGTCCCTCGAGCGCTACATGCGGGAGGCGGTGGCGGCCAGCCCCGGGCACCCGGTGCTCATCGACCGGTTCCTCAAGGATGCCATCGAGGTGGACCTCGACCTCGTCGCGGATTCGACGGGGGACGTCCTGGTGGGGGGCGTGCTCGAGCACATCGAGGAAGCCGGCGTTCACTCGGGCGACGCGGCCTGCACCCTGCCACCGCACTCCCTCTCCCCCGAGCTGGTCGAGCGGATGAAGGACTGGGCGGTGGCGCTGGCCCGGGAGCTGGGCGTGGTGGGGCTGATGAACGTCCAGTACGCCATCCAGGGGAAGTCTCTGTACGTGCTGGAGGTCAATCCGCGCGCCTCCCGGACCGTGCCGTTCATCTCCAAGGCCACCGGCGTGCCGCTGGCGAAGCTGGCCGCGCTGTGCATGGTGGGCAAGACCCTGGCCGAGCTCGACCCACCGCGAGAGCTGGAGCTCAAGCACGTCTGCGTGAAGGAGTCGGTCTTCCCCTTCGCCCGCTTCTCCAACGTGGACGTCATCCTCGGACCGGAGATGAAGTCGACCGGCGAGGTGATGGGACTGGCGCGGGATTTCCCAACCGCCTTCGCCAAGACGCAGGCGGCGGCCGGGGTGAAGCTGCCCACCTCCGGGACGGTCTTCATCTCGGTCAAAGACGACGACAAGCCGGCGGTGGTGGACCTCGCCAAGCGGCTTCGGGCCCTCGGCTTCTCGCTGTGCGCGACCGCCGGCACCCACCGCTACCTCACCGGCAAGGGCATCCCCAACGAGGAAGTGCGTAAGGTGAAGGAGGGCCGGCCGCACGTCGTCGACAAGATTGTCGACGGCAAGGTCGCCCTGGTCGTGAACACCACCTTCGGCAAGCAGGACATCGCCGACAGCTTCTCCATCCGGCGCGAGTCGCTGATGCAGGGCGTGCCGTATTACACGACGGTGCAGGCGGCCCGGATGGGCGTGGGTGCGCTCGAGGCCCTGGCCCGTGGCCGGCTGCCCGTCCTCGCCCTGCAGGACTACCTGAAAGGCTAGGGAGGGCCCGGCCCGTGCTGGTCGCGTGGCCACGCCGGGGCCGTTGGGAAATTGCCGGAGGGAAGCTTCCTCTCTTAGTCTAAGCGGCTCGCCGCCCTTGGGAATTCAACGCACATGAGCATCAGCTCCATCCCCGTCACCGCGGCAGGGCTGCGGCGTCTCAAGGCCGAGTTGAAGCAGCTGCAGACGGTCGAGCGGCCGCGCATCTCGCGTGAGATTGAGGTGGCCCGCGCGCATGGCGACCTGCGAGAGAATTCCGAGTACCACGCGGCGAAGGAGAAGCAGTCGCACATCGAGGGGCGCATCCTCGACCTCAACGACTGGATTGCACGCGCCGAGGTCATCGACGTCCGCAAGCTCGGCGGGGACCGGGTCATCTTCGGCGCCACGGTGACGGTGGTGGACTCGGAGACGGAGAAGTCGGTCAGCTACCGGATTGTTGGTGAGATTGAAGCAGACATCAAAAAGCGCCACATCTCGGTGACGTCGCCGCTGGCCCGGGCCCTCATCGGGAAGCAAGTGGGAGATTCCGCCTCCGTGCAAAGCCCCGGCGGCGCGCGCGAGGTGGAAATCGCCGCGGTTGCCTTCGACGAAGTCGCCGACGACGAAGACACCGCCGGGTAAGCCAGCCGTCCCCAGGGGTGGCTGGTGGGACGCCTCCAGTAGAGTGCGGCCGAAGCCCGATGCTGCGCTCCCACCTCACCCGTCTTGCCGCACCGCTGCGCTTTCTTGCCCAGCGTGACTTCCGCGCCCTGGGGCGGGTACGCGGGCTGACGGGCCTGCTCGAGGCCTCCTTGCAGGAAGCGCGGGCTGCCGGCGCTCCCGTCGGGGACGTGCGGCTTCTGGCCGACGCCCTGGAGGCCACCCGGGGCGCCTCGCTGCAGGCGCAGACGACGGCGCTGCGCCGGCTGGCCGAGCGCGTCCAGGCCGAAGCCGCGGCCAGTCGCCCGGCAGCGCCGGCCCCGACGCCGGTGGTGGTGGCGGAGCCCCTCCCGCGGCCGCTGGCCCGCCACAAGGCAGTCGCCGTGCCCGCCGCGCCGCGGGCAGCCCGGCCGAAGAAGGCGCGCAATAGCAAGGCCCCCATCCCCGAGGCAGAAGCGGCGCCCGAGCCGCGCACCCTCAGCATTGCACCACGCGCCGGGCCGCTGGCGGTGCCGCTGCGGCGCTCGGGCGTGCGCATCAATCCACGCCTCCTGGTGGCGCTGGAGAAGAAGGGGCTGACGCGGGTGGGAGACATCCTTTTCCTCTTGCCGCGGGGCTACGAGGACCGACGCCGGCTCTCCACCCTTCGGGAGCTGGTGCCGGGCGTCCGCGGGGTGACGGTGGGGACGGTGCGCGCCGCCGGCGAGGTGAGCCTGCGCCCCGGTCGCCGGGTGTTCCGGGCCGTCCTTTCGGACTTCACGGGAAGCATCGCGCTCACCTACTTCCAGACGGGGCCGTGGATGAAGGGGCGCTTCCCCCTGGGACAGCGGTTGATTGTCTCCGGGGAACTGCGCGTCTCGCCGGCAGGGCGGGAGATGGTGCACCCGGAGGTGGAGCCGGCCGAGGAGGCGCAAACTCCGGGCGTGCACTTCGGCCGGATTGTGCCGCTCTACCCGGGATTTGAGAGGCACGAGCAACGGCAGATTCGGGCCCTCGCCCACGGCATTGCCCGGGACGCGAGCGCGGCCGTGACCGACCCGGTGCCAGCTCCCGTCCTCCGGCGCCTCGGCCTGCTGTCGCTGCCCGAAGCCCTGGCGCGTCTGCACAGCCCGCTCGACGACGATGACTTGGCCGCACTCGATGCGCACCAGGGACCGGCCCACCGGCGTCTGGCCTTCGACGAGCTCTTCTTCCTTCACCTGGGACTGGCGCTGCGGCGACAGGGCGTGAAGACGAGCCCGGGCGTCGCCTTCCGGGTGGACGAGGAGCGGCTGTCGCGCGCCCGGGGCCTGCTTCCCTTCCGGCCCACGCGCGCCCAGGAGCGCGCCTTTGCTGAAATTGCCCGGGACATGGGCCGGCCCCAGCCCATGTACCGGTTGCTGCAAGGGGACGTCGGCTCGGGCAAGACGGCGGTCGCGGCAATGGCCGCCGCGCTGGCGGTGCAGGACGGCTGGCAGGTGGCGTTGATGGCACCGACGGAAATCCTCGCGTCGCAGCACTCCGTCACCCTGGGTCGACTTCTCAAGCCGCTGGGCATCGAGGTGGCGCTCGTCACTGGCGCCGGGCCCGCCGCCGAGCGCCGCCGTGCCCGGGCGCATGTCGCGTCGGGCAAGGCAGCGGTGGCCATCGGGACGCAGGCCCTCATTCAGGAGGGGGCCAGCTTTCACCGCCTCGGCCTGGTCCTCATCGACGAGCAGCACCGCTTCGGCGTCCTCCAGCGCCAAGCCCTCGCCGGCAAGGGACCCCGGCCGGACGTGCTGGTGATGACCGCGACGCCCATTCCACGCACGTTGGCGATGACGCTGTACGGCGACCTGGACCTGAGCGTGCTGGACGAGTTGCCGCCGGGACGCACGCCCATCACCACCCGCGTCCTGGCTGCCAAAGACCGCCCTCGCGTCTGGTCAGCACTCGCCGCAGAGCTGGCCCGGGGGCACCAGGGGTACGTCCTTTACCCGCTGGTGGAGGCCTCGGAGAAGGTCGACCTGCTGGACGCCACCCGTGGTGCCACAGAGCTGCAGGCAGCCTTCCCGAAGGCCCGCGTGCAGCTTCTCCATGGCCAGATGGGGCCCGCCGAGAAAGACGAGACGATGGAGGCCTTCCGGCGCGGAGAGGTGCAGATTCTGGTGTGCACCACCGTGGTGGAGGTGGGGGTGGACGTGGCGAATGCGACCGTCATGGTGGTGGAGTCCGCGGAGCGCTTCGGCCTGTCGCAGCTGCACCAGCTGCGCGGGCGGGTCGGGCGGGGCACGGCGCCCGGACAGTGCTTCCTGGTGTCGGGCTTCACCGGGGGGTTGGACGCCCTGGCTCGGCTGCGCATCCTGGAGGAGACGGGGGATGGGTTTGTCGTCGCGCAGCGGGACCTCGAGATTCGCGGCCAGGGCGAGTTTCTCGGGACCCGCCAGAGCGGGGTTCCGGAGCTTGCCGTGGCCAACCTCGGGCGTGACCAGGCGCTTTCGGCCGTCGCCGCGGAGGAAGCGCGGTCCATCGCCGAGGCGGACCCGACATTGGCCTGGCCGGAGCACGCACCACTGGTCCGGGCGCTCGAGGAGCGCTGGGAGGGTCGCCTGGCCCTGGCCAGTGTGGGCTAGCTGCTAGGCTGTTTACCGGGGACGTCCCTTCATGGAAGACCCGCGGCTCATCGAGGCGTTGCGTGCCGAGGGAATCCGGGACGAGCGCGTCCTCGGCGCCATGGCGGGACTTCGTCGCGCGGACTTCATCGACGCCGGCCAGCGCGCACGCGCCTGGCGCGACGAGGCCCTGCCCATCGGCGAGGGGCAGACCATCAGCCAGCCGTACGTGGTGGCGAGGATGACGGAGGCGCTGGACATTCGCCCTGCAGAGCGCGTCCTGGAGGTGGGCACCGGCTCTGGCTACCAAGCCGCCGTGCTGCTGGCCCTCGGCGCCGAGGTCTACACGGTGGAGGTGCGTCCGACGCTGGCCGAGAGAGCGCGCGCCCGGTTGACTGAGCGTTTCGGCGAGCACCTCCACACCCGGGTGGGCGATGGCTGGCTGGGGTGGCCCGAGGCTGCGCCCTTCGACTCCATCCTCCTCACCGCCGCTCCGGCCGAGGTTCCCAGGACTCTCCTCCAGCAGCTTCGCCTGGGTGGGCGGCTGGTTGGGCCGGTGGGACCGGCGCACGGAGCGCAGGAACTGGTGCGCATCATCCGACATGGCGAGGAGGCCTTCGACACCGAGAAGCTGTTTGCCGTCCGCTTCGTACCGATGACGCGGGGCGAGGCGGGCCCCGGCTGGTAGGCTACCGGGACGACGATGCAACTCTGCCCCCTGTGCGAGACCCCGGTGGTGGCCCGCGTGTGCGAGGTGTGCGGCCACGCGTTCCCGGAGGCAAGTAGCCCGGAGCTGCCGGTGTCGCCGCTGGTGGACCTCGAGTTGGCCATCCCCCAGGAAGGGCGCCCCCCTGTCGTACCCCTCCCTGACCTCGAGCCGACGCGCTTTGCCGCCGCCACGGTGTCCGAAGACTGGTCGGAGGTGGAGTGGGAACGAAGTCAGGTGGCCGGGGTGCCCGACGTGGCTGCGGGTGGACTGGCCGACCTGGACAGTGGCCGGGAGGCGCCATCGCTGGAACGCACGCCGCCCAGCGTCGGCCCGGTGACCTGCCGGTACTGCCGCAACGTCCAGGCATCTGGCGTGTTGTGCGAGCGCTGCGGGCTTCGGTTGCCACGGAGTCCAAGAGAGGCCGTCGCCTCCCGTGTCGAAGCGGAGACGCTGGTGCGCTGCCAGCAGTGCGGACAGCGCACCCTCCCGCGCCAGCGGTGCACCGGCTGCGGCGCGGCCCTGGCCACCGAAGCCTGAGGCCCCCGAGGGACTTGTCTGCGTCCCCTGGCCCTGGCATAGGGTACGGCCCCCGCCGTGCTCCATCCTGACTCCCCATCGCCTGCCGCCGAGGAGGGAGACGCCGACCGTCTCCGGCTCGAGAGCCTGCGTGCGCAGCTTGCGTCGCGGCAAAGCACTGTCCACTTCGCCCGCACCGGCGTCTCGCTGGTGGTGGCCTTCATCTTCACCGGCGCGGCAGCCAAGCTGTTCTGGGACTCCATCCGCTTTCCGCGCTGGGGCCTTCTCGCCCTGCTGGTGGCCCTCGGCCTGGTCGTCTATGCCGCCGTAAACTACCGCCGTGGCAGGCGGGCGCTGGCCCGCGAGTTGGCCCTCTTCGAGTCGTTGAAGGGGGTGCGGCACTCGCTGCGCCTGGACGACCCGGCGTCGCTGCTTCCCAGATGAAGCGTCGCGGGCGCTTCGTCGTCCTGGAGGGGCTGGACGGCGCGGGGACCACCACCCAGGCGGCGCGTCTGGCACGGGCGCTGCGGCGCGGGGGCCACCGGGTGGTACTCACCCGGGAGCCGTCCGCCGGCCCCGTCGGCGTCCTGCTGCGCCAGGCGTTGAGCAGCCGGGGGCGTCAGGGGGGCAATGCGACGCTGTCCGATGCAACGCTGGCGCTGCTGTTCGCCGCCGACCGACTCGACCATGTCGCCTCCACGGTGGAGCCGGGGCTGGCCGCGGGCGCCGTCGTCATCTCGGACCGGTACGTGCTGAGTTCCTTCGCCTACCAGGGCCGCGTGCTGGAGCGCGCCTGGGTGGAGGCGCTCAACTCCCAGGCCCCGGCGCCGGATTTGACACTCTTCCTGGAAGTCCGCCCCAAGGTGGCAGCCGTCCGGCGCCACCTCCGGGGGGGGCCGGCCGAGCGCTTCGACGACGCGCGCACGCAGCGGGCGGTGGCCCGCGCATATAAGGCCGTGGTGTCGCGGCATGCCCGGGCGCACCACATCAAGCGCCTGGACGGGGAACTGGGCGTCGAGGACGTGGCGAGCCACGTGCACGCGGCGGTGCAGGCGCACCTGGTCCGTGGGCTTGCCCGGCCAGCGCGGCGGGTGCGCTAGGCTACGGCGCGTTGGCTTTGCCGAAGGGCTCCATGCAAACGAGCGTCGCTGCAGCGGTGGTGATTGGCAACGAGGTGCTCAATGCCCAGGTCGCCGACGAGAACGGCAGCCACCTCATCCAACGCCTGCGGGAGCGTGGAATCGCCTTGCGTTCGCTTTGCGTCGTGCCTGACGAGGTGGAGGCCATCGTCGATGCCGTGGTCCGCGCGCGCCGGCGCGCTCAGTGGGTCTTCACCAGCGGAGGCATTGGGCCGACGCACGACGACGTCACCGTCCGGGCGGTGGCCCTTGCGCTCGGGCGGCGGGTGGTCCGGCTGCCGGAAATGCTTGCTCTCCTGGAGGCGCACTACCCGGACGTCCACACCAAGGAAGCCCTGCGTCTGACCGAGGCACCGGAGGGCACGCAGCTTCTGCGCCAGGAGGGCTCCTGGTACCCGGTGCTGGCGTGCGACGGCATCTTTCTCTTGCCCGGCATCCCCCCGCTTTTTCGCCGGCAGCTGGAGACAGTGCTCCGGACGCTGCCCAGCCGCGCCGTCTTCCAGCGGGCCCTCTACCTCGGGCGGGGCGAGGCGGAGATTGCCGGCGCGCTGGACCGGGTGGCCCTGCAGATGCCAGGCGTAGGCATTGGGAGCTACCCCCAGTACGCAGCGGGAGCAGACCACCGGGTGCGCGTCACCGTCGAGGGCCTCGAGCAGGGGCCTGTCGACGCAGCCGTGGCGCGACTGCAGCGGGAGCTCCCCGCGGGGGCCGTCCTCCGCGTGGAGTGACGCGCCTCACGGGCCTTTCTCGGATAGGGCCAGGCCCACCTTTTGCCGCAGGTGGAAGAAGGCATCCGACAGCGCGAAGACGATGAGCGAACGCAAGTCCGTGCGCTCCCGCACAGCATGCAGGACAGGCCCGGGGGCCTCGGGGCGGGGGGCCAGGACCGTGGGGTCTTCGCGCAGCACCATCTGCAGGGCCACGGACGGGTCACCGGCCATCAGCATACCGGCGCGGTTGGCCGCCGCGGACAGCGCCCGGAGGGTGGTCGAGAGGTCGATGCGCGAGGAGGCGACGACCGCGCGAGCCGCCAGGGTGAGCTGCCGAAGCTTGCGCCGGGACAAGGTCCGGCGAAGCGCACGGACCAGCTCCTCGTCTGGGGGACCCACGCCGGAAAAGCCCGGGACCACCACCCGGATGGCCGCCCCGAAGAAGCGGGCCGTCTCGTCCATGGTCAACCCGGATAGCACGGCCGCCTTGTTGAGCAACCCCAGCACCGCACGGCCGAAGAGGAACTTCTGTTCCCGGGCGTTGAAACGCTTCACCACATCCTGGCCGACGCACAGCGCTTGCGGCTGGCTGGGCTCCGGTACCACCAGGCCACGGCGAGCCTGGTAGACTTCGAATTCATCCAGCCCCAGTGTCTCCGCCACCAGTCGGACGGCTCGGTGGACGGGGTGGTCGGGGCGCAGCCGGTCCAGGCGCGGGTCTACCCCCAGGCTGTCGAAGGCCGGCGTGAGTTGCTGCCCCATCTCGTCTCCGGCGGCACGCAGGACGTCCACCAGCGGGGCGCTCGCCACGGGACCCTGCAACAGGGCGAGCTCGTCCGCGGAAAGCTGGTCCCGGCCGTCGGCCGGCAGGCGTCCGCGCCAGTCGAAATGGAAATTCGTCTCACGGTCGTTGCCGCTCTGCAGAAAAACGAGCACCGCTGCGGCGCAGAAGGCGCGGTCCAGCAAGCGGGCTTGCTCCCAAAGCCGGAACAGCGCGTGCAGACTGTCGGCGTGCGTGGGGTCGATGCCGATGACGGCCCGGTAGGCCTGGGCGGCCTGTTCCAGGGACCCGGGGTCCTTCTCCAGCAGCCTGGCGAGGGCGGCATGGGCCTCGAGAAAGCCGGGCTGCAGCTCGGTGGCGCGGCGGAAGGTGAGGATGGCGCGCGTCTCGTCGCCGATGACGTTGGCACACAGCTCGCCGAGCTTGAAGAGAAGCCGCGCGGCGCGTGGCGGTTTCGAGACGAGCGCTTGGGCCTCCAGCAGCTGGAGGAAGCTGGCCACCTCCCCGTCGCGCTCGGACAGCTCCGCCAATCGGTCGACGGCCGTGGCGTCCTCGGCCGAGAGCTCCAGGGCCCCGCGGTAGAACTCACTCGCCCGGAGGGTGTCGCCGAAGCCCGTGTCCACGATGCGCGCCAGCTGCAGCAGGTAGCGGCCCCGGACGGCCGGTTCGCTGTCCAGCTCCAGCAGCCGTTTGAGCGAATCCGAGGCCCCCGTCCAATTCTCCGAGGCGACGTACAGCGTCACCAGCCGCTCGAGCGCCTCGGGCGAGCCGGGGTGTCCGGCGAGGGCGGCCTGGAAGTGCGCCACCGCCCGGGTGGGGTCGCCCAGCCTCTCCTGAAAGAGCGTGCCGAGTCGCAGGTGAAGCGAGGAGAGGACTTCGGGCTCCCCTCCCAGGCGCACCCGCGCCGTGAAGGCCTCAGCAGCATCCGCCCAGCGCCCCTGTTCCACGGCCAGCTCCGCCTTGTCCAGCAGGGCGCCGGCATGCCCGGGGTCCGCGTCCAGCACGCGCTCGAGGGTGGCCAGCGCCCGCGCGGGGTCACCGGCCGTGGACCGCCAAGTCACCGCGGCCTGATGAAACGAGGCAGCAGCGCCGAGGCGGTCTCCGGCAGCCAGCCGCGCCTCGCCCTGACGCTCGTGGAGGCGGGCGACGTCGGCGGGGTTCCCGGCCTTGGCGAGGAGGGCCGCGGTCTCGGCAAAGGCGTCGCGGTGGAGCGCATCTCGCTCCAGCGCGCGCTGGAAGCACCGCAGGGCGCTTCCCGGGTCGGCCAGCTTGTCCTTGGCGAGCCGTCCGGCCGCCGTCCAGGCGTCCACGGCGCCCCGGAGGTCATGCGAGGCCTCCGCTTCTGCCTCCCGGGCGGCGAGGGCTGCGGGCCAGTCGCCGAGACGCTCGGTCACCCGGCGCAACCCCTGCAGTGCGGGCAGGAAGCCCGGGTGCAACAGCAGTGCTTCCCGGTAGGCGTCGCGTGCCCTCGCGAGGTCCGCGCCGCCCGCCTCGGCTGCCTCGGCCAGGCGCAATTTTAAGGAGAGTCGCTCCGTCTCCTCCTGCGCCTGCTGCAAGCGCCGTGCATAGAAGCCGAGGCGCGCTGTCGGGTTGCCGGTCAGCCGCAGCGCCCGGTCGAGCGCAAACGTCACCTGGAGGTCGTCCGGGTCGACCAGGAAGGCCGAGCCGAGCTCGCGGGCGCGAGCGTCCAGGTCTGCCTCCTCCCGGTCGCGCGATGCCACCAGGCGCAGCGCGGACGCTAGGCCCGCGTCCGTCACACGCTCGGCCAGCCGCGCTCTCACCTCGCCCCGACGACCAGGGTCCGCGGACCGCACGCGGTCCAGCACCAGCAGGGCGTGCAGGTTCCGGGGGTCAATGGCGAGGGCCTCCTCTGCCAGCTGAGCGGCCCGTGCCGGCTCGTCCATGCGGTCCAGGTAGAGCCGTGTCAGCTTGAGGTAGGCCGCCACGCGCGCTTCGGGCGCCTGTGCCGTCTGCGCCGTCCGTTCCACGGCGGCCAGCAGGGCCTGGTTGTCGCCTCGCGCCGAGGCCAGGCGCTCCAGCGCCCGCAAGGCGCCGGCGTGGGCCGGAGAGAGGCGGAGCACCTCCTCGTACGTCTCCGTGGCCGCCGCGACGTCTCGGAGCTGGTATTCGCGCAGCGCGGCAGCCCCGAAAAGCACGTTGGCGCGGTCACGCGGGTCGGTCCGCAGGGCGGCCTCGCGGAGAAGGACCGTCACCAGTGATGCCCAGGCCCGGCGGCTTCGGTGCAGACGGCCCAAGGCACCCAGCGCCTGGAGGTCCCGCGGCGTCCGTTCCAGGACTTGCCCATAGGTGGCCAGCGCGCCGTCGACGTCGCCCAGGCGCCGTTCCTGAATCTCTCCCACCTTGAGAAGGAGCTGAGCTGCGCGTTCCGGGGGGGCCACCGCAGCCTCGGTGCGGTGCAGAGACGCCAGGTCTGCCCACCGTCCGCTGTCGGCGTACAGCCGTCCCAGGGCAGTGAGGGCAGGCAAATAGGCCGGGGAGACCGCGAGCAGCTTCTCGTACGCAACCACAGCCGCGGAGGCGTCGGAAAGGCGCTCGTCCAGGACCTCGGCCGCGCGGTGCCGCAGTGCCACAATCTGTTTCAGGTCACTCACCTGCGCCGCCTCGTGCTCCAGCAGGCCGACGAGGTCTCGCCAACGGCCCAGCTTCTCCGCCAGCCGCTGGGCGTGCCTTAGCGAAGGCAGGTGCTCGGGCGACAAGTCCAGCGCTCGATGCAGGCACTCGAGTGCGCGCTCCGCGTCCCCAATGCGTGTTTCATACAGCGTGGCCAGCGTGCCGAGTCGAGCCACGGCATCCGCCGGGCCTTCGGCCTGCAGCACGTCCTGCTCGAGCATCGCCGCCAGGTCCACCCAGCGGCCGAGTTTCTCGAAGAGGCGCTCCAGGGCCTGCTGCGCGGGCAGGTAGCCCGGCGAAAGCAGCAGGGCCTGCTGGTAACGGGTGACGGCCGAGTCGGGGTCGCGGAGACGGGTCTCGCTGATTTCTCCGGCACGGTAGTGGATGGTGGCCTTGCCAGCGGTCTCCGAGGTGACGGCGAGTTCCGCGTCGTAGACCTCCAGCAGACCGGGCCAGTCCCTGCGGCGGGCGTGCAGGCGTCCCAGTCCAGCCAGGGCCGAGGCGTTCCCGGGGACGCGCGACAGGATGGCGCGGTAGCTCTGGATGGCCTGCTCGTCGCGGTGAAGCGCCTCCTCGTAGAGGGACGCGAGGCGCAGGTAGAGGGCCACCGCCTCGGCTTCGTCGTGGACGGTGGCCGCCCAGGCGCCGAGGACCTCGGCGAGCTCCTCGGACCGCCGTTGCTCGTCGAGGAGGGCGGCCATGGCTGACAGCACCAGGGGGTCTCGGGGCTGCAGCCGGCGGCCTGCCTGGAGGGCCGCCAGGGCGTCCTCGGGTCGGCCGAGCCGCTCGTAGACCGTTGCCAGCTCGAGAAGGGCCGCACCGCCCTGCGGGCCGACGTTTTCCGCCTCTGCGGCCAGCACCCGCAACAGCTCGTCATCGCGCTGGTCGCGCGCCGCCACCCGGGCCAAGGCAGCGAGGAGCACCGGGTCGTTGCGGTCCAGGGTGAAGGCCTCGCGGTAGGCCTCCGCTGCTCCCCGCCCGTCTCGCAGCCGCTCCTCCAGCAGAAGGCCGGCCGACAGCAATGCCTCGGCGGCCACGCGCGGGTCCTCCACCGCCCGCGCCAGGAGCTGAAGGGTGTCGGCCAGGGCGCGGGCGTCCCCCCGGGCCGCCCAGATGGAGGACAGCTGCCAGAGCAGCCCCACGTCCGCCGGCTGCGCAGCGACCACCTGGCGGAACGCGGCGGCGGCCTCCTCGTGCCTCTCCAGTCGCTCGTCGAGCACGAGCGCCCGTTCGAAGAGAAGGCCCGCCCGGGACTTGCCCTTGGGGGTGGCCTCCAACTCGGCGTCGAGCAGCTGAAGAACCAGCAGCCAGTTGCCGACCTCAGAGAAGATGCGGCGCGCGGCGCGGAGGTTTTCGACGAAGCGTGGAGCAAGCCGGAAGGCGGTCTGGAAGGCTGCCGCCGCGTTGCGAGGGTTGTGCAGCGGGTCCTCCCAGAGGAGGCCCATCTCGTGAAACAGCAGCGCGGCCTCGGGCCCGTCCCCCAGGGCTCGGGCCTCCCGCTCGAGTGAGGCGATGCGTGCGCGGGCTTCGTCGAGTGGGTTCCCCGCCCCACCCGGGGTCTCGTCAGGGCCGCGAGGCTGCACGTCTTCGCTCATGATGCTTGGCCTAAGGCCAGTCACTCAGGCTGTGGCGGCGCGCACTGCCGCGGCCAGTTCTCCGGAGTCGATGAGAGCACTCACCCTCGCCACATCTCGATGGACCTCCCGGTCGTGGTCCAGCGTCGGCACGTGCTGGCGCACCAGCTGGTGTGCAGCGTGCACGCCCTGTCCCGGGCGCAGCGGGGCCCGGAGGTCAAGGGCTTGCGCCGCGACGAGAATCTCTATGGCCAGGCAACTGCGCGTGAACTCGGCCACCTGGGTGGCCTTCAGCGCTGCCGTCATCCCCATGCTCACATGGTCCTCGCGCCCGGCGGAGGAGGGGATGGAGTCGACCGACGCCGGGTGGCAGAGGATGCGCGATTCGGCGACGAGCGCCGCCGCAGTGACCTGCGCAATCATGAAGCCGGAGTTCAGCCCGGAGTCCCGTGCCAGGAAGGGGGGGAGGCCGCTCAGCGACGGGTTGACCAGCTGCTCGACGCGCCGCTCGCTGACGGCCGACAGCTGTGTCAGTGCCATCGCCAGGACGTCGAGCGCGAGCGAGACGGGCTGCCCGTGGAAGTTGCCACCGCTGATGATGAGCTCCTCATCGGCAAAGACGAGGGGGTTGTCGGTGGCACTGTTGACCTCCACGGACAGAATCCCGCGGCAGAAACGCAGTCCCTCGCGTGCCGCCCCGTGGACCTGCGGCATGCAGCGCAGCGAATAGGGGTCCTGAACCTTCGCGCAGTCCCGATGGCTCTCGACAATCTCGCTGTCGACCAGCAGCGCGCGCAAATGGGCGGCGCAGGCCTCCTGGCCCGGGTGCGGTCGAACGTGATGGATGAGCGCCAGGAACGGACGGTGGCTTCCGAGGAGCCCCTCCAGCGTCATCGCTCCCGCCAGGTCCGAAATCTCGCTCAGCGCCTCGGCCCGCAGCAGCGCCAGGCTACCCACCGCGCTCATCGCCTGGGTCCCGTTGACCAGCGCCAGGCCTTCCTTCGCCTCGAGCACCACTGGCTCCAGGCCAGCCCGCTTCAGCGCCTCGCCTCCCGGCAGGCGCTCTCCCCGGAAAAAAGCCTCCCCCTCGCCGATGAGGACGAGGGCCAGGTGGGCCAAGGGCGCGAGGTCCCCCGAGGCGCCGACGCTGCCACGCGCGGGAACCACCGGAACGACGTCGCGGGCCAGCATCCCCAGCGCCAAGTCCAGGGTGCGCGGGCGGATTCCCGAATAGCCCTTGGCCAACACGTTGCACCGCAGCAGCAAGAGGGCGCGGGCCTGGGGCAGGGACAGGGGTTCGCCAACTCCGGCCGCATGCGACAGCAGCAGGTTGCGCTGCAGGGTGCGAAGGTCCTTCCTCTCGATGCGAACCTCGGCCAGGGTGCCGAAGCCGGTGTTGATGCCGTAGACGGGCGCGTCGCCCTCCGCCAGCCGGTCGACCAGGGCACGCGCTCGCTCGACGCGACGACGCGCCTCGGAGGACAGCTCGACCTCCGCCCTTCGATGGGCGACCTCGGCGATGGCCTCCAGGCTCAGGGAGTCGCCGTCCAGCAAGATCTTGCGTGTTGTCGCCATCTGCGTCAGAAGCCGGCCGTCCGAGGGGAGGGTCGGGCACCGTAGCGCACCAGTCGGCTCCCGTCTAAACGAGACCGTCGCTCGGTGCACGAGCTATCTCATGGGCTGCCTGGTCCAGAAATACGGCGGAACCTCGGTCGGGGATGTCGAGCGCATTCGCAACGTCGCCCGACGTGCGCTCAAGGCGCGGGCTGCCGGCCATGACGTGGTGCTGGTGGTCTCGGCCATGGCCGGGGAAACCAACCGCCTGCTCGGACTGGTGCGGGCCGTCACGCCGACGCCCAATGAACGTGAGCAGGATGTGGTGGTGGCCACGGGTGAGCAGGTGGCAGTCGGTCTGGTTGCGCTCGCCATCCAGGCGGAAGGCGGCGAGGCCACTAGTTTTCTTGCCCACCAGGTGAGGATTGTCACCGATGCCGTCCACGGCAAGGCTCGCATCCAGCACATCGACGCAGGCGCCCTCGCTCAGACGCTTCGCGCCGGGCGGGTGGCAGTGGTTGCCGGGTTCCAGGGAACCGATGACGAAGGAAACATCACCACCCTCGGGCGGGGCGGCTCCGACACGACGGCCGTGGCTCTGGCCGCTGCCCTCGGCGCCGAGGCGTGCGAAATCTACACCGACGTCCTTGGCGTCTACACCGCCGACCCCAATATCTGCCCCTCGGCACGGAAACTCTCTCGAATCTCCTACGAGGAGATGCTGGAGCTGGCGAGTCTAGGCGCCAAGGTGCTGCAGATTCGTTCGGTGGAGTTCGCCATGAAGTACCGTGTCCCGCTGTGGGTGAAGTCGTCCTTCAGCGAGGACCCGGGCACTCTGGTTTGCGCGGAGGATGCGGCCATGGAGCAAGTCGTCGTGAGTGGCATTGCCCACGACCGGAACCAAGCACGCATCACGCTGCGCGACGTCCCCGACAACCCGGGCGTCGCCTCTCGCATCTTCGGAGCGCTCAGCGACCGCCACATCGAGGTGGACATCATCGTCCAGACGGCTGCCCGGGAGGGCCGCGCCGACCTGAGCTTCACCGTGAACAAGCCAGACCTCGCGGCGGCACGCGAGGTGATGGCCAGCCTGGTGGGGGAACTCGGGATTACCTCGGTCGAGAGCGATGGCCAAATCGCCAAGGTGTCCATCGTCGGCGTGGGCATGCGGAACCATGCCGGCGTCGCAGCGCGGATGTTCCGCGTGCTCGCCGCGGAGGGCATCAACATCCAGATGATTTCGACGTCGGAAATCAAGGTGAGTTGCGTCGTCGACGAGAAGTACACAGAACTCGCCGTCCGCAGCCTGCACACCGAGTTTGGGCTGGATGCGGCGGCCAGCGAGGGCATCCGCGGGTGAGGGGGGCCCACCGCCGCGCCGGCTGACGCTTTCGCCTCGGGGTGTGGGTGCACCCCCTCCGGCTTGCTGCGTGGGCAGCGCTGTCCCGTCGCTCAAGCGTGATATGGCCCAGGGTCGTGCAAATCGGCTGCCCCCAGTGCCAGACGCACTACGCACTCGATGACCGGCTGGTGCCCCCGGGTGGAGCTCCGGTCCAGTGCACCCGCTGTGGCCACGTCTTCATCGCCTACCGGCCGGGGGATGGGCCGGCGCCCGACAGTCCGCCCAAGGGTGCGCCGGCAGGCACCCCCGCTCCTCGGACTCAAGTCTTCGGGGGAACGCCGCAGGGGCGTCCCCCGCCGGCCGTCTCGCCTACACCGGCCTTTGGAACCTCCCACGGCCCCCCAAGCCCCAGCGTCGTCAACCAGACGCAAGTCTTCGGGGGCATTAGTCCGGACGCGGTCGCGACGCCGCCCGTCCCGGAAGGCAGCCGGACACAAGTCTTCGGTGGAGTGGCGGCGCCGCCACCGGCAGTGCCCGCCCCGCCTGGCGGCGCCCGGACCCAAGTCTTCGGGGGAACGCCTGCGCCGCCAGGGGCCGCGCCAGCGCACGCTGGAGCCGGGCGGCCGCAAGTCTTCGGGGGCGCTGCCGCTCCACATTCGGCCGTCCCGACGCCTCCGGCGGCTGGGCGGACGCAAGTCTTCGGGGGCGTCGGCGCGCCACATCCCGCCGTCCCAGCCCCTCCGGGGGCCGGCCGGACGCAGGTTTTCGGGGGTGCCGCGGCTCCGCATCCCGCCGTCCCAGTGCCGCCGGAGTCTGGCCGAACGCAAGTCTTCGGGGGCGCTGCCGCTCCGCCCCCTGCCGTCCCAGCGCCTCCGGAGGCTGGCCGGACGCAGGTCTTCGGTGGCGCGGCTCCCAGCCAGCCGGTCACACCTCCGCCCGTCGGCGCCGGCCAGACGCAGGTGTTTGGCGGGGCGCCCGCACCGGCGCCCCCCGGTCCCGCAGCGCCGGAACGGACGCAAGTCTTCGGTGCAGCAGTCGGCACTGGCCCCTTGTCACGGGAGAAACCTCCGGCGCCCGCGGCGTCGCCCCCGTCCCCGACGGCAGGGCGGTCCTCGCCCCAGACTTCGGTTGCCGGCAGTTCCGCTCACCTGCCAGCTGGTCTCCAGCAGACGCCGCTCCTCGGTTCAGCTGGTCCGATGGACCCTCAGGTCGACATTGCCGGAGGGTCAGATGCGACCGTCATTCATGGAAGGACGGCCAGTCGGGCTGAGGGCCTCGAAACCACGTCTGCCGCCTCGCCGGCTGCTTCTACCCAGGGGGCCGCTGGTGCGCACCCGGGCACCGTGCTCTTTGGCGGGCCGGCGGCGCCGGTTGGCGCCCGAAGTGGCGGCCTCATGCTCCCGCCGGAGGAGCCGGACCACGCAGCACCGCTGCTTCCCGGGCTCGAGAACTCGAGCGTCACCCGGACGGATTCGATCGAGCTGGCCATGCGGCGCAGCTATGAGCGTCGCAACCGCATCGCGCTGTGGCTGGTGTTTCTGGCGGCGATCGCCGTCGGCGGCGTGGCCTTTGTACGCGTCTTCCTCCCCAACTGGCAGAGCGCGCCCGTTGCCGCGGTGGTGGAGGAGGAGGCAGCCTTCGCGCAGCTGAGGAAGGACGACCCGACCTCACGCGCGCAAGCCGAGGCCCGGCTCAAGGCGCTGGTGTCTTCGCAGCCGCGCTACGTCGAGGCCCACGCCGCGCTGGCGCTGGCCCTTCTCCTCGACCTCGATGACCGCCGGGCGGCCATTCAACGCTACACGCACGAGGCCGACGCGCTCACCATCCAGAAGGCGCGTCTGGAGGCTGAGCGCCCCGGCCTCGACTGGCGTGTCCTGGCCAACCGGCTGGTGGACAAGATTGTTGCCCTGAAGGTGAAGACCGACCCACTCGTCGAGGACGCGAAGGGCGTTCAGGCCCAGGCCAATGCCGCCTATTCCGCTCTCATCAAGCTGGACGCCGTCAAGCCCGCGGAGCAACTGGCGCGGACTCGCACCGAGGCGCTCTTCAACGCCATCGACGGCCGCGACCAGGCCATCGCGCTGGCCGAACGGTACCGTCAGATGGGCGGACAGGACGGCTGGGCCGACGTCGCCAATGCCGAATACGCGCTCAACACGCGTGTCACGCCCGAAACCGCCGCCCAGGCGCTCGATGCGATGCGCGCGCTACAGAAGCGCGACACCACCTTCCTGCGCGCATATGTGCTGGGCGGGCGGCTTGCCCTTCAGACCAAGCGGCTCGACTTGGCAGCGGCGCAATTCGAGGCGACACTCGCCCTGAACCCGAACCACGTGCTGGCGCAGGCCCTGGCCGAGGATGCCCGGGCGGCCGGGCCCCACTGACGCGCCTTCAGATGGAGCCGCCCGCTGGCTGCGGTGCAAGCACCGGCAGCGCGGGACGCGGGCCTTGCGGGACGTCCGCCGGCAGCAGCGATGCGAAGGCGACGAAGAGTTGCGCGGTGAGAACAGGCCGGTTGGTGCCGGTGGAACCCCGGAGGTAGTCGTTGAGGACGGAGCCGCTGCGCGGGTCGGTGTGCACCTGCGGATGGCCGAGATTCATTCGGTAACGCATCACCCCGCGACGGACCCGGTGAATGATGGCAACGGTGCCATCCTCCGACACGGACTCCACCAATGCGACATGGGTAAGCCCATCGTCGAGCACGCCGTCTCGGTTTTGGTCGTAGGTATCCCTGAAGAAGACGAGGTCGCCCGGAGCTGGGGCCCCGGACGAGTAAATCCGCCCGCGCGCCTGGGCGTACCGGTACAGGCCCGTCACGCCGTTGTCTCCGTGGTGCGCGGCGCCCTGCAGCGGCATGCCCACCGAGGCGTAGATGCCCTCCACCAGTCCGGAACAATCATCTGGAAAGTTCTGCCCGGGCCAGCTGACACTCCGCTTGCCAAGCAGCCGTCGGGCGAGGGCCACGGCTTGCTGCCGGGCGTCGGGTGTGGCGGTACCTTCGGTCGCGAGCGGGGCTGTTGGGGTAGGTGGCTCGCGTACCGGTGCGGTGGCACAACCCCATGCGGTGACCAGCAGGAACACGGGAAAGGGCAGGCGGCGCATCGGGACCGGGCCCATGGTCGAGCCAGCCGGGTCGCGGGTCAAAATCTCGAGCGCCTTGCCAGTGGTGGGGGACGCGCCCCGGGCTTAGACTGGCCAGACGCTTCATGGCCGAGAAACCGCGCATCGTCGGCATCGACCTGGGCACCACGAATACCTGCGTGGCGTCGGTGCGGAACCGCATCCCCAAGGTCGTCCCCACCGACAGGGGGAACCTCATCTTGCCATCGGTGGTCGCGCTCTCTGCCAAGGGCGACCTCCTCGTGGGGAACGTCGCGAAGGACCAGATGGTGGTCAACCCCACCAACACCATCTACGGCGCCAAGCGCCTCATCGGGCGGCAGTACAACTCGCGCATCGTCCAGGAAATTAAGGGTTACTTCACCTACGAGATTGTGGAGGGGCCCAAGGGCGACGCGGCGGTCAACCTCGGCGGCTCGACCTACCCACTGCCGCAAGTCAGTAGCTTCGTCCTGGCCCATGCCAAGCGTATTGCCGAGCAGTTCCTCGGTGGGGCCGTCGAGCAGGCCGTCATCTCGGTGCCGGCCTATTACAACGATCACCAGCGGCAGGCCGTGAAGGAGGCCGGGCTACTCGCTGGCTTCGACGTCAAGCGCATCGTCAACGAGCCCACTGCAGCCGCGCTCGCCTACGGGTTCAACCGGGGCCTCGACCAGAACATCCTCGTCTACGACCTGGGTGGTGGCACGTTCGACGTCTCCGTCCTTCAGGTCACCGGCAACGTCTTCGAGGTCCTGGCCACCGGAGGCGACACCTTCCTCGGTGGCGTCGACTTCGACAACCGCATCATCGACTACGTCCTGGCCGCCTTTCAGCGCGAAACCAAGGTCGACCTCAGCCAGAGCCCCATCGCCATGCAGCGGCTGAAGAATGCGGCAGAGGCAGCGAAGATTGACCTGACCCTCATCCCCAACGTCGTCATCGAGCTTCCCTTCATCGAAGAGCGGAAAGGGAAGCCGGTGGACTTGCGTGTTCCGCTTTCCCGGGAGCAGCTCAACGAGCTGACACGGGACCTGGTGGACCGAACGTTTGCCATCTGCGACCGCGTTCTCGAGGAAAAGGGCATCGAGCGGTCGACCATCGACGAGGTCATCCTGGTCGGCGGGCAGAGTCGGATGCCGCTCGTCCAGCAGGAGATTGGTCGCCACTTCGGAAAACCGGCCCGCAAGGGGGTCCATCCCGACGAGTGCGTGGCGCTGGGCGCCGCGCTGCTCGGCGACTCACTGGGCACCATCGACGCGGTCACGCTGCTCGACGCCCTCTCGATGCCCATCGGCTTTGCGCTGCCCAACGGACGTTTTCGCAAGATCATCGACAAGAATTCCATCATTCCTCTGACCACAAGCTTTCGTCTGCCAGGCCCGAAGGAACACTCGCCCACCATCGAGCTGGACATCTTCCAGGGGGACAGCGAATTCATCGTCGACGATGAGTACCTGGGGACGGTGAAGGTGCCGGCGTCGGCAGCAGGTCGACGCATCGACTTCCGCCTCAATGAGGAGTGTCTCCTGGAGGTGGTGGTAGACTTGGACGCCGGCCCACGCCACGTGGCCCTGGCCACACGGGACACGCCGGACACGCTGAAACGGGCCCTCGCCGATGAGCGTCAACGACGCATGACGGTCGCTGCGGCGGCCGCCGAAGAGCCCCGGGCGGGCTTGATGTCCGGGCTGCGGCGGATTTTCGGGCGGAACTGAACGCGCTTCCCTGCCGGCATGCCTGACTTTCCGTCCCGCGCGTGGTGTGAGGAGGCCCTCCGGCTGCTGGCAGCGGACCCGGAGACGGTCCGCGCCGGCGTGGGCTGGACCGCGGACATTGGCGTGGTGGTGCAGGCCGAGCCAGGAAAGCTGGAGCGGCCCTTCGTCGTCTACCTCCAACCGGTGGATGGAAGAATCGAGACCTGGAAGGTGCTGGTCGACCCGGATGACCTGGACGAGTTCGACCCGGCCTACCGCATTCAGGCCCCCTACAGCGTCTGGAAGGGCTTCTTGCTCGGGACGATAGACCCCATCGAAGCGGTGCTGAGGCGGCGGGTACAGGTCGAAGGAGAGCTCCAGCCGCTGGTGGAGCGGATGCAGCACAAGGGGCTCGCCGAGCGTGTGCTCGAACGCATCGACACGCGATTCGTCGACGAGGCCTAGGCTCCCGCCAACCTGGCCCGCCTGAAGTCTCCTTGCGAGAGCTCTCGCTCACAGGCGCTACTGCACGGCGGGCAGTTGGATGGGGTACAAAGCCCGTCCGAGGGACCTAGCCCATGGGGATTGGAAAGAAACTTCAGAGACAGGCTTTCGACTTGTCTCGTCGGACGATGGAGTTTCTCCAGGCTGACGAGAAGCGCGCCCAAGCGGTTGCCGAGGCGCTCGGGACGGTGCAGCGGGGCAAACGCGCGCTCGACCGGAGCCAGGAAGAGGTGATGCATGCCTTGCAGGTCGCGTCCAAGGGCGACTTCAAGACCCTCGGAAAAGCCCTCTCGGGACTCAAGCGCCGGGCACGCGAGCTTGACGAGCGTCTCTCGGCCGCCATGCCGAAACGGGATTGACACGGGGAGAGGGGTTTGGCACTCATGCCGGCCCCATGAAGCATGCAGCTGGGGCGCATAGCTCAGCGGTAGAGCACTGCCTTCACACGGCAGGGGTCCCAGGTTCGAAACCTGGTGCGCCCACAGTCCAGGGTGCAGCCCAGGGTGCAAGCGCCCTCGGCTGCGCCCTGGACAGCAGGGGTCCAATGGATGAGGACGCGAAGGATGGAATCGAGTCTGTCGCCAAGGGCGCGGTGAGCGCGGTTCTCTCGAAGTTCTCACTCAGGGGGGCGTTCCCGACGAAGCCCCAACCTTCCATCCTTGCCATTCGCCGTCCTGACCGAGACACGCTTGTACTTTCGATTTTCAATCCGGGGCCCAAGACCGTTGGGTACCCGGGTCTCATCCTTGAACGAAAGAGCAAGACCGAGACGACCCGAGCAAAGCTCGACGCGAATGTGATGCCTCCCTTTCAAGTCTTCCCCGGGCAGACCCTGACGCTTCCCCTGGTAGCCATCGCGCCAGATGAGCCTCGGGTGGGCGTTTGGCGCTTCCTGACGGTCTACGACCGCGAATGGCTCTGGGGACTCATCAAGCGAAAGGGCTTCATCTCCAGCAATTGGACAGCCGAGAACCCGACCGGTTTCAGAGGGTGACGCTTCAGGAGGGGTCCGAAATCGGCACCTGAGAAAGCCTCATTGGGCTCCCCTCCGGCATTGAGCACGCCCACGCCCTGGTGACGGACGCCACGTCCGAGGCTGCGGTGCGGCCGGCCAAGGCCCGCCCAGTGCCAAGCACGGGCGCGGACCTGGCACGCCCTGACGTTCCGCGCGGAGCAGGAGGGACGTGCTCCATGACCTTGCAGAGGCGTGCGCTACAGAGGGAGGCGGTGACCTGCTCTCTACTGGCAGTCAGGCAGTCGTCGGGCCGCGGTTCAGACCGGCCCGGGCTGGAATCCAACCCCGTTCCGCGGCGCCACCCCCTCAAGAAAGCGTGAGACAGTCCCCTCCCCTCTGAACACTGGCGGCCAGGGGGTGTCTTGGCACACGGCGTAGTACCAACGGGAGGCGCTACGTCGGAGGGTTAGCGTCTTCCAGCGGGACCGGCGTCTTGGACCTTCCATGTAGTGGTTCAGGCCAGCTTCTCACGATCCACGTCGAGGTCCAGGTCGAGCACGGTCGCATGACCAATCACGCGCGCGCCCTCGTGCATCGGCAGGACGGACCCGATCCGGACGTGCACCCAATGCTCTGGCAGGAGGGGCTGAATCAGTACAAGCCCCTCGTGGCCTGGAGCCAGCGAGTCGACGCCCTCGAGCCAAATGCTTCCTCCGCACAAAGCCGGAAACCCTTTCCACATCCTCCCGAGATTCCAGTCGGGACGAAGCCTCCGCAGTATGGGGCCTTGCCTTCCGCCGTCCTCGGTCGAGAGCAAACGCAAGCGGGCTCTGATGAAGCCTCTCATGGGAAACCGCTCAGGTGGCCGAGCGCGGCGAAGGCGCCCACCTAGACCAAACCGAGTTTCCTTCGCAGTAGTCGCACCTGACCTTCAAGCGCTTCGAGGTTCAGCCGCTCCCGTTCAATGAGGTCGGCAGGCTCCGGAGGGCCGTGTTCAATTACGGTCGGCGGATCGGGGTTGGCGCTCTCGACTACCCTAACTACCAGCTCGTCGCCGACAGAGAGGTCGCCTTCGCACCACTTGCGAATCTCGTTGGGTGCACTGCGCCAGTCCACGGCCCAGAGGGTGAACGTGTTGCTATCAGGCGGGACCCGCTGAGAACCCGTTACCCTGGCCATGTCGAAACTGAGCACGCCGGGACTCTCGGGGCTGGCTGCGGTCGCCAACCGCTTCCCGTTTCGGGTCACCTCGAAGCAGATCATGGAGTTGAGCCTATTCCGGTGCCCTCAATATCGCGATCACTACCGGCCCTCGGCTTCTGTCGGTCAGGACGGCCTCTACCGGCGCGACCGACACTTGGAAGACACGTGGGAAGACGACGACAAGTGCGGGGAGTGGAACTGACCTAGGTCCGCGAACACGGACGGTGAAGCCCCGCGGCAGTCGACCGGGGCTTTTTGTTTGCCTACGCTTCGTAAGAGTGGGGCCTTTCGATCCCATCAACGACCTCTTGGGGCAGTCCCCGGATGGGAGCGAGGTCGCCTTCACCTACGGGCGCTTCCTCGACAACCTCTATCTCGCCCAGGGTCTCGGGCGCTGACGGGCCCGGTTCAGCCGTGGACGAAGGCGTCACCCGCCTGCGTCCCCTGCGCAGGATCCCCGTCGACGAGTCCTCCGAAGAGTCCTTTCCGGCGAGCGATCCGCCGAGCGTATGGTCAAGGCGGGTCGGCACCCGGTCCAACTCGTTGCAAATCGGGCCGGGAAGGGCGTGAACACAGCAGTCGGCCAGGCGAGTGGGCACCTCGTACAGGCGTTGGAGCACGGGGCTAAGCAGCTTGCCCAGCCGGCCCAGGGGAAACCTAGCCTCCGGCTGGTAGGCCCGGAAAACAGCCCCGAAGCCGCGGACGCCCCGCTTTGGCGCACTTCGGAAGGCAATCGCTGGCCTGGTTATTCGTAGTTTGTTTATGAGTCTCGATGCG